>JBDGQO010000029.1:0-2745 GCA_042219045.1 Bipolaricaulia bacterium | reverse complement strand
TCGTCAACCCCGAGGATCAGGTCAACGACCTCCCCGATGAACTCGTCCTGCAGCCTCCCGACGCGGAGCTGCCGGAGGAGACTGCCTGGCCCAAGGAATAGCGTCCCGAAGAGAAAGAACCCCGTGTCGACAACCGAAGCACGGCCCCTCCACAGATCCCCGCAGTTCCGATAGATTGCCCGTGATCCTCTCCTCCAATCTGCCTGCGGTTCCTCGAAGGGAGCAGCGGCTCCTTGGTGGATCGATGTATGGCCGGGACGCAGCGGTCGAAGCTGCGAAAGGGGGCCTGGATGGATCCTGTAGTGGAACCACTGGGCAAACGCAGAAGTCCTCCTACGCGAGATTCACGACGCCCCAGCGTTGGGAGCGATGCGACCGAGTGCTTTCAGAGTGCGCGGGGAGCGAACGCGAGGGCCGAGTAAAACGAGTCATGCTGCTTGCAGCACGAGTGCTTTCAGGGCGCGCCCCGGATACTTGCCAGGGGGGACAAGCATCCGCCAGACCGCTTTCCAATGAAAAGCTTCCGTGATCCCCCTACGATCTTTTGGCGACGGGTCTTGGGGACGTTTCCAATTGTAGTTACTCTCCCCTACTATACGTTTTGGAATGTGGAATGCGAGGGGAGTGCATGTACCATCCTGGCAGGATTCTTGACCGAATCGTAGGCCCCTGAGTCTCTCGCCATTCTGACACCAACAACAGCGCGTAATATGCGGTACCTCGTTACCGGTGGGGCTGGGTTCATCGGTAGTCACCTGACCGACCGACTCCTTGAGCAGGGTCACCGTGTGCACGTTCTCGACAACCTTTCAACGGGACGTCTCGACAATGTCCGTCACCGATCCGACCACGACCGGTTTACCCTCACCGTTGGCAGCGTGTTGGATCGGCACACGCTTGGGCAGTGCATCGCCGCGTGCGACCGCATAGTGCATCTTGCGGCGGCCGTTGGGGTGGGGCGCATCATGGAGCAGCCCGTGGACACAATCCTGACGAACGTGCGGGGCACCGAGAACGTCCTGCAACTAGCCCGCCACCACGGCAAGAAGACGCTCTTAGCGTCCACCTCCGAAGTGTACGGACGAGCAATGGACCGGAACGGGGACCTGGAGTCGCTCAGTGAGGCGGATGACCTCACCCTCGGGCCAACGACGAAGCGGCGGTGGGCCTACGCCTGCTCGAAGGCCATGGATGAGTTTCTGGCGCAGGCGTACCACGACGAGCACGGACTGCCCATTCTCTGCGTGCGCTTCTTCAATACCGTGGGGCCCCGCCAGTCGGGGCGCTACGGCATGGTCGTTCCGTCCTTCGTGGAACGCGCCCTGGCGGGAAAGCCCCTCAAGGTGCACGGCGACGGGACGCAGACGCGCTGCTTCGTCCACGTGGCCGATGCGGTGCGGGCCGTCACGCGACTGTTAGACGTGCCGACCGCCGAGGGAGAAGTGTTCAACGTGGGCCGTCGGGAGGAAATCTCGATCCAGAGGCTGGCCAAGCGCGTCCGGGCGCTCGTCGGGGCCGATGTTGAGATTACGAACGTCCCCTACGAGGAGGTCTACGGGGACGGATTCGAAGACATGCAGCGGCGCACCCCAGATCTGTCGAAGTTGAGGTCGACAATCGAGTACGATCCTCAGTTCACGATGGACGACATCCTGCGCGACGTGATTGCCGACGTGGAGAATCGTCAGGCCAAACGCACGGGCTCTGGGGACGCCGTGGTGCGCCAACCACCCGTGAACGGCTCTCTGTAAACCGGCTCTTCTTGCCCCTCCCCTTCGTGATGACGGGCGCCGTCAACGCGGGGCCGGAGAGGGGTGCGAGAAACGCGAGGGAGCAACTCCGATACGGGGCACCCTCGTCCTGTGACCCTCTGCCGACGAGCCTGCTTGCGGAGCGCCGGTCCAGTGAAGCGTCGGCTCGGTCGGGGCCGCGAGCAGGGGTTGGCTGCTCCGACTGAACTCCACCACCGACCGTTCAGATTTCACCTTCAAGGTCTGATATGCTGTTCTCGATCTTGATCGTGCTCTCAACAGTGCTTCAGCGTGGGACTGGGTTCCAGACCGATGCGCCCGCGGGAACCGGGCTGGAGTGGCTCACGGTTGCATCGGTCCTCGTCCCGGCCGTGCTTCTCGTGTTTCTCGTGTACCTCGGGAGCCAGCGGACCGTGTAGAGTGCGGAACGAGCGTCTGAGGGAAGTCCCTCTACGCAGAAAAGCCCGTGCCTCGAACCGGCACGGGCTTTCTCTGCGTGGTAACGCGGAGCGGACTCACAAGTGTCAGAGGACCGGGCTCCGCAGAGGGCTCATCTTCCGCGAGAACGACGCGGACTACTGGCACTCATTCTTGAGGTAGTGCTCCGCCCGGGCCTTGTAGTCGCCGTAGGTGGCATTCTTGTAGGTCTCACAGGCCTCGGCCTTATTCCCGAGCTGTTTTTGTGACTCCGCAATAACAAAATAGTACTTTGCGGCGTCGCTCCGACTCCCCTGGTGCATGTCGAGACCTCTCCGGGCAGTCTGAATGGCCTGCTCGTACCGCCCTGCCTTGAGGTGAGCCCGACTGCGATAGTACAAGGACTCCGCGTTCGGCTCCACGTACTCACGCATCTTATCGAGGGCCTCGATGGCGGTGCTGATCTGTTCCGCAGACGGATTTTCCCCCTGCAGAGCCTTCGACGCCTTGGCCAAGAACTCATCCCGAGTGCGCTCGGTGGCCATTCCGGCTACCTTTGTGTTTCCGGTCTTATTTC
>JBDGQO010000028.1:0-14132 GCA_042219045.1 Bipolaricaulia bacterium | reverse complement strand
ACCCCGCTCGCCAAGGGGTCAAGGTTTCTCGGGGCCGCCTTCGGAGCAAATACGTATCGTAAAGTCTAACTTGGCCTCGCCGCTCACGCAGACCGCGCGGGCCACTCCGCTTGCGCTCCAAGGACGACGGCTCTCAGTCGGCGTCCTCGCCCACCAACAGCCGCTCGATGGGGAGCCCAAGCGCCTCGGCCAAGGCGGAAAGCGTCTGATACCGCGGAAGCTGTTCACCCGACTCAATCCGAGCGATCGTGACGCGGTTGATCCCGGCGCGCCCCGCCAGCGACGCCTGGGTCAGGCCGCTCTCCACGCGCAGGGCCTTGAGCCGGTCGCCGAAAACCTGCCGTCCGCGCTGGGCGAGGGCTTCGGATCGTGCCCGATAACCGTCGTCGGCGTAGTGGCGGGCAAAGTCCCACGGGACCTCTTCAACGCTGCCGTCGGCCAGATGGATCTCAATAACGTGGGGCCGCGGGAGCATGACGTGATCCGCTTCGCCGGAGAGCTTGAGATCGCGGAACGGAATGACGCCCTCGCGCTCGTCGGCGAATCGAACGTAGAGCCCACTCGAGGTCAGTCGGGCGGCGGTCACCATGCGCTCCGCACCGTGCACGTAGGTCGTGGCCGTCGTCATGGATCAACCCTCTTCCAAGGAGCCATGGATCTCTTCCCAGATTCTGCGGATCTCGTCCACATGCCGCTCATAGGCTTTCAAGATGGCCCGGCGCTTGCCTTCGGGCGGGGCTTCCATGAAGAGGTTGGCGCCGAGCTCGATGCGGACCTCGTCGCCCCCGAAGACGACGTGAACGTGGGGCGGCTCGAAGGGCAGCTCCCGCGTGTGCACGATGAAGGCGAACTCGCCGTCTCGGGCTACGGTCGGCACGGGCCGTCACGGACCAAGTGTAGCGTTATCGATACGTCTCGACAAACGGCGCTCTGCTCCCCGTGAGTCGACTCACAGCAGTTCGGCATACGCCACCGCGCCCTTCGGCACCCAATAGCGCTTGCCACCCTCGTCGTCAAAGAGGAGATTGTAGCGGTCGAAGAGCGCGATCGTGCCCGTCAGAGATTCGCCGTTCTCTAGATGGAGCGCCAGCTTCTGCTCGTTCGCCTTCAGGTCGCGGACGATGTCGATGTTCGGTCTCTTCTGTGGCTCCGATCTTTGCTCCACCATCGGATCACCCCAGGGGGACCCTAGCCGACCCGAGCCATGATCGCCAGAACGAGCCGTCCTGTCGCCAATTGGGGATCGGGGATCAATTGCCGCTGTGGCCAACGGCCACCGTCTCCGCCGACCGGCGCCGTTCCCAAGCCCGCTGGTTGGCCAGCGTCGCCGCCGGCGTGACGACCCCCGGATCGAAGGCCTGCAACGGCTGTCCGTCGGCCACGCGCCGCGGCCAATCCGGGTTGATGAGCGCGGCTCGTGCCAGTGCGACCAAGTCCGCCGCGTCGTCCGTGACGGCCGCTTCGGCCCGCTCCGGATCGGCCAGATCGCCGTTGGCGATCACCGTCACGTCGGCGTAACGCTTCGCCAGTGCGGCGAGCGTCGCGCCCTCGCTATGGTCGTCGCCGAACGCGGGCGCGAGCGCGTCGGGCTCGGTCGTGTGGATGACGTCGACGCCGGCCTCGGCCAACGCGCTGAAGATCACGGCCGCGTCGCGCTCGCCGCCGGGCCAGCGGTGCTCGGGGTCGTTCACCTTCGCCTGCGAGATGCGGATGCCGATCGGAAAATCGGCCCCGACGGCCTCGCGGACGGCCTGAACGACCTCGCTGGGGAAGCGGACGCGGCGCTCAACGGGGCCGCCGTAGGCGTCCTCGCGGTCGTTGATATAGGCCGTCAGAAACTGGTCAAGCAGGTAGCCGTTCGCCCCGTGGAGTTCAATGCCGTCGAAGCCGGCGTCGCGAGCGCGCACGGCCGCCTCGGCAAACGCCCGACGGACCTCGTCCAGCTCCGGGTACGTCAGGGCGCGTGCCGTCGGGTAAGGCCCGCTGCCGCCGTAGTTGGACAGTTGCTCGCCCGGCGGCCGGAACGCTGAGGGGGCGACGGTCTCGTCGCGATAGGGGTTGAACTGGGCCAGCGCCCCCGCATGCATCAGTTGGGCGAAGACCGCGCCGCCCTCCGCGTGGACGGCGTCGGTGACCGCTCGCCAAGCGTCGACGTGAGCGTCGTGGGCCAGCCCCGGTTGGCGGGCGTAGCCCTGGCTATGGGCCTCGTCGATGTAGGTCCCTTCCGTGACGATCAGGCCGAAGCCGCCGCGGGCGTAGCGGGCGTAGTAGTCGGCCATCTCCGCGGTGGCGCGGCCGTCATCCGTGGCGCTCGTGCGCGTCATCGGCGCGACGACCGTGCGATTGGCCGGCGCCAGCGGTCCAAGCCGCAACGGCGAGAAGAGCCGGGGATAGCGAGTCGACGTCATGGGCAAATCCTTTCGCGTATCGCTTTGGCATGGGCCGATCGTCAGCCCAACAGCTGTTCGTAGTCCTCGATCATCCACATCAGTTGGGTGGTGGCGGCGAAGAAGGATGCGACCATGATCGCTTCGCTCACTTCGGCCTTGCTGGCGCCGTGCTCCAGGCTGCCCTGGATGTGGCCCTTGGTGCAGTGGGTGCAGCGCTCGAGCGTCGCCACGGCCGTGGCGATGAGCTCCTTCGTCTTGCGGTCGAGGGCGCTGTCTTCGTAGACCTTATCGTGGAACTTGAGCCATTCGTTCCCCATCGAGTCGGTCTGCTCGGCGAACCAGGGCGCGTCCCCGTTCTGGCCGAGCAGCTTCTCGTAGTCCTCGGTCATCCAGAACAATTGGGTGCCGCTCGAGATCAGCGACGCGACCATGAGCGCCTCGGAGATCTCCTCCTCGTCGGCGTCGGCCTGTTTGGCCCGATGGATGTGGGCCTTGGTGCAATGATTGCAGCGCAGCACCGTCGTGGCGGCCACGGTGATCAGCTCGCGCGTTTTGGCGTCGAGTTCGCCCTCGTTGATCGCGTCGCCGAACGCGTCCCACTTGGCGGCCATCTCCGGGGCGTGCTTCTCGAACCACATTGTCTTCTGGGCGGTGGCCATGGGTCTTGTCCCTCCTCTAGGTTTATGAAGTTGCATGTCGGTTCCAGTGGCTTGCAGCGTGCAAGCGGATTCGACGATAACGGGTCGACAGCGCGGTTTCTGTAAGTCGGCTTACAGGACTTGCATTCGGCAAGTCATATCATGACGATGACGTCGACGATGACGTGGATACACCGAGGAGCCCGTCAATGACATCGAGCGAAACGAACGCCGTCCCCGAGCGATCCGACTGTCCCATCGCCCGCACGCTCGATCTGTTGGGCGACCGCTGGACGCTCATCGTCGTTCGGGACATGCTCAAGTTCGACAAGCGACGCTACGGCGAGTTCCAAGCGTCGCCGGAAGGGATTCCGACCAACGTGTTGGCCGATCGGCTCAAGCGCCTCGAGCGCAGCGGACTCGTCTGCCGGAGGCTCTATCACGAGCATCCGCCGCGCTGGGAGTACCACCCAACGTGGAAAGCCCGCGACCTCGAGCCCGCGCTGGATGCGCTCTTCGCCTGGGGGGCGATGCACCTCGGCGCCTCGGGAGACCCCCATGTCTGAGCCCGACCGCCACAGAGCCCGCTCCGACGTTCGCGTCGCCTCGGGGCTCGCCCCTGCCGTGCGGGCAACAACGGACCGAGTTCCGGAACAGACGGATCCAGAACGGGGTCTGGCCCTCGAGGCGTTTCCGCGCCGGGTCCGTGGACGGTACGCAGGAGAAACCCTCGTGGACAGCGACCGGACGATGCTGCTCCACGAGACGGGCCACACGCCGGTCTATTACTTCCCCGTCGACGACGTCCGGACGGACCTCCTGGTCCCCACGGATCGCACGACCCACTGTCCGCGCAAGGGCGACGCGCGCTACTGGTCCATCCAAGTGGGCGAGCGCACGGTCGAGCATGGCGCGTGGGCCTATCCGGCCCGCCTGAACGACGGCCTCGATCTGAGCGGGTTGATCGCCTTCGACTGGCACGCCTTGGACGCCTGGTTCGAGGAGGACGAGCAGATCCTCGTCCACCCGAAGGACCCCTACACCCGCATTGACGTGCGGCCGAGCTCGCGCCACGTCGAGGTCTGGGCCAACGGCGTGAAGTTGGCCGACTCGCATCGCCCTCGATTGCTGTTCGAGACGGGTCTGCCGACGCGCTACTACCTGCCGAAGGCCGACGTCAACCTGGAGGCGTTGGTCCCGACCGACAGCGAGACCGCCTGTCCCTACAAGGGCGTGACGTCACGCTACTGGTCGGTCCCGCTTGATGAGGCGACGCTCGAGGACGCCGCCTGGTGCTACGAACACCCGAGCCCGGAAGCGCTCTCCATCGCCGGACTGATCTGTTTCTACGACGAGGTCGTCGACGTCTATGTGGACGGCGAGCGGACGTTCCCGCCGTCATTGTCTGGCGAGCTGACGGGAGAGGATGCGTCATGACCCGCTTCCCGGTCCTCGCGTTTGACGCCTACGGGACGCTCTTCGACGTCGAGGGCTCCATCACCCGCGCCTGTGAGGCAGCGTTCCCGAACCACGGTGAAGCCCTTAGCCGAACCTGGCGCGCCCAACAGCTGGCCTACACCTGGCTGCGCGGCCTGATGGATGACTACATCGACTTCTGGCAGGTGACGGCCGACGCCCTGGCGTACGCCGCGCGGACGCACGAGGTGACGCTGGGCGCCGACCGTCGTGAGCGCCTGATTAACGCCTATCTCCGCCTCGACCCGTTCCCGGACGCCGGGCCGGCCCTGACGGAGCTGCGCGAGGCCGGGGCAGTACGGGCGATCCTCTCCAACGGCACGCCGTCGATGTTGGCGTCACTGGTCGAGCACGCCGGCTGGGAATCGCTCGTCACAGAGATCATCAGCGTCGACGCCGTGGGGACGTTCAAGCCGAACCCGCGCGTCTACGACTTGGCCCTGCAGAGGTTGGGATACGGCGCCGACGAGATCGGCTTCGTCTCGGCCAATGGGTGGGACGTGGCCGGGGCGAAACGCTTCGGCTTCTGGACGGCTTGGATCAATCGATCGGGGCAACCCACCGAGCAACTGGGATATGAGCCCGATATGACGGTTCGCGATCTCGGCGAGCTGGTCGAAAGGCTCTGAGGGTAGTCGGCCATAACGGGTTCAACCGCGTTCAATCTTCTACGGAGGTGATCGGCATGGCCAATCCGAGCGTTGAGATCCAACAGATCGGGGACACGCCGACGTCACAGGGCATCGCCCGGGACCACCGGGTGCTCATCGATCGCCCCGAGGCGAAAGGCGGCCACGACCGCGGCCCCATCGGAGGCGAGATGTTGCTGCTGGCGCTGGGCGGCTGCTTCATGAGCAACCTCATCGAGGCGGCCAACGCCCGAGATCTCCAGGTCGACGACATGCGCGTGGTCGTCCACGGCGAGATGGGCGGCAATCCGACTGTCTTTCAGTCGGCCACGATGGAAGTCTATGGGGACCCGGCCGACGAGGCGCTGTTCGGGAAGGTGATCGAGATCGCCGAGCGGGCCTGCATCAACACCAACACGCTCAAGGGCTGCATCGAGATCGACGTCCGTCGGCAGACGGCAGCGTCGGCTGCGGTCTGACCCGTGGCAGCTCCGCCGACGGTGCTCGCGATGCCTCGGACCTTGACCGAGATAAGCGAGATCATCGCCCGTTTCGCTCAAGGGCAGAGAACCACCGAGCGCTTGTGCGAGCCGCTGACGCCGGAGGACTGCCTGGTCCAGTCCATGCCGACGATCGTCAGCCCGGTCAAGTGGCACCTGGCCCACACGGCCTGGTTTGCCGAGACGATGGTGCTGCGGCACCTTCCCGACTACGAATCCGTCGACGCCCGTTACGACTGGTTCAACTCCTACTATCACTCGACCGGGCGGCGGTTCGATCTCCGGCAGCGTGGGGTGCTGTCTCGGCCGAGCCTGGACGAGGTCTATCGCTATCGGCATGCCGTCGGCGAGCGAATTCGCCGGCTGTTGGGCGACAAGTCGGATCGAGTTGACGCCGAATTGGCTCATCGGCTGGAGATCGCCCTCCAACACGAACAACAGCACCAGGAGCTGATCCTGCGCGACCTCAAGCACGCGTTCTGGTGCAACCCCCTGCGGCCCGCGTACCGGGCGCGTGACGAGCGATCAGGCTCATCGAACGCCGACGGGGCATCGTCGGCGGCGCTTCCGCTCGGCTGGCATCGCTTTAAGGGCGGCCTCCATGAGATCGGCCACTCGGGGGCGGCGTTCGCCTTCGACCATGAACGGCCGCGCCACCACGTCTGGCTGGAGGATTTCCAGGTCGCCTCCAGGCCCGTCACCAATGGGGAATTCTTGGCATTCATCGAGGACGGCGGCTACGAGCGCCCGGAGCTGTGGCTCGACGCCGGATGGGACCTCCTGGAGGCTGAGGGCCGGACGCAGTCGCTCTACTGGGAACGCGACGGCGCGGGCCGCTGGCAACTCTTCACGCTCGGCGGCATGCGGCCGCTCGACCCCCATGAGCCCGTCGTCCATCTCAGTTTCTTTGAGGCCGACGCCTACGCCCGCTGGGCTGGCGCGCGACTGCCGACCGAGGCGGAGTGGGAGGTCGCCGCGGCGACGCTCGACGGAACCCGCGACGCCGTGGGCCGCTTTCTCGACGACGGACGCTTCCATCCGGCGCCTTTGGACCCCGAGCAACCGAGGTCACGGTCGTCGGTCCCCCAGAGAGTGTTCAGCGACGTCTGGGAGTGGACGGGCAGCTCCTTCTCCCCCTATCCAGGGTACCACGACGATTCGCGTGAATTTATACGGTAAGCGGGTTTGGCCATCGACTACGGAGGGGATGGACCACTATCTTTTGCGACCCCATCGCATTGGTCAGTAATTTCTGCCACCTTTGTCATCCAGGAACGGTCGAGTTTGCGACCGTCGCATAAGCCCTGACTTCTGCAACCGATCCGCGTTCCCGCCTTAGCGTATATTTCCGCACGAATCGTCATACTACCCTTATAGGCTCTGCAAATCGTTCAGCACTTGGCCGTAGAATCGGCATGGTTGGCAGTATGTAATCCGAACGGTCATGATAGATCCTTCTTTCGTGGGACTAGCGCTGGAAAGCGACCATCACGAGCAAGGGCAGAATGACGGCATTGCCCAGTTGACCGAGAACCGGAATAGAGATCGGGAATCAGGTCAAAGGGCAGCAGCGCAAAAAGGCTATCACGGTGACGGGGCATCGAAGACCGCCGATTCGGGGGTGCTCACCATGGCTGGTCGCATGAACAGCAGCGCGACGGTCGCAACAATCGCCCAACCCATGAGGTAAAACGCGGGCGCATAGGGTGTGCCGAGCGTCTCGATAAGCGCGGTCACGACCATCGGCGTCGTCCCGCCGACCACGCCGAGGCCGATGTTGTAGGCGATGGAGTAGCCGGTCAATCGATCAACGCGATGGAACAGCTCCACGAGCAGCGCGGGTGCGACGCCCAAGGGGACGGCGATCAACACGGCGAAGACGAGCTGGGCCGCGGCCACGGCTCCCGTCGCCCCGGTCTGGAGCAGGCCGAACAACAGCGCGCTCAGGGCGGCCATGACCGCGAACGCCCCGGCGATGAGATAGCGCCGCGGCACCCAGCGGTCCGAGATCCAAGCCGTGACGGGCACCAGCCCCATGATCAACACGGTCGCGACGGTGTTGATCTGCATCGCGATCGCCAGCGCCATGTCGGTAAAGCGGTTGATGTAGTCGGGCAGGTAGACGAGCGGGATGTAGAAGATGACGCCATAGCCCGAGGCGAACAGCACGGCCTGAATCGTCTTCCAGCGATCCCTTGTCAGTGCCTCGTGCAGTGGGGATCGCGCCCGGTGGGTCTGCTCGCGATGCGTCATGTGGGATTCGTGGAGTTGGCGCACTTGCGTGTAGGCATAGATGCCGAGGGCTGCGCCCAACAGGAACGGCAGCCGCCAGCCCCAGGACTGCACCGCCGGCGTGGGCAGCAGCGTCGTCACCAACGACGCAAGCCCCGAGCCGAGCAGCATGCCGCCCATGCTGCCGACGTTGGCCCAACTGCCGGCCCAACCGCGACGATTGGCGGGGGCGGTCTCGACCATATACGTCACGGACCCGCTGAACTCGCCGCCGACGGACAATCCCTGAATCAATCGAACGAGCGTGAGCAGAATCGGCGCCGCGACGCCGATGGCGGAGAATGTGGGAATGAGTCCAAGGGTGAACGTCGGCACGACCATCAACACCACCGACAGCACCAGCACGCGGCGACGGCTGATCCGGTCGCCGATCGTGCCGAACAGGACCGCTCCAACGGGTCGCATCAGGAAGCCGCCGGCGAAGATGCCCCACGTCGCCAACAACGAGCTGAGGCCGCCTCCGCCGGGGAAGAACAGATCGGAGATAAACGGGGCGAAGTAGCCGAAGAGCGCGAAGTCGTACCACTCCATGACGTTGCCGATGAGGCCGGCCATGCGGCTGGAGCGGCGATGGTCGTGGGCCGGATCGTTCATAGGTCGCCTCAGATGTTGGAATCATCGGCGCACTGCTGCAAAGCCGTCAGGTCGCGGATCACGAGCCGGGACCGCTGCGATCCCAGAACGCCTCCGGACCTCAGCCCCGTCAGGATGCGGCTGACGGTCTCGGAGCGCAACCCGCTGAACTCGGCCAGGTCCCGATGCTGAAGCGGCAAGTCGATGAGATGCTCGCCGTTGGCTCTCGGCTGACCGAACTTCCGATTCAGATGGAGTAACAGCTGGGCCAGGCGCGCATTGCCCTCGTCATAAGCGAAGGCGACGAGTCGATCCTGGAGCTGCTCGTTGATCCGATAGACCTGCTCCATCATCCGATAGAGCAGGTCCGCATGCCTGAGCATAAGCGAGCGACACGCCCCTTGCGGGACACAGGTCAACCGCGTCGCCGCCAGGGCCCAAGCAGATTCGGGATGGGTCCGTTCGGCGAACAGGCCCTCAAAACCGAGGAACTCGCCTGGGCCCCGGATGTCGAGGATCAAGGGCTTGAGGGATTGCGAGGAGTGCCGAACGACTTTCACGGCCCCGGCATCGACCCGATAGAGCCAGGTTGCTTCCGTCCCATCTCGGTAGATCGGTTGGCCGCGGCCGACGCGGGTCTGCCAGCCGACCCGATCCAGGGCGTTCGTGAGGTCGAGATCGGCTTGGACTCGCCCGCGCTGGTCCCGTTCTGTGTCCGTACGCATTTAGATACCTCCGAGATCCGGTTTCGGCCCCTGCTTGAAGGGTTGTCAGTCGGTCAGACGCGGCGCTTGGCATCCAGCGTGACAAAGACGCCGAATCCGATCAGAAACAGCACCATGATCAGCTTGATGACGAGATCGCCCGACACTACGACACACCTCCTCCCTTGGAATAACGACGCGCTCGAGTTCCTTGATGCGGCTGGCGCTCCGCCGACGGCTCAGCACGGTCCGTTATGCCCGCCAATCGGAACCCCGTGACGATCAACAGGACGAGGCACAGGCCGGCGCTCACCAGATAAGCCGCGCGAAAACCGCCCAGCCCGTCATGCGAGGCGACGAGCGCGCCCACGGCGGCACTGCTGGTGAGCAGGCCGATTCGGGTCAGCATGCTGATCGCCCCTTGAGCGCTTGCTCGGGCCGATTCGGAGACGTGCTCCAGCATGACGTACCGGACCGGGGCCCCAATGAGCGCGGACAGTCCCAATCCGAGCCCGATGGTCAGCGCGACGAACGTCGGCTGCGTCAGCGGAACCACAGCCAGCAGCGACAAAGCCACCGTCAGCAGGCCCGTCCCGACGAGCAGGACCCGCTTGGCGCCAACGCGGTCCAAAGCTCGCCCGGCCAACGGCGCCCCCAGTCCCATGGCCCCCACAGCCGGCAGGAGCATGAAGCTCGCCGTTGAGGTCGTCACCCCGAATGCCACAGTCACCATGGCCGGAATGAAAACGAGCGCCCCTTCGAGAAATCCGCCGCCGATCGCCAGCAGGCTCGCCGTGCGGGTCTCCCGGGCGGCGAGCAGCTCGATGGGGAATACCGGGTCGCGCGCGCGCCGCTCGACGCGTGGGAAGTAGGGAAGCAGGAGGGCAGCGATGGCGAGGAACGGCCAGACCCAAGGCGAGGTCAAGGAGTTGGCCAATTGGCCGGTGTCGAGTTGATCGAGGCCGATGGCCAACCCCGCCAAGATGAGGCCCAGCGTGAGCGTGCCGGCCGCGTCGAACGGCGGTCGAAGGGGCCGGTCGGTCCGCGTCGACGGCGACGGGAGTACGGCGATCCCGGCCAGGATCAGCCCGATCGCGACGGGGAGATTGACCAGAAAGAGCAGTCGCCAGGAGACGGGTAGAAGAACCCCGCCCAGGATCGGACCGATGAGGAACGCGAGGCCGAAGACGGCCCCGAGCATCCCGAGCGCCTGCCCGCGGCGATCTGCGGGGAAGACGTCGCCGATCACGGCGCTGGCCACGGGGAAGATGCCCCCGGCGCCGAAGCCTTGCACGGCGCGGCCCGCCAGGAGGCCGGCAAATCCCGGGGCGAGAGCGACGCCCAGGGATCCCAGCGCGAACAGACCGACGTTGGTCGAAAACACCCAGCGGCGCCCGAAGCGGTCCGAGAGCTTGGCCAACAGCGGCGTCCCGACAAGGTTGAAGAGGACGTAGATCGTCACGGCCCAACTGAGCGCCCGGGCCTCGATGTCGAACTCCGCCCCGATGGCCGGAAGCGCCGGGCCGATGACAGCGATATCGAGCGCGCCCATGAGCACGCCGACGAACAGCACCGTCAGAATTCGGGTCTGTCGCTCCATGCCAACCCTACCCCAAGCGTTTGAAGCTGGCTGCGGAGCCCCCGTGCCGGCGAGAGGGTCAATGCTCCGACACCTCACGGGAGTGCGCAGAACGCCGGTTCAAGATGGGGACGCACTCGCATCATGACGATGGGGCCCCGCAGCTCGCTTCTCGGAGGGGGGCACCTCACTCAAGCCCAGGTGGCAACGGACATGCCGAGCGCCGTGTGACGACGGGCAAGGATAGCGATGGTCCAGAGGGGGTTCGCGGAGTCCTCCGTCAAGTGACCAGCGTGAACTTGCGGTGCTTGGTCCACCAACACGAGGAGTAGGCACAACACCGACAGGGTGGAGGGGGTGGCCCGTCGTCTCTGGGGAGGACTCCGCGATCGACCGAGGCGAACGCCGGGGATGGAAGAGGATCTCGGTATGGCCCCCCGTTGGCCTCGCTGACGGAGCGCCTAGCATTTGACCGCCACCCGAGTTCCGACCAGGGCTTGCAGGATCTCCAATGTCTGAGGCAAGAGGATGATTTCATGCGGCGATACTTGCCTGTGCGACTCGACGGGGACCCGGTAGTGTCGATTGCCATGAATGACTTGCACATAGTCCCCGTCGTCAAGCCCCAGCCGATAGATCGTTTGAGGATTCAGGCAGGCCGTGTCGCACGTCAACGAGGTGTGAGAATGGGCCCAGAACGTATGGGTCTGGCGATAGCGTTGGGCAAGGGCCGGGTCCTTTTCCTGTAAGTGGTGGGCGACGAGCCGGCGGAGTTCGTCGGTCGTCATATCCGGATGGAAGACCAGGTCGGCCAGCACCTCGTGGGCCAGACGGGGGCTGCCGCCCGCGCGCTCAATGGACGCCACGAGCTTGTCCCGAGTAAAGGGTTCCGTCTCGCCCGACCGCTTGATCAGCTCCAGCTTCTTGGCAGGTAGCGTCATGTTCACTGGCATCGACCGAGCCTCCCAGTCGTCGTGTGTCCGTCTGTCCTGTTGCGATCGATGGACGAGGCCATCACGGGGCCAATGCTATCAACGACCGGCTTAATGCCAGCTTAATGACTCATTAAGCGCTGTTAATCTCCGTGGCCTTGGACAACGGAAGGTGAAAACGGAAGGTGCTGCCCTGCCCCGGCGCCGAGTCGATCTCGATTGTCCCCCCATGGGCGTCCACGATGCTTTGGGCGATCGAGAGCCCCAGCCCGGCGCCGGAGCCGACCGCGTGGCGGGACCGAGATGAGTCGACCCGATAGAAACGCTCAAACAGGTGTGATTGGTGCTCAGCCGGGATGCCTGGCCCGTTGTCTCGAACCTCGACAAACGCCCCCGTGGCTTCGGAGCCGTACGCGATCTCCACGTGCCCATCCTCTCCAGTGAACTTGATCGAATTGTCCACGAGAATGAAGAGGACGTGCTCGAGCAGATCCGCGTCGCCGCGTACCGGAACGCGCTCCGCGTTCTGCATCGACAGCGAGACTCCTCGCTGCTTGGCCAGTGGAACGAGTCGCTCGTAAGCCCGAAGGCAGAGCGTGCCGAGGTCGAACTCCGCCCCATGAACGGTCAGTTCGCCGGCATCGCTCTGGGCCAGCATCAGCAGATGCTCGACCATGTTGGCCAGATGTTCGGTTTCCTCGAGCAGGCTGTCCAGTAGCTCTCGATACGCTTCGTTCGTGCGTGACTGCCGGCGGGCGATCTCGATCTCGGCTCGCATGGAGGCCAAGGGCGTCCGCAGCTCATGCGAGGCATCGGCGATAAATCGCTGCTGCTGTTTGAACGCTCGTTCCAGGCGATCGAACAAGTCGTTGAGCGTCTCAGCAAGTTGGCCGAGCTCGTCATCAGGGTTTTGCACGGGCAGGCGCCGATGGAGTCGTTCGGTGCTGATGTGTTGAGCCTCTGCAACCATAGACGAGATCGGCGAGAGCAGCCGATTGGCCACGAACACGCCGCCAACGCTCGTGACCAGCAACGTCACCGGCACGACCACGATCAGCCAGAACCGAAGGCGGCTGAGGCTCGCCTCAAGGGGCGCAAGCGACGTGGCCACCTGGAGCGTCCCGTCGGCATCAGCGGCTCCTGGGGCCGGATGGAGGGGGCGACTGAGAATCCGCAACGAGGGTCCGTTCCCGAGCGCCATGGTCGTGATCCGAGGGGCAGACTGGCTCGGGTCTTGTTGGACGGGGGCCATCGCATTCGACACGGGTTGGGGAAGATCGTCCGATTGGGCCAGGACCTCCCCCGAGGACCCCACCAGGCGGTAGTAGACGGTGCTGTGCAGGGGCAGTTCGTGGTCGGGCGGCATGACCAGCTCCAGTCCGCTTCCCCGCCCTTGGGTTCGGACTTCCAGGACATCGGCCGTGGCACGCAGCGCCGTGTCGAGCTCGTGGAGCTGGCTGGTCCGCACGAGGAGGTAGACGGCCACGCTGAATCCGACGAGGATGACGCCCAGGATGAGGACGTACCACAGCGTCAGGCGACCACGGATCGAGCTAAGCAGTCGCATCTCGATGGGGATCTTTCAGGACGTAGCCGGCCCCGCGGACCGTGTACAGCAGTTTCGGCGAGAACCCTTCGTCGACCTTCTCGCGCAAACGGTGGATGTAGACGTCGATCACGTTGGTCAGGGTGTCGAATTCGCCCCAAACGTGTTCGCTCAATTGCGTGCGGCTTAAGACGCGATTGGCGTTCTGCATGAAGTACTCCAAGAGCTCAAACTCCTTGGCCGTCAGTTCAATCGGCTCCTCGTTCCGCCACACTTGGCGCGTAAATCGATCGAGCTCAAGGTCGGCGATCCGCAGCTGGTGGTTCGGGGAAGCTGATATCTCTCGTCGCAGCAACGCTCGAACGCGGGCCAAAAGCTCGTCGAAGGCGAACGGCTTCGTGAGGTAGTCGTCCGCGCCGGTGTCCAGTCCCTTCACGCGATCGTCGACCGCGTCGCGAGCCGTCAACACCAACACCGGAACTTGCTGACCCTCGGTCCGAATGAGCTTGAGCAATTCCAGGCCTTCAACTTCCGGGATCATCAGATCGAGAACGATCAGGTCATAGGCTTGCGTCCGGGCCCAGTGCAAGCCGTCTTGACCGTCGAACGCGAGGTCCACGGCGTAGCCCTCTTCGGAGAGACCGCGTTGGAGGGCTTTCGCTAGCTTTGTTTCGTCCTCGACGACTAAGATACGCATGTATGAAGAGCCCATCATAGTGTAGCAGCCTGTCAAACGACCGATGTTCGCAGCCTCAGGATTGGCTTAGGAGATGTCAGAAGGCCACGCTGCTGATCCTTGTAACGCCATGGTCAAGCATGAAGCGTTTCACAGAAACGATCCACCTTGATAGCAAATACCGCTGTTATTGCGTT
>JBDGQO010000027.1:0-15838 GCA_042219045.1 Bipolaricaulia bacterium | reverse complement strand
TGCGCGGTCGAGATCCAGAAGGGGCTCCACATCCACAACCTCTCCGCCGAGAATGACCGTCAGATCCGGATCCGCATCGGGATTCACCTCGGCGACGTGGAGCACCGAAGTGACGACGTCTTCGGCGACGGCGTCAACATCGCCTCGCGGATCGAGCCCTTGGCGCCGGCCGAAGGGGTCTGCGTGACCCGACAGGTTGCCGATCACGTCGCCAAGCGGCTCGACCTCGCCCTGGTCAGCCAAGGTGAGCATGATCTGAAGAACATCCAGCATCCCGTTGAGGTCTTCCAAGTCCGGATGCCGTGGCAGGATCAATCCGGTGCGGAGACGCCGGCGCCAACTGCGGAAGCCCCTCCGACTCAAGCGGACGATC
Source organism: Bipolaricaulia bacterium (assembly GCA_042219045.1). Taxonomy (GTDB): domain Bacteria; phylum Bipolaricaulota; class Bipolaricaulia; order RBG-16-55-9; family RBG-16-55-9; genus CAZMNF01. The sequence goes on along the minus strand of JBDGQO010000027.1, from coordinate 15,465 downwards.
AATCCATCGCCGTGCTGCCCTTAGCCGACCTCAGTCCCGACCGCGACAACGAGTACTTCAGCGACGGCATGACCGAGGAGATCATCATGAAGCTGTCGCGGATCCACTCGCTGACGGTCATCTCGCGCACCTCGGCGATGCGCTTCAAGGGCACGGACCAGCCCATGCCGGCGATCGCCGGCGACCTGGGCGCCCGCTACGTCCTGGAGGGCACGGTCCGCAAGGCCGGCGACGACCTGCGCATCACGGCCCAGCTCATCGACGCGCCCCAGGACGCCCATCTGTGGGCCGAGACCTACCGGGGCACGCTGGAGGACGTCTTCGCCATCCAAGAGCGCGTGGGCCAGGCGATCGTGGACGAGCTGGCGGTCCAGCTGACCGAGAGCGAGAGCGAGGCCCTTGGGGAAGAGCCCATGGCCGACGTTCAAGCCTACGATTATTATCTGCGTGCCCGGCAAGACATCAACAGCTTCACCGAGGAAGGAATCGATCGGGCGCTCAATCTGCTGGAGAAAAGCCTCGAGGTGGTGGGGCCGAACGTGCACGTGTACGCCGGCCTCGGCTACGCCCACTGGCAGTATCACAACATCGGCGTGCGCCAAGATGAGGGGCATCTGGAGACCGCCGAAGCGTACGCCCAGAAAATCCTCGCCATCGACCCAGATGCAGAGCGTGGACTGCTCCTGATGGGACAAATTGAAGGGGTCCATCGCGGGAACGTCATCACCGGGGCCCGCTATGTGAAACGGGCTTATCGGCAGAATCCGAATGACCCGGACACACTCTTTTGGCTTAGCGCTATGCTAAGCATCACCCTTGGTCATCCCGAAGCGAATAGGATCTGTGAGCGGCTTGAGCGGATCGATCCCCTCGATGTCAGTCCCATACTCTCAAGATCACTCTGTCACGCTTACCAGGGGCAATGGGAGCAAGCGCTTCAGGTTGTCCGAGAGCGTGAGGCGTCAAGCTTTCGGCTTCCTTTCTCGGCAGCCTACGTGCTGGCCGCGCTCGGACGGTTTGCCGAAGCTTCGGCCAGACTTGACGAATATGAAACCCAAACGTCTCAAGATTTCTTTGCCCTGTTCGGACGCTTCTTCAAGGAGGTCATCGAAGGGAATAATGATGAAGCACTGACCTGCGTGACCCCGGAGTTGATGACCATATCAGCACAAGATGCCCAATTCTCCCATCTGATGGCCGACGCCTACGCCCTCCTGGGCGACAAGGACCAAGCCTATCGCTGGCTGGAGCACGCGGTCGACTGCGGCTTCCTCAACCATCCCTTTCTGAGCGAGCATGATCCGTTCCTTGAACCGCTGCGCGGCGAGGCGCGGTTCCAGCAACTGTTGGCGGACGTGGAAGAGCGGCGCGCGAACGTCTTAGCGGAGCTGGGGGAGCTGCCATAACCGACAAGCGAGGCCTCGTCACGGGCAAGCCTACCGACGCCGTGGGTAATCTGCGCCGTCAGCCGGTCGCTGTCGGTGCTACGACGTTGTTCCCGAAAAAGACGCCAGAAACGCCTCCAGCGCCACACGGGTTTCATTCAGCAGCCGATCGGGGTCGCGCCCCGACACGGCCTCGAAGAGCACGCCGTGGCTGAACGTGCTGACGAGATAGAGGAAGGCGTCCTCGGGAACGCCGTGAGCCTGGAGCACCTCGGCCGTCTCGTCTTTGAGGTTCTCGATCCAGCTCAGGTGGGAGTCGACAAACGCCTCCAGCGCCTTCTGCGGACGGGGCTCGGGCTCGCCCAACACCATGTGGATGACGCGGAACAGCTCGGGTTTCCCGCGATAGTGCTCGATGAGCCGCTCGACGATGCCCTGTGCGATGGCCAGGGGCGTCGCATGCCCGGACGCGCCGGCCAGGAGCCCGCGGAAGTATTCGTCGGAGAGGTTGGCGACCAGTTCCTCCAGAAGCGCTTCCTTGGAGGAGAAGTAGTAGTAGATCGTCCCCTTGCCGAGCTGGGCCTCGCCCGCAATGGCTTCGATCGTCGCCGGGCGCAGGCCCTCGCGGGCGAAGACCCGCAGCGCGGCCTCCAGGATACGCTGGGTGCGCTCGTGGCGCTCTTGTTCGCGTCGTTCGGAGACTCCCATGGTCTCGACCGCCGATTCGGGTTCCGACTGGCCGGTCAGTATACGGGCGGCGATCGGCCTCGTCCATGATCGAGATCAACGCATCGGATTATCCAGATTGCGATGCCCCCTCCCTTCGCGCGGCATGATCCATCTCAATCCGGGATCTGATGGACATCATGTCGATAACGGACGTGCCTGTCTAGAATAGACCGCAATCCTCGGAAAGGAGGTGACGATGGTGAAACGCAAGAAGCTCGTCCTCGCAACCATGGCCCTGCTCGCGATCGCCGGTTTGACCATCGTCGCGATTGCGCAATCCCCGCCGCCCGTGCCGGATAACCACCCCGTGCCGGTGGACCCGAATCGCGATGCCGCAACCTGTTGGCAATGCCACCAGTCCATGGAGCAGCCGCCTCAGGACCAGACCTCGTTCTGCAACAGCTGTCACGTCAACTTGCACGTCCGGTTTGCCGCGAATCAACCCGTGGTGAAGCCCGCACCGGACCCGCCGCACACGATCGACATGGATTGGACCTCCAGTGACTGCGCGGAGTGCCATCGGCTACAACACAACGGCAAGACCGCAACCCACAACGTCACTCAGGGCCAACAAGGCGGCCAGTTCTGCGCCACCTGCCACACCGCGGGCGAGGTGCCGCTCGACGGGGACGAACCGGCCAGCTTCTGTGCCCGCTGCCACAACCTCGGCGTCGTCGCCCAACACCCGAGCGCTCAGGACACCGAAGGCCAGAAGGCCGAGTTCTGCACGTCCTGCCACGCGAACTGAGCCCAACCCCAAGCTGCCAATGGTCGACACGGCGGAGCCCTGACTCCGCCGTGTGCGTTGTCCGACCGGACTCGCCCGAATCCCGTTATTGGCCCACCGCATGGGCCTGAGCCGGATCAAATGTTAAGATGACCTTCGTCATTGTGACGGTCGGCCGCCGGGCCTATTTTAGACCGTAAGGTCGGAATTCAATTTTTGGGTCGAAATCCGACCGGACAGTCGAACCGCGGAAAGGAGCGAGACCGGATGATCGTGAGCGTGGAGATCGACCACAAGGCCGCGCCGCTGAAGCTGCGCGAACAGCTGAGCCTTGACGCCCATGACATCCCCGATACGCTCGGCCAGCTCCTCCAGGGGCACGGCCTCGCCACGATCCCCATTCTGCACCTGGGATGCGACGAGGACTGCGATCGCTGTTCGCGCGCCCAATTCGGCGAAGCCGCGATCCTCTCCACGTGCAACCGGACCGGGCTCTACGCGGTGGGCGGCTGTGCCGAACCGCTGGCGCGCTTTCTCGCGGGCCGACAGGGGTCGGTCCCGGCCCAACTGCGGCGCCACCTGAACGTCTACGAGAATCGGGAGGCGGTGCGGCATCTGTTTGCCACGGCCGCCGGCTTGGAGTCCCAAGTTTTGGGGGAGCCCCAGATCCTGGGCCAGATCCGCGACGCCTACGACCGGTCTCGGGACGCCGACGCGCTCGGGCCCCTGTTCGACACGTTCTTCCGGCGGGCCATCCAGGTGGGCAAGCGCGTCCGCACCGAGACCGACCTGGGGCGCCATCCGGCGTCGCTCGGCTCCGTGGCCGTCGATCTCGCCGCGCAGATCCATCCCGACTTCGGCCAGGCCTCGGCGATGCTGTTGGGCACCGGCGAGATGGGCGAGCTCGTCGCCCGCCAGCTCCACAAAAACGGCATGCGCGACGTTCGGATCGCCAGTCGCTCCCGCGAGCGAGCGACGGAGCTGGCCGCGGAGTTCGGCGGCCAAGCCACGGGCGCGGACGAGCTGCCGGACGTTCTCTCCACCACCGACGTCCTGATCAGCGCCACCGCGCCGGGCAAGGACTACGTCGTCACCTCGGAGCAAGTCGAGGCGGTTATGAACGAGCGCCGCGGCCGCCCGCTCCTGCTCGTCGACCTGGCCGTGCCGCGCACGCTGGATCCCCAGATCCGCGACGTGCCGAACGCTCACATCCACGACCTGGATGACCTGAAGGCCGTCAAGGACGCCAGCCAGCAGAAGCGCGCCTCGGCCGTTCCCGACGCCGAGCGGATCGTCGAGGAGGAGACCGAGGCGTTCATGAGCTGGTTGCGCCAGCGTCGGGCGATCCCGCTCATCAAGTCGCTGCGCCATCAAGCCGAGGAGATTCGCCAGCACGAGCTCGCGTGGGCCCGTTCCAAGCTCGGCCCGCTCAGCGAGGACCAGGAGGAGACGCTGCAGGCGCTCACGCACCGCATGATGAACAAGTGGCTCCACACGCCGACGGTCCAGCTGAAGGCGCTGGCGGAGCGCTCCGAGACGTGCGAGCCGTTCACGGTCGCCCGGGAGCTCTTCGAGCTGGACGACGTCGACCACCCGCACTTCGACCCGTCGCTGCAGGCGGAGATGGCCGAACTGAACGACGTCGACGGCCCGTCCCAGACGGACGCATCCCCCGATGGTCTCTCTCGTGCGCGCTCCGACGGCGGCCCCAAGCGCGAGCTCGTGCTCGGCACGCGCGGCAGCACGCTTGCCCGGACGCAGACGAACCACGTCATTGCCGCGTTGCGGGCGCGCCACCCGGGCCTCGCCCCCAAGACCGAGATCGTCAAGACCCGCGGCGATCGGGGCCAGGTCGGCGACGTGGGCGCGTTCGTGACGGAGCTCCAACGGGCGCTCGACGACGGCGAGATCGACGTGGCCGTCCACAGCCACAAGGACCTCCCGACGGAGACGCCGGCGGATCTGCGCATCGTGGCGGTGCCCGAGCGGGCCGACCCGCGCGACGTGCTCATCACCCGCGACGGCACGACGCTGGACGGCTTGCCCTCCGGCGCGACGGTCGGGACGGGGAGCCCGCGCCGGGCGGCCCAGCTGTTGGCCCGACGTCCCGACTTGGCGACGACGTTCATCCAGGGCAACGTCGACACCCGGCTCCAGAAGCTGACAGACGGCGTCGTCGACGCGATCGTGCTGGCGGCGGCCGGCCTGGCACGCCTCGATCGGCTGGACGTTGTCAGCCAGTTCCTCGACCCGACGCAGGTGCTGCCCGCGCCCGCCCAGGGCGCGCTGGCCCTGGAGGCGCGCGCGGACGACGAGGCCGTGCAGGAGATCCTCGGCGCCATCGACGATCCCACGACGCACGCGGCGGTCGTGGCCGAGCGGTCGTGTCTGGCCGCACTGGGCGGCGGCTGCCGCATGCCGATTGCGGCGTACGGCCGCATCGCGGACGGGAAGCTGGTGGTGACCGGGCTGGTCGCCAGCCTCGACGGCCAGACGGTGCTGCGCGACGCGATCGAAGGCCATCCGGACCACGCGCCCCAGATCGGCTGGCACCTCGGCACGACGCTCTGGAACGCCGGCGCGGACGAGATCCTGAAGGAGGCCCTCCAATGACTCGGGAACCCCCTCTGGAGGGACGCCGCGTTCTGGTGACCCGCCCGCGTGAGCGGGCCGAGGTTTTTGCGCGGAAGTTGGCGTCCCTGGGCGCCGAGCCCGTGATCCGGCCGACGATCGCGCTGGTGCCGCCGGCCGACTGGGCCGAGATGGACGGGGCGCTCGGGCGCCTGTCGAGCTACGACTGGATCGTCTTCACGAGTCCGGCCGGCGTGCGGTTCACGATGGAGCGCCTGGAGGCGCTCGGGGGCTCGAGCGCGGAGCTGACGAACGCGCAGATCGCCGTCATTGGGCCGTCCACCGCCCGAGCGCTGCGATCTCACAGCGTGGAGCCGGATTTCGTCCCGTCGCGATTTATTGCCGACGCCATTTCCGACGAGCTTGCCGACGTTGCGGGGGCGTCGTTTCTGTTGCTGCGGGCCGACATCGCCCGCGAGGACCTGCGGCACCAGCTGGCCGAGCGTGGCGCTCGGGTCGAGGAGGTCACGGCCTACCGGACCGAGCATCGCTCGCTGGGCGCGGACGATATTGACGAGTTATTCGACGGCGGCATCGACGTCGCCACGTTCACGAGCGGCTCGACGGCGCGGGCGTTCATCGAGGCGCTCGGCGCCGAGCGCTCGCGGTTGGATGGCGTGACTGTGGCGTGCATCGGCCCGATCACGGCCGAGGTCGTTCGGGAGCTGGGCGTCGATGTCGACATCGTGGCCGAGGTGCACACGATTGACGGTTTGACCGATGCGATCCTGCGGGAGGTGACCCCGAGTGCACGAGATCAGGACCAGGCGCGCGTTTGAGACGCGGCCGCGGCGCCTGCGCCGCATGCCCGGCCTGCGCCGCCTGGCGCGCGAGACCGAACTGTCGCCGTCCGACTTGATCTATCCCGTCTTCGTCCAGGAGGGCGAGGGCGAGCCGATCCCGTCGATGCCGGGCCAGTCGCGCCTGTCGATCGACGAGTTGGCCGGCGTCGCGGACGAGCTGCTCGATCTGGGAATTCCGGCGATCCTGCTCTTCGGGTTGCCCGATCGCAAGGACGACGAGGCCTCGTCGGCCTACGACGACGGCGGCATCGTCCAGCGGGCCATCCGCGAGCTGAAGGCGAAAGCCCCCGAGCTCGTCGTCATGACCGACGTCTGCGTCTGCGGCTACACGCCGCACGGCCATTGCGGGGTGCTCCGCGAGGATGGAGAAATCGACAACGACGCGTCCCTGGAGCTATTGGCCCGCATGGCCGTCTCGCATGCCGACGCGGGCGCCGACGTCCTCGCGCCGAGCGCCATGATGGACCACCAAGTCGAAGCGATCCGCGAGGCGCTTGACGGCACTGGCTTGGCCAACGCGGCCATCATGAGCTACGCCGCCAAGTACGCCTCGGCGTTCTACGGCCCGTTCCGCGACGCGGCGGAGTCCGCGCCCGCGGCCGGCGACCGGCGCGGCTATCAGATGGACCCGCCCAACGTCCGCGAGGCCGTGCGCGAGATCGAGCTGGACCTCGACGAAGGGGCCGACATGGTCATGGTCAAGCCGGCGCTGGCGTATCTCGACGTCATCCACGCAGCCAGCGAGGTCTCCAATGTGCCGGTCGCTGCCTACAACGTGAGCGGCGAGTATTCGATGATCAAGGCGACCGCCGAGCGCGGCTGGATCGACGAGACGGCGGCCGTGCTGGAGGCGTTGACCGCGATGCGACGAGCCGGATCCGACATGATCTTGACGTACTTCGCCAAGGACGCCGCCCGGGCGCTGCGCGAAAGGAGCTGACACGATGCGCACCTCAGAAATGACTCCGGAGACCGAGTCGCAAGCACAGATCCACAGAGCCGGCCCTCGGCCAACGACGGCGTTCCATCCCGGCATGGACGGGACGCGCGTCTTCGACGAGCGCCCCATCCTCATCTACTGGGAGACGACGCTCGCGTGCGACCTGGCCTGTCAGCACTGCCGCGCCGAAGCGCAGCGCGAGCCGCATCCGTACCAACTCAGCACCGACGAGGGCCTGGCGCTGCTCGACGAGTTGAAAACGTTCGGCGACCCGCCGCCGCACCTGGTGATGACCGGCGGCGACGTCATGCACCGCCAGGATCTATTCCAATTGGTGGAGGCCGCGCTTGACCGCGGCTTTCCGCTCTCGATTGCGCCGAGCGCCACCAATCGACTCACGCGCGAAAAGCTGCGCAAGCTGCGGGATTTGGGCGTCCACGGCTTCTCGCTCAGCATCGACGGCTCGGACGCGGAGTGGCACGACGACTTCCGCGGCGTCGAGGGCACGTTCGATCAGACCGTCTGGGCCGCGCGCGAGATCCGCGGGATGGGGTTCCCCTTGCAGGTGAACACGCTCGTCACTGCCGACACGTTGCCCGATCTGGGCAACATCCACGAGCTGATGCGCGAGCTGGACGTCTCGCGCTGGAGCCTGTTCTTCCTCGTACAGGTCGGCCGCGGCAAGGTCCTCAAGCCCATCACGGACGCCCAAGCGGAGCGGCTGTTCCACTGGGTCTATGACAAATCCCAGGAGTCGCCATTTGCCATTAAGACGACCGAGGCGATGAGCTACCGCCGCGTGGCGTATCAGCGCATGCGGCTGGAGGGGCTCAGCCCCGAGGAGATCAAGCGGACCTCCGTGGGCCACGGCTTCGGCATACGCGACGGCAACGGGATCATGTTCGTCTCCCACACGGGCGACGTCTATCCGACCGGCTTCCTGCCCTATTCGGCCGGCAACGTGCGCCAGACGAGCCCCGTCGAGATCTATCGCGACAGCCAGCTGTTCAACGACCTGCGCGACCCGGATCGGTTCGGGGGCGACTGCGGCGAGTGCGAGTATCGCTATATCTGCGGCGGCTCGCGCGCGCGGGCGTTCGCCGCGACGGGCGACCCGCTCGCGGCCGACCCGCTCTGTCCCTACCAGCCCCGCGGCGGCGAGGTGGTGACGTGACCCGCGTCTACACCCGCTCCGAGGCGCACTACGACGAGGCGCAGAGCCTGATCCCCGGCGGCGTCGACAGCCCCGCGCGCGCGTTCGCCGGCGTGGGCGGCGCGCCCGTGTTCGTCGATTCCGCCGAGGGCGCGCGGATCTGGGACGTCGACGGCAACGCGTACCTCGACTACGTCGGCTCGTTCGGCCCCATGATTTTGGGCCACGCCCATCCGGACGTCGTCCAGGCCGTCCAGGACGCCGCGGCCAAGGGGACGAGCTTCGGGACGCCGACCGCGATGGAGAGCGAGCTCGCCCAGACCGTGATCGAGGCGCTTCCGTCCGTCGAGATGGTCCGGTTCGTCAACTCCGGCACGGAGGCGGCGATGAGCGCGGTCCGATTGGCCCGAGGGTTCACCAATCGAGACAAGATCGTCAAATTTGCCGGGTGCTATCACGGCCACGTGGACGCGCTCTTGGCCGAGGCCGGCTCGGGGGTCGCCACGCACGGGCTCCCCGCAACCGCCGGGGTGCCCCAAGCCGCGGTCGCGGACACGCTGACGGCCTCGTTCAACGACGCCGGGTCCGTCCGGGCGTTGTTTGAGCAGTTCCCGGACGAGATCGCCGCCGTGGTGATCGAGCCCGTCGCGGGCAACATGGGCCTCGTGCCCCCGGATCCCGGGTTTCTGGAAGAGCTGCGCGAGATCACGCAGGCGCACGGCGCGCTGCTCGTCTTCGACGAGGTCATGACCGGGTTCCGCGTGGCGTACGGCGGCGCGCAGGAGCGCGTCGGCGTCACGCCCGATCTGACGTGCTTCGGCAAGGTCATCGGCGGCGGCCTGCCCGTGGGCGCCTACGGCGGCCGCCTCGACGTCATGGAGCACGTCGCGCCGACGGGGCCCGTGTATCAGGCCGGGACGCTGTCGGGGAACCCGCTCGCCATGGCCGCGGGGTTGGCCACGCTGCGCAAGCTGAGCGAGCCGTGGGTCCACGAGGAGCTCGAAGCGCGCTCCCAACAGCTCGCGGACGGGCTGAGCGAAGCCGCCCAGGACGCGGGCGTGCCCCTGGTCGTCCAGCGCGTCGGCCCGATGCTGACGCCGTTCATCAGCGAGCGGCCCGTGCGGAACTACGCGGACGCCCAGAACGTCGACACCGAGCGGTTCGCCCGGTTCTTCTGGGGCCTGCTCAACCGTGGCGTCTACATCGCCCCCTCGACCTACGAGGCCTGGTTCCCGTCGCTGGCCCACAGCGAGGAGGACATCCAGACGACCGTCGACGCGGCCTACGAAGCCCTGAAGGAGCTGGGATGAGCGGAGCCAACGATCGCTTCCTGACCGCCTGCCGCGGCGAGCCCGTCGATCGCACCCCCGTCTGGTTCATGCGCCAGGCGGGCCGCTACCAGGCGGAATACCGCCAGCTGCGCGAGCGCTACGACATGATGACGCTGGCGACGACGCCGGAGCTGACGGCCGAGGTGACCCTGCTGCCCATTCGCCAGATGGCGGTCGACGCGGCGATTCTGTTCTCCGATATCATCATTCCGCTGCGGCCCATGGGCATCGACGTGGAGCTGCGCAAGGGCGTGGGCCCCGTCGTCGACCGGCCCGTGCGCGCCCCGGGCGACGTGGCCCGCGTTCGGCCTCTGGACCAGCCCGAGGCCGACCTGGATTACGTCCTGGACGCCATCCGCATGCTGCGCGAGGAGCTGACCGTGCCGCTGATCGGCTTCGTCGGCGCGCCGTTTACGCTGTCGAGCTACATCGTCGAGGGCGGCCCGTCGAAGAACTACGCCAAGGTCAAGGCGTTCATGTATCAGGAGCCCGAGGCCTGGCACGACCTCTGTGGCCGACTGGCCGACGCCGTCGGGCGCTATCTCCAAGCCCAAGTGGACGCGGGCGCCCAGGCCGTGCAGGTGTTCGACAGCTGGGTCGGCGCGCTCGGCCCGACGGATTACGACGAGTTCGTCAAGCCCCACATGGAGCAACTGTTCGACTCGCTCGACCTCAACGTGCCCGTCATCCACTTCGGCGTCGGCTCCGCGGCCCTGTTGGAGCGCATGCGCGATGCCGGCGGCGACGTGGTGGGCGTCGACTGGCACGTCTACCTCGACCACGCGCGCGAGCGGCTCGGCCACGACGTGCCCGTGCAGGGCAACCTCGACCCGATCACCGTGCTGGCGCCGTGGGAGCTGCTGCGCGAGCGGGCGCTGGATGTGCTCCGGCGTGCCGGGCCGGGTCCGGGCCACATCTTCAACCTCGGCCACGGGATCGTGCCGGACACGGATCCCGAGCAGCTGAGCGACCTCGTGGACCTGATCCACGAGGCGAGTCCCTCGTTCCTCCAAGCCGAAGGAGTCTCCTCATGAGCGACGCGACACGCATTGCGATCGTCGGCGGCGGCATGACGAGCCTGTCGGCGGCGTACCGACTGCAAGCCCTGGCCCGCGAGCGGGGCGAGCCGATGGAGATCACCGTCATCGAGGCGGCCGAGCGCCTCGGCGGCAAGATCGTCACCGAACGGACCGACAGCGGCTTCCTCGTCGAGGGCGGCCCCGACTCCATGGCGACGATGAAGCCCCAAGGCATGGAGTTCTGCCGCGAGCTCGGCCTCGGCGAGGAGCTCATCCATCCGCCGTCCGGCAAGACGGCCTACATCCTCTACAACGGCCGACTCCACGTGCTGCCGCGCGGGGCGATGGGCTTCATCCCGACGCCCCAATCCATGATGGCGTTTCTCGGCAGCAACCTCTTCTCCGTCCGGGGCAAGCTGCGCATGGGGCTGGAGCCGTTCATTTCCCCCAAAAAGGACGACAGCGACGAGTCGCTCGGCTCGTTCGTCGGGCGCCGGCTGGGGCGCGAGCCGATGGAACGCCTCGCCGAGCCCCTGCTGGCGGGCGTGTACGCCTCCAATGCGGACCGACTGAGCCTCAACGCGACGTTCCCGCAGTTCGCCTCGCTGGAGCGCAAGGACGGCGGCCTGGTGCGCGGGGCCGTGGCGGCCCGCAAGCGTCGCCAGTCGGCCTCCTCGAGCAAGGACAGCCCCTCCAAGCCCAGGTCCGTCTTCGCCTCGCTGCGCTCGGGGCTGCACAGCTGGATCGACGCGTTGGCGGCCCAGCTCACCGACGCACGGATCCTCCAAGGCCAGCCCGTGCGGGCGTTCGAGCGGATCGGCGACGCCGCGTATCGGCTCCACCTGGACGAGGCGACGATCGACGCCGATCGCGTGCTGTTCACGACGCCGGCGTTCGTCACCGCCGAGCTGCTCGACTCGGTCAGTCCGGAGGCGTCGGATCGCTTGACGGAGATCCCCTACGCGAGCACCGCGATCGCGACGCTCGCCTATCCGCGCCACAACGTCGAGCATCCGCTCGACGCCACCGGCTTCCTCGTGCCGCGCAGCGAGCCGCGCGAGATCACCGCCTGCACCTGGAGTTCGTCCAAGTGGGAGGGGCGAGCCCCCGAGGGCTACGCGCTGTTCCGCTGCTTCTTCGGACGGTCCGGCTCCGCAGAGAACGTCCTCAACGCAAGCGACGCCGAGCTGGTGGACGCGGCCGCGCGCGAGATGGGCGACCTGGTCGGCGCCTCGGGCGAGCCCGTGCTGACGCGCGTCCATCGCTGGGAGGGGGCGATGCCCCAGTACGAGGTGGGCCATCTCGACAAGCTGGCCCGCATCGACGCCGCGCTCGAGCCCTTCCCCGGCCTGGAGATCGCCGGATCCGGGTATCGGGGCATCGGGCTCTCCGACTGCGTCAAGCAGGGCCATCAGGCCGCGGAGCGGCTGATCGAGGTCGAGGCGCCGGTGGCGGAGACGGCCGCGAGCTAGGCGGTCCCGTTTCGCGACCCCAGTCGCGACCCTAGGGCCGACCATGATGCCACGAACGGGCCCCATCCGATGAGCGACGCGGCCCACGACCCGCTCCAACTGCTGCAGGCGGCCATCGATCGGGCCGTCCAGGCGGACGTGTCGACGCCGAAGGCGGCGGTGCTGGCCACGGTCGACGAAGCGGGGGATCCCGCCGCCCGCGTCGTCAACGTCCGGCTCGTTGACGCGCGCGGCCTGGCGTTTCTCACCAACCTCCACAGCCCCACGGGCGAGCACCTACGACGCTGGGCCCGCGCCGAACTCTGTTTCCACTGGCGCCCGCTCGGCGAACAGATCCGCGTCGGCGGGCCGATCGAGCGGATCCCGGATGAGGAGGCCGACGCCTACTGGGCCCGGCGCTCGCGGGCGAGCCAGCTGGGCGATCGCGCCTCGCGCCAGAGCGAGGTCCTGGCGTCCGAGGCGGAGCTGCGGGCCCGCTTCGCCGAGCAGGCCGAGGCGTTCCCCGACGACCCCGTGCCGCGGCCGCCCAAGTGGGTGGGGTTTCGCCTCGTTCCCGAGCGGGTCGAGTTCTGGCGCCAAGGGGACCCGTGGCTGCACGAGCGGATCCGCTATGAGCGCGACGAGGCGGGCTGGCGCCGCGTGCGGCTCCAACCGTGACCCGTCAGCCATTCCGCAAGGCCCACCTGTGCCAAGGCCCAGGCGATGGACCCAGAATTCCGACAATGTCTTCATCTCCATGTCGATCTCGATGGACGGGGCTTGATGGGGCCGGGCGGCAGGTGCCAAGATGGCCCTTCGCAGGCGATATTGCGACGGAGGGTGCCCGCTCCATGGCAGACGACAACGACGCGAGGACCGAAAAGGCGCGGATCCGGGCCGAGATGAGAGCTGAACTGGAGACCCTGGATCCGGACCAGAAGACCGACTACGATCAGCGCATCCTGGAGCGCGTCATGTCGCTGCCGAGCTTCCAGACGGCCAGCCAGGTCTTTTGTTATCTCCCCTTGGCCACCGAGGTCAACACGATGCCGCTGGTGGACATGCTGTTGGACGTGCACGGGGCGGCCTACGTGCCCGTCACCGATCGCGAGGCACACACGCTGCGGGTGGCCGAGATCGTCAGCTCGGACGAGTTAATCGAGGGGACTTACGGCGTTTCCGAACCGGCCGAGCCCCGTTTCGTCGACCCGACGGCGATTGACCTCTGGATCATGCCGGGGCTCGCCTTCGACGAGCGCGGCGTGCGCATCGGGCAAGGCGCTGGCTACTTTGACGCCTTCTTCGGCGCGCACGCGACGAGCGGCCTCAAGGTGGCGCTGGCGTATGCCTTCCAGGTCGTGGCCGACGTGCCCGCAAGGAACGACGACGTGCCCGTGGATTTGATCGTGACCGAGAACGATCACCTCATCTGTGGCCAACCCGACGGTTAGCCGATGATTCCTCGAACGGCGGAGGCGATCCCATGGTGAAGTGGCTTGGATTGGTATTGGCGATCCTGCTGCAGGGCGTGGGCGTGATCTGGATCCTGCAGGGAAGCGGGCTGCTGCCCGGCTCGTTCATGACCGGCGAGGTGTTCTGGGTCTACATGGGGATGGTCAGCGTCGGCGTCGGGCTCCTGGTCGCGATCGCCAGCGCGTGGGCGATTGGGCGAGCGTCGTAACGAAGGGACTCACGCCAAACGCCCCGCTCTTCCCGGAAACTCTCAATCCTGGACGTCGCCGCCACATGCATGTTCGTGTGAGGCATTGGAGCTTGCATGGCAATTGCGTTCCTATTCGCTATTCCAGGCGCACGGCAGGATCAGATGCTACCCTTGGGGGAACCATCCCCAGCCAAGGGAGGAGTTACCATGCACATCGTCGCCACCGTCGGCCCGGACAACACCACCAAGGCCGTCCTGCCGTTCACCGCCGCCAAGGGCGCCGTCGCGAACGGGGAGACCGTCGATTTCTTCCTCATGCAGGAAGCGACCTACGTGGGCACCCGGCAGATCGACCTGAACGAGCTGAAGTCGCCGGGCTTGCCCACGGCTCAAGCGGTCCTGGACGAGATCCGCCCCTACATCAACAGCCTCGTCGTCTGCCAGCCGTGCGCGGAGGCCCGCGGCATCACCGAAGACGACCTGCTGGACATTGCGGAACTGGGCAACACGCCGGATCTGGCCAAGCAGGCTGGCCAACACGACACGACGGTGACGTTCTGAGGGCCGTTTGTGGGCGATCGCGGGTTGAGGAGCGAACGTCCCCGACAGGTCGGCTGCGCTAGGACGAGCCCGACCTTAGGCGTCCCACGGCGCGCGCCAGCTTGACGCCCGGGATCAGGCCGGAGAGGAACACCAGAAAGCGCGCCCGTTGCCCGAGCGGCCGCTCCAGCGTCGATCCCCCGAAGGCCGCGTCGTCCAGTCGGGCGATCTCGTCCGGAAGCAGCGAGAACTCGAGCGCGCCAAGCGTGTCCTCCAGTTGCTCCACGGTGCGGGTCCCGACGAGCGGGATCACGCCCTTGCTCCGGACCCACTGCAGGCATACCTGGGCCATGGATTTGTCGTGCTGATCGGCCGCCGCACGGATGGCCTCGCGCAATGGATCCAGATCCTCGGCCGACAGATCCAAGCGACGCGCAATGCGGCTGGCTGCCAGGCGCTCTGGCGTGAGCGTGGCGGTCAACAGCCCCTGGCCCAAGGCGCCGTAGCCGACCACCGCGATCCCGAGCTCATGGCAAGCCGCCATTGTCTCTTGGAGCTCCGTGGAATCGTAGACAAGGAGACTGACCATTAGCTGGTTGGCCGCGAGCGGAATCCCCTCTTTCTGGGCCACGGCCCATGCCGTGTGAACTTGCTCGGCGTCGAAGTTGGACACGCCCAGCGCGCGCAGCTTGCCCGCTCGCATGGCCTGGGCGGCCCCGCGCACCCAGACCGCCGGCGATCTGGGATGGACCGGGCTGTGGATGAACGACAGGGCGCACTCGTCTTGGCCGAGCCGGCGATTGGACGCGTCGGTGGCGCGCACGAAGGCCCGCGGGGACCAGCGCCCCAGCGTGGGCAGGAACTTGGTGGCGATCAGGTTGCCGGGCTGGACGAAGCCGAGCCGGGCGAGCCGCTCCTCCGAGCTGCCGACCCCGTAGCCTTCCGCGGTGTCGAAGAACGTAACGCCCGCCTCATGCGCCCGGTCGCGAACGCGCGCGAGCGTATCGTCCGGGATGATGTGGCCGGCCATCCGCTCGTCGAGCCGGGTGTCGCCCCAGAACATCGTGCCGATGCCGAGTGGGACGCGGAGCGA
>JBDGQO010000026.1:0-9075 GCA_042219045.1 Bipolaricaulia bacterium | reverse complement strand
GTGGTGAGAAATCTGACTCAGGAAGGGGGATTGCGGACGAGCAGTGACAGGACTAGCTACCCTGCGGACACAAGTCCAAGAGGATTCCCTTGGCGCACTCCCAACAAGGTGAGTGTGAGCGAACTACCTTAGTCACCAACGGGAAACTAGGCCCCTCACCTAAACTGCTTTAAAAGGAGTCTAGAAGCGTCGTGGAATCGGGTCCCGCGCTTCGGCGAACCGCTACTGCTACCATGCAGCAACGTGAGCATGTCGAAGACCGGGCGCACGACGTGGGTGAGCCCCAGACCAGAACATTGATTCCATGTGTTCTGGATAGCGTGAACGTAGGACGCATGACCGGGAATCCTGATCCAACGGTCGCTGGTGGGATACCTCCAAAGCGGAGGGTTAATGGACAGTTAGCGAGGCAGCACCTAACTTGGGAGAAGACCAACGAACCGTCAAACGTGGGAAGTGCTGATAGGAATGGCAAGGCCCCCGGATCGGCCAACGACCTACCAGCACGACGGAGTTACCGTAGTAGTCTGAGCAGCGCAAACCGCTGACCTTGACGAAGGGTAACAGCAGGACACGATCTCATTCATCGAGGTAGCCGAAACCGCCCAACGGTGGATACCGATGGAGGTAGGCGAAAGTGCAAGTGAGAAGGGTAGCCCTTTGAGTGTCCTGCGGAGAGCCGTTGTGCCGTGAAAGACGGCATGCACGGTTCGGAGAGGGGACTGGGGTAACGGCCATAATAGGCACCGCACCCTGGTCCTACTCTACAAAACGGCACCTCTGCTCTTCCGACGGTCCCATGCCCCATTGAGCACTTTTCCTTCCGGCAACCCCCAAAGAGGATGCGGGCACCTGCTCAGCCGGAGTTGGGGGTCCAGTGGTGCCGGTCGAGATCCACACGGTCCTCTTCTACGAACGTGACCCCTTCGCTACGCAGCCGCTCCTCCATGGCGCGGGGCGTCTCGAAGTGTCGCTTGCCCGTCAGCACCCCGTCGCGGTTTACCACGCGATGGCACGGCAGGCCGCTTCCAACGGCGTCGTGAAGGGCCCACCCCACCATGCGGGCCGCCCCCCGACGGCCGAGGTGCTCGGCAATGTCGCCGTACGTGGTGACGCGTCCGGGTGGGATCTGGGCGACGACGGCCCGGACGCGTTCGAAGAAGGATCCGTCTGAATCGGGCTCTTTACTCATGGAGCTGTTAGCGGCGGTTCTACTCTGCGTCTCTCGTGAAGACGACGGCACTCTCACCGTGCAGGGGTACGAATCCCTCTAAGCTGGTTCGGTTAAACCCCTTCTCTTTCCTTCCTCCGAGTACCGTGTGCATTTTTGAATCGAGAAACCCTGTACGAGACGGGACAGAGTGTTGGTGTCGCATGTACTTGAGACTCACATATCCCACTCACTGGTTCCACATGCCCCGTAAAACGTCCACCCTACTGCTCCGTGCTCTCCTCGGTCTTCTTGCAATTGGGGGGTGCGCCGGAACCAGAGGAGGGCAGACAGTGACTGTCTCGTACGACTCCGAATCAAATCAGACGACATACAGTGCTATTGAATATGCTGCGTTTAAAGTTTCGGGGTCGGAATACGGAAGCACCGTCTCCATCACCATGCAGGCCGTTGCCCCCTGCCGGGGCGCAAACTGCACACCGGACAGAGCGCAACTCGTATTTACGTCTGAGGGCAGCGAGCGACTCTCTTTGTCTGGCGTTAGCGGCGAAATCGTCGGGGACGGAACCAGGATCACTTGGAGTGATGCGGAGGCCAACCCGGATTTTGCAAGTCTGGCGGAAAACGCCATCGTCGACATCACCGGTCGGTTTGCTGTCGTCGACCTTCCAGTGCATCGGCCGCGGCAAATCGCAACGGCCTCTGCTCTAACTGGATCGATCGGGGGGCAGTCTCTCGCCCTTGGCTCGGACGTGCAGTCTGGGCTCCAGAAACTCCTGGGAAAAGCAAACTGGTCATTTAGCTAACCCGGTGTGCAAGTTTTCGGGAGGAAGAAACAGACTGGAGAGGCTCGAATCTCTGGTTGAGAGTAACAGGCTCCAGAGAATCAGGTCCTTCCCCGCTTACTCCAGCCTAGTGCTTCGATTGCTTCATCGTCGAGGTGTTCTGTCTCAGCGATGAGATGCTCACCGACCACAAACGGCTGCTCAGGAAAGAGGGAGGGCCCCTTCCTGCTCGAGGCCCCGACCTACTCGTCTGCAAACCAGTCGGAGAGTTTCTCCAGAAGAACACCGATTCGGCGATATTCACCTACTTTCGGCGACACCACGAAGATCTCTTTCCTGTTCTGCAGAAGATCCACTGGACCACCTTTGTCCGTCAATCTGCGAACCTGTGGGCGGTGAAGGCCATGCTTCTCCAGCGGCCTCTCCGGCGCCTTTGGCGAAGCCCACGCGCCTGGGTCGACCCGCGCCTCTCGGCCGTAGACAGTTTTCCGATGCCAGTGTGCCGGTTCATTCGAGCCTCGCAGTGCAAAGTTTTCCGGGCAGAAGCAGCTTACGGCTTCGACGAGACCACTAAACAGACAATGTATGGATTTCGAGACTACGTCGAGGTTGCCTGGCCGGGTGTGATTACGAGCGTCTCGGTGGCTCCCGCCAACGAGCACGACGCGACCGTCGCTCCAGAAGTGCTTGAAGGCGGTCCCGAGCGGGGCTGTCGTACGGTCCTTGGCGACAAAAACTACTGGAACCCAAGGTTCGAGGTCAATCTCGACGACGCGATCCGATTGGAAGCCCCTTCCCGGGAGTCGAACAGCTCAGGATGGCCTCCTCTGTTGGTCGGACGCCGTCGCCGAGCCGAGACCGCAATCAGTCAACTCTGCCAGCGCTTCGGAGCGAAGCAGGTATATACGCGAGATCGATGGCACCTGACGAGCCGATGGATGCGGAAGATCTGCAGCCATACGATTGGTGTCATCTCTGCCAGCGGGAAGGCCTCTCGCCCCTCAGCTATGGTGAACTGATCGAGGACTAAAAACTTGCACACCGGGTTAGCTACCGGACAGTTTTGTGTTCAAGAGAATGAGGCCGTTGCATCATCGGAATCGAGTCGGGAGGTTGAAGGTAGCTTCGCCTTCTGTCGGACAAGATGTTGGAGCTCGGGGTTGTGATACCCTCAGCCACGAGACAGTCCGGCGCACGCTTAAAAAACCGGCTGAAGCCTCATCTGAACGAGCAATGGGTCATTCCATCGGAGCAAAGCGCCCGGTTTGCGGCGAAAATGGAGGACGTTCTTTCCGTCTATCAGCAGCCTTACGACCCGGACCGTCCGGTGATCTGCCCAGGCGAGATGTCCAGACAGCTTCTGAAGCACGTCCGCGAGCCGACCGAAGTAAAGCCGGGAACGCCCCATCGCCACGGCCATCACTGCGAGCGGAACGGCACGGTCAACTTATCTGCTTTCTTCGAGTCCCTGGCAAACCGTCGCGTGGTGCTGACGCGAGATCCCCGGACTGAGATCGACCGGGCCAAATGCATCCGAGAGGTCCTCGACACCTGCTACTCGTACGTCGAAAAGGGGGGCTGGTGATGACCAATCTGAATACCGATGGTCTTTCGAGCCTGTGCGAAACGTGCGCGCCAGCCAAAGCGCGGCGTTTGGCCGGGCCATTGGAGATTCACACCACGCCGGAGCATGGAAGGTGGCCGGTCTTGGCGGAGATCGAGCAATCGGTGGTGACACTGCAGGTTCTCAGCCGACGAAACCCGACCGAGAGGCAATCGAACAGCGAACCAGGGCGTGGAAGAGGAAGCGCAACGCGGTGGACGCTACGGTCGATTGGCAGTTTACGGCCGAAGATGCTCAAATGAGGCGCAAGCGTCTCTATCCTAATTGACGGTTGACGAAGCAATACTCTGTCCGGCGATCCCGAAGGGGTTAACACTCACGGGCGTAGCCGTCGTCGGGCGGCAAGATTACAGTCGCGGTAGGGCTGTTCCTGCAGGTCCCTTTCGTCAAAACCCGTGTTTGCATCCAGCTTCTTTCCACCCTGCCATCCCGAACGGCGCACCCGCTTCTGTTGGTAATTTTTGCGACTCGGTTCATTCAGGACCCTCCACCTAAAGCCTGATGGGTATGCCAGGTACAAAAATATGTCGGATACAAAAAGGGCTGTCTCGCTGAATCCAGGGCAGCCCTTCGGCGTGAGCTAAAATGTCGTCAACTGCGAAGTTAGTACCCCGGGTTTTGGTTCAGGTTATCGTTGACGTCCAGCTCGGACTGAGGAACGGGCCACCGTCGGTCCGTCTCGCTCGGGAGATTCACGAACTGTCCCGTGACGCCCAGCCGATTCAGGTCGTGCCAGCGGTTGCCTTCGAAGGCCAGTTCCCTGCGGCGCTCCGCACGGATGATGTCTCGGAGCTCCTGCTTGGAGGTCACGTCGTTCGGGTCGATCTCCGCACCGGCCTCCTGGAAGTCTGGCTCCGGGTTGCCCTCGTTGACCTCGTTGTAGGCCCGACGCCGAATGTCGTTCACCTGCTCGATGGCCTGCTGCTTGTTGGTGGAGAAGTTCATCTCCATCATTGCTTCAGCCCGGATGAGCTTCATCTCAGGAAGCCGAAGGATGAACAGGTGGTCGGACCCATCGAGGCGGTAGTACTTCCCAATAAACTGCTGTCCGCCCGCGGACTTGATGTTCACGTCGCGGCGGTCGTCCAGGGAGTCGAGGGCCGAGACAAATCGACCGTCCAGGCCGTACTCGAAACGGCCACCTGCCCCATTGGGTCGAGCGAAGAAGGACATGGCGTTGCCGTCCTGCGAGCTAAACTGAAGCTCCCAGATCGACTCGGAGCTGTTAAGTCCATTGTAGACGGCGTCTAGCGTCGAGAGCTGGGTCTGCCCGCTTTGGATAACCTGCTGAGCCTTATCGGCGGCTGCCTGGTAGTCACTCGTCGGACTGCCGCCAGCGCGTCGCTTAATGGAAGCCCGGAACAAGTGGGCGCGCGCAAGGAGACCACGAACGACATTCTTGTCTACGAACCCGTCGCCGGCCGGGTTATCCCCAATGGCCGATCCGTTATTGACCGCGCTCTCCGCAGCCTTCAGGTCCGAGATGATCTGATTGTAGACCTCCCCGACCGTCGAACGCGACGGAAACTGAACATCATCGACCGACGACGTCGGCTTCGTGATCACCGGAACTCCCATCTGGTCGAGGCCGTCGTGGCCTCCGTACCACTGCACAAGCGTGTGGTACCCGTAGGCCCGAATCGCACGAGCCTGAGCCCGGATATCAGCGGCCTCCTCCTCAGACATATTCTCGAAGTCCGAGGCCTTCGCCCGTGCGATGAGGACATTCGCGGTGTTGATTAGATTGTAGGTGTCGACCCAGGGATCCTCGATACTTCCATTGCCGGGCGACACCTGATGGTTGTCAATATCCTGCCAGGACGGGAAGGATCCGGTGTGAACAGCCTGATCAGAAGCCAAGGCCGCATAGATAAAGTAGTCGGTCGCTGGTCCCTGCAGGTCATTGTAGAGGCCCCGGAGGACGTTGCGCACCCCGTTGGCATCGGAGAACACCTGATTCTGCGACAGGGTATTGTCGGGTTGCTGCTCGAGGGTCTGGAAAACATCACACCCGGCGAACAGGAGCAGCGCAAGGGAAGGAACGAGGAAGTATCGGTAGAGCATTTTCATCAGAATGGTCTGCGTTACTGAACGGTATCGGCGGACGGGTAGAGCCGGAGAAAGACGGCGCGGCCCCGGCCGGGCGGCCGGGACCGTGCCGTCAATGGGATACAGTTAGAGCCCTATCTCAATCCCGGCCTGGATGAACCGGGGGATTGGCTGCGTGAAGAAGTCGTTGCCCTGAACAACGTTGCTCTGCCCAAAGGAGTTGATCTCCGGATCGAGCCCGCTGTAGTCGGTAATCGTCACCAGGTTCTTCCCGCTCAGGTAGATCCGGGCGTTGTCCAACTGGACACGCTCCAGGAGACTGCTCGGAAACTGGTAGGAGATCGTCACAGTCTTCAAGCGGGCGTAGGATCCATCTTCCACGAAGTAGCTGGAGTTTCGCCCGTTATTGTTCGGGTCGAAAAGTGTCGCCCGGGGAACGTTGGTATCCTTATTATTCGGCGTCCACCGATCCAAGATCTCCTTCTTCGTGCTGAACAGAAAGCCAGGCATTCCGAAGAACTGCTTCGTGGCGTTGAAGACATCATTCCCGTAGCTGTACTGGACGAAGGCGCTCAGCTGGAAGCCCCGGTACTGAATGGTGTTGTCAATTCCCCCAAACACGTCGGGGAACGGATTGCCGATGATTTTTCGGTCGTCGGCGTTGATCGTGCCGTCGCCGTTCTGGTCCACAAACTTGAAGTCTCCAGGCGATGTGCCGGGCGACTGATCCGCGTGGTTATCAATCTCTTGCTGGCTATCGAAGATGCCTGCAACCTCCCATCCGCGGAACGCTCCCAGCGGCTCCCCTTCCTTGATGACGGACGCGAAGCCTGCCTCAATCGTCTGGGTGCCTTCGACGAGCGAGGTCACTTCGTTCTGGTTACTCGACGCATTGAAGCTCGTCGACCATCGAAAGTTGTCGGTCTGGATGTTCACCGTCGTGAGCTGCACCTCAATGCCCCGGTTCCGGATGCCGCCCACGTTCGAGGTAATCCCAGTGTAGCCGCTCGTCGCAGGCAGAGGCTTGGTGAGGAGCAGGTTGTCCGTGTTCTTCTGATACACGTCGACGGTCCCGGAGAGGCGTCCACCGAAGAAGCCGAAGTCCAGCCCGATGTCATACTGCCGGGTAGACTCCCACTGTAGGTTCGGGTTGGCGAGCTGACCAGGCGAGAAGCTTGGGTTTCCGGCGTACACGTCGTTGCCATATAGCTGCTTAGCCGGAAAGGTAAACATGTTCGTGCCGTTGATTCCAAATTGCTGATTTCCGGTCACGCCGGCACTGGCGCGCAGCTTGAGCTGCTCGATCCACCCGGTATCGTCGAGAAAGGCCTCCTGATGAACGTTCCAGCCCGCCGACGCAGCTGGGAAGTATCCCCAGCGATTGGCCGAACCAAAGCGGGAGGAACCGTCCGCGCGGAGCGTGAACTTCACGAGGTACCGGTTGTCGTAGGAGTAGTCGATAGAACCAAAGAAGGACTGAATGCCGGTGACCGACTTGAGCTGACCACTCCCGCCTGAGATATTTGCTGCGGCCGAGAGCACCTGCAACTTATTGGAGGGGAAGCGGTCGCCAATCACCTCGACTCGCTCGCGCCGCGTCTGCTCCACACTAGCTCCTCCCACGGCCACGATGTCGTGCACCTCTCCGAAGCTGCCGTTGTAGTTCAGCGTCGCGTCGAGAATATAGTTCGAGTATGTGAACACGTCGTTCTGGCCGCTTCCTCGCGGGGCCCCCTCTCGGGTAAAACTCGGGGCAAACACCTCTTCATTCTGATCAAACCGATCAAGCCCGCCAGACACGTTGGCGGTCAGGCTCGGAAGGAGGTCATAAGAGAATTCGATCTGTCCCAGAAACTTCGTGTTGACGATCTCACGCTTGATTTCCGCAATGGAAAGCGGATTGGAAAAGGCACCACCCTCCTGGTTGTAGCCTCCGGGCTCATCCTCGTCGAAGAAGGGCTCGAAAGGCGGTCCGAGCATCGCATTGGTAAGCACACCGTCGATGTTGTTATCGTTCTCCTGGACGTTGTTTTTGGACTGGTTTAGGCTCACGTTCGCCGACACCTGTGCGCGGTTGTCGGCCCAGGTGTAGCTAAACTTCGCCCGTCCGCCGTAGCGACTAAACTTCTGCTGTTTGAGGTATCCTTCCTCCGCCCGGAGATTTCCGGCCACGAAATAGCGGAACTGAGAGCCGGAGCTTAAAGGGCCTCCTCCACTGTAGCTAACGTTTGCGTCGTGCTGAATGGCTGGACTTCGCTGAACGGCATCCAGGTAGTCGTACGTCAACTTCGTGGAGTCGGGAAAGGTGCTGGGGTCTTCCGGATCAGGCGTACCACTTGAGAAGATAACCCCTTCACCAGAGAGAATGGACTCGGCGATGTCTTTCTGCCCGTCCGTGCATTCCGAAATGCCGAACAGTTGCGGGCAGTCGTTCCGGTACGCCTCCCGCATGATTTTAGCGAACTCAGGACCCGTCACCTGCTTTGGCTCGCGGCTTTCGGGAAGCTGGGTTGAACCCACAGAGTAGTCAAAGCTCACATTATTCTGTGTAGTAGACCCACTCTTGGTCTGAATGAGGACGACCCCGTTCGAGGCCCGAGTCCCGTAGATCGCGGTGGCGGCCGGCCCCTTCAGTACTTCAATTGACTGAATGTTGCTCATGTCAATGTTTGCAAGGGCATTGTTGACGGTCTGCTGCCCTGTGAATCCGTCCGTAAACTGGCCTTGGGCCACCGGCACCCCGTCCACGACGTATAGCGGCTGGTTCGACGCGTTGACCGATGTGGCCCCGCGGATACGTACTTGAAATCCTCCTCCAGGACCTCCAGTCGTATTACTGACAGTTACGCCCGCGATCTTGCCCTGAAGGGCACTGGCTGGATTCGTATTGAGGTTGGCCTGCACCTCTGCGGCGTCGATCGAGCTGATCGACGTGGACAGTTTCTGTCGCTCCTGTTGGCCGTATCCAGTCACTACGACCTCTTCGAGCTTTTCCGTTCCGGGCTGAAGCCGAAAGTTGGCTCGCACAGTTCCACCCGCGGGAACATTTACTGTCCGCTCCGTCGGCTGGTAGCCGACAAACGTGACGCGGATGGTTTGCTCACCGGCCGGGACGCCCGTGATGCGGTATCGCCCCTTGGTGCCTGCCGCCGTCCCGGTGCCTTCATCGAGCACCTGAACGGTGGCGCCCGGCAGCGGCTTTCCCGAACCTTCTTCCGTAATCGTTCCGGTAATCGTCCCCTGCTGGGCCCAAGCAAGGCCCGGAATCAACAGGAGCGTCAATCCGAAAACAACGCTTGGTATCAGTCGCTTCATCATTTCGGTCTAACCGTTGTTAGTAGTGAGTAAACTACCCCACCCTTCCGGGTGGGGCTTTTTTCTCGCTAGGATTGACCGACCATTGAGACCGGTCAATCCGCAAGATTCATCCCTACGCTTCCGCGCGG
>JBDGQO010000025.1:0-4124 GCA_042219045.1 Bipolaricaulia bacterium | reverse complement strand
ATCCGAGTTAAAGGCACGTCATCCCGACAGTAGTCGGGACACGCTTCGAGCGCAGTCGAGAAATCTCCCCGGAAATGTCGCCTACCTTGGGGAGGTTCACTCCAGAAGCACTTCTTCACTTCGTTCAGGGCGCTTCGACGTTGCTCAGAACGACTTGCCAAGGATTTTGAGATCACGTGCTCAGCCAGCACAATCAGCCTTGACACAGCACTAAGCCCCCTGCGGCCGCTGTGCAACCACAAAGAGACCGGTCCCCTCGTCGTTGTCCCACTGCACGTCGGTCGCGTTGAGCAGCAGACCGAGGGGCAGTGCCGCCGCGTAGTAGAACGGGAGTACCACGAGCGACGCCCAGGTGGCCCCCAGCATCTGCATGGGCCACTTGATGAGCCCGCGCCAGGCCGCCGAGCCGTACGGCCCGTAGGTGTAGAGGGCCCGCACCGGCTCCAGCCCGGCTGCGCGCAGCTTCTCGGACAGCTCGCCGCGCCCGTACCCTTCCCGCACGTGCTCGCCGATAAAGCTCTCGTCGCCCTCAGCCTGGACGTCGGAGCCGCCCCGGTCGGAGGGGGTGTTGATGATGACGTGTCCCCCCGGCCGTAGCACGCGCTCGAAGTGCTCGAAGACCGTCTCATCGTCGGCGATGTGCTCCATCACGTCGACCGCCAGGATGAGATCAAACGGGCCCTCCGACTGCAGGGCCGTCAGGTCGTCGATCGCCCACTCGATCTGGTTGGCCTGCGGGGTCTGGTCCGCAAACCGCCGGGCACGCTCCAGGTACTCCGGCTTCACGTCCACGGCCCGCACCTGCGCGTTGGGGAACGTGCGGGCGACGGCGTAGGCGTACTGCCCAAAGCCCGTCCCGGCGTCGAGCACCCGGATCGTCCGGTCATCGGGGAGCGCCCCCAGCAGGCGCCGCACCGCCCGCCGCACGTACCAGGCCCGGAGGAAGAGCAGATTGAGGAGGCCGTAGAGGAGCCGCTGAAGCAGGGGATGCCGGCTCGCGATCTGGCCGAGCCGGTCCTTGATCGGGTCGTACTTCATTCGTTCGCGTGGGGGTGTTTGCGTATGGGCGTCTGGGGGGGTGGGCGTCTTTGTTTTCGCCGGAAGTGGTCTTACCGCCCTTGCACCGAGCGCCGAAATGAACGCGGTTGCGAAGAGTGGCGGCGCGGTGTCGAGCGGAATCGAGGGGGCACCGCGACGAACACAACGGCAGTGTGACCCTACAGACTGTACCCCGGCGCGTCCACTCTGTTCGTCGTCCTCTTCGTCCAACCCGATCGCTCCCCAAGCCATGACCCACACCGAAGCGGGCGTCCCCATTGAGCTTACGAAAGGCAACATCGTGAAGCAGCCCGATATGGAGGCCATCGTCAACGCGGCCAACGCGCAGCTCCGAACGGGCGGGGGCGTGGCGGGGGCCATCCACTCGGCCGCGGGGCCGGGCCTCACCAACGAGACACGCCCCCTGGCGCCGATCCAGCCCGGCGAGGCCGTCATTACGGGGGCGCACGAGCTGCCCAATGCGCACGTCATCCACGTGCTCGGCCCCGTCTACGGCCGCGACGAGCCGTCCGACGAACTCCTGCGCGCCGGGTACGAGCACGCCCTGGAGCGGGCCGAAGAGAACGACGTCGCCTCCGTGGCCTTCCCCGCCCTTTCGACGGGCGCCTTCGGATACCCCCTCGACGAGGCGGCCCACATCGCCGTGCACACAATGCTCGACGCCGCGCCCGCCCTCGATGCGGTGGAGCACGTCCGGTTCGTCCTGTTCGACGCAGACGCCCTCCGCGCCCACGAAGAGGCCCTGGAAACGCTTCTCGCCGAACGGGACAACGCATGACACGCTTCGGACGCTCTGGACGCCTGGATGCGTGGATGCATAAGACGATTACTTCCGCGCCTCCAAGGCCTCCCATGCTTCCAACGCGTCCACGCGTCCAAAGCCTCCCCTCCTTCCCCCCTCCCTCTTCCCCAACATGTACGCAACACACCTCGAAAGCGCGCTCGACCAGACCCACTACGAGGCAGACCGGCTCCAGACGACCCACCGCGGCCGCCCGCTGTGGGTGCGCTACGACCTCGACGCGGTCAATGCGAAGGTTCGTCCCGAGGATTTTCGCGATCGCCCTCCGACGATGTGGCGTTACCGCGAGCTCCTCCCCGCCCCTCATGACGCGGCGATCGTCTCACTGGGCGAGGGGTTGTCGCCCGTCGTGCCGTGCCCGGACCTGGGAGCGCACGTTGGCCTCGACGACCTGTGGATCAAAGACGAGGCCCAGATGCCCACCGGCACGTTCAAGAGCCGCGGCCTGTCTGCCGCCGTTACGATGACGCAGCACTTTGGCGTCGACCGCGTGGCCATCCCCACGGCGGGCAACGCGGGTGGGGCCCTCGCGGCGTACGCGGCCCGGGCGGGGATGGACGCCTACGTCTTCATGCCCGCCGACACGCCTCCCGTTAACCAGTTCGAGGTGGCCCTGAGCGGTGCCCAGGCATTCCTGGTCGACGGCCTCATCACAGACTGCGGGGCGATCGTCGAGGCCGGCACCGAGCCCATGGGCTGGTTCGACGTCTCGACCCTCCAAGAACCGTACCGCCTCGAAGGCAAGAAGACGATGGGGCTGGAGCTGTTCGACCAATTCGATGCGCTGCCCGACGTCATCCTCTATCCCACGGGCGGGGGCACCGGCCTCATCGGCATGTGGAAGGCGTTCACGGAGCTGGCGGAGCTCGGCTGGATCGACCCGGCGGACCGCCCCCGCATGGTGGCCGTGCAGTCGGACGGCTGCTGCCCGATCGTCGATGCCTACGAGGCCGGCGACCGGTTCGCCGATCGCTACGAGGACCCCGAAACGGTGGCCAGCGGCCTGCGCGTGCCCGAGGCGGTGGGCGACTTCATGATCCTCGACGCGGTGCGCGAAAGCGACGGGCGCGCCGTGGCCGTCGACGACTCCCGCATTCGCGAGTGGATGCGGCTCGGCACGTCGACCACAGGCGTGTCCGTCGGGCCGGAGGCCGCCGCCTGCGTGGGGGCCGCCGAGCGGCTGTGCGACGAGGACTGGATCGCTCCCGACGACCGCGTGGTGCTGTTCAACTGCGGCGCCGCTCAGAAGTACCCGCAGACCCTCGCCCTCGATCTCCCCCGCCTCTCGCCCAACGAATCGATTGACTGGGACCAACTGGCCCCGTAACTTCCCCTTCCCGCTCCTCCACACCTCCATTCCTCCACCCGCACAATGCCTGTCGACAGTTGGACCGACTCGGTGCGTGTGCGCGGCCATGAGGTGACCCCGCGCGGCGTCGTGTCGCTGCCCGCCCTGTGCACGTACCTGCCGGACGTAGCGGGCCGTCACGCGGCGGCACTCGGGGTATCGATGCGCTCCCTCCGGGCCGAACACAAAGCCTGGATTCTGTCCCACCTGCACCTCACCATCGACCGGCTGCCGCGATGGGAGGAGGAGATCGTCGTGGAGACGTGGCCCTCGGGCCTGGACGGCCTCCGTGCCACCCGGGAATTCGTGCTGTCCGTAGAGGGCGCGGCGGTGGCCCGGGCCACGAGCGCCTGGCTCGTCTTCGACACCGAGCGCCGCCGGCCCGCCCGCCTTCCGGAGGCGGTGCACGACCTCAATCCGCCGGACCGTCCGCCGGTGCTGCCGCACGCATGGGACGATGTGTCGCTTCCGCAGCGCCCCGACGACGCGCAGACGTTCGAGGCCCGGTACCCGGACCTCGACCTCAACGGCCACGTCAACAGCGCCCGCCTCCTCCAGTGGGCCCTCGCCCCCCTTCCGGCCGAGCATCTCGACACCTACGCGTGCACAGAGATGCGTCTTCAGTTTCGGGCGGAGGCAACCCTCGACGACACTGTGCGCTCTGCCGTGCAGATTGACGCCACCGACGACGGCCCCCGGGGGCGCCACGCCCTCCGTCGGGCCGAGGACGAACAGGTCCTCCTCGCCGCCGCGACCCGATGGGCGCCGCACCCCAACACGTCTTAAGGACAACCGGCGGACGCAGCCCTCGGGAATCTCAGTGCTACTCGTTTTGGAAAAACAGTCGGGAAGTGCTGATTGATGGGAACTCTGCTATCTCGGTCCCGCGGCAGAGGCCTATCGGAACATCGGTCT
>JBDGQO010000024.1:0-7083 GCA_042219045.1 Bipolaricaulia bacterium | reverse complement strand
CGGTGCGCACGTCCGCGTACCAGTTGGCCGATCCCCCCAGCTTGAAGGTCGTGAACGGGGCCAGATCCACGTCGCGCCGTATCCGGCTCGGTTCTAGGGCCTGCTCGAGGGAAGAACGCACAGTGGGAGTTCAGAACTGTTGAGAAAGCGTCGTGAGCCGCTCCATCATCCGGCGAGAGATTTACGCGAGGGACATCCAGGCGTTCGCGGTCCGGAGGCAAGGAGGAGCGGCGAGACTCCATGCCCCAGTTGCCACTCCGACCGGGAGGATCGATGGCGCGTGGCTGACTAAAGGGAAAATGCGTACGTAACGCTCAGGTTGATCGTGTCGGTGCTCAACTCTACCGCGTCCGACGAAATGATATCTGAAAACCCGGGATTGTACCGGAGATCAAAGACCAACATTCGAGATTTGTCGAGGGGATACCGCAGACCTCCCCCCACGATGCCCCCTAGATCGAGGGTGTTCGTAACAGGGGAGAAGCTCCGGGTCTCCGACTCATTCGGAAATTCGATCTCGAGCCCGGACGCTACGCTGAACGAAACCGAGGGCCCGAGGAACGCAATCGGGGTCACAGGAGCATCGATGGGAAGCCGGGCTTCCAGGAGGAGAGGCACCTGAACATAGGCAAAGCGGTATACCCCTTTGACGTTTGAGATTCCGAAGCTTGAACCTTCGAGAACTGCGCCCTTTTGAACATAGAGCACCTCCGAGCGCAGGTTGAACAGACGGCTGACCCGAACCGACGCGAAACCGCCAACTTGGTAGCTGGCTCGACGACGGAAACGCGGACGGTTGACATTATCGCTTAGCAGT
Source organism: Bipolaricaulia bacterium (assembly GCA_042219045.1). GTDB lineage: Bacteria > Bipolaricaulota > Bipolaricaulia > RBG-16-55-9 > RBG-16-55-9 > CAZMNF01. Next base: position 6,266 of record JBDGQO010000024.1, on the reverse strand, counting down.
TGCGTATCCCCTCGAAACGTTGAGAGGCTGAGGCCAGCCTGCCCCCCTAAGAATACATCCTGCGCCCGGTTCTCGACCGGAAAGCTGGCGAGTGCAAACAGAAGTAGGGTCGCGCAACAGGCAGTTGCGGAGCGATGCATGAGGAAACCGCGGTCGATCCAAAGAAGTCCGCTTGCGCCCCTATCCACGCACCGAGCTCTGATAGGTTCATCGGGGGAATTGTCCGTCCAGGGCCTCAGGGTCCCTAGATTCGGTGACTGCTTGCGTAGACCATGCACCTGAGGAGGAGGGAGCCCTCGTTTTTCGGCTCGAACCTCGCTTACCCGTCGCTCACCGGCCGATCGGCGTTCTTTTCCTGGTTCCCATCACGGGCCTGCCCTTGGGTGCGCCGACACATCCGGCATGCCGCTTCGATGCGGACCCACAGGTGCGGCTGTCGCTGCGATCCCAAAGGAGGGCACAAGCCTATCCATCCTCCACAGAGCGAGCCTCGAAGCGAAAGACATGCGTGGTCTTTCCCACGGAAACCTTGAGCCGAAAGGCTTTGATCGACCGATTGAAGGGAGTATACACGAGCCCGCTCGCAACATCCTGCGGAGAAAGGGACTGTTCCTTCAACATCAGGTCCATGTACGACCGGTCCTCTTCATCCCCTTCGTCCGACCCATAACCGGCCGGTTGTGTCTTCTCTACCCCTCCGACGGCGGCAGACGTGCCGCCACCCGTCGTGGCATCCATTTGACGCACGTACCTGGCCGAGTTTCGAGCGGACTGCGCGACGAGATCTGGCACCTCCCCGGGCGCGTACGCCGAGAAGCTACGCTCCGAGGGACGAGCCGTGACGACGGTGATGTTCTCCGGCTGTACGGGGATGGGCGTCGAGCCGTCGTTGGTGATAGAGACGTAGGATTGCACGTAGGAATCCGTAGCGTTGCGTAGGCTGACTGTGACGGTGCTCTGTTCCTTTCTAGACTGGAGGAAGGTAGATCCACTCCGCGTGGTGGTTTGAACCATGCTGTTCTGTTCCTGCGAAGGATAAATGGCAAGCTGCGGCCCCCCGCAGCCCGCGAGAAGGAGGGAAAGACCGAAAATGCCCAACCAAGTCCGGCGAATCATGGATTGACTGTAGCTGATGGTGAGAAACGACGGATGCGTGTAGTGCTGTTGGACCGAAGTGCGTCCCCAGAGGACACAGTTTTAGCGACCGGCCGAACGGCTCCCAGGGCCGGCGCGGACGGATCACTAGCGCTCGGAAAGCCGGGCCCGTTCCCATTGCCACTCGAAGTACAGGGACTCTTGGCGGGGCCTGTACATCCGCAGTCGGAGAGAAGAGGTGTTCTCGATGAGGTCACCGCCCTCCTTCGCCGACCGGTCGAAATAGTAGGACGCTCGAAGGTATCGGAACGACCTGCCGTGAACAGTCGCGCGTCCGATCTGGGAACTCCGGTCGACTGGTGAATAGACCCGGTCACTGTTATCTTGGAGCTCTACGCGTACTTGCTGGGACAGCTGGAGGGGGCCATTCAGGAAATACACGTCGACGCGGAGCGTGTCGCGAAAGACATCTGCTCTTTGGTGCAGGCGCTTCCGGAACGTGTCCGTCGACAGTGAGTCGACCGGTCTCCGGGCGAGCGCGCCGAGGAACAGGTCCTTGCTGCGCAGTACCGCAAAGAGTCGCTGGGGACCTGGATCTTGACTAAACAGGTCGACATCCGCTCCTCGCTGGCCGCCCAAAATGGAGCGAAACGGCTGGTGCGAGCGCGACGGAGTGTTCTTGTACCGCTTGCCTGTCGCCCACTGCCGAAGCAGGGAGGGGTAGGGCTGCTGAAGGGTAACCTCACCACTGTCTGCGCGGATGGAAACGGCTACCAGGGAATCCGGGGAGTGCTCGACGGTCGAAGTTCGAGGAACGAACTGAGACGCAATCAGCGCCAGGTCCGATCCTCCACGACGCGGCTCAGACACTTCCGAACCACCCGCGCAGGCCGCCAAGCCCACCGCAAGCACGAGAAGCACCGCGGCTCGCAGTCGGTTCGACAGGACCATCTCAGACGAGGAACGAATCATGGGCAAGAGTCGCTCGTGCGTCCAGGAACGCAGTTTCAGGTCAAAATCGTCGGAAGTGTTAAATGTTTCGTTATGGCAAAAGGAAGTCGGACGATGAGAGGGATTTTCTCACTGCGGGAGCGAGAGAGCCTACGGTGCTGGACTGAGGACGTGAGATCCCCATTGGCTTCAGCAATCTGGTGCGCATACGTTCGCGGTGTCGATTCGGATGGAGAACGAGTCTTTGTAGTATCCGCCGAACTGCCCGAGTCCTCCGGGCACGTTGAGGCTGTCGGACGGCGTATCCCCGTAGAAGTCGGGGCCGTAATGCGTGTAGCGGACGTACAACTTGTTCGTGTCGAGCTGATGGCACCACACGTCTCTCCCGTTGAGACTGACGGGCTTGAAGATGGCGTTGAGAACTTGCTTAGGCGTAAATTCCAGAAAGACAAGGTCGGCGTTCGGGCCGGTTGAACGCAGGCCGAACGCGGGGGTCCATCGTCGGTCTCCCCCAAACTCCACACCGAGTACCGGATCGATATTTTCCGGGGCGGCAACCGGCTCGAATGTCAGCCGGATAGACGTCGTGCAGTCGGCGCCTTGCGGGGCAACCGTTCGGTCGGCAATCGGGGGGGTGGTGGCCGTCGCCTGCGCCGTCCGGCCGTCAGGGCGTTCGACGGTTACCTGATACTTCGTGTCCGGCCTGATGTCCGTCGTAACCCGGAAATTGTGGGTGTACACGTCTTCGAACTGGATAACGGAATCCGTCAGCACCTCCGTGGTGCCCGTCTGCAGGTCTTCTAAGGTGACAGTGGCATTGAGCGTACGGGTCGAGTCGTCCACGAGTGGGGCATCGAGATTTTTCACGCGGATGTAGTTGACATCCTTGTGAACGTTGAGGGCCCCATAAATGGAATACAGCCCAGCCTCCCGGTCGAGGATGTTAACATTGCTATCGCACCCCAATCCGAGAGCGGTACAGCACACAACGAGGAGGGCCAGGAGCGATGCGCGCAGGGAGCGGTCACTTGTCGACATGGGCTGTTCGGTCCTCAGTAGTTCGCGAAAACACGGAAGGGCAACAGACGAGGCGGAGAACTGGGCGACGGTGCCCCCGCACAGCTACTGACTCGTAGTGTCGATCCGGACGGACAACGAATCCCTGTAGAATCCCCCGAACTGTCCAATCTCCCCTGTGAGATCGAGGCTATCGGAAGGAGTGTCTCCGGAAAAGTCAGGGCCGAGATGTGCGTAGCGGACGTACAGCCTGTTCGTATCGAGCTGATCGCAGCGCACTTTCGGTTCGAGGGACGGGGGGTTTTCCTCGCCGAAGATGGCATTGAGGGCCTGCTGAGGGGTAAATCGCAGGAAAACGCGGTCGGGACTCGACTGACTGCGGCGGGGACGAAGCTCAGAGGTCGAGTTGCGGCTTCCTCCATACTCAGCCGCGACAACCGGATCAATACGGGCCGACGAAGCAACGGGCTCAAATGCAATGAGAACAAAATCCCGGCAGCCCACCGTCTTCGGCGAGACGGTTTGTTCGGCGATCACGGGGGTGGTGGCCGTCGCCTGCGCCGTCCGGCCGTCAGGGTGCTCAACGGTCACCCGATACTTCGTGTCCGGCCTGATGTCCGTCGTAACCCGAAAGTTGTGGGTATAGACGTTCTCGAACCGGACGACCGAATCCGTCAGCATCTCCGTGGTGCCCGTCTGCAGGTCCTCAAGGGTGACGGTGGCGTCGAGCGTGCGGGTCGAGTCGGCGACGAGTGGGGCATTAAGGGCCTTTACACGAATGTGATTAACCTCCCTGTACATGTCGAGGGCCCCATGGATGGAGTACAGACCGGTCTCGCGATCGAGGATGTTGACACTGTTGTCGCATCCCGACCAGAACGCCATGGATAGCACAATACAACAAAGAAGGCCCACCGGCAGGGGACGCAGCTTGTGGACGCCCATCGTACGATCGGACATCGGCTAGTTGAGGCCGGTGCTGAGTGACACGTAGGGAAGCAAGGGGGTCTGATCGACGCGCTGGAGCGACTCGACGTCGATGTAGAAGATGTTGCGCCGATCATAGAGGTTGACGGCTCCCACTTCGGCCTTCAAACTGAGCCGCGAAGAAAGCTCGAAGCTTCGCTCTACGGAGAGATCCAACCTGTGGTAGGGGGGAAGGCGACTTCCGTAAGGACGACTGTAGAAAATTTTGGCCGTTCCCGGCACCTCCGTGGGAGACTCGTCGGGGAGCTGAAGCGACAGGTCGTAGCCCTGAATTTGCGTGTAGGGACGACCGGACCCGTATTCCCAGCGCAGGCTGGCCGTAGCGCCCGCAAATTCGTAGCTGGCCGCCACGTTGAGCTTGTGGCGTCGGTCGTGGCCGGGGGAGTACTTGAACACGCGTCCCCCGGTCCAGGCCCCGAGACTTTCCGTGGCCGCTTCGTAGCGCACCTTCGACCATCCATAGCTGAGAAGGACGTAGAAGGACTCCCGGTTATACTCGGCGCGAACGTCGAATCCGTAGGCCAACCCGTGGGCCTGGCCCGTCTCCACGGCCAGGCGCGGCTCGGGGGTCCACTTCGAGACAGGGATGCTCCGGTGGTCCTTGATGTACCCCTCAACGTTTACTTCGGCGTGGGCCCCGATGCGTTGCCGGTAGCCGAGGAGCCCATGCAGGGCCCTCGTGGAGGGGCGATCCCCCTCGTCAGGCTTTAGCACTCGAAAGACCGTTCCGATGTCCCGTTCGTCCCGGATGCCGCTCGTCAGTTGGTAATATCGGCCGAGGGCAAGGCTCAGCTCCTGGGCGGCGGTGCCGTCCGGCCGGTACGACACGCGCAGACGGGGCTCAAGCGTCGGGACAGAGCTCAGGGTTAGTTGAGTCCCGACGCTAGGGCGAACCGTGAGCCGATCCCCGGGACTCCACTCCGCAGAGCCGTACACCCGGAAGACTTCGGTCGGGATTTCGAAGGACTCGAGTCTCGTAAATCGCTCGGACAGGGTCGCCGAGTACCGAAAGAGCTTCGTACGGAACCCGTAGTGCACCGGCAGCCCATACAGGTCGTCCCGCAGGTCGATCTTCGCGTAGAGCTGATTCACCCCGGCGGACCGCTCGGTTTCCCCGCCCGCCACCTCCGCGTTCTGAAAGTTCGTGTACCCGATGGTCACGTCGAAGGGCCGAGCGAACCATTCGTCGAATCCTACGCAGCGCGCCCCGATGACCGTGTTGGACCACGACATTCGAGCCGACCGGAGCGTGCTGATGCGCCCGCGATCGGTGGTATACATGCCTGTGGCGTTGCAGTAGAAGGCGTCGTCCTGGATCGAGTATTGGCCCACTACGTCCGAGAATGAGAGTGGCACCTCGTCGCCTGCCAGGTAGGGGGCCGACTGGCGGAGCAACGAAGTGCGGCCCATCACCAGGAAGGACTGCCGACCGGTTTCGAGGGGGCCTTCCACGCGGAAAGAGGTGAGATACGGGCTCGCCGCGACGCTGCCGCTGTACTGCTTCATGTTGCCGGGGCGGAGCCGAACGTCGACCACCGCGGAGGTAGCCCCCATGTACTCGGCCCCGAAGCCGCCCGCGTACACGTCGGCGCTCTGAACCACCTCCTGGGGAAAGGCCGAAAACAGGTTCGATATGTGGAACGGCTTGACAACCGGAAGATTGTTCACGAGGATGCGGTTCTGAGAGGGCGTTCCCCCTCGAACACGAAACTGTCCCCCTCGACCCCCAATCATCGTCACACCCGGGAGGGTTTGCAGGTACGAAACGAGATCGCCGCCCGGTCCGGGGCTTGGCACCCGGCCAATGTCTGCGTCGGAGATCGTGCGCACGCCGACCGCTCCGGTCGTCACCGCCCGCTGGTCCTCCACGACCACCTCATCGAGCGCCTGGACGCGGACCCTGAGGGATACCCGTTCAACCTGTCGCTCGCCCCCTTCGAGCCTGAGAGTGTCCTGGTACGTCTCGTGACCCACGAAGCTCACCTGCAGGAGGTGCCGGCCGGCCGGCACGCCGCGGAACCCCAGAAACCCGTCCCGGTCCGTCACCCCCCCTCTCTTCCGGTCCCCATCCAGGGTGCGAAGAAGGACATTCGCCCCGACGACCGGCCCGCCGTCTTCTCCGGACGTGACTAGGACCCGAAGCGTGGATGTCTCCTGGGCGACGACCGGTCCGGGCGTGGCCAAGACACTGAGTAGGATGCACAAACTCGCACCTA
>JBDGQO010000023.1:29819-39597 GCA_042219045.1 Bipolaricaulia bacterium | reverse complement strand
GAGGTCGAGGTGCAGCACGTCGATCGGGAGGTCGAGGGCCGTGGGCAGGTTGTCCGCCAGCCCGTCGAAGTAGGTGGCGACGTGCAGGTCGAGGTCCGCCGCCCCTGCAAGGGCCTCGTACGCCGTTTCGAAGGCGGCACGCTCCTCGTCGCTTAGGTCGAGGACGAGATTGGGTTCGTCGAGCTGCACGGCCTCACACCCGGCGTCGGCCAACTCCTGCAGCACCTCGGCGTACACCGGCAGCAGGTCGTCGAGGAGGTCGAGCGTGGCGAGATCGTCTTCCTGGGTCTTGCCCAGCAGCAGAAACGACACTGGACCGATGAGGACCGGGCGCGTCTCGACGCCGTGCTCCCTGGCCTCCTCGTATTCGTCGATGACCTTGGGGGAGGAGAGCGAGAACGTCGTGTCGCGCGAGAATTCCGGGACGATGTAGTGGTAGTTCGTGTCGAACCACTTTGTCATCTCCATCGCCTGCACGCCGGAGCCTTCGCCCTCCAGGTCCTTCTCCTGCAGGCCGCGAGCCATCGCGAAGTAGGTATCGAGGCCCACCGTGCCGCCGTCCCAGGGGAAGCGGTCGGGGACGGCGCCGACCATCGCGCAGGTGTCGAGGACCTGATCGTAGAAGGAAAAGTCGTTCGACGGGACGATGTCGAGCCCGAGCTCGTCCTGGGTTGTCCAGTGAGACTCCCGGAGGGCGCGCGCCGACTCGCGCAGTTCATCTTTCGTGAGGTCGCCTTTCCAGTAGCCCTCCACGGCTCGCTTCAGTTCGCGGTGCGCACCGATGCGTGGAAAGCCAAGGTTGGTTGCCGTCGCCATAGACGTAGGGAATGGGGTCGTGTGCAAAAGATGTAGAAGGTACAATCTGCGGGGAAGCAGACGGAATTGCTATAAACCGAAGGTTATTTCCCGAACTTCCATACTGGGCCGTCGTCTCGGGAGGACGCGTGCACGGGTTGAACGAGCAGACCAGCGTGCCGTAGGGGGTGGGAGTCCGTGTTCACTCGTTCTGACTGCCGCGATGCCGATCGATCCTGCGCAGGCCCGGGCCGACACGCCCGGCACCGACAATGTCCTTCACTTCAACAACGCCGGGGCGGCCCTGCCGCCCCAACCGGTCCTCGACGCCCAGCTCCACCACCTGAAACGGGAAGCGGCGATCGGGGGCTACGAGGCCGAAGCCGAAGCGGAAGCTCAGCTGCAGCGTACATACGAGGCAATTGCCCGCATGTTGGGCTGCGCGACCGACGAGGTCGCCCTCCTCGAGAGCGCCACGCGGGCCTGGGACATGGCCTTCTACGGGATGCCCTTCGAGGCGGGCGACCGCATCCTCACCTCCCGGGCGGCCTACGCCAGCAATCACATTGCCTGCCTGCAGGTGGCCGAGCAGACGGGCGCCACGGTCGACGTGGTGCCCAGCACCGAGACGGGCGAGATCGACGTGGAGGCCCTCCGTTCGATGATGGACGATCGGGTCCGGCTGATTGCCCTCACCCACGTGCCCACGAACGGGGGACTGGTAAACCCTGCCGCCGAGGTGGGCGCGGTGGCCGAGGAAGCCGGGGTGCCTCTACTCCTCGACGCGTGCCAGTCGGCCGGGCAGATGCCGCTGCCGGTCGACGAGCTCGGCTGCACGATGCTTTCAGCAACCGGCCGCAAGTTTCTGCGGGGGCCGCGGGGCACCGGCTTCCTCTACGTGCAGCGCGACTGGATCGAGCGTCTGGAGCCCCCGCTCCTCGACCTCCACGCCGCCACCTGGACGGCGCCCGGCACGTTCGAGGTCCAGCCGGACGCCCGTCGGTTCGAAACGTTCGAGGGGCACATCGCCGGCTTCAGTGCCCTGGGGACGGCCGTCGACTACGCGCTCGACCGCGGGCTCAGTGCCATTCTCGACCGGAACCAGAGGCTCGCCCGCGCCTTCCGGTCCGCCCTGGACGACGTGCCCGGCGTGACGGTTCACGACGCCGGGCGCACCCGCTGTGGCATCACCACCTTCAGCGCCGAGCAGGCCGGGGCAGCCTCCATTCAGGCCGCGCTGCGCGAGCGCGACATCAACGTGTCCGTCTCCACGCCGAGCTCCACTCGCCTCGACGCCGCGGCCCGGGACCTGCCCGACCTCGTGCGCGCCTCGGTGCACTACTACAACACGTCCGACGAGATCGACCGCTTCGTCTCGGCCCTCCGTGCGGTGCTGGGCCCGTAATGCGAATGCGGGCTCCCTCCCCGGCAGGGGGCGCAGACCAATCACCCGGCCCGGGACTCGGAGCGGGCCCGTGTCTGTCCGGGTGCGCTTCGCCCGGGAGCGGGCGCTCTTGAATGCCCCTAGAAGCGTGCCGCTAAACGCTGCGTGCGGGGATCATTCCCGCAGGGGGGACGTCATGGATAGTCGCTTCGCCCGCTGCCCTCAACACTCCCTGCGCTCCCATGCGAACTGTGTCTTTCGAGAACGGCGACGAGATGCCCATGATCGGCCTCGGCACATGGAAGTCTCCCCCTGAGGAGGTCTACGAGGCCGTGCAGACGGCGCTGGAGGCCGGGTACCGCCACGTGGACTGTGCCCCCATCTACGGCAACGAGGCGGAGGTGGGCGAGGCCCTCGCCGACTCCTTCGACGCCGGCGTGGTTGACCAGGACGACGTGTGGGTCACCTCGAAGCTCTGGAACGATGCCCATGCCCCCGAGGACGTCCGCCCGGCCCTGGAGCAGACGCTCAGCGACCTTCAGCTCGACACGCTCGACCTCTACCTCATCCACTGGCCCGTGGCCTTCGAGCGGGGCACGGACTATCCCAGCTCCCCCTCCGAGTTCGTGTCTCTCGACGAGATTCCCCTCCCCGAAACCTGGGCGGCCATGGAGGACCTCAAGGCTGAGGGATTGGTCCGGCACATCGGCGTGTCGAACTTCAACATTCCGAAGCTGCAGTTGCTGATGGACACGGGCCGCGTCGAGCCCGAGATGAATCAAATCGAGCTGCACCCGTACCTGCAGCAGCCCGAGATGCTGGACTTTGCCGAGGAGGCGGGCATCCCCCTTACCGCCTACTCCCCGCTCGGCTCCCGGGACCGGCCCGAGGCCATCAAGGCGGACGACGAACCGGACCTGCTGGAGGATCCGACGATCGCGGAGATTGCCGAGGAGCACGACGCCACGCCCGCACAAGTGCTCATCAGCTGGGCCCTGCATCGCGACACTGTCGTCATTCCGAAGTCGACCACGCCCGCCCACATCCGGGAGAACCTGGCCGCCGCCGAGCTCGAGCTGACGGAGGCGGACATGGAGGCCATCGCTGAGCTCGATCGGCACCGCCGCTACCTCCAGGGAGAAGGTTGGACGATCGAGGGCAGTCCCTATACGCAGTCGTTGCTCTGGGAGGAGTAGGCCCCGCGCGGTGCTGGGGATTCGTCCCTGGATGCCGGGGCGAATTGCGCTCGCGGCCCCTCCCTCCCACCAAGAACCCGTCCCTCCAGGTCGGCCCCACTACCCTTCTTCCGCCCCATGTCCAACCCCCCTCTGTTCGACTTCTCATCGGCGTCGCCGGACGACCTGTCCGAGTGGCGAAGTGTGGACGACCCGGTGATGGGCGGCGTGTCGGAGAGCGAGTTCGTGGCGACCGACGATGGGGCCGCCTTTACCGGGACCGTGTCGCTGAAGCAGGGGGGCGGCTTCGCCTCGGTCCGGGCCCCTGCGTCAGAACGGGACCTGAGCGGCGTGGCGGGCCTTCGGGTGCGGCTCCGCGGCGACGGGAAACGCTACTGGTTCACGGTGTACACTCAGCCGGGCGGTCCCATCAGCTACCGGACTTCCCTGCACCCCCCGTCCACCTGGACGACTGTGGCGGTGCGTTTCGACGGACTCACGCCGTACCGTCGCGGCACGACCGTGCCGGACGCGCCCCCATTCGCCCCCGCCCAGGTCCGCACGCTCGGCTTCCTGATCGCTGACGAGCAGGACGGCCCCTTCCGATTGGAGGTGGCATGGATCCAGGCCGGGCTGGGCGAGCCTTCGTCGTAAACCGCGGCTGCTCTCTTGTCCCGACCCTTTTCCTTCGGACCGATCCTGCGCGACGAGCGGGCGGCCGGAGCGGGCGGCCCTCGGGGCCCTGTGGACCGGCCGGGCGTGGCCGAGCCTGTCGAGCCCGCCGCGTCCGAGAGCCCCGGCAAGGAGACGCGTGGTCGGGGTCGTCCCCAGTCTTCTCGGTCGTTTTCGCACGAAAGAGATCAGGGCCTCGTGTTGATTTTGTCCCCGTGCCCCTACATTAGAAAATCGCTCCGTTGACGAAGCACGACTTTGGCCACTCATGTCCGAAACGCCCGACGACACGCCCTCCACGAAAAAGCACGTCGCCATCTCCGGCAACATCGGGGCCGGAAAAACAGCCCTCACCGAGGTCGTCGGGGAATACTTTGAGTGGGACACGGTGTACGAACAGGTGGACGACAACCCGTATCTCACCGACTTCTACAACGACATGCGCCGGTGGTCCTTCAACCTCCAGGTGTATTTCCTTTCTAACCGTTTTAAGCAGCTAAAGCGGATTGCGGAGAAGGACACCTCGGTGGTCCAGGACCGCTCCATCTACGAGGATGCGCAGATTTTTGCCCGGAACCTCCACGAGATGGGTCTGATGAGCGCTCGGGACTATGAGAACTACACCGAGCTGTTCTCGATTATGATGGCCCACCTGGAGCCTCCCACGCTGCTGGTGTACCTGCGGGCCTCCGTGCCCACGCTGGTCAATCATATTCAGCAGCGGGGCCGTCAGTACGAATCGACGATCCGGATCGACTATCTCGAGCGTCTGCAAGAGCACTACGAGAACTGGGTCTCGGACTACGACCGGGGGCCGAAGCTCATCATCAACGTCGACGAACTTGACTTCGTCAACGAGGAGGCGGACCGGCGGACGGTCCTGAACCAAATTGAAGGCCGGCTCTTTGGCCTTTTTCCAGACGAACGGTGATGCCGTGTCACCTGCACCTGTGATCCCGGCCCCCGTCGGGTGTGTCCGCACGGGACGAACCGAGGCGTCAGGGAAAAATGACGGGGCGGCGCGGCAGTGTTCTGCCGTTCGTCTCCGCCGGCGTCGGTCAAAACGGGACGTGCCATGCCCCACCCCCTTCACGCAGCAAATTTTGAGGATGGGCGCGCGTCCGTTCCCTGCGGGCGCATTGCTCTTTCCGTGGCGGGGCTCCTTCTCGGCCTGCTCCTCCCCGCCCACGGCCAGGTGGACACCACAGAGACCCCCCGTTCCGATTCGATTCGCCGTCCTCCGGATGCAGCGAACCAGCAGCCGTTCCGCCCGCAGTCATTTGCGCCGCCCGCCTACGGCCGTCCGCGGACCGATTCGCTGCCGGGCCGGCGGCCCCAGGTGAGCATCGAGCTCATGCTCGCCGAACTCCCTAGCAGTTTTCTCTATGACTTCGGGGCCACCGGGTGGCCGCACGGATGGAGTCCACGCGGGCTTGCTCCCCATCGTACTCACCTCTGGGTCGACGGCCACTCCCTCGACGACCCGCTGACGGGACGAGCCCGGTTCAAGCTTCTGCCGCCGTCCTTCCTGGAACGTCCACGGACCGGCGTCGACCCTGGAGGCGGGGCCGTCGGCGTGCACACGTCCTGGCGCGACTACCCGTCGAAGCGTCCCATCACGGCCCTCCGCTACCGCGTAGGCAACACGGGCCTTCACGCCATCGAGGCCGCCCACTCTCAGAAGCGGCGCCTCGATCTTTTCGACCACCGTGGGGTTCTGCAGATCACATTCGGGTTCGGGGGACGAAAAGCAGATGGGGTGTACGCCGGAAGTGCCCTGCGCCGCGAGCGTCGGCTCTGGGGACGGCTTCGGTACCAGACCCCCGACTGGGTGGTTGAGCTGTCGGATCACTCTTCACGCTACCGGATCGGTGCCCATGGCGGCGTGCAACCGCCCCGAAGCAACTTTGAGTCGATCTATGCCCTACCGCTGGCCGCCCAGAGCGTCGAAAACCCGAATGCACGGCGACTCACCTTCCGGAACGACCTCACCGCTCGGATCCGCGGTCCCCTTCTTCCCGGACTCCGCCGTCCCACGGAGGCCTCTGTCACCTGGTCCTCCCACACGTTCGACTTCCGAACCGGCAGCCGACGGCAGGATACGACGTGGACGGCCAAACTGAATGGCGCACACGCGCGTCTGCGGCAGTCTGCGAAGGTGGGGCCCCACACCTTTACTGTCGGGGCCCGAGGGGCTCTCTGGGGCGTAGCGCGGAGCAATGTGCCTCAGATCGACGGGGTTCGAGGAGCCGCGCACCTCCTCCTGCGCGATTCCCTCCGCCTCGGCACGACCAACCTTGTGCTCGACGCCGGGGCGCACCGCACGCCCCGCCAGCGGTACCCCTCGGTGGCCTTGCGCGCCGCCCGTCGCACCGGCCCCTTGCGGGTCACTGCCTCGCTGCAGGCAACCGGACAGCGCGGAGCGTGGATCGAGGACGTAGGGTTCGCCGATCTCGTCCAGCCCCTGCGCGCCGACCGCTCCGGGATCACCGACCGCCTGCTCGAGGCCACCGCTACGATCGGCACTACACTCGGACCTGTGGACGCGCAGGTACGAGGATTTGCCCACCAAATCCGGAACGCGGTCGACCTCTACGCAACGGTACCGGACGGCCAGGCGTCGCTCTCGACGATCACAGATACCGTCGTGGCCCGCCAGACGGAGACCCCGGTGCGGCGGGTGGGGGCTACTCTGTCCTTTGGGTGGCGCCGTGACGCCCGTCGCGGAATCTATGTCACCGGACACGGAACCCTCCTGGAAACCCTCAACGCTCAGGCCTCTGTCCTGCACAGTCGTCTCGCCGGGACGCACCCGCTCGCCTACGGCCGGGCGCGCATCGGGGCCCGGTTCGTGCTCTTCACCGACCTCATCACGAACCTCTACGTGCAGGCGAGAGGCTGGAGTGCCATGAACAGCCGATGGCTCCATCCCCCCTCGGGTCGGCTCGTCGTTCCGCCCCGCAAGAATCCCGTTCCTACTGCTCCGGCCCTGGATGTGGGCCCGAGTGGAACGCTCGACGCTCACGCCGAGATCCAGTTTCGGGGAGCCTCCCTTTTCCTTACCTACGAGAACGTGCAGGCGGGGACGCAGCTACAGGCCGGGACGTTTATCGTGCCCGTGTATCCCCTTCCGGCCCGGCGATTTCGATTCGGCGTGTTCTGGCCCATTCCCAACTAGCGGACCGCTTCCCTGTGCCGTGGAAGAATCACCACCGTTTGCCCCCGGGTACAACCCAGTGAGACGTTCGATGGCCTGCTCGACGACGGATCGACCGCATGTCTTCAGAGAGTTCCCTTCTGGGCCGCATTGACAACACGCTGGCGGCGCTCTGGAGGAGCGTGCGGTACTACGGCGTCGGCCTGTACCTAGAGCTGTCGACCAAGCACGTGTTTCTCTGGGCGCAGGCCATCGCCTTTAAGGTGCTCGTTACGGTCATCCCAATTGTGATTCTTGCCACCGGCATCATTGGTCGGGTGCTGCAGCGGGAAGACGCCTTCGACACGGTTGCGCTCTTCATCCGGGAGCTTCTCCCCCCGAACAAGAGCCAGGGGCTCATCGATTTCATGAATCAGTTGCAGAGTGCCAGCGGGACCATCGTCGGCATTGGGGGGATCGGGCTTTTTCTTTCGGCCATGTCCCTGTTCATTACCCTCCGGATCGCAGTCAGCAATGCCTTCGAGCAAGACTGGCATCAGGAGCGCTCGCTGCTCCGCGGATACCTCTTCGACGCCCGCATGGTGGTGCAGGTTGGAGCGCTCTTTGTCCTCACGGTCGGAGTGTCGGTGTTTCTCCCGTCGCTGATCAACGATGTTCTCATCGGCAGAATCCAGGAGAATGAGCAGTGGATTCGGTGGCTCTGGAACCGCACCCTCTGGGCGACGGGGCTTCTGCTCCCGCTTTTCATCACGACGGTGATGTTCTTCCAACTGTACTACTTCGTGCCCAAGCCGCATCCTCAAAAGCGAAGCGCCCTCGTCGGCGCCACCATTGCCGCCGTGCTGTGGGAGGCCACGAAGCAGGCCTTCACGTACTACGCCACGTACGTTGGACAATTCAACCGGTACAATACCGAAACGCTCGGGAATACCTTCGGGCTTATCGTCGCGTTTGTGTTCTGGGTCTACTTCTCCGGCGTGGCACTCATGATTGGGGCCGTCCTTGCATCGCTCCGGGAGCATCGGCACGTGACGTCGGGGGAACTGCCCAGACCCGAGTCGTCCGGGTCCGCTTTCCCAGCGGACGACGATTCAGATCACGCGCACGGCCCCCCCGGTCCGGCCCAGGATCAGGAGAAGTCCTCCGAGACGGGTTCTCCGAGTCCCCCCGCCGATGGTCCGGCACTTTCCACGCCTCCGTCCGCCCCCTCTCGCTCCGAGTCGTAAACCTCGCGTCGATACGGCATCGCCCTATCACCGTCTGTCCTCTCCCCGTGGCTGCGGACCTGTGCTTCCATCCCGTTCTGCCCCGTCCTCGGCGCCTGCGCCTTTGGATGGTCCTTGGTGGGACCCTGCTGGCAATCCTGGCCTGCGCTCCCCACCGGGCGTCGGGCCAGGCCCCTCTGCGGTACGCCAATGAGGCAACGACAGTGCAGGCCATCTCTTTCCGGTTTGCCGACCGTCCGACGTTCGAGACAAGCCGGCTCCGAAAGCAGATTGCCACGTCCGCCCCCGGCTTTCTGGATCGTCTACGGAACACCTTCGCGTTCCTGCCCGGCGTACAGCCCCGGACCTTTTCGTTCGACCCGGTCACCCTGCAGAAGGATGTCGTGCGTCTGCGACGCTTCTACAAGCAGAACGGATTCCTGAATCCGCAGGTCGATTATCCAGCGTCCCAGCTCGACACGACCCAGAACCAGATCCACGTGATCTTTACCATCCAGGAGGGTCCCGTTCTCACAGTTCGCAACCTCGACGTGCTCAACGCCACTGGAACGGCGGACGTCGGAACGGTGCTCAGCGAGCAGGTCCAGGCGTCGTGGCGGACGTTTCGGAGGGAAAACGTGCGGATTCAAGGCCGGTACACGGATCTGGAGCGATCTCGACTCGAGAACGACATTCAGTCGTGGTTTCGGAACCGTGGGTTTGCGTTCGCCAATGTGCAGTCGTCGGCCGAGGTCGACACCTCGCAAAGCACCGTTGACGTGCGGTTTCGCGTCGACCCGGGGCCTCGGACCGTCGTGTCTGAGATCCAGATTGACGGCAACACGTCGGTTTCCGAGTCGGTTGTCCGACGCGAGTTGCCCTTCACGGTGGGAAGTCGCTTTTCGGCCTCCGAGGTGGAGCGGGGACGGCAACGGCTGTCTACCCTCGATATCTTCCGGGTTGCTCTGTCGGAACTGCCGGCCCAGCCGCGCGACAGCACCGTCGTGGTGCGCTACCGGGTCCGCGAGGCCGCTCCCCGGTCGCTCTCTGGACAGATCGGATACGGAACGCAGTCAGGATTTACGCTGGAGGGCAGCTGGAAGCATCGGAATTTCTACGGAAACGTACGGACTCTCACGGTTGAACTGACTGCTGACACGGGCTACCCGGAAGCGCCCCCGGCGTTTATTCCCGACTTCATGGTTCGCCCTCCTTCCCAGAGGCTCCGGCGCCGGTTCCGGGCGGAAGTGACGCTGCAGCAGCCCTATCTTTTTGCGGATCCTCTCTCCGGATCTATCGCCCCTTTCATTCAGGAGCGCGTCAATCCGGACCGGGCTCTGGCCCCCAGTCGCTTCCTCGACCTGAACGAACGAAAGTACGGGGTGAATAC
>JBDGQO010000023.1:0-29719 GCA_042219045.1 Bipolaricaulia bacterium | reverse complement strand
CCCGACGGGCGCCCCATCAGCACGGAGCCCACCCAGTTGCTAGTGGGGTCGGGCGTTGGGCTCCGATACAAAACGTCCTTTGGGTTCCTGCGCGTGGACGTCGCGTTCAAGCTGACGCCCGACCGCCTGGACCTCCGGTCGCCCTCGAGCGTGCGGACTGCAGTCCGAAAAGGCAAGCCGCTCCCGCCCCCGAAGCTTATCCGTCGATTCCGCCTTCACTTCGGCATCGGGCGATCGTTTTAGCCTCGACACCGCCTCGATCCTTCTCCTGCACGCTCCGTGCCCAACGCTTCCTCATCACCCGGTCCTAATCCCGAGTCGTCCCCCGAGGACGAGAGTCGCTCTCGTCTTCGTCAGTGGGGACACCGCGTGTGCTGGGGACTTGGGGGATTGGTCGGAACCGTTCTGCTTCTGGCCGCGCTTCTCCTGCTTGGCCTGCAGACCGATCCCGGCGCCACCGCCGCGGCCCAGTTCCTCGCCCGCCAGGCCAATCCGCTTCCGCGGACCACCCTTACCGTCGAGCGGGCGTCGGGGAGCTGGATCCGCTCTCTGCGGCTCGTAGACGTGTCGCTCACGCGAACCGACAGCGCGTCTGGGACTCCCCTTACGATGGCCCACGTTGACACCCTCGCGGCCCAGTACGACCTCAAGGATCTCCTGTGGGGACGCGTTCACCTCACGAAGGTGCGAGTGCGCGGCCCCTCCGTCACCATGCGACAGGCTGCGGACTCGACCTGGGACTGGCTCCGCCTGATGCCCTCGGGCACGTCCGGGGACACGAGTACAGCGGGAGGAGCGATACAGATCGACCGCATCCGCCTTGCTGGAGGGCAGTTTACAGCGAAGTTCTACGCGGGCGGCCGGGACTCAACCGCCCGCATCCGGAACCTCGCCCTGAGGGCCCATGCGCTCACTACGGGCCCCTCGCCGGGGGGCCATCTCGACACGCTCGGCCTCCGCGCGCACCTTCCCGCCGATACGACGGCCCTGCGGCTGGGAGCTCGGGGAGAGCTCTCCGCGTCCCACGTCCGGCTCGACACCCTCCACCTCACCTCTCAGCGAAGTCGAGTGCGAGGCCACGGCACGGCCCGCCTTCCCGAGGGACCCGGGGACACGCTGGAGAACGTTGCCCTCCACCTCCGAGCCGACCCGCTCGTCCTGCGCGACCTGACGGCCTTCCTGCCGGGGCTGGACGTGAACCCTCGCGAGTCCATCGCCCTGGACGCGGACCTAACCGGGTCGGGGCGGCGCTTGATGCTGGACGCCGAGGCCCAATTCAGCGGCGGGGGCTCCCTTACGGCCCACGCCGAGGCCACCCCTTGGGCTGAAGGGGCCCCCGACGCATCTCCGCTCCGGTACGTGCTCGACGCGGAGGTGCAAGACCTTACCACCAGTCTGATCGGCCCGCTCGATACCACCCGGAACGCCCTCAGCGGCACCATCGACGGGTCCCTCCGCGGCCCAGCGCTCACGGCCCTCAGCGGGACCGTCGAGGCCCGGCTCACCGACACTCGACTTCAGGAGGTCCGAGTCCCTACGCTTCGTTTTCGGTCGACGGTCCAGGACGGAACCGCTGAGGTGCGCCTCACCGGGACCCTGAACGGAACCGCTCTGTCCCTCCGCGGCTCGGCGCGTCCGTTCGCGGATGCGCCCTCGATGGACCTTACCGCTCAGGTCCGGGACTTTTCGTTGTCGACCGTCCTTCCTGCCGGCCCGGTCGAGGGCGTCCTTGCGGGGACCGTGCAGGTCGAAGGCCAGTCGATGGCCACAGAGACGGCACGGTACGACATCGACGCGACGCTCCGTCCGTCCCGGATCGGCCTACAGCCCATCGAGGCCGGAAATCTCTCCCTCAGCCTGCGCCCGGACCGGGCACAGGCCACTGGCTCCCTCACTGTTCCCCACGGGCGGCTCCGGGCATCCGGCCACGTGGTTCTGGACGGATCGGAGGAGTTCGTGCTTGACTCGGTCGGCCTCAAGAACGTGGACGTGGCCGCACTGGTCGGCGACACGACCGAGAGTCGCGTCACCGGTTCGCTTCAGGCTCGGGGACAGGGCTTCGACCCTCAAACCGCCCAGGCGCGCGCTGCGGTTCAGATCCGGCAGGCCCAGTACGGGCCTCATCGTGTGAGTCAACTCACCACTACCGCCCGCCTCGATTCCGGACAGCTGACGGCGGAGACCTCGATGCAGGTCAACGGCGGAACGTGGACCTTGGCGGCGAAGGGGCGCCCCTTTGCGCCGGTTCCGTCTGCCACAGTGACCGAGGGGCGCTTCCAGGCGGTCGATATCGGGCCCTTTCTCCAGGACACGACGCAGTCGAGCGCCCTCTTCGGGACGATCCAGGGTCACGTGCGGGGCACGACCCCCGACGCGCTTCGGCTGGACGCGCGCCTCACGCTGGACTCTTCTCGGGTAAACCGGCAGCGGATTTCGAGGGCTTCCGCCGCCGTGTCCCTGCAGGACAGCACGCTTCGGGCCGACCTGTCCCTGGACAGCCCGCACGGAGCGGCGCAGTTCGTGCTGAACGGTCGTCCCTTTGCTTCCGTGCCCCGCTACCACGTCTCAGAGGGCTCGTTCGAGAACCTGGACGTGGGAGCGATCGCCGGCGTGCCCGACTTAACAACCCAGCTCTCCGGAGCTCTCACCATGACGGTACGGGACACACGACTCCCGACCCTTGCCCTACATTCGGAGCTCACTTTCCGGAACTCTTCGATCAACCAGGCTTCGCTCTCGGAGGGCCGCCTCACGGTCGCCGCGGACGACGGTCGTCTGACGGCCGATGGCCGGATGGCGGTGGCCGGAGGCGCTCTTCGGCTCAGCGGCCACCTCGACAGCCTGGACCGCCGGCCGTCGTACGCGCTCCGGGCCTCGGCCCGCTCAATCGATGCGGACGCTCTGGTTGGGCTCGACACCACGCAGGCCCGCCTCGGCACCGCACAGTGGACCCTCACGGGCCGGGGGACCGCACTGACGAACGTGGAGGCCTCCACACGCTTCTCGGCGGGGTCCATCCGGGCCGATCGTCTCCGCCTCGACTCGCTGAGGGGGCGCGGGACGCTCCGGAATGGACTTCTCAGTGTCGATACCTTCTCCGTCTCGTCGAACGCCTTCGAGGGACAGGGACAGGGATCGATCGCCCTCGTCCGGGAGGCAGGGCTATCCGATTTCTCGTTTCGGGCTACTGTTTCTAGCGCCGCTCCACTGCGCCGGCTTCTTGAGGCCGACCGCTTCCGGCTTCAGGAAGGACAGGTCGACGCCCAGGTCTTCGGAGCCGTCGGCCAGCAGCGGATCGAGGGGCGCTTGTCTGTGGAGGGGCTCGCCTACGAGGCCGTGCAGCTCGGCAGCGCTCAGCTTTCATTCACCGGTCGGCGCGGTACCGATCAGTTGCTTGGACGGATGGAGCTCAAGGGCACAGCGGAGGCTCTTTCTGTCTCCCGGTTCATGGGAACCCAGGTGCGCTTCGACGCGCTCTACAACGGGACTTCCATCGATCTCTCGGCAGACGTTCAGTTCGACCGAAACGATCGCGCGACCCTCGAGGCAACCCTCCGACCGCAGGCCACCCCGACCACCCTCCGTCTTCGACAGCTTACCTTCCAGCTAGGGCCGGACCGATGGTCGCTCCAGCAAGAGACTACGATTGTGGCGGGCGACAACTACAGCGTGGACCGATTGCTCTTCCGGAGCGGCGCGCAGCAGATCGCCGTGGATGGGACCGTCGCCTTCACCGGGCGCCAAAGTCTCATCGTCACCGCCGAGAATGTCCGCCTCGGCCCCATTGCCCCACTGGTCGGCTTCCCAGGCCTGGCCGGAACCCTGGCGGGCACCCTTACCCTCACCGGCACGGCGTCCGACCCGACACTCGACGGGACGCTTGATCTCGACTTCCGCACGAACCAAAGCCCGGTGGGGACGCTTCGCCTGGAGGTTGGGTACAACGATTTTGCGACATCTGTGCGGGCGAAGCTCACGCACACAACGGGCCCCGTCCTGACGGCCGAGGGCTCCGTGCCGGCCGACCTCCGCCTCCGGGCCCCAACGACGGTGACGGTGTCCGAGCGTCCCATTCGGTTCGACGCTTCGACGCGTCAGTTCCCGATAAACTGGATCGATCCATTCCTCGACCCGTCGACCCTGCGCTCGGTAGAGGGGACGCTTTCTGGGGACATTTCGATCCGCGGGACCCCCAACCAGCCAGCGCTGTCCGGCACTGCTTCTGTCTCCGACGCCGGAGCAACTGTTCCCCCGCTCGGCACGACCTACCGCAACGGCTCCATTGCCCTACGACTGGCTGGCGACCAGATCACACTCACCGAGGCGGCGATCGAGTCCAGCAATGGCGGCACCCTTCGCGCAAAGGGGAGCGTTTCCTTTCCGAGGCTGACGGACGGAGAGTACGACCTTAAGCTTTCGGCGTCCAACCTCTTGGCAATCGATACTCAGGCGTATCGTCGCGCCGTGATCGACGGCAACGTGACCCTCCAGGGAACGGTCCGGCGCCCGAACCTCACGGGACAGGTGCGGGTGGAGCGCGGTAGCATTTACTACACCGAAGCGTTCGCTGAGGGCGCCGCCGCTGTGGCGCAGGTCTCTCTTCGTCCCGAGGACCGGCTCGTCCTCCAAAAACGCTTTGGCCTTCGTCCGACCATGGCGGATACGAGCACGTTCGACCCGTACGAGGCCCTGGCTCTGGACCTCACGGTCCGAATCGACCGGAACACGTGGCTCCGCTCAACCAGCAACCCGGAACTGAACGTGCAATTTGCCGGGAACCTGACCGTGCAGAAGTCCCCCAACCAAGACCTCGAGGTCTTCGGAACCGTCCGCGTGATCGAGGGACAGAGCACCGTTCGGCAGTTCGGGCAGGAGTTCCAGATTACAGACGGCACTCTGTCCTTCAGCGGCAATCCGGCGGATCCACTCCTCGATCTGACGGCGGTCTACGAACGGCGCGCCCGGGGTACGTCGAGCACTCAGATTCGTATCACGCTGTCCCTGGAGGGTCGTCTCGGAAACCTTTCGACCTCCCTCTCCTCCGAACCCTCCATGAGCACCCGCAACATCCTGTCGTACTTGGCGACCGGGCGGCCCGCCGATGCGGTTCTTGGTGGAGGGTCCGGAGGGGACAACATCGCGACCCAGGTAGCCCTGAGTCAGGCGGCCAACCTCGTCGAGAGCCTCGCCGCCAATGAGCTTGGGCTCGACGTCGTTCGTCTTCAGGTGCGCGCAGGCGGGCGATCGTACTTTACCTTCGGCCGTTACCTCACGCCGAGATTTTTTGTGTCCGTTGAGCAACCCGTGACCGATCCGTCCGCGCAGGGTCCCACCGGGCCATCGGTCTACATTCCGGACGTTACCCTTGAGTACCGACTCACCGATTACCTGCTGCTTCGCTCCCTCAGTGGTCGACAGGCACTACAGTTCAACCTGCTTCTCGAGTATTCGTACTGACGGTTCCTGCCGCGGGGTTTATTCGGGGCAGCAGACCGAACTAGCCTGTACGCTCCTGTCGAGGAGCACCACTGGAGAAGCGGTTTCCGGCTTTTCATTTACACCGATTGCGTTCCGGACCGTCCCCGGGCGAACCCGCCTGGCTGCCACTTGTTTGCTGGAAAAACGCCCATCGTGCCGCTTTCTTGCGTTCCATGTCCCCCGATTCAGCGTCCCAGCGGCCCGAACCGACCGAGCCGACCTCCTCCGCGGAAGCTTCTCCGCAATCGGCATCCGAGTCCTCAGAAGAGTCCTCCTCCTTCCCAGATCGTCCCGAGTGGCTGCGGGGGACTGCCTTCGAGACCGTTCTCATCGCGGGAGGCGTCGTGCTCTTCCTCGTGATGCTGTACGAGATGCACACGCCCCCCCGAGATGAGGTCTTCCTGACGCCCCCGCTCGTGGCCCTGGCCGGAACCGTGCTGCTCTGGCCCCTCCGCCGCAACAAGGCAGTCCGGGCCCTTCTCCTTTCGGGCGGACTGTTGCTGCTGCTGTGGACGCTCGACAAGCTCAGTCGCGTTCTCGTTCCGTTCGTGGCGGTGTACCTGCTGGCCTACCTGCTCGACCCGCTCGTCAAGCGCCTTGAGCGTCGCTTTCGGGTCCCGCGCTGGGTTCCGTCGCTCGTCATCACGGTCCTGGTGGTGGGAATCTTCGTCTTGTTTATCCTCATTCTCGCTCCCAGTATCGCCGACCAGGCCCGCGCCCTGTCGGCTCGCATCTTGAACACCGTTCAGGGTCTGCGGTCCTGGCTGGCGGCTTCGACGGTTTTGGATGCCCTCGAAACGGCCGGTCTCCTCGATAAGCAGGAGGTGTTGGCCCAAGTCCAGAGCATCGTGAAGAAGCAGGCCACTCAGCTTCCCGGCGCCATTCAGGATCTGCTTGCGTCGCTGGGGTCGTTCTTCGGCATCGTGACGCTCATCGCTCTCGTTCCCGTGATCCTCTTTTACACGTTGCGAGACTACCCCGACGTTCAGGGGGCGTTGGTCCGCCTCTGTTACGTCGTCGGCGGGCGGCGGGACGCCTTCGTCGAGGCCGGAGGCATCGTCGGTCGGTACCTTCGGGGACAGCTCACCATATGCATCATCGCCGCCTTCAACGTGTCGGTGCTTTTGTTTCTGCTCAACGTGCCCTTCTGGCTCCTCATCGGGCTGTTGGCGGGCATCCTGAACCTTATTCCTCAGATCGGGGCCCTCATCACTATGGTCGTGGGCGCCCTGGTCGCCCTCGTTCTTGGAAGCTGGCTGAAGGCGGCGCTCGTCGTCGCTGTGTTGCTCGGAGAGGGACTGCTGGAACAGAGCGTTCTCGTCCCAAACATCTTGAGCTATCAAGTTGGACTTCATCCCCTTCTCGTCCTATTTTCGCTCCTGGCCTTTGGCACCCTCCTCGGCGTGTTCGGACTTCTTATCGCCGTCCCGGTTACCGCAATCTTGGTGACCGGTTACCGTGCCTACCGTGACGAGTTTGTCCTGGATCTCCCCAAACACAGCGCGTCCAGGAACGACCACGCGTCGGAATCCTGAGGCTGGCAACCCTCGACCGCCTCGCTCGTAGGATCGTCAAAATGCAGACCTTCCCGGCCTCTGGCATTTTCCCACCGGTTATTCTTCTCGCGACGACCCTGCGGCCGACCGCGGATGGTTTTTCTGCCCACTGTACTACGGGAAATATCTTTCCTCCCATCGTGTCGCATACTTTTCGATCCTCGCGCTCGTATCACCCCAGCTATTCACTGCTCGGACGGGCAGTTCGGACGTGGGTTGGCGATCGCCTTCGTGGCGAAGCGCTCTTCATCGTGGTGCTTACAGGGCTCGCCCTTGCCCTACTGATGGGTCACTATCTGGGGTGGGCGCTTCTGAAATCATTGTTCGCCAACCGTCCCTCGTGGCAACTCTGGTTCTGGGGGGGACAAGTGATTTCTGTCCTTCTCCTCGCCGGTTTTGGACTGGTCGGCTTCCGCCCGGCTGTTCGCGTAACGTGCACCTCCGACGCCGTAGAGCTGCGACAGGGCAGTCGGTCCCAGACCATTCCCTATCCCTCGGTTGATACAGTGGATACCATCTCGACTGTTCGGTTTCATCGCCACTATCGCCGTTATGCGGCCACCCAAGTTTTCGTCTCCGGACTCTCCGGCGACGTGATTTGTCTGGACACCGAGGAGGGTCCGGTGATCGTGTCCTTCTCTGACTCCAGCACTCAGGCCGCACTGCTCGATCGCCTCCAGGCCGAACAATCTCCCATCCATCCGTCAATGGCTCCTGCCGAACTCTGACGGCGCCTCGTTTTCCGTCTGTGTCCTCAGATGGCCCGGATCGCCCCCACTTGTTCTTGATTCTCACCCGTCGGTGTGTTATGAAGATAGGGCCTTTTGTTCACCCCACCAGCCTTGCGGGCGGTCGCCCCCTTCCATCCTGTACATCGTCCGCTTGGAGGACACTTATGGACACAGAGACCTTGTCGCCCCCGACTCTCCGGGCCAAGGCCGCTCTCGAAGCGACGTTTACCCCTTCCCTGCCTCCGAAGCATTCTTTGGTCAACGTAGTCCCCATACCAGGGCTCTACAACAGACCCCTTCCCCTCCTGGACTGAATTGGAGTCGCGCCATCCCCCGCCTTCCACCGTTTCCCTACCCACCGACGACTGGACGTCTATGCGCAGCCTCTCTCTGATTGCCTCCCTTCTCGCCTTCGCGGTTCTGATTGGGGGTTGTTCTCTTTTCGGCTCCGAAACCCAAGGACTACCCCGCGGCGTCTACGAAGGCTTCTACAGACCTGGTTTCGAGTCGAACGGGTTTTGGGTCTGTAGCAAAGAGGAGAGTTGGTTCGTGACCGGCGAGCGCGCTGCCCAAAGCGAACTTGTGAAGCGATGGTTGAACGCCGTGCCCGAAGACACGCGGGGCGAAGCATTCGTTCGCCTCCGTGGAAAGCCCAGCCGGAAGGGAGACTACGGGCCCTCCGGAAACTCCGCCCGGACCTTCGACCTGGTCGAGGTCCTCATGGTGCGGGCAGACTCCGTTGAAACCTGCAACTGAGATCCCCAGTGCCGGCACGGTTCAGAACTGACCCGGTCCCACCCGCTCATGGACTGTGATCTGCGAGCAACGCTTGCCCTCTGCCCCTTCCTCTCCGTCAGGCCAGGCGAGACCGCTTGTTCAGGTACGCCAGGAGGGCTGAGTCATACGCCTCGTTCGTGTCTAGCTCCACGAAGTCGATGTCGTGCTCCAGACAGCGCCGGCGAAAGGCTTCGGTGAAGTGCTCGACCGCTTCGGTGTAGTGGTCCCGAACCTGCGCGGGCTGCAGGGAAAGCTCTTCCCCCGTCTCTGCATCCCGGAAGAGCAAAGGACGATCCGGGAAGTGAAAGCGACGCTCGGTTTCGCCTTCCAGTACGTGAAAGACAATCACCTCGTGGCCCCGGTGCCGGAGGTGACGTAGTGATTTGAGGAGATCGTCGTGGGCCGCAATGTTCTCAAAAAGATCGGTAATCACGACGACCATGGATCGGCGTTTTACGCGCTCGGCGACCTCTTCGAGCGCCGCGGCGGCGCTCGTGCGTTGTCCCTCGGCGTCCTGCTGGTGAATCTGCTCCAGGGTCCCAAGGAGACGGCGCAGGTAGCCGGGCGTGGCTCTGGGGGGACGAAAGGTATGCACCGTTTCGTCGAACCCGATGAGACCGGTCGCATCCCGTTGCTTGAACATCAGGTTGTGCAACGCAGCGGCCAGGTACGACCCGTAGTCGAGCTTTGAGATTGGTCCTTCCCCCTGGTACCGC
This sequence comes from Bipolaricaulia bacterium, assembly GCA_042219045.1. GTDB lineage: Bacteria > Bipolaricaulota > Bipolaricaulia > RBG-16-55-9 > RBG-16-55-9 > CAZMNF01. The sequence continues at coordinate 20,461 of JBDGQO010000023.1, read as the reverse complement.
ATGGAGGGGGAGGTGTCGAGGACGACGTAATGCCGGAGGTTCGTCTCTTCCTCGTACTGTTTAATGTAGTAGCGATCGGTCTTCGCATAGACCTTCCAGTCGACGTGGCGGAGATCGTCGCCCGGATTGTAGGGCCGGTGCTCGGCGAATTCCACCGAGAAGCCATGATAGGGACTGCGGTGAAGTCCCGTGATGAACCCCTCCACGATGAGCCGAGCCCGGAGCTCCATGGTGCCGAGCTCGGAGATGGCGGCAGGATCAAGATAACGGAGGGCATCGTCGGACTGAGCCATAAGCTTCCGTTGATTTGAACAAGACAGGGGACTCGTTAGAAAGTCTGTCCCGTGTTCGGTTCCTTGGAATCAGGACGCAGGACCGCTTTCTTCACCGGTTCTCCCGCCCGGGGGCCGCAGTGTTCCTGCGCCGCGCCCTCTGCGATCACCAACGATTTCTATTCATGCCGGTCGACGACCGCATAAAGGCGCAGTTAATGACGGCTCGCGACCTCGCCCGTACACTGGATCGGATGGCCCAGCAGATTCTGGAGCTGTTCGATCCTCACTCCGCCCAGAAGCCCGAACGCACGTTTGCGGTCGTGGGCATGCACACTCGCGGGGTTCACCTGGCCCGACGGATTCAGCACCGCATTCGGGATCGGGAAGGTGTGGAGCTTCCGGTCGGGGCCCTGGACGTGACCATGTACCGGGACGATGTACGCCTCCGGTTGGAGCAGCCCCAAATTCAAAAGACCCGCATCCCGTTCGACGTGACTGAGCGTCACCTGGTCCTGGTCGACGATGTGGTGTTTACGGGACGTAGCGGGCGCGCGGCCCTTGACGCGCTCATGGACCGGGGTCGGCCTGCGTCGGTCCGGTTTCTCGTCATCATCGACCGGCAGCACCGGGAGGTGCCAATTACTGCGGATATCGTAGGCCGCGTCGTGCCCACCCTGCCCGACGAGGAGGTGCGGGTCTGCGTCGAGGAGGTGGACGACGAGGACGGGGTGTGGCTCGTGGAGGCGTCCTCGGACGACGCCGGCACCGGCCCCCGGTGACCGAACGGGTCGACCGAGCGTTCTTGGGGGCATACAGCGCCGTCTCCTCCAGGCTGGCGGGTGGTAGCAGGCACGGGACTGCCGTTCTGGGTCCTCGCCCTGTCCAGCACGGAATGTCCCCCTCTGTTCTCTCCTTAGCTCGATTCTTGCTCCTGCTTATGGCAGAGTCTTCTCTTTCGACCGCAGATCGGCCCGAGCGCCTCGAACATCGGCACCTCCTCGATCTTTCGACCTACGAGGCCACCGAGATCCGGCACATCCTCGACACCGCGGAGGAGTTTCGGGCCGTGCTCGATCGGCCCATTCGCACGGTCCCTACGCTCCAGGGGACCTCCGTGGCCAGCCTCTTCTTCGAACCCTCGACCCGAACCAAACTCTCCTTCAATCTTGCGGCCAGCCGCCTGTCGGCCGAAACGGTGAGCCTCTCAAAGTCCGGGTCGTCGGTCAAGAAGGGGGAAACGCTTAAAGACACGGCCCGAAACATCGAGGCCATGAAGGTCGACATGGTGGTGCTTCGGCACTCGTCCCCCGGAGCGCCGCACTTTCTCGCCCGTCGGACCGACAGCGTCATCATCAATGCCGGGGACGGGGCGCACGCCCACCCCACTCAGGCGCTGCTCGATGCACTCACGATCTGGAAGTACGCCCAGACGTTTGAGGATCTGCATGTGGCCATTGTGGGGGACATCACCCACAGCCGGGTCGCACGGTCAAACGTGCAGCTGCTAACCACCCTAGGGGCTACAGTGACGCTGTGCGGCCCCGAAACGATGCTTCCGGTGCGTACCCAGGAGGCCATGAACGTACGGACCACGACACGGCTCAGCGACGCTCTCGCCCCCTGTGACATTGCCATGGCCCTTCGCATACAGATGGAGCGCCAGGATGAGGGCCTCTTTCCAAGCGTGCGGGAGTATCATAGGCAGTTCGGCATCACGCAGGACCACCTTCGCCGACATCCTGAACTGCTGGTCATGCATCCCGGCCCGGTCAACCGGGGCATCGAACTCGCGAACGAGGTCGTCGACCACGAGCGGGCAATCATCCTGAGCCAGGTCACGAATGGGGTTGCCGTGCGGATGGCCCTCCTGTACCTTCTTGCTCCCCAGCGCCAACGTTAACAGCACCTTGGGGTGAAGCCATAAAGAAAACGGCCCTACCCTGGAAGAGGAGGGTAGGGCCGCTTCAATCCCAGAAAAGAATCACCCACTCTGGCCAGCTACTGAGGGCGTCCCTCGGGAGGAGGAATAGCAGGGGGACCTTCATCTCCTCCTCCTAGAAGCAGGATCCCTACCACGGCTCCGGTGGCAGCGAGGACACCGCCGACGATGTAATAAATCTGACGGTTTCCGTTCTCCGCCTGAGAATCCTGCTTCGGCAGGGCGGGGAGACGGGCCGAGCTTGTTGAGACGCTCAAGGTCGACGTGTTCAGCACAGTCCCGGAAGAGGTCTGTAGCATGGCAGCCTCGACGTCCTGGCGATCAGAAATTGAAGGATCATCAGACGTCTGTATGACCACGCTGGACTGGTCCGACGGAGCAGGTGCAGCGTCGGCATCAGCACTTGTGGACCCCAGAGTTCCAGAGGGAGTTTGCGCGGTTGCCGTGGCGATCCCAAAGGTAAAGACCAGAAGGATGGGGGCCAGAAGCAAAATAAAGCGATTCATGAGTGCGAAGCTCATTGGGAGTGAAGGAGCGATCTGATCGAGGAGTATCAGCCAGATGGTAATCACCTGACTCGTGTGACCTTCATGGTGCGGATTACACCGTCGGCCCGGAGTCGCACGATGTAGGTACCACTCGCAACGGAAACTCCCTGCCCCCCGACGTCCCAGCGAACGGTATGTGTGCCGGCGTCTTGACGTCCACGGGTTAGAGTCCCCACTTTCCGCCCGAGCAAGTCGAAGACCTCAATCGTCACGTCCGATTCCTCGGGAAGAGCATATTTCAAGGTAGTCTTCGAACGAAATGGGTTCGGGTAGTTCTGGTGGAGGGTTACCCTCTGCGGCACGAGGTCCGACTTCTTCTCTTCAACGTAAGAGCTCTTACCGATGAGAAGGACGAAGCGTGAATCTTCAGAATTGGGCGTCACCTCAACTGACGGATCATCCCGGAGGTCGTGTGTAGTGGCATTCAACGGATCATAGAGCAGGACCTCCTTGCTTGCGCTGAATTGGGCGAGACCTTCCACACGGAGGGTCATTTCCACACCAGGCTCTGCGGATAGCTTCACGTCGAAGGACTGACCAGTGGAAGCGGTCGGCCTGATGTCGGTGGCGAGGGGGTATTTGCTGGCGATCTGGTCGTTCTGGACCTGGAGGCGGACATCATCAAAGTAAGCAGGCGGGCCGAAGTGATCGAGTTTATCCCTCCCTTCTTTGGCAGAAGAACTCGTCCCGAGCTGAACGGAAGAGAGCAGCTGACCCTCCTTGCTGGCAGAAAGCGTGAGGAGACTCTTCTCAGAGGCCTTTTTGCTAGCGACAGAGGGTGCCGAGGTGCCAAAGTACGGAATCCGAAGCTGATCAAGACCTTGGTCGTTAAGGAAATAATATGCGTCACCGTCTCGCGCAGAGGCGAAGGTGCTGGTCTGAGAAAAGCCGCCCTCGTAGGAGAATAGAGGCTGTGAGATGTCATTCTCTGCCTGAACAGCGGCCCAGGAGACATCCCCGTTTGATGGTCCATTACCTAGCGGATTCGAGATAATATTCCACCCCGAATGAAGATCAATCGTCGCATTCCCAGATTCGCTGAGGGAAACAACCTCATAAGTATCTGAGACCTCAAGGGGATTTCGACTCAGCACCCAGAAGCCGCGACCTGGTCGAAAGTCGAACTGGGAAGAGCCATCAAACTCCACCAGTCCGTCCTGTGTCGTCGACGAGCCGTCATCCCAGAAGGCCCGCCACTGGTTCCGGGCTCCTTCGTCTCCCTGAAGCGTCTGCGCGAGGGGCAATTGGACTTGTCCCGGCAGTCCAATCAGGATGTAGTTTGTCGCGACCGTCGCATCCACGAACGATTCTGAAATGTCAACGGAGATGGGCTGCCGGTCGAGGGCGTTCACGGAAACTGTGAAAGAGGAATCGACCGAGGCAGTACCATCCGAGACTTGGACTGTGAAGGATGCATCAGACCCCCTCTGGGAGAACGGGGGTGTGAACGAGAACGCACCTGTAGAGTCGATACTCGCGTTTCCAGGATCACCCTGCAAGCTGTAACTGAGGGGATCACCGTCCGGGTCGCTTGCGTCAACTTGGTCGTTGAAGGTGCGTGTGGGTTGCACAGTCCCACTAGGTACGTCGGTGATGTTCGGAGGAAGGTTTTGTTCGAAGACTACAACATCACCGTTCGGCAGCACCGCGACCAGAGCAAAAGACTCACCGTTCTGGTTGGCTGACGGATCCAAAAAGCCACTGGCGAGAACCGTCGCGGCCGTGCCTCCCAAACCAGACAGGTCCGCTTCGAAGGCGGCAACCGCATCGTCGCTATCACCGGGGGTAATGACCAATCGTTTCTCCTCGGCCGTGACCGACAAGTACTCGGACGTCACGGCGCCATAAGTAAGATTGTCGAGAAGCGTCGTGCCATTTTCGTCGATGTCGATAGTCGGGGCATCGGTCACCCCGTGCACAGCCCGGAGAGCGACTTGACCGGACGAAGCTGTTGAATCGGCTCCGGAGGCGGCGAAGAACTCAAAACCAATGGGTTCACCATCAGGGTTGTCGGCAAAGCTAGAAGGATCAAGCACACCATTGGCGACCACGGTGTGGGCCTGCCCCGACGCAAAGGTCACGGTCTGGCTGGCTAGGGTATCCTCAACACCGGCGGAATTGGGACCCGCGACCCCCACTTCGACCGGCACCACCGCAGGGACATCCACGAATGGGGTCGCTGTTCGAAACTCAAAGTCGTCCAGGGCCAGCTCGCCATTGAGATACACGTCAACACTATCCGCGGCTGGATCCGCTGCGTTGTGGATAAATTGCGCCTGCGCAGTGGGCGGCTCAAAGGTTATCACATCTCCGTTCGGAAGCGCCGCGATGAGCGCAAACCCGGGGCCGTCCTGGTTGGCCGATGGATTCAGAAAGCCGCTCGCGAGAACCGTCGCGGCCGTGCCTCCGAGACCAGACAGGTCCGCTTCGAACGCGGCCACTGGGGTGTTTGACCCGCCGGGTGACACGGTGAGCACCTTCTCTTCGGCCGTGGCCGACAAGTAGTCAGCAGTTACGTCCCCATAGGTCAAGTCCTCGAGGAGCGTCGGACCCGACTCCTGGCCGATATCGACAGTGGGGGCGTCCGTGGCTCCGTGTACAGCCCGGAGGTTGACGTTTCCAGCCGAAGCAGTAGTGGTGGCTCCGCTTTGAATGAAGAACTCAAAGCTAATCGGTTCTCCGTCGGGATTATCGACGAAGTTATCGGGATTTAGGACACCATTCGCCACGACGGTGTGTGACGTGCCGGAAGCGAACTCAGCCGGGAAGCGGGCAATGATGTCGTCAGGGCCAGACGAGGAGCCCGGAGCCACCCCGACATCAAACGTAGCATCAGCGGGGACGGGCAAAAATTCAGTGGCAGTCCGGAATTCAAAATCGTCCAGCACTTTTCGGTCGCCGAAGTACACGTCCACGGAGCTCGCAGCAGGGTCCGCGGCATTATGGATAAATTGAGTAGGCGAAGACTCTGCGGTCGCTGTGATTGAGCCGGGCACAGTTACAACCGACGGGGACCCTTCATTAAACTGGAAGGACCGGGCCCGAAGCGGACTCTCACCCGCACCAATGATTTCCGTCTGTATCTTGATCAGGGGCCCTTCCCCTTCGATGGGAGAGGTCGAAGCAACAGCCACAACCGCGCTGTCTCCATTGACGGTAATATCGGTATTGTCGACGGTCTCCGAAAGGGTGCCTTCGGTCGAGAGACCCGTGACGTTGATGACCGAAGGGTCAAACTCAAACGTAAACTCGTAGGAGAAGACGTCCAATCCGTTGAGGTCCGTCGTTCGGACGGCGAAGGTCTGCGACGTACCAACCGCCGCAGGGAATTCCGGAAACGTGGCCACCACATCGGCCGCCTGTACGGACCCGGGATCCGTACCAGCTGAGATGCGCCCCTCATTAAACTGAAACGTGGAAAACTCAAGAGGCGTAGATCCGGTCATCAGTGTTGCGCGGATCGTCAATAAGGTCCCACTCCCCTCAAGTGGATCCGACTGTGCGGCAGCCACAGAGACCTCGCCACCGCTAATAGTGGATTGGAGGCTCATGCCCTGGGAAAGCGTCCCTTCCTGTACAACCTCAATACCACTGAGGACGGCGGGATCGAACGGAAGATCAAACTGGAAGGATCGCGCGCCGAGATCAGTCAAGTCACTGACGTTGATATCAATCTCGACTTCCTGGCCAGTGCGAGTGGTAATGTCCGGGAGAGACACAAAAACATCCTTTACTTCCACCGAGCCATCCGTCGTCGCAGCAGCGGGCGTTCCCTCCTGAAACTGAAAGGATGAAAAGGACAACGCCGTAGTACCTGCTACGTCAGGCGCGGCTGTAATCTCCAAGTCCACGAGCGAACCACTTCCCTCAAGGGGGCTATCGGAGGCAACGGCGACGGAAAGCTCACCGTCAGACGGGTTATTGATTTGAACGCTAGCGTCAGGGTCGCTGCTCAAACCCGAGGGCGTTGCCGTAACATCGACAAGTGAGGGATCGTACGTGATGGTAAAGTTAAAGGAGGCAATATCCTCCTCGCTTACGTCGCCAACTTCAACGGGAACAGTCGTCGTTTCTCCGGGGGTCAAGTTTACATCAGGAAGAGTAACTGGAACCTGAGAGTAAGCACTCGCTCCCGTAACGAGAGAGAGAAGAAGGAGTACCGTGAGAAAACGAGCACCCTTCGTGACAAGAGTCTTCATTATGCGGTGTGGGATCTGGATTCGGTGTACGACTGGAAGTTTTCGCACCCAGACAGCAGAGGGGGCCTCCCCCTCTGCTGATTCAGGCGATGCAATATGCCTACTTGGTCACGATCATCCGTCCCGAGTCCGTCCACTGTTTGCCACCAGAGGACGCTTTCACTCGGAAGACGTACACGCCTGAGCTGAGATCCCCAGCCCGCAATTGAACTGTCCGCCCGGTACCCGCAGACAGATCTTCCTTGGACGCAGAGAGGACCTGACGACCAAGCAGGTCGTAGACTGCGACCTGAACTGTGGCGTCCGACGGCAGATTCAACTTGATGGATGTGTTCTGCTTGACAGGATTCGGGTAGTTGCCGAGAAGAGCAAACTGGTCAGGTGCTTCCAGACCGTCGGTGGCACCGATCTTCGTGGTTTCACCTTCGTTCACGGAGCCTACAGCGGTGATATCAATGTCCCCAGCAGTGCCCCTCTCAAGGGGAAGCCGGACGATGGACTGGCTCTCAGTAAGCGGCGTAGTCCCGGCCATGGCAAGAGTGAGGCCTCCATCCGAAGACTTCGCCTGGACGACCTGCCATCCGTCGGGAAGTGAAGTCGCAATCTGCTTCCGGACCACTGAATTCAGTCCGTCCTGGATCTCGATTTCAACAGAGAACACATCCGAGCCGTCGGTCTCCAAACGAACCGGGAGGACTGCACCAGACTGCTTGGAGACAACCTGCCCCCAACTCAGGCCAATTGACCCAGCTGCAAGGGTTTTAGAAGAATTGTTCTGGATCTCGCTGAAGGAGTCGATGTCACCAGTAACGAAGCGGAGAATCGCCGACGCATCAAAACTGGAAATGCTCCCGTCCTTCGACACGTCTGCAGCCGTGCTATCTCGCTGGGAGAGAGGACGCGGCGGGCTCATCCCCGCAGCTGCCTGAAGGACCCGAGTCGCGTCGAATGCGCTTACGGCCCCATTCGCCGTGACGTCACCGAGCAGCACCTCATTAACCTTGACGTCGAAGCGTTGAACCGCCTGCAGGCCGTCCTCGTCTTCCGCAACGACCTCAAACGTGAACGTGCTTCCTCCCTGAGCCTCAGAGGGCGTGAAGGTGAATGCGCCGCTCGAAGTGTCAACGGAGGCATTTGGGGTCGACCCTCGGAGACCAAAGCCGACGCTGTCGTCCTGATCTCCAGGATCAGCGTTGAATTGGAGCTGGAGGGTCTGATTGACGAAGGCATCGACCGTGTCCTGTGGCGCCGTTGACGTAAAGAAGGGCGGATCATTCACCGGCTCCACGTTGATGGTTACCGAAGCCTGATCAGTGGCCTGATCCCCGTCGTCCGCCAGATACGTGAAGCTGTCCTGACCCGTAAATCCGTCGTTTGGTGTATACGTAAAACTACCATCTGAATTGAGAGTGAGGGACCCATTCGAAACATTCTCCACGACGCTTACCGAGAGTTCATCCCCCGAAGCATCCTCGTCGTTGGCAAGAACGCCAGCGACAGCCGGGCCCTTTACGATCTGGCCGCGAATTTCACCCTTTGGGTTAGATTCCGTGTGGAGGTTTAGATACAGAGGAATTTCTTCACCCACGTCAGCGTCAGCGATCTCGTCGGCGAGCGAAGAGGGACTAACTGCACCCTCATCCGGATCCCAGGTCCCGGAAATTCGGACGGTTCCGTCTTGGTTATCAACCGTGACTTGTCGATCCTGGTCGTCCGTTGCCGAGGCGTCAAGGTGGGCCCCATTCACGACGGTTCCCACAATCCCAAACAGGACGCCAGCTGTTTCACCAGAAGCGGCGGGACCGTGAAAGTGGAAGCCGACCACATCGTCTCCAAGCGCGTCTGTGCTGTCAAACTCAGAGGCAAAGGGGCTGTAATCTAGGCCGGACAGGGTAATCTGATAGTTGAGCACAGCCTCGCCCGCATCGTTTTCAACGAGGGTAACCCGCGCATTTCCAGTACCCGGCGAGGAGCCCGCCATGAAGCCGACATTCCCTTGTGTTTGCAGCGCAGTGAGTTGTGCAGTGTGCAGCGTTGACGAGTCGGTCGGGAGATTCGAGGTTGGGCCCTCAGCCGGAAGGCTCGCCGTTACGCCCGCAGTGGTCTCGTAGGTGTCGTTTTTGGCCACTGGGTCAGGAGCAACCTCAATGGTAACCGTTGCAGTGTCGGTACTATCGCCGTCCGTAACCTCGTACTTGAACGAGTCGGTTCCATCGAAATCTTCCTCGGGGACGTACTGAAACGATCCGTTGGCATTGATTGCAACGGTTCCATTCTGGGCCTCCTGAATCGGCTGCGTATTCACGCTCAAGTCGTCCTGATTGAAGGCGTCGTCCGGGTGCCGGTCGTTTTCGAGGACACCCATGTTGGCGGAGACGTTCAAAGTATCATTTTCTCCGTCCGGAACCGAGTACGAATCATCCACAGCGATCGGGGCGTCACGGACCGGATCGACCGTGAGTGTAAACGACTGTGTGCTAGTCCTCGTGCCGTCGCTGACCGCCAGAGTGATCTCTGCCGTTCCGTTGGAGTCGGCGGACGGGGTAACAGTGACCGTCCGGTCGGCACCAGAGCCACTCACCTCAATGCTATCTTCCGGAACAAGGTCGGCATTCGAACTTGCCTTGGTGACCGACAGCTCGGACACAGGATCGTCGTTGTCATCGACCGAGAAGCTAAGGGGATCGGTCTGCGAGTCTTCGTCGATCGTCGTATCACCGGGGAAGTTGGAGAAGAAGGGGGCAGCATTGCGAGCGTCGACTGAACCATCCTTCGTCCCAACCGAAAGACTGCTTCCATTCACGCTAACTGCAGACTCAACAAAGTCCAGCTCAGAGCGAGCACGATCGACGACTGTAAATTCAAGGTACGTGAGCGGACGAGAGCCGTCGACAGGAACCCGTTCAGCGTTCCCTGCTCCTACACGTAGAAGACCAGGCGAAGGCGTTCGTGCATTCTGGGTCGTAAAGTTATTTGCCGAAATCACGGACTCGACGCCGTTATCCGAGTTAACGAGGCCCTGAAAACTGAGGGCAGTCTCGTCGTAGTTGATGTCAAGCCCAAACGATTCCAGGTCTTCGGTCAGATTAGTCGTGCGGATCGGGACAACAATTCGCTGACCACTGGTGGCCGAAGTGTCCGGAATACTTAGGATGTTGTCACCGGCGAGAACGTCGAAGGTGACGGGGTCCGGGGTAACACCCGGCGGGTCGGTGGAGTTGAAGGCTAGATTTTCAAGGGTGGCGCTGGCTTCTCCAGTACCCGTGATGGCGACCAAGAGGGTAATCAGGGTTCCACTTCCTCCATCTGCAAACTCATTGAGTGGAGTTTGTCCCCCGAACACCCCAACTCTTCCGTTGGTCGTATCCTGGAGTATGCTGTACTGGGAGCCGCTTGCAGTGAGGGCGCGGCCAGTGATTGTCCCTTCCGTGACATACCCGGCAGGCTCAGCGCTTCCGCCACTGAAAGATACTTCGTCGATTCCGTAGTTATTGAAGTCGGCTGCCGCGTCAAGATTCTCAACTTGAATGTCGACAGCGACCGTGTCACCGACAGATCCAACCGTATCGTTGACCCTAACCCGCACGTCCTGAGCTTGCGCAAAGGGGACTGCACACACCAGCAGGAGGGCGAGAGCCGCAACGGATACAGCAGCCTGAAACGGCCGGCGGAGAGCAGTAATCAGATTGGTCATATTCGTGCTGAGGTTGAAGAATACTCGGTCTTGTGAGGAGCTGCAATCAGTCATAATCGGAGAGGAGTTTCAGTTCGACGGCGCGTCAGGGACAGGCCGACTCCGGCCCGGTTCGAACGAGATTCCCACCCAAAGGAACCAAGTGGCTGGGACGCTCAGCGCGCCCCAGCCACTTGATCCTGCAAGGGTTACTTGACGACCGTCATCTTACCGGTGTCCTGGAAGTCACCAGCCTCGATCCGGTAGATGTACACACCAGAGCTGAGACCCTCGCTGGTGGTCGAGCGATCGAGCCGAACCTCATGGGTGCCGCTCGACTGACGCTGATCAACGAGCGTCTTCACCTTCCGACCGAGCATGTCATAAACCTCCAGGGTGACGTCGGCCGGCTCACTGAGCTGATACTTGATGGTTGTGGACCGCGAGAAGGGATTCGGGTAGTTCCCTTCAAGGGCAAACTCGTCCGGAGCAACGTCCACGCGGACATCCTTTGCACTGGAGCCATTGAGGCGGAACGTACCCTCAGGCTTGAGGGCCCCTGTGCCAGACTTAGCACCACCAAGCTGGATGGTTGCAACCTCCTGCCCTCCGGAAAGCGGCGTACGACCGGCCAGGCCGATGCGCACAGTGCCGTCCTTGCGGGTCACGTGGTCCACAATCCAGCCATCAGGAAGGTCGGAGCTCACGCCAGACACGCTTTGCTGTGCCGGGTCCAGCTTGAGGTTGACGGCGGCCGAGTACACACCGTTTGCGTCGTCACTCAGCCGGACGGACACCGTCCCGTTCTCCGCGTCGGTCACGATGATCTCGCCCTCGCTCGCAGGAGCATCATCTTTGGCCAGAGCCGAGGAACTGGAGCTGAAGGCAAGCCCGAGAATCTGGGCGGCATCGAAGGGCGTCACCCGATCATCTCCGCCGGACGGGGCAATGTCAGCACCGTCGAAGAATGCGACATCCGCCAGCACACTCGGCGTGGAAACATCCGCTCCCTTCAGGAACTCTTCGAGCGCAAGCTCAGCGTCCTGCGCGGCTTCGGGAGTACTTTCACTCGGCGCAAGGCCATCCATATCGGCGTCCCCATCCTGAAGACCAACCTGTACGCCTACCGAGGCGACGTCGGAGTTGCCATCGGGGTCTTCAACCCGAATCTCCAGAGTCAGCGCCTTGAAGCTCTGACTGCTCGTCTCAAAGGAGGCCTTGGCGGCGGACGAGTCCGGAGCGTACGTTACCGTTCCGTCGCTCTGGAAGGAGACGCTGTCCGGCTCGATCGCGCTGTTGGAACTTCCCGTCACGCTGAAGGAGAAGTTGGAGGGATCCGTGTCGGGATCGCTGATATTGAAGCTGATGTCTGTCTCATTGCCCACATCCACGACACCGACTGGCGAGGACTGGCCGCTGGACAATTCGACAAGCGGAGCATCGGTCTGGCCGATGTTGTTGAGACTATCATCGGAGGCGAAGGCCAAGATCTGACCACGATCGAGGTTTACTCCCTCGTGGACCACGTTCGTCTTTCCGGAGATCGTCTCATTCGGTCCGCCCGCATCGTCGGGGTCATCGTCAAGCAGACCACCGCCTGCATCTTCGTCGTAATCCCCAGCGAGTTGCCAGTTCGAGGAACTGGTGTTGTCTTTCTCCCGCTGGACAATCCGCATCTGCTTCACCTGATCCACCTTCGTGCCGCGAACGTCGCCAATGTCCGAAATCATCCGCATGTTGAAGGTCTTGAAGTTGTTCGGCCGGTTGAAGTCAACCTTCATGTAGGGCAGCGACAGGGTGTTCAGGTCAAGCTCGATGCGATCATTCTGGCGCGTGAGCCCGTCGTCGGTCAGGCCATCCGGCAACTCAATCACGTTGCCACTGTCGTCGACCGGCTTCGGAGCCGCGGTTACACTGAAGAATCCGGGCTCGGTGTGGTCGGTGACAGTCTGGAGAACCATGGCGCGATACTCCGGCTCCAGCAGCTGGAGGTTGTCGCGCTGCTCGGCCTCGACTACATCGACCGGCGAAGAGCCCATCGGGAAGATGTAGCCGTCGGCGAGCCGACCGCCCGTGTCTTCACTCTGGTCCTCGATGGCCCGGGTCATCGTGCCCGAGATGTAGGCGCGCTCGTCACCGAAGAGGACCGGACTGGTTGCCGCAAAGACACCGGCGCGGTCTTCGTCGGCACTGTTCGCCTCGGTCAGATCTCTGTTGTCGGTCGGCTTTGCAGTGAGAACGAAGAGCTCATGATGCGTGCCGCCGTGGTTCTTTGCCGTTCCGCCCTCGAAGGTTCGGAGGACGCCTCTCTCGGCGAAGTATGTGCCGAACGGACGGAAGACCGCGTCGCCGCGTACCGGTGAGGTTGAACTAAGCACGCCATTCTTAATTTCTCTTTCTGCGTCCACGCACCGGACCTGGTTCAGGGCAACGTCCGACTTAAGCTGCACGCCACTCGAAATGGGCTCTTCGTCACTCGGACTGCGCACGGAGAGGCTATTGAGGAAGGTTTCCGCCGTGCCATCCGTCTTCAGGGTCTGTATGTTCTTGCCCGTGAAGCGGACCAGGCCACACTGACCAGCGTCAAACTCTCGGCGATCCGTAATGTCGAGATCGTCCGAGGGGTCGTCGGTCTCGGGGTGGTAATCGGCCAGGCCGAGCAGGTAGTAGCCGCCCGTTGATTGACGGTGCTCGAACCCTTCGAGTTCGTACCGTCCGTCGTAGTTGATGCGCGTATCGCCACTCAGGAGAAGCACACGATCATTCGCTTCTGGCTTCGAGGGGGGATCGATCAGTTCCCCACTTGCCCTCGTCGGATCATCGCGGAACGAGGCCTCGAATGTCGCGGATGCTGGTGAGCCATGCGACTTCGACGTCGTGGACGCGCTCGCCTGCGTTCCCACCGTTAGCGTCCCGGCGCGGAAGCGATTGTCGTGGGACGCGCTCGAGTCGACGTCCACATTACTGTCTGTTGATACGCCACCGGTTGTTGGTTCGCTTATCCCGCCAAGGTTCGCCTTGAAGAGGCTGTCCGTGACGGCGACCTCCCCTTCAATGAGCGCCAGGAGCGTGTTCTTGAGGAAGGTCTCTCCCCCGTTGTGGTTGAAGTCGCCCTGCACGTTGATGTGGCTGTCGGCCACCTCCGTGGTCTGGTCGCCATCGGTGTCTTCCGTGAAGCCGCGCCACAGCATCGTCCCGGCCGTCTGGGTGACGTCTCCCGTCACCGTGGCCCTCGTCCGGTCGTCGGTGAAGCCGTCCTCAGGGGATCCGGTAAATAGATCATTATTCCAGCCCTTGACCTCAAATGCTTCACTCGTAAACGTAGAGGTACCGCCGGTACTACCCAGATCAACGTCGGTGGTGCGCGAGTCGTCACTGTTGTTTTCAACCGCGCCATTCACGACGAATGTCTGCGACGCATTGACGAAGAAGGTGCCATTCTCTTGTCGCAGCTCGTTGTTGCTCGTGCCCACTGTGAAGTCGGCCACGTTTCCAATGTTGCCGCTGTTCTCCGTGCCCGTGCTATCACCAACCAGGAAGCGTGTGGAGTCGGAGGCGTTCTTGACGAAGTCCTCGTCGACAGTAAACTCACTGGCTGCGATGCCAGGCTCGTTGTGGAAGGCCATCAATGAGCCCCCATCAAAGGATTCGCCGTCGTTGACGCCCTGTTCGAATGTGCCCCTCACTTGCACCGCGTCAACTTGGTCACGATCGTTCCCATCGCCACCGGTGGCTTCAGTGCCAGCGAAGGTGACGCCATCCTGCAAGTCGGCTTTACCGTCACCGTTCGTATCGCCAAAGTTCTGAGCATTCTCGATCGTGAAGTCTCCATCGAACTCAAACCCATCTACGTTCTCGTCATCAGTGTCCGCCGTCGAAAATACGACGCGACGGTCTCCTTCATTCGTGGCATCCTCCGGGAGACTCTCTTTCAGATCCTTGTCGACGATTACTTCGGGGAAGGTAAAGACCTCTCCATCTGGCGAATCATTAGTATTGTCGATGAGCGTCGTGTTGGCCTGACCGGCGCCGATGTACTCCAGCACCGAGCTCGAGGTGCTCTGGAATTCTCCCTCACTGGCGACCGTGAGAAGATGGCCGGGGGAGGAGACACCACTTCCATCCAGGGCAACTTCGTACGATATCCCGGTTACGGGGCCAGCAAAGTTAGGGCCGGCGCCATCAACCGTGTTCATTTGCAGGCGTTGTCCATTCAGGTCGAGGGTGCTCGACAGCGCAAAGTCCTGCGCGAAGCGGTATGTAACCTCGTCGGAGCCGAACTTGGAGGTTCGGTCTTCGAGGGTGACGTCCGCATCGTCAATCTCCACGTCGAGAATGACATCGTCTTCCCGCGACGAGTTTGCAACCACCGGGAATTCGATACTGGTCGTGATCTCCACAGGGTCCACATTCGCGGATTCCCTGGTATTGTTGGTGTATTGCAGATAGATGCCGTCCGTACCGTCAGCGAAGGATCCACAGTCACCCGGCGCTGATGGAGAAGTGAAGTTCTGATCGGGGAAGACAATGGCGTCCGACGGATTCACGGGATTGGGAATCTCGAAGTTACCGGCTGCGCGCTCAAGAGTGAGCTGGCAGTGGAGCCGGAGCTCGTTATTGGCTGTCAGCGCGAAACGCCCACCCAGCAACTCAAACCGGTCTACGGCCGCGTAATCCGAGCTTCCGAGACTGATTGTTGCGTTGGGAACGTCCATGTTGATTGACAGCTGCTCGACCTGACGCTCTTCCGCATCTACTCCCTGCTGCAGAAGCTCATCCGCGGTCGGTGCGCTGGCATCTCCGATGTATTCGATCCGATACGGATCTTCGGCAACGTCCCCGTCAACGACGTACGGAATGTCGGTATTGTCGAGGATAGAGTTCGAGTCTCCTTCTCGGAGCTCCCCTCCCGGCTTGTTGAGGGTCAGCTCGTATCTTTCAGCGTTGCTAGTATTAGCAAGCCCGAGCCCCCCGTTTGTGGTGAACGCGCCGCTTTGCACGTTCAGGTGGGCCTGGACAACTCCGCCGGGGAAGCTGCTGGCGGCGGTGGTTATTGTGCTACTTCTCATCAGCACCTCAGCACCGCTGTTCTTATCGATAGTGACCCCGTCCGGATTGTCAATCGTAATCCGCTCTGCCGCGAGGGCACTACTTCCGGTGATGGTTTGCTGGCCGCTAGTCCCGGCGAAGATGAACTCTGTGTCGTCGGCCGTCGGCGATCCGGTATCCGGAAGCTGCTCGAATGACGGGCTTCCGTTCACCTTCACGTCGCCCAGGAAGGTCAGATTGTGCGTCGAGCCCGTTTCCAGGACGACGGTTCCGCCGTCGTTCGAGAAGGTTCCCGTGACGACCGATGAAATGGTTCCGCTGAAGTTTCCAGAGTTGGCGTCGAATTCCATTGAGCCGGCAACCAGAGAGACATCTCCTCCGAAGGTGGCCTTGTTCTGGAAGGTCGCCTTTGCATTCCCACCTCCATCGACCAGAACCTCCTTGCCAAACTCACTTGTGTGGCCGAAGAGAGCCTCTGTGGTACCCGTGCCAACATTTCCGAGTAGATCGAACTCGCCATTTACAGTGATGTCTAGGTTAGAGGCCGTTTCAATCCTCGAATTATCGTCCTCCACGAGCAGGTCATTTCCCACATTGAGGCTAGTGCTCTCTCCGGTAAATTCACTGCTGCCCGGCTCGGCGGTGTCGCCGAAGAGCACGTTTGTCATGGCCCCTCCGGGTGCAGCATTCTCAACCGCCAGCGTTCCGTTGATCTGCTTAAGGAACGGGAAACGGACCGTGCCCACATCATTGGCTGTAGCAATCTCGGACTGCCCCGTGCTCCCGATGAGCGTCTGCTCAAAGGTTGCTTCTGGCGCATCACCAGCTTGGGTTGCGTTGAATTCCTGATACTCGACCGGGAGCGCCAAGTCTCCCTGCCCCTCGAACGTAAACGACGGACTACTGCTCGCTGTACTGTAAAGGCGTGTCACGAACAGATTCCCATCAGTAACTTCTCCCGAAACTTTGAACGTAGGATTCTTGGGACCGTCGGTCTGCATGACTTGAGTACCTGAAGTCGCCGCATCCCGATCTGTGTAGTCGAGAATCCCAGGGAACCCGTCTTCGGCATCCATGTCGAGGGTACCTGCCACGTTAAGCCCGTCGTTGATCTTGAGCCGATCCGACGCTGTGGCGTTGGACCCGTTGTCGAAGCCGACGGTCACGCCGGACGCCACATTCAGGGAATCGATGTTGAGAATGTCCTCGTCAGCCAGCGGGCCATCCTTCATCTCAATGAAGTTGTCTCCAGTAAAGGAGATCGCCCCCTGATCTCCATCAGCGGTGCCGTCTTCGTACTGGACACTCGCCTCGAAAGGGCTGGAAGAACTTGCGTCTCCGGCTTGCAAGGCAATCTGCTTACTCGGCAGATCTGGGAATTCCACCGTTACACCGTCGAGCGTGAGGGTCTGCTCGATGATATCCAGGCTATTGTCGAGCGTGAGCGTTACCTCCTGCTCGTTTCCATTGGCGTCCTGGCCTTCCAGCTCTAGGTCTCCAGGGACAGAACTAGAATTCTCAAGCCGGTACTCCGACACGCCCGCCTGGCTGTCGGCATCACCGCTCGAAATCACAACGAGCTTCACTCCTTGGTCAAGAGCATCCTCTATCGCCGTCTGAAGCTGAGCGGTAAAGTACGGATTGCCAGCGCTCGAGCCAGCGTTTGCGGCACCGTTCGTTCCGCCCTCGGACGGATCGTAGTATACCTGCCCCATCGCCGGCCCGGCGGCAAAGGCCACCAGCGCGAGCAGCGCAACGGACAACTGAAGGAAAGACTTGAGGTAGCGAGTCATCGTCGTATTGCGTTCTCCCATGAAGTTCATTGAGGTGTGTGAGTCGTGAGTGTCGGTCGACGGAGGGTCGTCGGTCGTGTGGGGATGCGTCGATGTCATATCGAGCGGTCGGGCTTCGCGAGGAATGTGGTTGGTCGTTGGGTGATCATGCTTAGGCAGTCATGTCGCGAGGGCACCCGCTGTGGACATCGCCGCAGCTAGGTCCCCGCTCCAGGGGGTGTGCAGATCTCGAAAGCACACGCACGTGAGGGGTGCTCCCCATCAACAGTCGCTACGCGAAGCTAGGCGTGCGACATCAAAGTGTCAAGGGCCATCCCCCCGTCTTTTCCATTCACAGACGAAAAAGTCTTTCTAAAGAAAAGTCTTGTGTTCAACTCGTGGGGGTTTTTCCGGGCATTGGCCCGTCAGAGAATCCCTCCCAGCAAGCGACGACGTAAGTATAGCAGCCCCGATTTTGGATGTCAAGTTCGCGGGCCCATGCCGAGCGACTGAGGTCCGCCGGCCCGGCGCCTCTCGGGGTGGGAGGTCTTTCTGACTCCCAAAGCCGTGCGCGTGCGGCACGCGTTTACCATCCTGTGAAGGGCCCAGCGCCAGGAGGGGGGAGGCCTGGCGGAGGAATCGCCTGGGCGTGTCTGTGGGCGGGCGCCCGCCGAGGGCAAGCGCCAGAACACCCAGGAACGCAGGGGAACGTGCAAGGACGGTTCTCGCGTCCGGGGAAGGGCGTTTTCGGACAGGACGTCTTATAGAATGTGCTCGGAGCGTTTAGGGGAAAAGCACAGGAATAAATCTATGAGAAGACCTCCTCTGTCCCGGACGTCCGCGGGGCATCGCCCGGTCGGGCAGGCGAGCACGCGGAGCCGTCACGACACGCGAGACCGATACAGGGCCGGCCGATCGTCGCCCCTCGACAGCCTTCCCTGAACAGCGGTTCTCTCAGGCCGGGCGGCCCGGCCGCCGGTGCGCGGGACGCTGGCCTGGCTGGCTGCGGTTCGGGACCGCTGGACAACAGCCGTCCCCGGCGAGGGCGGGGATTCCGGTCACGTGTGCGACGTACATTATCTTTTAACCCGCGCGCGCAGTCATTCGGGGCTCTTTTGGGGACAGGATGGGACACAGGGCCTCTCCTGGTTCCTGTTCTCGTTCTCGCCCCCGCGATCATCGCGTCGGGGCTTCTCGCCTGTGCCCCCTTTCGGGACGAGCGTCCACAGGCGGTGGGGTCTCACCAGCGCGGGTCATTCTTCCGAGAAAAGCGCGTGGACCCGACGCGTGCGCCCGGTGCCTCCTGTGCGGGGCCACGCCGCACGGCCTCCGCGTCGTCGGCATCCAGCTCCAGGCCTCCCCCGGCGGTCGTTTTCGCCGGGACGCTTGCTCTCCGCGGCGTTGGATGTTGGCATGCCATTGCGCGGCGGTCCGTCTCCGAATTTCGGCTCGTCTCGTCTTCGCACCCAAAACTTGATAATGTATTCGCGGCTTCATTTCTTTCGGCTTGTACTGCCGCACCTTCAATGTTCCGGCCCGAATCCTTTATTTCCTCTCAGTCATGGATATCATCTACCGCTTGGTCTCTGCACGGATGGACGAATTGCGACGGCTGTGCCTCGGGGGGGCAGCCCTGCTTTTGATGACAGGGCTGCTCGCGCCGCAGGCCGCGCAGGCACAGGACCGGACTCCCGGGACTACTCCTGAGACCACTGAATCCGCTGCAACCCCCAAAGCAAATCCCCCCTCGAAGTCGCTCGACGATGCCTTCGCGTCGGAAAGCGGCAACATCAGCACGTCGATCGACGGGGTGGGCACGAACAGTTCGTCGGCTATCGTCCAGGTCGACAAGCCCTCTTCAGGGGCGACTGTGCGGAGGGCATTCCTCGTTTCGGCCGCCGCATTTCGCGGTGACTTGACGTCGTTGACCCTTTCAGAAGGCAGCAGTAGCCTCACGATTGATCCGACCGATTACGACGCCCGGATTGATGGGGCCGGAAGTACGGAAAACGGACGCATAGAGATTACGTCCTTCATAAGTTCGATCGTCGATCCCGCCTCTGCCGGCCTGATCGACATTACGGTCGAAGAGAGCAGTCCCTCCTCTTTGGATGGTACGGTTCTGGCCGTAATCTTCGATGATCCGAACGTATCGGAGACCCGGTCCGTGTCCCTGGTGTTTGGCTCTCAGGACCTGGGCGGGGACTCGTTCAGTATCGGCTTGGCCGAGCCCTTCGACGACGCCTCGCAGGACATCGAGATGTCGCTCGGCATCTCGTTCGGGTTTCAGGGGGGCGGCCAAGTAAGTCTCGTTGATGTCAACGGTACCCGGATGACGAGTTCAGCGGGGGGGCAGGACGACTGCGACATCTTCGAAGTTGGCGAAGAATCCTGTGGGAACGGGGCGTTGCTGACCGTCGGGGGAATTGGCGATGATCCCGCAAATCCGGATGATCCCTTTAACAACTCTCCCACTGATGCCCGCGTTGACGACGAGTTGTACACACTCGACGAGTTCATCGACGACGGAGACACGCAAGTCAGCGTCGAGACGGAAAACCCCTCTTTTGACGACAACATCTTCTTCGCGGCGTTCGTCGTGAAGGGCGGCACAGCGGTGGTCGGAGAGGGCATTACGCTCGCGCCCTCCAGTGCCACCAACCCGGCCGGCACCGACCACACGGTGACCGCCACAGTGCAGGACGCCGACGGCAGCCCCGTCTCGGGGCGCGACGTGGACTTCGAGATCACGGCCGGGCCCAACGCGGGACTGACCGGCAGCGACGTGACCGACTCCAACGGAGAGGCCACGTTCACCTGGAGCAGCTCCACGGCGGGGACCGACGTCGTCATCGCCGAGACCGTCGACAGCAATGGGGATCCGCTCACATCCAACCAGGCGAAGAAGACGTGGACGGCCGTGTGTGACGTCCCCTCGCTGGGTCCGGAGAGGATCGACCGGTCGGCAAACACCGTGACAAACACGATTACGGACAACGAGGGAAT
>JBDGQO010000022.1:0-3970 GCA_042219045.1 Bipolaricaulia bacterium | reverse complement strand
CGTGGGAAACAGCTCCACCAATCGCAAGCGCCCCTTTTCCGATGTATTGACTCGCCTTTTCACACCCAAGCTGCACAGCTGCACGCCTCAAACTCCCACTCCACCAGCACCGCCTTTAGCTCGTTGCCCAGCTCGCGTCCACAAGGTCGGGAATCACCCAGTCCGCATCGATCTCGAACACGTCGTCGAGGAGATTCCCCACCCGGAGGTCGATCCACACGTTCGCGTGAGTTACGTAGCGGGCACCGGGGCTCATGCGACGGGCCGGAGGTCCGATTCGAGGTCCGCGATGGGGCCGAGTTCGTCGGCGAAGCTGAAGCACTGACAATCCCCCGACACGCCGGTACGGGTGACGACGACGGGCACTTCCCTGAGGGGGTCTGTGCCAAGATTCCAGGCCTCACGGAGCGCTGTCGCGGCGGCCTCAGCGTCGCCCACAGAGCCGACGGGATAAGGAAAACCGATGGGAAACTCGAAGGCGGCGGGCTCAGGCTCCACGATTTCCTCGGCCTCCAGGTAGCGCCCAGCCAGTCGCGGATCCGCTCCGTGAGCTATTGCTCGTCGCCCGACTGAGAGGCGAGAGCTTGCGGTACACAGGGTCGACGGTGCCCACGCGCTGCGGAAGTCCAGCACGGCGGCGGGCCTCCTTAATTGCGGGCACCTGTCATGGACATGACTACGGTCCCGTCCTCTGCGACTGGGGCTACTATGCAGGAACAGGCTCCGAATCGCCAATCCATCCCTGCTCACGTAGACGATTCCACGCCACCTGGATCTGCTCCGGCGTGAAGAGCTCTTTTTTCCGCCGATTCCAGTCGTGGATGCAGTTGATGATCTGGTGCACACTGTTTCCGGCTCTCGGATCCTCCTGAGCTACCCAAAGCACAGTTGTGAGGAGCTCCAGTCCGAATGGCGTTTCGAACCCTTCAATCACATCTTGGACGCGAGCGAGTGGTCGCTCAATGTCCTCATCACCCGAAATCTCTTCTTCGGCCTTCTCGACAGCCCCATCCAGCAGACGAATCTCTGAATCCTGCTCGCGATCACCGTATCCCTCGGTGAAATGCCCCTCTATACGCTGGAGGACGTGATTGAGGTTATTTGCGTATGGACCGTACTTCCCGGCCACGTAGTCAAGCCGCATCTCCTGCCCGGCGGCTTGGAGCAAGTACGCCAGTTTCTGGACTTCCAATTTTCCGTGTCGGTAACCGGACTCCTGATAGATGTCGAGGAGCTTAATGACCAGTGCGCGGCCCGGCGTCATGTTCGGGCGATCTGTTTCCACCTCAATGTCGTCCACTTTGGGCTCGTATCCTGGCGGATAGAGGACGACACGCACGTCGGAAAGCACCTCCATGTGACGCTCGATAATGGCCTCAACGTCCTCCCAATCCAGCCCACCATTACCGCACCCGAGTGGTGGGATGGCAATGGACTCGATTTTGCGCTGCTGCACCTCCTCGACGAGCGCGTCCATTCCCTGCTCGATGTACTCAAGCTTGGACGGCTTCCGCCAGTGCGTCTTTGTCGGAAAGTTGATAATGTACTGCGGCCCCTGATCCCCCTCAAAGAGCTCTCCACGGTCGAACACAAACACTCGTCCCGGCTCCAGCTCGTCCTGATTGCACACCTTTTCGTACGCGCGAAAGTTCTCGGGAAATTTCAGCTTAAACTGGAGTGCAACACCTTTTCCCATGACCCCAACGCAGTTAACGGTATTCACCAGGGCTTGCACGTCCGCCTCCAAAATGTCGCCCGTTTCATACTCAATCATTGGCCCAGGCTGCTTGTGGGTGGGAAGTGCAGTGCGCCCGTAACAAACGGGCTGCTGCCCTCTATTAGCATGTTAATAATACCAACTTTGTTTGACAATCACAGGCGGCGCCTGATCCAGTTGATCAAGGCATCGTTCGGTTTCCTCCTTCATCTGCTCATTTATCACGCCAATTGCCCCAATCAGATCAAATGGAACGAAGTCGTGCACCAGGAATTCCGCCTGGCGCCGTTCTTTCCGCTGCGGGTGCCGGTCTGTGTCGTGCCAGTACCGCTTCAACATTAGCTTGTGGGCGACTTGATCCAAGGCTCTCGTCTCATCGTAGAAATTCGCATAAGTCAGGACGGCGTGTCGATCCGTGAACGCAAATTCCAGGTTCCTCTCTTCTATGAACTGAACCCTCGTCACCAAGTGGACCAGGGGCTCTTGTCCTTCATCGTACTCTTCAACGCCCCCCTGGTTAATTACATACAGCATAGGGGCACGCGGTCCGAAGTAGAAAGGAACGTAGTCGTGGAGGCATCCCCCGGCAGCACAAGGCACCATGCGGTTCGCACGGCGATCCTGGATGTGTGTGTAGGCGATGTTCTGGTACGTAGTCTGCTCTCGGCTCAGCCGGTTTTTCGAGCACAGCCCACCACTGTCAATAATGGAGGGCAAATTTTCGACCGAGGTCAGGTGGTATAGGTACACTTTGTCAGGAACGCTCATCGCAATAGGTGGCCATTCCGCACAGCGAAGAAGGAGGAGCGGCGTTTACACCACGACCTCGTCGACGCAGGCCTCAGCCTCCGGCACGCGCACCCGGCCCGTGAGGAGGTCTTGCATAAGGCCTGTCTTGAGATGCTGGAGCTTGCCTCGGTAGGCTTTCTCTTCATCTTGCTTGCCCCGAGCCGTTTCTACCCGCTTGACAATCATGCGCCGCTCCTTCTCACTGGGCCACGGTACTACAAAGGACTTTAGTTGGCTGTAATTCAAACCTTCGCGGCTTCCTCCCGCCTGTAATCTCTTAATCTGCTGCTGGCCTATATGACAGGCAAGGATCCTAGAGAGGAAATGCGAATCGCGAGAATCGGCTTGCGGTAGCCGAACGATACAAACGTGCTGGTTCACGTTTGCCTCTCCAAGCCACGGAGGTACCACGCAACACCTTCCGATAGAGGCACCGGTGATGTTCAGGAGCACATCATGAGCTTGTAACTGGGTACGAGTCATGTCCTCGTGGATTTCCCTGGGGATCAGAGCCACATCATTCAAGTCAAGGCCATCCGACCAAACATTCTGGCTACGAATGAAGGGAATACCTTCTTGCTGGTAGACCTTCTTACCCCCTTTCGGGGTCGAACCGCTACTTACGTGAGCTGCTAGTTCACCCACCTGCTTAACCTCCCAGGCTTTGGGGGTAATCCCCAGTTCCGTCTCCCAAAACACCTCCGGCTCCCGCTCCGGGTCGCGGAGCCGCCCGTCGGCGTCGAGGCCTCGGGTGAGGAGGTCCTGAAGCAGGCCCGTCTTCACCTGCTCCTGCTTCTCAATGACACTGTCGGTCTCCTGGATGGCCGCGTCGACGGTGTCGAGCACGTCGGCAATGCGGCGCTGCTCGGGAAGCGGGGGCAATCCAACCGACAGGCTCATGAACGAGTCGGTGTCGACACTCTCGACTGTCGTCCCCACCTTCGTCGCCTTCTGGAGAACCACCGGCCCCAGATGGTCGATCAGGTGAAATGCAAACTCATTGTTCACCCTGCGCCCCGGCGTGAGCACCTTCATGTCCTGGTTCACAGCGAACGGGCGATTGCAGGTCGCAACCGGAAAGGTATGCCGAAGCACGCCACTGCGGAAAACAACCATCACGGATCCCGGGTCGTAGACCGTGAGGTTCTTCTCGGATATCGCAACCTGAGTGACATGGTCTTCCGTGCGCTGAACGACGGACCCGTCCATATCCTTGGGCGAAACCCACAGCGTTTCCCCGTTCCAGTACTCCTGAGTCGACTTACGCGGCGTTTTCCCACCTCCCCAGTGTCCCAAGCCTTCCAACTGAACAACCTCCCACTCTTCGGGAACGGATCCAAGCACACTTTCCTGCTCCGGCGTTATGGATTCAGGTCTCGTTGTCATATGGTTTTGCTCATCTCGTAGAATTACGCATCGATCGCACGTCGTCCGCGTCTTTTGCGCACGTCATCAGTGCCCTTC
>JBDGQO010000021.1:14874-17048 GCA_042219045.1 Bipolaricaulia bacterium | reverse complement strand
GTCCTTGACCATCTCGATCGCCGAATGCCGGTCACGGAGCTTGCGGCGCTCGGCGATGAGCGAGCGCAGCTCGCCCTCCAGCGTCTCAATCTGCTCATGGAACGCGTCGGCCACCTCGTCGAACTGGCCCTCCACAGCGTTGAGCTCGGCGTCGTCCACCTGCAGAAGATCGGGGTCGACCTCCCGGAAGTAACCCAGGATGCCGCGGGCCTTGACGAGCGCGTTCTCCACGTCTTGGCGTTGGTCGGCAAGCGGCCCGTCGTCGGGTCCGGGCTGGAGCTCGAGCGGAGCCTCCTCGATGTGAAGCACGCCCAGCTCTTGGAGCCGGGCGATCAGCGCGTCCCGCTGCGCGCGGGTATGAACCATATATACCCGCTTCATCGATCGCATCATGACGAATCAGCCGGCGAGCAGCTCCTCCTTCAGGCGATTGACGAGCTCATCCAAGCGCTCGTCCGCGGACTGGCGGATGCTTTCCGCCTCCTGTTCGGCTTGCTCAACCAGCTTTTGCGCCTCCTGTTCCGCCTCTTGGCGGGACTCCTCGCGCAGGCGCTCGATCTCCTCGTTGACCTCGGATTCGGCGCGCTCGCGCTCGGCTTGAATCTCCTCTTCAACGTGGTGGAGCTGCTGGTTGGCCGCTTGACGAGCCTGTTCGACGCGCTCCGCGATCTCCTTCTCTTTGTCTCGAATCGCGACGAGTTCCTTGAACCGGTCCTCCGGGCTCACGGACTCGGACGATTCCGCATTCGGGGAATGGGCCATGTCTCGCTCCTTAAAACAAAAAGAACCGGCGTTGGGTCGAGCTGATCGCTCTGATTGCGTGACAGCGCCACTATAGCATACGCAAACGGGTGCGGCAAACCTCGCAATCCGCGCTGTTTGTTCCGGATAGGGGCAGGGCGATGACACTCGAAGACCGAGCGGAATCAACGCGAGGTGGGCAGCCCTCAGCGTCTCGGGGCGCGAGCTCACATGCGGTGGACCGTGCCGAGGGCCCGTTTCAGGTCGTCGATGCCGTCGGAGAGCTCGTCGATTGGCCCCTCGATGTCGGCGTCCGGTTCCGTCACGTAGCTCCGCAAGTGCTGCACGTGCTCGACCAGGCTCTCCAAAGCGTCGCGGAGCTCGGGGGAGAAGGACCGCCCGTGCTCGTTCACGATCGCTTCGAGCTCTTCCAGGACCGTGTCGAGCCGTTTGACGAGGATGCGCGGGGTGGCGAAACCGGGACTGCCCCAGCCGAACTCCAGTTCGCGCACGCAGTTGCGCAGCGTCGCCTCCAGGTCGCGATACGACTTGCGCAGCGCGTGCTGTTGGTGTTCGGGCAGAAAGGGGAATCGCGAGACCTCGAAACGGACGACTTGCTTGAGGCTGTCCAGGTCCAGATGGGGCGGTTGAGCCGTCAACTGCCATCGACCTCCAGCTGGGCCCAGAGCCGATCGGTGGCATCGTCGGGATCCTCGGTGTGGATGACGTCAGGCAGGCCCCAATCGGCCGTTTGGAGGCCGACCACGGGGCGGCCGAGCTTGCGTGCCAGCGCCACCTCGGACAGCGTCCCGTACCCGCCATTGACGGCGACGAGGCCGTCGCTCAGCAACCCCAACAGGAAGTTCCGGCCTTCGAGCCACCCCGTCGCCACGGGCACGTCGACGTGCGGGTTGGCCGATGCGGGATCGGAGCCCGGCAGCAGCCCGATCGTGATGCCGTCGGCTCGCTTGGCGCCGCGGGAGGCGGCTTCCATGACGCCGCCGAGCCCGCCGCTCATCACGGCAGCGCCGCGTCCTGCGAGCCCTTCGCCGAGCGTCTCGGCAGTCATTGCTAATGGGGCGTCAATTGTGCTGCCGCCGCTGACGCCGACAAGGACGCCCGAATGGCCGTCAGAGCGGAGCGCATCCCGAACGGTTTCCTGCAGCGAGGTCAGCGTCGACACGTCGAGGCAAATCGCTTGGAACGCCTCCGCGATCAGCGACGACTGGACCAACGCGAGACCACCTCGCCGCAGTTGGGGCAGTAGGTCGGGTCGTTCTTGACGTAGTTGCCGCAATGGGGGCACTTGCGCGACATGCCGCGCCGAGCCAGAAAGTAGAGATAAGCCCGCCAGCCGATCCACCAACTGGCCAGCAGCACCAAGACGGCCCCGAGCAGTTCCAGTCCAAATCCCATGGGGACCAGTATAAGAG
>JBDGQO010000021.1:0-14774 GCA_042219045.1 Bipolaricaulia bacterium | reverse complement strand
GCGATTGCGCCGCCGTTGACGTTGACCCGGTCCCAGTCGGGATCGAGCTCGCGCCCCCAAGCCAAGGGGACCGACGCAAACGCCTCGTTGATCTCCACGAGGTCGATGTCGCCGAGCGTCATGCCGGCCTTGTCGAGCGCCTGTCGGGTCGAGGGGATGGGCCCGGTCAACATGATCGTCGGGTCCACGCCGACGACCGAGGACGACACCAAGCGAGCCTTCGGCGTCAAGCCGAGCTCTTGGGCCTTCTGGCGGGTTGTGAGCAACAACATGGCCGCGCCGTCGCTCATCTGGCTGGAGTTCCCGGGCGTGATGGACCCATCGGGACGGAACGCGGGCGCGAGGGTTGCCATCTTCTCCAAGCTCGTGTCGCGCCGGACGCCTTCGTCGTCGGCGATCGTCCCGTCTTCGGTTTCAATGGGGACGATCTGGTCCTGGAGGCGGCACTCGTCCTGCGCGCGGGCCAGCCGCTGGTGGCTCGCCAGCGACAACTCGTCGAGTTCCTGGCGCGAAATCTCCCACTGCTCCGCGATCCGCTCGGCGGACTCGCCCTGCCAGACGACCTCGTACTGATTGACGAGCTTCGGGTTCATGGGCTTGTCGATGTCGGAGCTGATCGGTTCGCGGGTCATGCTCTCCACGCCGCCGGCGATGACCATGTCGCTCACCTCGGTGGCGATCTGCTGGGCGGCGAACATGACGGCCTGTTGGCCGGATCCGCAGAGCCGATTGACGGTGGTGCCGGCGACCGTCACGGGCAGCCCAGCCTCCAGCGCGATGAACCGGGCGACGTTGCCGCCTTGCTCGCCCCGCTGGGTGACGCAGCCGAGCACCAGGTCGTCGACGTCATCGGACTGGATCCCGGTCTGCTCGACGAGGGCATTCAGCGCGTTGATGCCGAGATCGTCCGGACGGATATCTTGGAACGCGCCGCCGGCTTTGCCGATGGGGGTGCGAACGGCTTCGACAATGACAGGCTCCTGGGCTGTGTCCATCGCTGATCAGAGCTCTCCGGCGCTCTCGAGGCCTGCGATGACGTCACTGACGAACGAATCGACGTCGTGATAGGGGAACTCCGCCTGACTCGAGAGTTTCTGTGACAGTTCCATCGCCGACCACGACTTGTCGCCTGCCGTGAACTGGGTGTTGGGGCCTTGGGGCAACACCGGGAGCAGTTCCATGACGTTGTTGATGGGATAGTCGGCTTTGCCGAAGACGTCTCGCAATTGTTGTTCCAGTTCCTCGCGCTCGCTCATGCGGCCACCTCCCTCATTCGACACGCGTAGTGTAGCGGGATGGCTTCTGGACTGTCAATTCGGCCGATACGGATTTACTGACCACCGCACAAGTCGAGTCAACCCACGGTCGCCACGTTGGCCCCGCTGACAGCAACTGGTTTGACCGGACGTTCGCGGTGATCGGTAAGCGCCGGTTCCGACCGATGGCTCTGGATGTCGTGAGGGAACGGCCTGTCCGTCTGATTTGCGGGAGCGCATCGTCGTGGGAAATCGGACTCTTCAGCGGCCGAGATAGGCTTGGCGAACGTAGGGGTCTTCCTGGAGCTCGGGGCCGGATCCCGTACGGACGAGTTGTCCCGTCTCCAGCAGATGGACGCGTTCGGCGTGCGCGAAGGCGAAGCTGGTGTTCTGCTCGGCAAGGAGGATCGCCATGGCAAACCGCTCGCGGATCTCGCCGAGCGCCCGCGAGATGTCCTCACAGACGATCGGAGCCAGGCCGAGCGTCGGCTCGTCGAGCATCAACAGTTGGGGGCTGCTCATCAGCGCTCGCCCGATCGCCACCATCTGCTGCTCTCCGCCAGACAGCGTATGGACCGGCTGATGTCGCCGCTCCGCCAATCGAGGGAAGAGCTCCTGGACGACTCGCAGGTCGCGATCAATCTCTGCGTCATGACGGAGGTAGGCCCCCATAGTCAGGTTGTCGTGGACGTTGAGATAGGGAAAGAGGTGGCGCCCTTCCGGACAGTGGATCAGCCCGCGCTCGACGATGTCGCTCGGTCGACGGGGCAACGCTTGGCCGTCGAAACGCACCTCGCCGTGATACGGAACCAGCCCGGATAGGGCGTTCAGCAGCGTCGTCTTGCCGGCGCCGTTCGGCCCAATAATCGCCACAACGGTCTCCGCTTCCACCTCGAGCGAGACCGAATGGAGCGCCTGGGCCTTGCCGTAAAACGCGTCGAGCTCCTCAACGTCCAACAGCGTCATGGCGCGTCACCGCCCGATCCGTCCGATTCCGACGTTTCTGGCGAGAAGGCGTGCTCGTCGTTGCCAGCGAGATCAACCGTCCGGACGCGCAGGTTGACGGCGATCGCCTCCGGAGATCCTTCGGCCAGGAGTTGGCCGGAGTGGCGGCCCCCACCCCAACCGATCGGCGGCATCAGTGGCTGCGTACCGCGGTCGGCGTCGCGCATGCGGGCCTCCGGGGCTTCGGCCCGCATAAGGAACTCTGACCGTCTCCCCGATCGTCCCTTGGGGGGAATCTCGAATGATGATCGCTGTGGCCCATGGGACATGTCCCTCACGGCCGATCAATGTAGTTCTGGGGCTTCAGATTTGTCAATTTTTCGCTCGACGTTGCGTCTTGGCTCCATCGAGGCCAGTTGAGCCCGACTTCGACGCTGTGCTACGATACTCAGCGACTGTTCCCATTTTTTGCGAGGTGATGGATGTGAACATTGACGACGTCCGGCACGTGGCCGTGATCGGCGCCGGCACGATGGGCCATGGCATCGCCGAACTGGCCGCCCTGGCCGGTTATGACGTGACGCTGCACGACATCGACGACGATATCGTCCAGAACGGCCATCAGCAGATCGATTGGAGCCTGCAGAAGCTGGCGGAGAAAGGGTTCATCAAAAGCGACGACGCCCAAGCGGCCATCCAGCGCGTGGCAACCACCACGGAGATCCCCCGAGCGGCAGAGGGGGCCGATGTCGTCATTGAGGCGGGCCCGGAGAAAATGGCCGTCAAGCACGACATTTTCAAACAATTGGATGAGAACGCGCCCGATCATGCCGTTCTGGCCTCCAACACGAGTTCGCTCTCCATCAGCGAGATCGCGGAAGCGACCGATCGGCCGTCGCAGGTGGCGGGCATGCACTTCTTCAATCCCCCCGTGAAGATGGATCTCGTGGAGGCCATCAAGGGGAAACACACGAGCGACGACACCCTCGAGTTGATCACCCAGTTGGCAGAGCGGTTGGGAAAGTCGCCCGTGAAAGTCCATAAGGACGTCTTCGGCTTCATCGTCAATCGGGTGTTGGTCGGGCCGTTCATGTTCGAGCCGGCCTGGATGGTCTCGCGCGGCGAGACGACGATTGAGGCCATCGACGCGCGCATGAAGTTTTTCGAAGGGTTTCCCATGGGCCCGTTCGAGCTCCAGGATCTCACGGGCATCGACATCGGGTATTATCTCAGTCGGGAAGCCGGCCTCCCCATCCCGCCCATCGTCGAAGACAAGGTCCAATCTAACGAACTGGGCCGCAAGACGGGTCAGGGCTTCTACAATTACGAGAACGGCGGTGCGGACTATGCCCAAGAAGCGGGTGAACCCGTCGACCCGACGCCGGTCTACGCGCTCATGGTCAACGAGGCGACGAGCCTGTTGGAGCAGGGCGTGACGACGGCCGCGGAGATCGACAAGGCGGTCCAACTGGGCGCCGGGTTCCCCGAAGGCCTCCTGCAGCGGGCGGACGATATCGGGCTCGACACGCTCCTGGACACCCTCAAGTCGTTGCACGACGAGCACGGCGACGAGCGTTACCGGCCGACGTCGTATTTGGAGACGATGGTCCAGCGGGGCCATACGGGCCGGGACGCCGGCCAGGGCTTTTACAGCCACGGGGACGCCGGGGGCACGGACCTGAGCGGCTTCCAGACGATCGACGTGCAGATCGACGATCGGATCGCCCGGATCACGCTGGACCGCGAGCACCGTCTGAACGCCATCAACGCCCGAATGCGCGAGGAGTTGCCCCAGGCGTTCCAATCGCTGGAGATGCGCGACGACGTGCGCGCGATCGTCATTCAGGGCGCGGGCGACCGAGCGTTCAGCGCCGGCGCCGATATCACGGAGTTCGCCAGCGGCAAGCCGCACCAATTGGCCGAGATCGGCGAGTTCTTCGACGCGCCGGCCAAGTGCGCCAAACCCGTGGTTGCGGCCATCGACGGCTACGCCCTCGGCGGCGGCCTGGAACTGTCGCTCGCGTGCGACTTCCGGTTGGCTTCTCAACGGAGCGAGGTCGGCCAACCCGAAATCAACCTCGGGCTGATCCCCGGCGGGGGTGGCACGCAACGTCTTGCGCGATTGATCGGTCCGTCGCGCGCCAAGGAGCTGATCATGCTCGGCGAGCGCGTCTCGGCGGATGAAGCCGAACAGTGGGGCCTCATCAACCACGTCTATCCGGACGCGTCGTTTGACGCCCAGGTGGAGGCGTTTGCGCGGAAGTTGGCCGATGGCCCGCCGATCGCGCTCAAGTTCGCCAAGCGCGTCGTCGACGAGGGCCTGAACGCGCCGATGGAGACGGCCCTGGCCATGGAGCATCAGGCGTTCGGCTTGCTCTTTTCCACCGAAGACATGGTCGAGGGCACCACCGCGTTCATGAGCAAGAAGGACCCGGATTTCCAGGGCAAATAACACCGATAAAACTCGCAAGACATGAGCTTGTGGGACGCCTTACGGGCGTCGACGATCCCACGGACGGGAGAACGGGATGGTTGACGTGACTGGCCGTTTATGCTAGAAAGCATCATTAACGCTTAGCCATAGTTGAGGGGACCGGTGAGAGGGGGGGAAGAAGGCACTCGGCTGGCGATCGGGTTCCCACAAGCTAGGCTTCCCAGAGTTTTACCACAGGTTTCCCACCTCCTGCCTGTGGGTTTTTGCT
Organism: Bipolaricaulia bacterium; assembly: GCA_042219045.1. Taxonomy (GTDB): domain Bacteria; phylum Bipolaricaulota; class Bipolaricaulia; order RBG-16-55-9; family RBG-16-55-9; genus CAZMNF01. Next base: position 9,871 of record JBDGQO010000021.1, on the reverse strand, counting down.
CAGGGAGCCATGAGCAAGCCCAGCCGGGTGGCCTTCTGTTGCTTGCTCTCCCTTCCTCCCCGTTAGCGCGCACGTCAAGATATCGAGCCAAAATGCCCCGAGTTCAGCGGGCGGTTTCGCTGTTGGTCAATCGTTGAGCCGGATCCGCGGATTGAGATAGGCGTAGAGCAGGTCGGCAGCCAAGTTGGCCAGAGCAACGCCCGTGACAATGACCATCGTGATCGCCTGGACGAGCAACAGGTCGCGCCGGTCGATGGCCGTCAGGAGCAGCAACCCCAGGCCCCGATAGTTGAACACGACTTCGATGACGATCAGGCCGCCGATCAGCCAGCCGAAGCTGATGGCGATGACGGTGATCGTGGGCAACAGCGCGTTGCGCAGCACGTGCTTGGCGAGGACGACGCGCGTCGCCAGGCCCTTGAGCGCCGCCGTGCGCACGTAGGGTTTTTTGAGCTCTTCGATGACGCCGGCGCGCACGAGGCGGGCGATGTACGCCAACAGGACCAGCGTCGCCGTCAGGGCGGGCAGGATCAACTGGGGCAGCGCCTCAACGAACGGCAAGTCGGCAGCCCCGGTCGCCGACCCGGGCAACCAACCGAACGCGTAGCTAAATATCTCGATCAGGATCAGCCCCGTGACGAACTCGGGGAGGCCGACGGCCGCCAACGATCCGATGCTGACGGCGTTGTCCGGCCAACGGTTCTCGTTGAGCCCGGCCCAGACGCCCACGGCGATCGACAGCGGCAAGGCCAAGAGCAACACCAGCACGGCGAGTCGCAGGGAGTCGCCCAACTTCTCCATGACCAACGGCCGGATGTCGGGCTGTTGGGGGAACGTGTACGCCTGGCCCCAGTCGCCGGTGACGAAGTTCCCGAGCCATTGCGCGTATTGGACGGGCAGCGGTTCGGTCAAGCCCAGCTCACGGCGGAGCTCGGCCACGGCGTCGGGGCTCGCCTCGCGCCCGAGGACGATGCGCGCGACGTCACCCGGCACCAGCTGCATGACGCCGAACACCAAGATCGACGTCAGCGCCAGCGTCAGGAGCAGAAAGCCGAGGCGGCGCAGGACGTAGCGGCCCATCAGTCGCGGGCCTCCTCGGTCGGTTCTGGCGCCTGTGGCTCGGACGGCATCCCCATCGGCTCCTGCTCGCGTTCCAGCTCCTCCAGCGGAATGTGGCAGGCAATACGTCGTCCGTCGGATGTCTCTCGGATGGGCGGCGCTTCCGCCTCGCAGATGTTGCCCAAATAGCGAGGACAGCGCGTGTGGAACGGGCATCCCGAGGGGACGTCGGTCGGGCTCGGGATGTCGCCATTCAGGTGGACGCGCGACGTCGTCTGGGTCGGGTCCAGCAACGGGACGGATGAGAGCAGCGCCTCCGTGTAAGGATGGAACGGCGGCTCGAAGAACGTCTCGCGGCGGCCCAGGTCCATGATCTGGCCGAGATAGATCACGGCGATGGCGTCGGCCAGGTAGCCGACCACGGCCAAGTCGTGCGAGATGAAGAGATACGCGCCGCCGCCTTCGGACTGCAGATCCGCCAAGAGGTTGAGGATGCGGGCCTGGACGCTCACGTCCAGCGCGGAGGTCGGCTCGTCGCAGACGACGAGGTCCGGACGCGCCGCAAACGCCCGGGCAATGGCGACGCGCTGCTTTTCGCCCCCGCTTAGCTGAGCGGGGAGTCGGGACGCGTATTCGGGCCCCAAGCGGACCCAGTCGAGGAGCCGATCCACGTCGCGAGCCGCCTCGGCTTTGGGCTTGCCCTGGAGGCGGCGCAGGGGCCGCTGCAGGATCTGGCCGATCGTCTGGTAGGGATTGAGCGCCTCCTCGGGATTCTGCGACACGAGCTGCAGGTGTCGCAGGACGTCGAGGTCGCGCCCGTCGAGGGTCGTCGGGAGCTCATGTGCCTGTAGCTCGAGACGTCCCTCCGAAGGGGGCACGAGGCCGAGGATTGAGCGCGCCAGCGTCGTTTTGCCGCTGCCGCTTTCGCCGACGAGCCCCAGCGTCTCTCCCTCATGGACGTTGAGCCCCACCCCGTCAACGGCCTTGACAACGTCTCTGGGGCGGCCGCGGACCACCTCGGTGAGGGAACGTTTGACGGGAAAATGGACGTGGAGCTGGGCGATGCCGAGCACGGGCGCATGGCCGTCGGAATCGGCTGCCTCGCGCGACGGGCTAGCGGCCTTGCTGCGCCGGCCGGCGTGGATCTCGCCGCGGTCGATCTCGGCCCAGCGGTGGCAGCGCACGTGGCGAGCGTTGGCAACATCTCCCCTGGCGGCCACATCGAGGGTGGGCCGTTCCGCATGGCAGCGATCGACGGCAACGGGGCACCGGGGGGCGAACACGCAGCCGCCGGGCCGCTCGGTGGGCGCGGGAATGCGGCCGCGCATCGACGAGAGCCGGACGATCTCCTTCCGCTCGCCGAGACGCGGAACGCTGTCGAGCAGGCCTCGCGTGTACGGGTGCAAGGGGCGCTCGTAGAGCTCGGTCGTTCGGGCGGTCTCCACGAGCTCGCCGGCATAGAGCACGGCCACACGATCGGCAATGCGCGCCACCACGCCCAAATCGTGGGTGATGTAGAGCATGGACGTCTCGCGCTGCGCGATCAGGTCGTCGACGAGGTCCAACACGGTCGCTTCCGTGGTGACGTCCAAGCCCGTGGTCGGCTCGTCCATCACCAGCAGCTTGGGCGAGGTCGACAGCGCCATGGCGATCATGGCCCGCTGTTGCATGCCGCCGGAGAGCTCGTGCGGGTAGCTGTTCGCAACCCGCTCGGGATCCCCAATGCGGACCTGGTCGAGCAGTTCCCGAATGCGGCGCTCGCGATCGGGCCCGTTGAGGTCCGTGTGGCGCTGCAGCACCTCGGCGATCTGCTCTCCGATCTGGAGCGATGGATTGAGCGAGGCCGAGGGGTTCTGGGGCACGAGGCTGATCTCCTTGCCCCATAGGTCGCGGAGTCCGCTTTCGTCCAAATCGAGCAGCTCGCGCCCGTCGAACGCGATCTGACCATGACGGACCCACCCGTTGGCGGGCAGATAGCGCATCATCGCCAGCGCCAGCGTCGACTTGCCGCTGCCGCTTTCGCCGACGAGCCCGAGCGTCTCGCCCGGCTCGATGGCGAGCGAGACGTTGCGGACGGCGTCCAATGCGCGCCCTTGGCTCTCGTAGGCCACGGTGACGTCGCGCGCGGCCAACACGGCCGTCTCGGACGGCGTCGACTCGCGGTCCTCGTTGGGATTGGACCCTTCGTCCGCACCGTGCACCGGGACGGACGCGCGGGCCCCTGAGGTGGCCAGATCCTCCGAGGATTGGAGCACGCGCTTCAGGCCATCGGCCAATAGGTTCATGCCGACCACCAGCAGCGAGATCGCGCCGGCGGGAAAGATGAGCCACCAGGGAGCAATGTCGGTGAAGTCGCGGGCGGCGCGGACCATGAGGCCCCAGTTGGGCGTGGGCGGCTGCACGCCGACGCCGAGGAAGCCGAGCGAGGCGACGAGGAAGATGGCGTAGGAGAACCGCAGCGCGGCTTCCACGGACAGCGCGGGCAGGATGCTCGGCAAAATCTCGCGAGTGAGGATGTAGGCGGTCGACTCGCCCTGCAGGCGGGCCGTCTCGACGTAGTCGCGCGTCTTGATCGCCAAGACGTCGCTGCGCACCACTCGGGCGACGATGGGGGTATAGACAATGGCGATGACCAGCAGCACCGACACCTCCGACGGCTCGATCATCCCGAGCGACAGGACCGTCAACGCGTGGAAGATCCAGAGATCGTCCGTGGCCGCGGGCCCGATGGTGCCCAACAGCAGCAGCGCCAACAGCAGCGCCGGAATGGCCAGGATGCTGTCGAAGATCCGCATCAAAATCTCGTCGAACCAGCCGCCGCGGAAGCCGCTCAGCAGTCCCAATCCCGTTCCGATCAGCACGCCCAGTAGCGTGCCGATCCCGGCCAGCTCGAAGATGCTTTGCGTGCCGACGATCACGCGACTGAAGATGTCACGACCGAAGCGATCGGTGCCGAAGGGGTGTTGGGCCGATGGGCTCTCTAGCGTCGCTTGAAAGTTCTGTTCGGTGGCGCTGAACGGCGCGACCCAGGGTCCCACGAGCGCGAGCGCGAAGAATGCGACCACGAGGGTCGCCCCGAGCGCTGGCATGGGTCGGCGGTAGAGGCGAACGATCAGCCGGGTGGCGTGTCGGGCCACGCGGCTCGTCCACCTGAGCAGGCCGCGCAACGTTCGGCCCAAGCTATCGGAGGGCGCCGACGCGGTTGGCTCGGCGCCCTCCTCGGACGGGTCACGCATCAGGCGGTCTCGACGGTGCGGAAGTCGGTCCGGCCGGGGAACGGCTTGAGGTTGAAGCCGCGGAAGCCCTCACGGAGGACAGCCGTGGCCGGAAAGAAGTAGGGAACGACCATGGGGACCTCTTCGATGCAGATCCGTTGAATCTCGGCGTACGCCTGGCGCCGCTTCCGTTCATTTTGCGTGGTTCCGGCGATCTCGGCAGCCTGATCGAGGTCCTCGCTACAGAACTTCATCTCGTTCCACTTGGCGCCGCACGTGAGCATGACGTCGACGTAGAACTGCGGGATCGGCCGATGGCCCCAGCCGGTGATGCCGAGGTTGACCTCCAGCCAGTTGCCTTCGCCGTAGTAGATGCTTTCCGGCTCGAGCTGGAGCTCAACGTCGATGCCGGCCTCGGCCCATTGCTGCTGCAACACTTGGGCAAAGTCGGGTCGATTGCCGGAGTTAGGCAGGTGGAGCGTCATGTCCAGCCCGTTGGGGAAGCCTGCCTCGCGCAGCAACTGGCGTGCCCGCTTGGGATCGCGATCCGGCAAGGGAGTCGCGGTGGTGAAGTAGTCGCGATAGGTCGGTCCAATCGGGCTATCGCGGCCTTGAGCGCCGATCCCGAGCAGCACGGAGCGGAATATCGCCTGTCGATCGGTGGCGAGCTTCATCGCTTGGACGACTTCCGGAATGCTGCCCGGCTCCTGGTCGTTGCGCATGCGAACCAGATCGAACTGGTTCGTGGGAATGTCGATCGCCTGCAGGTCGGCACGGCCTTGGAGGCTCTGCAGCTGGGCGTTGGAGATGCGCCAGACGAGGTCGCTCTGGTCGCCGCGCACGGCGGCGATGGCAGCGCTCTGATCGTTGAAGAACTGCAGCTCGAGTCCGCTCAGCTTGGGCTGCCCGTCCAGGAAGTAATTCTCGTTGGCCGCCAATGAGACGCCGTCGTCGATGCCCTCACTCTCGACCCGGAACGGCCCCGTTCCATTAAACACGGTCAGGTCCGTGACGCCCTCCGGCACGACCACGGCGTGATTGTCACTCAGGTCGAAGAGAAAGAACGGGTTCCGTTCAGTCAGTCGGAATGTCACCTCGCGATTGCCCGAGGCCTCGATCGCCTTGATGTTGGCGTAGAGGTCGGCCGTGGCTCCGCCGACCTCGGGGTCGCGCAGTCGCTCAAACGTCCAGACCACGTCCGCTGGGGTGAGCGGGCTTCCATCGTGGAAGCGCACGCCCTCAGCTAACTGGAAGCGATAGGTCCGACCGTCATCGCTGACCGTCCAGTCGCGTGCCAGGCGGGGCTGGATGCGGTTGTCCGCGTCGACGTCCACCAGGTAGTCGTAGACGTTGTTGGCGAACGTGATCTCGCTCTCGGCGGAGATGAACGCGGGGTCGGTCTGCTGAATGGGCTGGATGGCGGCTCGGAGCACGTTGCTCGATGCCTGGTGGGGCCGAGCCGGAGCCGCCGACGTCAGAGATCGAGCCACCAGCGGGCCCATGACGAGCGTTGATCCCAGGGCGCGAAGCGCCGCACGTCGCGTCAGTCTCATGGTTCCTCCTTGCGAATGCTTTTAGCGGTTGACGAGGAAGGCTGGAGCGGTTGTCGGCTCCAGGCATGTCGGAAAGGGCGGGCGAAGCCCGTTATCGCCGGTTGATTTCGATTGGCACGGCGCAAGGGCCACCGTATGTGTCGCCAATGCCTGCATACCGATGTATTCTAGGCGGATGGACACATGCGTTCAAACGGGCCCGTCACTCCGGCGCTCCGAACGCCGCCTCCAAAGCCCGTACGATCCGCGCCCCAGCGTGCCCGTCGCCGAACGGGTTCGGCGCGCGGGCCATGCGATCGCGTTCCTCGGCGTCATCCAGCACCCGCGAGGTCGCGCTCACGATGCCGTCGATGTCGGTGCCGACGAGTCGACCGGCCCCGCTCTCCACGACCTCGGGACGCTCGGTCGCGCGGCGCATGACGAGCACGGGCACGTCAAGGGCGGGGGCCTCCTCCTGGATGCCGCCGGAGTCGGTCAGGACGACGTGCGCGCAACGGAGCAGCTTGACAAACTCCAGATAGGGCAGGGGATCGATGAGATGGATCCGGTCCTCATGGCCAATCCGCTCGCACACCGGAACGCGGACATGGGGATTGACGTGGACGGGATAGACGATCTCCACGTCGTCTCGCTCCGTGGCCAGGCGACGAAGTGCGTGGCAGATGTTGGCCAAGTCGGCGCCGAAACTCTCGCGACGGTGCGCGGTGACGACGACGAGCCGCCGATCGCCGTCCCACTCGATGGGCAGCTTGACCTCGTCCAAGCGTGGATCGTCGACCGCGTCCAGCATGGCGTCGATGGCCGTGTTGCCCGTGACCCATATCCGCGAGGCGGGATGCCCCTCGGCGATCAGATTGGCGCGCGCGTCGTCGGTGGGCGCAAACAGGTAATCCGATATGGCATCCACGAGTCGACGGTGGGCCTCTTCGGGAAACGGATTGTCTCGATTGCCGGAACGGAGCCCGGCCTCGACGTGGGCGATCGGGATCCGTTGATAGAACGCGGCCAAGGTCGCCGCGAACGCCGTCGTCGTGTCCCCTTGAACGACGACCACATCGGGTCGTTCCTGATCCAGCGTCTCCCGGAGCTTGCTAAGCGCAACTGATGTCAAGTCGGTCAGCGTCTGATCCGGGGCCATGAGCGCCAGGTCCCAGTCCGGCTCGATGCCGAAGACCCCGAGGAAGGGCCGAATGAGTTCGCGGTGCTGGCCCGTGATGCCGACACGGGCGTCAAACGCGTCGGAGGCATGCAGACTGCCAATGACCGAGGCCAGCTTCACGGCCTCGGGCCGCGTGCCCAGGATCGCCAACGCCTTGAGTTCCCTCATGGCCCGATCAGTCTAGCGTGAAGTCGCGAGCTCCCCAACCCTACTGATCACTGCGAAAATCCGGTCAAGTCAGTTGCTGTCGGTGGGGCCAACATGTCGACCATCGGTTGACTCGACTTGTGCGGCGGTCTGTAATTGTGACTAATGGTGACCCCTTGATCATGATCGCAACTAATGTTATAACCTCGATACGGAGGTGGCATCGGCCTCGACAGGGCAAACCCGTCGAGAGGCGGGGACGCAAAGCCACGGATCCCAACGCTAACGGACCGCCGGGCTGCCGAAGGGCAAATGACACGGAAAGCACTCGGCTTGATCTTCATCGGACTCGCGCTCGTCGCCTTCCAGGGCGGCGCCGCCACCCCCATGGTCACGAACATCGACTTCCCCGCGACCGTCCCGAACAGCTCATCCGCCCAAGGCGAAATCACGTTCCGCGGGTTCAGCTCAGAGATTGCCAAGGCCGAGTTTTACGTGGCCGACGGGCGCTACGAGCCCAAGACCGTGTCCGTGGATGACGCCCACGCATCCGACGATCAGCTCAGCTTCCAACTGCCCTGCACATCCTTCGCCCAGCAGATCACGCTGTCCGTTCGGCTTGTGGATGAGACGGGCTTGCGCAACCCGCCGCGCAAGTTCAGCTTCACCTGCGGTGAGCCGCCGCGCTACAATTTCCGATCGGTGCTCGAGCAGCAGCTTCCCATTGACAAAGACGTTCCGTTGAACGTCTTCATCCTCGACGACGGGGCCAACACGCTCAGCAACGGGGCGAGCTTCGGCGAGGCCTCGATGCTCGGCATGCCGCGCCAAGAGGTCCTCCAGGCACTGCACAACGATATCAAGCCCGCCTTGAGCGGGATCTGGGACCAGTGCGGCCTCGGCTTCGAGATGAACGGCGCGTGGGTCGTCCAGCCTGAGGACATTCAAATCTCCGGCCGGCCGCTGAGCGAGCAGATTTATGCCCAAGGTGAAGACGGCAACCGCGTCATTCGCTATTCGGGCCAGGTGGACACGCTGATGCGCCAGGCGACGATGCAGCTCTGGGAAGCGGCGCAAGGGCAGACCGACGAGGCGTTCCGGGGCTACAACGTCATTCTGATGGGCTCGACCATCAAGGCGAAGTGGCAAGGAGACTGGCGACCGATCGAGGGCTTCAGCGGCGGCACCTGGCCCAAGTTCGCGGTGGCCCGTTGGGGCGCGCTCGTCGATGGCGAGTTGCCCGAACAGATGTTGGCGACGCTCGCTCACGAGCTCGGCCACAACTTTAGCCTGCAGCACCCGGAACACTCGCCCGTGTCCGCCATCCAGTCAGACGTCAACAACTTGATGAAGGGGTCCGGCGTCGCGCCCGAGCCGCGGGCTAACCTGCTGTCAGGCCAATGCGAGCGGGCTCGCGAGTCGATCACCCACCGGCAGGAGCAGCTCGAGGCCGCCCAATAGCAAGACCCCGTTGGCGAGCTGATTTGCCGTCAACCGCATTCCCCCACAACGATCACGGCGACGTGGCAGTGGCCGACGCCCGTCGGGACGTCGGCCACCGTTCGCATGGGTCCTCCTGACGGCTGATCGGTCTGTTAGGGCTCAGTCGTCGTCACTGTCATCGTCGTCGCAATCGTCATCGTCGCCGTCATCGTTGTCATCCTCGTCCTTACATCCTCCGCTAGTGCCAGATTGCTCCACAGTCACCTCGACGGTGGCCTCGGCACACTTGCCCGACTGGTCGCAGACCTGATAGGTGAAGGAGTCCGTCCCGGTGAAGTCCTGAGCAGGCGTGTAGGTGATCTCCCCATTGTTGGCCGAGGCTGACCCATTCTGCGGACTGCTTGAGACCTGGAGTTGGTTCGGGTCCAAGGTCTTATCCTGGGACGAGGCCCACCAGTAATCGTTCGTGTTGTCCGGATCGCTGTCGTTGGCCATGACGTCGATCGTGACCGATTCGTTCTTTTGTGTGGTCGCCGAGTCATCGCTCGCGGTCGGCGCCGAGTTCGGCGGGTTCGGGTCGGGATTGGGATCCGGATCGACATCGTCGTTCAACGTCGATGGCGGGTTCGGGGTCGGATTCGGGTTGGGCGACCCGGCATCCGGCGTCCACTTGTAGACGTATTCGTAGGCGTAGTTGTAGCCCGCCATGTCCCAGGTGTAGCAGTAGTAATACGTGTAGCCGTAGTTCGAGAGCTTGTTGGCCGACGATTCGTTCTCATCGTTCGTCTCGTTGACGTCCTCGCTACCCGTCTTAACGGGATCGGAGCCGACGTTCCGTTCGCGGACGTTGTCGCCGGGCTCGGGGTTGATCGAGTCTTGACCTTGGCAGGAGACGGATGCCGGACAGCCGTTGTTCTCCGCAACGCCGAACTGGTCGGGGCAATTGTCCTCGTCGTCCGGAACGCCGTCTCCGTCCGAGTCGCCGATGGGCTCGAAGGTGAAGTCAACGTTATCCGACCGGCCTTCGGTGTGACCCGGGCGGCAGTCCTCGTTCGTGGCTTCCGCGCTCAGCTTGAGCTCGAACGACTCGTCCCGCGCACTGCGATCGACGGTGACCTCGACCGTCTTCGTTGCCGTGTTGCCGGGTCCGAGGTCGCCAACAGTCCACGTATCCGGCAAAGAGGGGGTTGATGACGTGATGGTGTCGCCGTTTTGGGTCGCCTCAATGCGCAGTTCGAGGTTGACGGCGTGGTCGTCCTCGCCCGTGTTGGTCACGCTGAGCGTCGCGGTGCCGG
>JBDGQO010000020.1:0-26996 GCA_042219045.1 Bipolaricaulia bacterium | reverse complement strand
CCGGGACGGCAAGGCCGCGCCGGAGCGTGGGCCACTCGCGCGTGCTGACCTGGCCGTATCCCGACTACGCCGGCGCGACGGAGACGCTGCGGCTGCTGTGCGCCAAGGTGGGGCGGCGACTGCGAAACCTGGGCTACGCCGGCCGCGTGGTCCATTTCTACGTGCGGAGTCCGTTGGGGATCGGCGCCGGGCGGCAGACGACGCTGGCGACGCCGACGGCCGATGAGGACCGGATCTTCGAGGCCTGCGAGGGGGTTGCCCAGGGCCTTGAGCGGGATGAAAAGATGCCGCCGGAGCTGAACGGGATCGCGGTCTCGGTCGGTCAGCTCACGACGCGGAAAGACCTGCCGATCCAGCTGTTCAACGCCGACCGCAAGCGCGAGCGCGTGCTCGCGGCGATGGACCGGGTGAACGACGCGTGGGGCGAGTTTACGGTCTATCCGGCGTCACTGCACGCGGTCAAGGAGAAGCCGGACTGGACGGTGGCGAGCATTGCGTTGCATCGAGACACCAATCAGCACAGCTGAATTGCGGTTGCGCCTTCGTGAGTTGCCAAGCCATCACGGATGACAACGGCCTTAAAGCACGGATTCGGAGAAACGCCGTCAGCGAGGACGTGACCGGAAGCCGTGGACGTGCGGGCTTCTGCCCAAGCTGAGCGTGCCCGACGCCCACGGCCCCTTGTCACAGTCCCCTTCCCCCTCAGTCGGTGAGTCCTCGCACGGTTGCCTGTCCCTAGAATGGACTGGAGGTGGCGCGCCTGACCCGTTGTCCGTGACCCTCCTGAGCAAAAACCCGCGGCAGGAAGGCAGATCCGCGGTAAAACTCTGGGAGAGTTGGCTGAGTGGGCGAACCGACAACCGATCAGGCGCTTGAACCGTCCACCTCGTCGATCAAAGGCCCACACGGGTCGCGGTCTCCCCAGTTCCTGCTGGCTCGCACGCCACGGGAAGGAGGTCTGAAAACCCGTGGCACGATGGTTCTTCCCGTGCTCCCCACAAAGGGCATGATCGTCTGACGCGGATGTCGTCAACGGCGTTGGTAGCTCGGATGGGGGCCGAACAGCCGCCTGCTGCGCGAAGCGACCCTCAGTACAGGGAACTGCAGAGGTGGGATCTGGCATGTCGAGTGCGCTCGTCTCCATCTTCGGCAACCCGGCTGCCCTGGGCTCGTTGCCCAACGGGCCCGTGGCTTTGCGTCCCTCCCTTTCGGAAGGTTTGCCCTTTCGGATGCTGGTAAGCTTATATCATATATACGGATGGTTGTCAAACGTTTTCAAATGGCCAGTCGATTTCGCTCCCCCATGACCGCAACTTCGGGCCAACGAAATACTCGTCTTCAACCGAGCCGCTCGCCAAAGGAACGGCCAGCTGGCGAGCTCAAGCATCCAGGCTGGGCGACGCCGCTTCCGCAACGCCAAGGCCACCGAACCAGAGCGACAACGGCGACGAATGCCGCCGCTGGACGTGGAGCGTCTCCAAAGTCCCCCTTGTCCACGGGATCGCAACTTGTCTAGGGAGGCATGCCGGCACGACGCTGGCATCGTGCGGACCATCCGAACCCGTTTGCGCCCTCTGAGACCGTGTGATAGAATTTTTGAATAGCGCGGGGGTGTAGTGTAGTGGTCTAACACGCTGCCCTGTCAAGGCAGAGATCGCGGGTTCAAATCCCGTCATCCCCGCCACTTCCGATAGCCGCAAATGGCCCCTGATGCCGTTTGCCCATAGGCGCTTGCCCAGGTAGCTCAGTCCGGTAGAGCACGCGACTGAAAATCGCGGTGTCGGCGGTTCGAATCCGCCCCTGGGCACCACATCCAGGCCCGGGGCGGAAACCCGCACCGCTCACCCCACTTGGCTGGAAGTCCCCGGCGGCCTTTCCTGAATCCGCAAGTGACGCGCCGTCGAGTTGCTCACGGCATCCCAGGTGACCAACTTCCCTAGATCACTCCTGTGAAGACCTTTGGGCCATCTGTTGCTGGATTTGCTAGAGAGAGCCTCGATTCGCCATGCCTCTTCGGCAGCCTGCTTACCTCGCTATACACAGTGGCCAAATGATGGGGGTTTCCGTGGAGGGCCTTCCTCAACGGGCCTATTGACATGCGCTGTCGCCCCCTGCTATGCTGAGGGCCGCGATCAGCTACAGGCCGCAAGAGAAGGGCCTGATCCCTGCCTATTCATGGTGAGAGGGCAACGCGAGATCCTCCCAGGGTCTCTTTGGAGAGGTTATGTCTGCGATGCAGGTGGAGCGCGACCACGAGCCGTCGACGCCCCGGTCGGACTACACGTTCGTCCGGTTTATCAAAGGCGAGGGCAACGTCCTCGCCTGTTCCGCCGCCCAAGCCGTCGCGGACGCGCCCGGGCAGACGTACAATCCATTGTTCATCTACGGATCGGTCGGCTTGGGGAAGACGCATCTGCTGCACGCGATCAACAACCAGATTCGTGAGGCCCATCCCTGGGAGAACGTCATCTACGTCACCTCGGAGCGCTTCGCCATCCAGCTGGTCAACAGCATCCGGAACAACAAAACGGAGCAGTTCCGCCAGCGCTTCCGCCGAGCCGACGTGCTGCTCATCGACGACGTCCACTTTCTGAAGGACAAAAAGGGCACGCAGGAGGAGCTGTTCCATACGTTCAACGAGCTATACGAGGACGGCAAACAGGTCGTCTTCTCCAGCGACCGGCCGCCAGAAGAGCTTTCCGAGCTCCAAGAGCGGCTCGTCTCGCGCTTCCGCTGGGGCCTGGTCGCCGACATCCAGCCGCCGGGCTACGAGGCCCGCCTGGCGATCCTGCGCGCCAAAGCCGATGAGAACGGCCTTGATGTGGAAGAGTGGCTGCTTGACCTCATCGCGCGGCGGATTCGATCGAGCGTCCGGGCGCTGGAAGGGGCCCTCATCCGCGTGACGGCCTACGCCGACCTCCAAGGCCAGTCGCTTTCGGAAGCGACCGCCGACTCGCTGATTCCCGGGGACGCGGCGGATGCCCCCGAACTCGACATCGAGACGATCAAGTCCGAAGTCGCGGATCGCTACGGCGTCACGATCGACGAGATCGAAAGCACCAAGCGGGCCAAGCGCGTGTCCCAAGCCCGCCACATTGCGATCTACCTGGCCCGCGAGTTGACCAACAGCTCGTTTCCCACAATTGGCCACTCGTTCGGGCGGCGCGACCACACCACGGTCATGCACGCCTGCCGTAAGGTGACCGACATGCTCAATACGCCCCTGTTCACCAGCGAGATCGAGACGCTCAAGCAAAGCCTCCTGAACGGCTCAGCGAGTGACGCGAGCGCCCAGAAGTGAGCAGCTTCTCTTACCCTGTCAAGCCCCTCAACCTCATCAATGGCATGTCCCCCGTTCGATCCTCGAAGCGCCGCTGGAGCCCGACACCGTCGATGCGCAGTAGCGATGCCTCGCTCAAGACCCGGGCTGTCCAGGATGAAGCAGCCGAACGGTCGAACCCCAGCTCGCCGAAGATCTGACCGGGGCCCAGGACCTCGCGGTGCCGATGGCCGACGAGTTCGACCTCGCCAGAGCGAATCAAAAACAGTGCATTGAGCCGCTCGCCGCGGGCGCAGATCACCTCGCCCGCCGCCACGTCAACCCGATTGGGGGATCGCTCGCGCTTCGCTGGGCCTACGTCGCCGGCCATGATCTCGCCACCTCATTCGGCCTATCCACGAACGTCATGCGCATCACAGCGTGCCGAGCGTCCGCTATTGCAGCGTTCCACGCTGTCCCTCGGCGTCTCCCGATATCGCACCTCGACGCCGGATCCATGTCCGCAACCGAGCCCGCGTCTGTCCTTGACGGTAACCCGGATCACGGAAGGGTGCTGTCGCATGTGCTATGAGAGGGAGCGGGTGAAAAGGTCCAGATCGTGAAAACAAAGGAGGCCGCACATCATGGACGACGGGGTCAACATCGCTTCCCTCGAACGCGAGCTCCAGAGCTTCTGCCCCCTTGCCACCTACCGCGAGGGAGAGACCATTTATCGCCCCCGGCAACACGGCACAAGCGCATTTCTGGTTCGCCATGGGAGGGTCAAGCTGTATCACCTGGACGAGAGCGGGAAGCGACTGACATTGGCGATTTTGGGCGAAGGGCACGTTTTTGGCGAAATGGCCCTGGCGGGGCAGCCCTTTCGCGAGACGAGCGCCGATGCCATGGAGGAGGTCACGGCTTGGGTCATTGATGAGGAGGCGTTGCAACGCCACATCCGGCACTATCCGGACCTCGCGCTCTCGCTATTGAAACTGTTCCTGCAGCGCATGAGCGAGGTCCAGACGCGCCTCACGGAGATGGTCTTCAAGGACCTGGAGACGCGGCTGGCTCGCACGTTGTTCCACCTCGCGGAGCGGCACGGGTTCAAACGGCTGGACCGCTGGGAGATCGCGCTGCGCGTCACGCATCAGGAGCTGGCCGAGCTCGTCGGCAGCACCCGCGAGAACGTCACGACGCTGCTCAATCGCTTCGCTGAAGAGGGGCTGATCGCCAAGGAACGCTATCATATCGACATCGTCGATCCCGTGCGGCTGGGCGAACGGGCCGCGTTGCCTGAAATTTTCTCCAGGAACTGAACGCGTCGACAGCCCCACAGCCCCAGGGGATTCGCTCGTGTCTCCCCATCGTCGGCATGGCGGACAGAGCCCCAGCCCACCGAGCCAAGGCGTTGAAGCGGGACGCGCCATGGTCTAAGCTCAACGGGGCATGGAGCGCCACATGCGCCGGGCACTGGAGCTGGCCCAGCAGGGCGCCGGCAGGGTCAACCCGAATCCCCTCGTCGGGTGCGTCATCGTCAAGGATGGCGAAACGCTCGCCGAAGCTTATTACGCCCAATATCGCGGCGAGCACGCCGAAGCGAAGGCTCTCACCCAAGCGGGCGATGCGGCACAGGGCGCCGAGCTGTACGTCAACTACGAGCCATGCGTTGACTTCCCCAACAAGCGGACGCCGCCGTGCGTCGATCGCATCGTGGATGCCGGCATTGCCCGCGCCGTCGTTGCCACGCGGGATCCGACCCCCGAAGTCCGAGGACGGGGCATCGACCAGCTCCGTGAGGCCGACGTGGAGGTCGTGGAGGGTGTTTTGGAGGATGAGGCCCGTCGCTTGAACGAGATCCGCGAGAAGTTCGCCACGACGGGCCGCCCGTTCGTGCTCTACAAGTCGGCCATGAGCCTCGACGGGAAGATCGCCACGCGCGCAGGCGACGCCCGTTGGATCTCGTCCAACGAATCCCGAACGCTCGTGCACCAATGGCGGAACCGGCTTGCGGCCGTGCTCGTCGGCACGGAGACCGCGCTCCGCGACGACCCGCGATTGACCGTCCGACACGTCGAGGGCCGCGACCCGACGCGGATCGTGCTCGACTCCCACGGCCGCCTCTCGCCCGATTCGACCGTGTTCCACCTGGACAGCGACGCGCCCACGATCGTCGCGACCGTCGACATGCCCGCCGAAACCGAAACCGCGCTGCGCTCGCTGGAGAGCTCCACGGCCATCGAGGTTTGGCGGCTGCCCGGCAACGCCGAGGGCCGTGTCGACCTCACCGCGCTTACGACCCAACTGGGGAAGCGGGGCATCGACAGCGTCCTCGTCGAGGGGGGGTCGGCTGTTGCGGCGGCGCTTCTGGACGCCGGCCTCATCGATCAACTCGCGTTCTTCGTCGCTCCCATGCTCGTCGGCGGCGACGAGGCCCCCGGCCCGCTCGGCGGTTCGGGCGCGGCCTGCGTGCCCCAAGCCGTCTCGCTGCGCGACGCGTCCGTCGCGTGGAGCGGGCCCGATCTCCTCTACACGGCCTATCCCACCGACGAGGAGCCCCGGCATGATTGAGCGCTACGCCCGCTCGCCGATGAAAGACCTCTGGACCGAAGCGGCCAAGTACGGGCGTTGGCTGCAGGTTGAGCTGGCCGTCGTCGACGCGCTTGATGAGCTCGATCTCATTCCCCCCGAAAGCGCCCAAAGGATCCGCGAGCGAGCCCATGTCGACATCGACGCTACCCAGGAGATCGAGGCCGAGATCGGCCACGACCTCCTCTCGTTCGTGCGCTCATTGGAAAACCAAGTCGGATCGGATGGGCGCTACGTCCATCGCGGCCTGACGTCCTACGACGTCGTCGACACGGGATTGTCCATGGCGGTGCGCGACGGGCTCGACGTGCTCCAGGACGAGCTAGACCGCGTTCTCACCGTGCTTCAGCAACGCGCCCTGGAGCACGAATCGACCGTCATGATCGGGCGGACGCACGGCGTCCACGCCGAGCCCATCACGTTCGGCTTGAAACTGCTCAACTGCTACGACGAGCTCGCCCGAGACCGCGAGCGGCTCGAGCGCGCACGCTCCATCGCAGCCGTCGGCAAACTGTCCGGGTCGGTCGGGACGTATGCCAACGTGGATCCGGAGGTCGAACGCCGCGTCTGCCAGCAGCTGGGCCTGCAACCGGCGGACGTCTCCAGCCAGTTGCTGGCGCGCGATCGCCACGCTGAGGTCCTGAGCGCGCTGGCCATTACGGCAGGGACGCTGGAGCGGATCGCGACCGAGATCCGCAACCTCTCGCGCACCGAGATCGACGCGGTCCGCGAAGGACGGCCCCACGGCTCCTCGTCGATGCCGCACAAGCAGAACCCCTCCAACTGCGAGACGGTGTCCGGCCTGGCCCGCGTCGTGAGATCCAACGCGCTCGCCGGGATGGAGAACATGGCCGTCTGGCACGAGCAGGATCTGTCGCGCTCCTCCGTGGAGCGGGTCGCCATTCCGGACAGCTTCCAGGCACTGCACACGATGCTTTCCAAAACGACGAGCGTCTTGAATCACCTTCAAGTCAACCCCGCGCGCATGCGAGCCAACCTCGCCATGACCCGCGGCGCCGTCTTCTCGCAGGGCGTGCTGCTCGCGCTCGTCGACGCCGGCATGGGCCGAACCGAGGCACATGAGCGCCTGACCGCGGCAGCCCGCGAGAGCGAACGGACGGACCGATCGTTGCTCGAGGTGCTGCGCCAGGACGAGGACGTTGTCGAGCAAATCGGCCCGGATCGACTCGACGAGCTCTTCGACGTCGCCTACCACACCAAGCACGTCGGCACGATCTTTGACCGGTTCTTCCCCGATCGCTGACGACGCCCCTCCCGTCGTTGGAGGCCCAGGACATGCTTGGCGTTTTCGCCTGTATCTGTGAAAATGTCGCCGATTGACGCCCTCCACAACGAGGGATAAGATGGGCGGGTTGTCCTGGGGTGATGAGTCCATGACGCAATCCAACTATCCCAAACTGACGAGCGATGTCTCCGAACGCGAGGCCCGCGTCCTCGACTTCTGGTCGGAAGCGAGGATCTTCGAGAAGTCGCTGGAGCGCACCCAAGAGTGCCCACGCTACGTGTTCTTTGAGGGGCCACCGACGGCCAACGGCACGCCGCACTTCGGCCACATGATGGCCCGCGTCTACAAGGACCTCTTCCCGCGCTACAAGACGATGCGCGGCTACCACGTCGTCCGGAAGGGCGGTTGGGACACTCATGGGCTGCCCGTGGAGCTGGAAGTGGAGAAACTGCTCGGGCTCAACAGCAAGCAGGAGATCGAGGCCTACGGCCTGGAGCCGTTCGTCGAGGCGTGCAAGGAAAACGTCTGGAAGTACGTCCACGCCTGGGAAGAGATGATCCGGCGCATGGGCTTCTGGATCGACCTCGACGATCCCTACATCACCTACACGGACGACTACATCGAATCGGGGTGGTGGGCGCTCAAGACCATCTGGAACCAGGGACTGCTCTATCGCGGCCACAAGGTGCTTCCCTACTGTCCACGCTGCGGCACGCCGCTCAGCTCGCACGAGGTCGCCCAAGGCTATGAGCAGACGACCGATCCGGCCGTGTATGTCAAATTCGCGCTGAGCGACCGACCGGGCGAATCCATTCTGGCTTGGACGACGACCCCCTGGACCCTGCCGGGCAACGTCGCGCTCGCGGTCGGACCCGGCATCGACTACGCCAAGGTCCAACAGGGCGAGGAGATTTACTACCTCGCCAACGAGCTCGTCGATGAGGTCATCGACGGCGACTACGAGGTGCTGGGGACGATCAAGGGCCGCGAGATGGACGGCTGGGCCTATGAGCCACCCTTTCCCCACCTCAAAAACGCCCTCGAAGCGGACGGCGAATCCCCCGACGCTTGGTACGTCATCGCCGAGACGGGCGAGATGGTCTCCACCGAAGAGGGGACCGGCGTCGTCCACACCGCCGTCATGTACGGCGAAGAGGACTACGAATTGGGCGAGACGTTCGGCCTGCCCAAGCGCCACACCGTCGATCCCAATGGGCGCTTCACCGAGGACGTCGACCCGTATGCGGGCTTGTTCGTCAAGGACGCCGACAAGCAGATCACGAAGGACCTGGACGCCGACGGCAAGCTCTACAAACAGGCCACCTACGAGCACAACTACCCGTTCTGCTGGCGCTGCGACACGCCGCTCTTGTACTACGCGCTGGACTCCTGGTTCATCCAGACGACCGCGCGCCAGGCCGAGATCATCGCCAACAACCAGCAGGTCCACTGGCACCCCGAGCACATGCGCGACGGGCGCTTCGGCAACTTCCTGGAATCCATGAAGGACTGGGCGCTCTCGCGCGATCGCTACTGGGGGACGCCGCTGCCGGTCTGGGTTTGCAACGGCTGCGGTCAGGACCGCTGCATCGGCAGCCGCCACGAGCTTGTCGACCGCGCCCAAGACCCGCAGCTGGCCCGAGACGTCGAGCCGCATCGCCCCTACATCGACGAGGTGACGCTGGCGTGCCCCGAGTGCGAGGGAACGATGGAGCGCGTCCCGTACGTGATCGACTGCTGGTTCGACTCCGGCATGATGCACACGGCCCAGTGGCACGCGCCCTTTGAAAACGCCGATAAATTCGAGGAGCAGTTCCCGGCAGATTTCATCTGCGAGGGGCTCGACCAGACGCGCGGCTGGTTCTACTCCTTGCTCGTCACGAGCACGCTGCTTTATCCCGATCGCGAGTATCCCCATCCCTATCGCCACGTCATGGTGAACGGGATGGGCCTCGACGCCGAGGGCAAGAAGATGAGCAAGTCGCGCGGCAACGTCCTCGATCCCATGGACTTTGCCAGCGAGTTCGGCGCGGACGCGCTGCGCTGGTATCTCTACTCGGCCAGCGCCCCGTGGCGCGACGTCCCGCTCTCCAAGGAGGAGACAAGCAAGGTCCTCTACGGCTTCCTCAACCGCGTGGCGAACGTTTACAACTTCTTCGCCCTCTATGCCGCCATCGACGGCTTTGCCCCCGATGACCATCAAGTCGAACTCGCGGCGCGCACCACATTGGACCGTTGGCTCATGTCCCGCTTGTCGCGCACGGCCGAGTGCGTGACGTCGTCGCTGGACGCCTATGATGTCGTCACGGCCACCCAGGCCATCGACGCGTTCGTGGACGATTTGAGCAACTGGTACGTGCGCGTCTCGCGGCCGCGCTTCTGGGGTGAGGGGCTCACCGACGACAAGCGCAGCGCCTATTCGACGCTCTACGAGGCGCTGCTCGGGCTGTCCAAGCTGATGGCCCCGTTTACGCCGTTTTTGACCGAAGATATTTATCGCGGGCTGGGCGAACCCGAGGGCGAAAGCGTCCACCTGGCGCGTTTCCCCGAACCCGACTCGAACGCCATGGACGACGCGTTGGAGCGCGACATGGCGCTGGCGCGCGAGGTCGTCTCGCTCGGCCGCGCCGCCCGCCAGAACTGCGGCATCAAAGTCCGCCAGCCGCTGCGGACCATGTGGGTGCAGCACCGCCATGCGCGCGAGCTCTCCGAAGAACTCGCCGAGCTGGTCAAGCGCGAATTGAACCTCAAGGATTGGGAATTTACTGACGACGACCTGCGGGGTCAGCACGTTCAAGCGCGCCTGGAGCCGAACATGGCCGCGATCGGCCCGGACTTTGGCCCGAAGGCGCCCCAGATCCAGACGGCCCTGGTGGAGCAGGTCGATCCGGGCGAGGTCGAGCGGGCGTTGCAGCGCGACGGCCGCTATGCGCTTTCGTTGGGGGAGGAGGCTGTGAACCTCACGAGCGATCATCTCGAAATCCACCACGAGACCGACACGGAAGCTCCCGTGGCGTTCGACGACGACTGCGTTGTCGCGTTGGACGCGGAGCTGACGCCGCAGCTGCAGGCCGAAGGCCACGTGCGCGAGCTCGTCCACCACGTGCAGCAGCTGCGCAAGGCAGCCGGCTTCGAGGTCTCGGATCGCATCGAACTGTACATCACGGCCGATCGGGAGTTGAGCCGTGCGCTGCAGCAACACCAAGCGCATGTCCAGGACGAGACGCTGGCCGTCTCGATGCAGACGGAGCTGCCCGAAGGCGACTCGCTGGACCACGTCGATGACGTCAACGTCAACGGCCACAGCGCCAAGGTCGGGCTCGTCCGAGCGGAGCTGCCGTGACGACCACGCCCCACGACATGCTCCAGGAGGCGCTCCTCAACGCGTTCCCGCACGGCCGGCTCCGCACGCACGACGTCGTGGCCTCGACGATGGACCTCGCCCGCGCCGAAGCCGAGGACGGCGCCCCTGAGGGAACGCTCGTCCTGGCGGGCGAGCAACGCCAGGGACGTGGGCGACGCGGCCGCGGATGGGATTCGCCGCCGGGCGGCCTGTGGGCCTCATTGGTGCTTCGCCCGACGGATACCGCGCCGCAGACCCAGCCCAGCTGCTTCTCGGTATTGGCGGCCGTCGGGCTCGCTGATGGGCTGCGCGAGCGGTTCCGGGTGCCCGCCGCGGTCAAGTGGCCGAACGATCTCATGATCCATCGCCGCAAGCTGGGCGGCACGCTCGTCGAAATGACGTTCCAACGCGACCGGCCCGCCTGGCTCATCGTCGGCGCGGGGCTCAACGTCAACAACGCCGCGCCCAAGGACGCGCGCGTGCCCGCGACCTCGCTGAGCCGGGAGCTCGGGATGGCCGTCGAGGTCTCGGACGTTGCCGCCGCGATGGTCGAGGGGATCGCCTCGGCCTATCGGACGTTCCAGGCCGACGGCTTCGCTCCTATCCAGCACGAGTGGTGGCCTAGGGTTACGGCCCTGGGCGAGCACGTCTGGATCTTGGATGGCCCCGACAAGCGCCACGTCCAAGTCGAGGGGTTGGCGGAGGACGGCCGTCTGCAAGTCCGAACCGACGGCGAGAGACGCCTTCTGGCGAGCGAAGAGACCACGTTGGAATGGGAGGACTGACGCATGCCGGGCATTGCCGTCATCGGCGCCCAATGGGGCGACGAAGGGAAGGGCAAGATCGCGCACCGATTGGCCCGTGAGGCCGACATGGCGGTCCGCTTCAATGGGGGCACCAACGCCGGCCACACCGTCGCGGTCGCCAACGGGGACGCCGACGGCCCCGATGAGCAGGAGTTCAAGTTCCACCTCGTCCCCTCAGGGGCGCTCCATGAGGGCTGTGCGGGCGTACTCGGCAACGGCATGGTCCTGGAGCCGCTGTCGCTGGCCGACGAGATCCGGCAGCTGCGCGCCACGAGAGACGACACCCCCGAACTGCACGTCAGCGCGGGCGCCCATCTCATTCTGCCCTATCATCCGATCGTCGAACGCCTCGAGGGAGCCCAGGGCAAGATCGACACGACCGCGAAGGGGATCGGTCCGGCGTATCAGGACAAGATCGCCCGTCGCGGGCTGCGGGCCGTCCATTTGCTCCAACCGGACGCGTTCGTCGAACGGGTCGAAGCGAACGTGGAGCACTTCCGGGCCCGCTATCCGGACTCGAAGGCGCTGCGCGAGCTCGACGCACGCGTCGAGGCCGAGCGACTCCTGGAGGCATCCGCAGATTTCGCCGACGCCATCACCGACACGATCGCCGTCGTCAATGGCGTGCTGGATGACGGCCAGACCGTGGTCTTCGAGGGAGCGCAGGGGACGCTTCTGGACGTGGAGTTCGGGACGTATCCCTATGTGACGTCTTCGTACGCCACCATCGGCGGGGTCGGCGTCGGCGCCGGCGTGTCGCCGCGCCGGCTGGATCGGGTCATCGGCCTGACCAAGGCGTTCACGAGCCGCGTGGGGGCCGGCCCCTTCCCCACCGAAGAGACGGGCGAGATCGGCGATCGGCTGCGCGGCACGGGCGAGAACCCCTGGGACGAGTACGGCACGACCACGGGACGCCCGCGGCGCTGCGGCTGGCTCGATCTGGTGGCGCTGCGCTACGCGGCGCGGCTGAACGGCTTCACCGAACTGGCCCTGGTCAAGCTCGACGTCCTGTCGGGATTGGACGAACTGAAGGTCGCGACGGCCTATCGGCACGACGGACAAGCGGTCGAGGCATTTCCCCATGACGCGACGACGTTGGCGTCGTGCGAGCCCGTCTACGAGACGCTTCCAGGCTGGTCCGACGATATTACGGGCTGCCGATCGTGGGGCGAGCTGCCCAAGAACGCCCAGCGCTACGTGTCGGTCGTTGAGGATGCCACCGGCGTGCCCGTGTCCCTCGTCTCCGTCGGCCGCGCGAGCGACGCCACGATCGACGTTCCCCGGTAACGAGGTCGGTGACATGTCGGGTCCGTAGCTTGCGAGGGCGAAAGCCGCATGCTACAGTAAACCCTCTCGGAGGCGTTTTTTCATGGAAACCCGACAGCGCACTTACGTCGCCAAGAACGAAGAGATGGGCCAGTCATGGGACCGCGAGTGGTGGGTCGTCGACGCCCGCGGCCAGACGCTCGGCCGCCTGGCCTCTCGCATCGCGCCCGTGCTCATGGGCAAGCACAAGCCCATCTACACGCCGCACGTCGACGTGGGCGACTACGTCGTTGTCATCAACGCCGCCGAGATCCAGGTGACGGGCAACAAGCCCCAATCGAAACTCTATCACAGCTATTCTGGATACCCTGGCGGACTCCGATCTCGCCCGTTCAACGAGGTCGTCGAGAAACACCCGACCGAGCCCGTTTACGAGGCCGTCCGCCGCATGCTGCCCAAGTCCAAGCTGGGCGATCGCATGCTGAAAAAGCTCCGCGTCTACGCCGACGAGGAGCACCCTCACCAGCCACAGCAACCCCAGCCACTGGACCTCTAACCGACGGTTCGGCTACCGCGACACGCCGAGAACTCATCCCGGGTCCCTCTGGAAGGGGATTCCCTCCGTTATAAAAACTTGTCGCTAGCGGTCGTCGAGTGCTAACGTAAACGCCAGAAATGCGCGGTCATTCGCGGAAAGAGCGAACGTAATCCGGACCACAGTTTGCCCCATTACCGGGTGCTATCGTGGATTTTGGATGATCAGACTCGCCTTAAACGCGAAGCGATGCAAAGGAGGCCTGTGATGAGAGGTCCAACCCGCATGCTCCCTGTATTGGGGGTACTGCTGTTTTTGTCGCTGCTCATGTCCGTGTCCGTTGCGGCACAAACCGACGATGAGGCCACATCGTTCACGCTGGAGCAAGGTGACTTCAGTACGACCTTGGTTCCGCTCCAAGGTTCGCAACCCGTAACGGATTTTTATAACTACAGCAATTTCCAGTCCAACACGGGACTGGAGGTTGACGGTCAGACGCGGATCTTCCTCTACGAGAATACCAACACGGGAAACGTCAGCCTTGTTATTCTGCACGGGTTGGCTAACGGAGGATCCGGCAACGTCAGCCTGTCTCTCGAGGGGTTGCCGGAAGGCACCCAGTTCCAGGTCCAAGACGATCCCGATGATTCCTATACGCTCAACGTTCCGAACGCGCAGATCGAGCAGAGCTGGGATGCCGGTTTCAACGACGGCGTGGCTCTGGGCCCGCTGACGCGCACCTTCGAGATCACGATCACGCCGCAGGTCAACTCCGGCATTAACGAGTTAGCGGCCCTGAGCGGCGAGGACGTCAACAACCCGGATTCTCGGGTTCTGCCTGCTCTGAACGAACCGGTGACCATCAGCGCGCAAGCCGGCACGCCGCCGAGGGCCGAGTTCAGCTTCAATCCGCAGCAGCCGGGCGTCGGAACGACGGTGACGTTCGACGCTAGCGCAGCCGAGGCGGCGGATGGCCAGGAGATCGAAACGTACGAATGGGATTTCGACGGCGACGGATCGTTCGAGGTCTCGACGGACTCGCCGACGGTCGAGACGTCGTTCGACAACACCGGAACGTTCCGCGTGTCGCTGCGCGTGACCGATAACCAGGGCGTGAGCGCGACGACGTCTCAGACCGTGAAGGTCGTCGAGATCAGCTCACGCGCGACGCGCACCATTTCAACCCCGGAAGCCGCTGTCGGGTTCACGTTCCGCGTGACCGTGGAGATCGAGCTCGGCCAGTCGGTGAACGGCCTCGGCATGGATGAGAACCTGCCACCGGGCTACGAGATCACGCCCGTGAACAACGCCGGCGCGACGTTCAAGCGGGCCGAGACCCAGTGGGTCTGGCCGTCATCGCTGCAGGCCAACGAGATCCGCCGCGTTGTCTACGACGTAACCGTCAACCCCGAAGCCAACGTCGGCAACCTGCCGAGTTGCTTCAACATCGACGGCTTCATCGAGAGCGCGTCCCCGGCGTTCCTGACCGACATCCAGGGCCAGTCCGAAGTCTGCCTCGTGGATTGCCTCTCGACGCCGGTGGCCGTCAGTCACTTGACAAGGGAGGGCGTCGTTGATCTGCGCCTGGACAACCAGATCACCGAGGATCAACTGCAGCGCTCGGTCTCGTTCTGGAAGGAAGAGGCCGGTATTCCGGGCACGTGCAACGCGCTCATCGACTGGGAGATGCTCAAGACGCTGACCGCGCACCAGCTCGACTCCATCCCGGTCGACAAGGATCTGCCGACGTCGTCCAAGCGCGGCGCAACGGTCACGCGCACGATTCTGGCGCCGTTACCTGGCTTCCAGATCTATCTGCCCAGCGAGGAAGGTCGGGTGTTCCGCGTCCGGCTCCATATTGAGATCAACGCCGAGTTGCGCGGCTTCGGCCTCAAGGAGACGATCCCGCAAAACTGGACAATCCGCCCGATCAACAACGACGGCGCGGTGTTCAAGCAATCCACTCGCGAGTGGGTCTTCACCGAGCGCCTCGACCCGAAATTCACCGACACCAAGACGATCACCTACGAAGTGGTCGTGCCGAAGAGCGAGACCACCGGCTTCGTTCGTATCCAGGGCAAGCATCAAGCGATCATCCCCAACTTCGAGTTCCAGGACGAAGGCGACCGCGAGGTCGAGCTGATCGAGTGCGTGCCCGTGCCGGTGGCGGTTGCCCATCTGAACGCGAACGAGAATCGCATCAATGTCGGCATGTCGAACCTGATCGAGTTCGACCAGATCCAGGCCGCCATCGCGTTCTGGCTCGAGGACGTCAGCGTCCCCGGCACGTGCGGCAAGTCCGTCGGCTTTGAGACGATCAAAGCCCTGATCGCACACTGGCTGACGGATACGCCGGTGAATCAGTCGCTGCCGGGCGGCGTCTCCGTCCCGGAACCGAACAACTGAGACTGAGGCAACCCGCAGAAGGGGCACAAGAAAAAGGAGGGCGAAGTGCGCACCATGACTTCGATAAGATGGCGGATTGGCGCCGCGGCGGTGATCGTCGCGGCGCTGGCGTTGCTCGGCGGCATCGCCAGCAGCGCCCAACAGGTGGGATCACTCCAGATCTCACAGACGGTGGAACCGCAAGCACTGTTCGAGAAGGGATCCGGCGTCGAGGACGAGGAGACCGCCGAGGTCCAACTCAAAATCGAGGCGCCGGAGCTCCCCGAGCGACTCCCGACGGACTTGATGTTGGTCGTCGACCGATCGGCGAGCTTCCCGGTCGACGAAGCCAGCCGAGCCGCGGAACGGCTGATCGACGCGCTGGGTTCGAACGACCGCGTCGGCCTCGTGTCGTTCGCCACGGAGGCGACCGTCGACGCGCCCTTGTCGACGCCCGAGAACGCCGGGCGCGTCCGAAATGCGCTCGACGATCTCGAGCCCAAGGGCAAGACGGGCCTCGGCGGCGGCGTCGCGGTCGCCGCAGACCAGCTCAATTTCGCCGGTCGCGACAACGCCGAGCGCGTCGTCGTGGTGTTCACCGACGGCCGCAGCAACTACGGCCGCGATCCCATCAAGGCCGCCAAGATGGCTTCCGATAACGGGGTCACCGTCCACTCCGTCGGGATCGGCGAATTCCCCAATCGCGATCTGTTGACCGAGCTCGCCGAAACGACAGGGGGGCAGTTCTTCGAGACGTTCTCCGACAGCATTGCCCGAACGGTCTTCGAAAGCTCGATCGACGAGGGCATGCCCTATGCGCGCAACTTGGAAGTCGTCACTGCGATCAATTCGGCGTTCACGTTCGAACGGGCGTTGCGGAATCCGCCCGACGCTACTTCCCAATACCCCAGCGGGGCGACGGAGCTGACCTGGCGCCGCTCGGAGCTGGCCCCCGAATCCACGTGGGACCTGCGCTTTGAGGTCAGCGCCAAGGAGGACGGCACATTCTCGCTTTACAATTCAACGGCCGAGGTTCGCTACACCAATATTCAGGGCCACGAGGTAGAGAAGCAGCTGCCGAACGTTAAACTTCGCGTCAAGCCCGCGCCGCCGTCCGTCAATGCCAACTTCAGCTTCGACCCCGAAACCCCCAATCGCTTCGACACGATCAGCTTCACCGACGAGTCGTCGGTGCAAAGCGGCGGCAAGATCGTCAAGTGGGAGTGGGACTTCGGCGACGGCGAGACGTCCACCCAACAGAACCCATCGCATCAGTACGAGGAGGACGGCACCTATCGCGTGGATCTGACCGTCACAACGGCCCAGGGCGTCGAGGACACCGCCACGGAGACGGTCAAGGTCGCCACCGAGCCGCAGGTTGTCAACGCGGACTTCTCCTATCAGCCCGACGATCCCACGCGCTTCGACGAGATCAAGTTCAACGATCGCTCCTCGCTGGCACCGCGGGGCCAAATCGAACGTTGGCGCTGGAACTTCGGCGACGGCACGATCTCCACCAAGCGGAACCCCACGCACCAATACGACAGCGACGGCACCTACCGCGTGACGCTGACGGTCACCACCGACGAGGGCAACAAGGACACCGCCCAGAAGACGATCAAGGTCGACACGCCTGAACAGGAAATCGACGTATCATTCGACTACCGCCCCAAAGATCCGACTCGCTTTGACGAGCTCAAGTTTACGGAGAACACAAGTGTCGAGCCTCGCGGTCGCATTACCGATTGGGAGTGGAGCTTCGGCGACGGCGAGACGTCCTCATCGCCGAACCCGCGGCATCAGTACGACGAGGACGGCACCTATCGCGTCACGTTGACCGTGACCACCGACGAGGACAACAAGGCGACCGCCGAAGAGACGATCAAGGTCGACACGCCCGAACAGAAAATCGACGTGGCATTCGATTACAGTCCCGACGATCCCACCCGCTTCGACACGATTGAGTTCACCGACCAGTCCACGGTCACACCCCGCGGCCGCATCATCGAGTGGGAATGGAACTTCGGCGACGGCGAAACGTCCTCGTCACAGAACCCATCCCATCAGTACGAGGAGGACGGCGCCTATCGCGTCACGTTGACCGTGACCACCGACGAAGGCAACGAGGCGACCGCTGAACAGACCATCAACGTCGTCACGCCCGAGCAGGAAATCGACGCTGACTTCTCCTTTACCCCCGACAAGCCGACTCGCTTTGACACGGTCCAGTTCACCGACGAATCGGACGTCGATCCGAGAGGTCGCATCACCGAGTGGGAATGGGACTTCGGCGACGGCGAGACCTCCACGAAGCAGAACCCATCGCATCAGTACGACGAGGACGGTACCTATCGCGTCACGTTGACCGTGACCACCAACGAAGACAGCGAAGCTTCGGTCACGCAGACGGTGACGGTGGAGACGCCGCCCCAAACCATTGAGCCGGACTTCACGTTCAAGCCGAGCAACCCGACCCGCATAGACAAGATCGAGTTCACCGACCAGACGACGGTGAGCCCGCGCGGCGAGGTCACCGAATGGCACTGGGACTTTGGCGACGGCACCACGTCCACGACGCAGAACCCATCGCATCAATACGACGAGGACGGCACCTATCGCGTCACGTTGACCGTGACCACCGACGAAGGCAACGAGGCGACCGTCACCAAGGCCGTCAAGGTCAGTACGCCGCCCGTGAAGGCCACCCGCACCATTGAGACCCACATTCCGACGGACCAGACGCTGCCGACCCGAACGTTCCGCGTGACGATCGATCTCCAGGTGAACGTCCCCGTTAATGGCCTCGGCCTGGACGAAAACGTCCCCGATGGCTGGAGCGTCACGGTCGTGGAGAACAGCACAGCCCAACTCCGATCGGACGAACTCCAGTGGCTATTTTCGGAGACGCTCGAGCCAGGCGACACGCGCACGATCGTCTACGACGTGACCGTGCCAGAGTTCGACAACCCAGGTACGTTCCAGCTCGAGGGGACGGTCAGCAGCGCTTCGCCGAACCTGAACGTCGCCGTGGAGGGCGATACGGACGTCGAAATCGTCCCCGGCTTCTCCATTCCGGTCGTCATCGCCCATTGGGACACGTCCAACGACATGCTCGACCTGGCGGCGTTCCCCGATCACACCGTCAACAAGAACCAGATCCTGCAGGCGGTCGCCTGGTGGCAAGAGGGCACCAACGTCCCGAACACCCAAGACGCCGCGGGCAACAAGCAGGCGATCGACTTCGCCGTGATCCAGAAGCTGGTCGCCTACTGGCTCACGGACACGTCGGTCTTTGAAGAGCTACCGGAGATCGACCTGTCGAACGACGATAAGGACGACAACAGCGATGACGATGATTCGTCCTAACCTACTGACACGAGGTGACTGAACGGATGACGCGACTCGGCACACTGGCGCTGGCCCTGACGGGACTGCTCCTTGGGCTCGGATCGCCGACGGCAGTGGGACAGAGCGGGCTCTCCGCGCAGTTCTCCGTCGCGCCGGATGCGCCCGACATCAACACGCGCACCACGTTGGACGCCAGCACGTCCCGCGCCAACGGGAGCGAGATCTCGAGCTACGAGTGGGATCTCGACGACGACGGCACCTTCGAGATCCAGACGGAGTCGCCGACCGTGACCCACCTCTTCGACAACAGCGGCTCGCACGCGGTCACGCTGCGGATCACCGACGATCAAGACCGTACGGCCACGACCACGCGGACCGTCGACGTCGAGAGCGCGCCGGTCCGCGTGCGTCGCTCCGTTGAAACGCCGCTGAAGGGCAACCGCGTTCCGGCCGGCAGCGCCATTGAGGTCACCGTGACGATCGAGATCAATGACAGCGTCAGCGGGATCGGCCTCGACGAAGACCCGCCCCAGGATTGGCGCATCCAACCTTCGGAAAACGACGGCGCTGCGTACAAGGGCTCGGAAGCCCAATGGCTCTGGTTCAGCCGCATGGAGCCGGGCGAGACGCTCACCGTCAGCTACAGCATGACGACCGCGGCCAGCTCGGCCAACCAGCGCGTGTCCCTCCAGGGCACTGTCAGCAGCCGAAGCCCGGAGTTCGAGATCACGATCCCGGGCGACGTCCAGGTGCGCGTTATTTAAGCCGACCCTCCAATCACAGAGCCTCAGACGTGCGTGAGTCTCGCAAGCCCCTCGGTGACCCGAGGGGCTTGCGTCTTTTCATCTCTCGACGGGAGTTTGCAGCGTTTTCAGGACCGATGAGCCCATCCACGGCTGAACGCCACTGCCGTAGATACGACTCGTCGTCAGCTCCCTATCTGCTCGCGGATTATCGGGAGTGGGTCAAGTCGGCTTGCCGTGACACTTCTTGTACTTCTTGCCGGAGCCGCAGGGACAGGGATCGTTCCGGCCGACTTTGTTCTCCACACGGCGCTGTTCCTGGCGGGGCGAGCCCTCGCCGTTGGGCGATGCGGCGGTCCCCGATTGCGACTGGGCCTCCCGCTCCGCCACCGACACCGCGGAGGTCTCCTGATGCTGGTACTGCAAGCCGCTCACCCGCAGCGTCGGGCTCTGCGAGGCCGCGTCTTGGACCGTTTCGACCTGCAGGGTCGGCTTGACGAGGTAGCTGATGACCTGTTCGTCAATGCGCGTCAGCATCTCCTGGAACAGATCGAACGCCTCGCGGCGGAACTCCGTGAGCGGATCGCGGCCCTGGTACGAGCGCCAGCCCACCGCGTCGCGCAGGTCATCGAGTGCGTACAAATGCGGGCGCCAGGCGTCGTCGATGAGGTTGAGGATCATGTAGCGCGCGACCCCGTTGAAGTGCTCGCCCAGGTTCTCCCGTTGGGTCCGATAGTTGGCCTCGAGGAACGCCCGGACGCGCTCGCGAACGTCGTGATACTTCTCCCCGTCCTGGATCTCGCGCTCCAGCGGGACGTTCTGGAACAGGCGCAGTTCGCCGTTCAGGCCTTCCAGGTCCCAGTCTTGGGGCCGGCTCTCGTCGGGGCAGTGCCGCGCCATGAGCGCGTCGGTGTAGTTGTCGATGACCTCTTGGAGGTAATCTTCGAGCTCGGCCTCCACGGCCTCATCGTCCTCGCGCCCGAAGATGAACCGATCGCGCAGCCCGTAGATCGCCTCGCGTTGGCTGGCCATGACGGCGTCGAAATCCAGGAGACGCTTGCGGATGGAGAAGTTGTAGGACTCCACCTTCTGCTGGGCCGTGCGAATCGCCTTGTTGAGCATGTTGTGCTCCAGGCTCTGGCCCTCTTCCAGGCTGCTCATCGCCCATTGGATCATGCGCTGCTCGCCGAACAGCCGCAGCAGGTCGTCCTCGAGCGAGACGTGGAAATGCGAGGAGCCGGGATCGCCCTGGCGGCCGGAACGACCGCGGAGCTGATCGTCGATGCGGCGCGACTCGTGGCGCTGGGCCCCGAGCACGTGGAGCCCGCCAACGTCCGCCACGCCCTCGGCGAGCTTGATGTCCACGCCGCGACCGGCCATGTTGGTCGCGACGGTGATCGCGCCGTACTCGCCGGCATCCTTGATGATTTCGGCCTCGCGGGCGTGGTGCTTGGCGTTCAGGATCTCGTGCTCGAGCCCGCGGCGCTTGAGCATCTCGCTGAGGCGCTCGGAGTCTTCGATCGACGTCGTGCCGACCAGGATGGGCTGGCCGTGCTGGTGGCGCGCTTCGATGTCGTCGGCGATCGCTTGGAACTTTTCCTGTTGGGTCTTATACAGCGCGTCGGGCATGTCCTCCCGGATCACGGGCTCGTTCGTCGGCACGACGATGACGTCGAGCCCGTAGATGTCTTGGAACTCCTGCTCCTCCGTGGCGGCCGTGCCCGTCATGCCGGCCAGGCCGTCGTAGAGCTGGAACAGGTGCTGCAAGGTCACTTGCGCGAGCGTCTGCGACTCGCGGCGGATTTCCAAGCCCTCTTTGGCCTCAATCGCCTGATGGAGCCCCTCGGAGAGCTGGCGGTCCGGCATGAGACGACCCGTGAACTGATCCACCAACACGACGCGGCCGTTCTGCACGACGTAGTCGGTGTCCTTCTGATAGTGGTGCCGCGCGCGCAGGGCGAGTTCCAGATGGTGGAGATACTCGATGTTCTGCGGATTGTAGAGGTTGTCGACGCCCAGCTGCTCTTCGGCCCGCTGGATGCCGGCGTCGTTCAGATGGACCTGCTTGCTCTTTTCGTCCAGCTCGAAGTCCTCGTCGGCCGTGAACTGGGGCGCGAGCCGCGCAAACTGCTTGTAGAGCTTCTGCGACTCCTCGGTTGAGCCGGAAATGATGAGCGGCGTGCGCGCCTCGTCGATCAGAATGTTGTCGATCTCGTCGACGATGGCGTAGTCCAGCCCCGTCTGGACCCGCTGGTCCCAGGACATGGCCAAGTTGTCGCGCA
Source organism: Bipolaricaulia bacterium (assembly GCA_042219045.1). GTDB lineage: Bacteria > Bipolaricaulota > Bipolaricaulia > RBG-16-55-9 > RBG-16-55-9 > CAZMNF01. The sequence goes on along the minus strand of JBDGQO010000020.1, from coordinate 5,194 downwards.
GGTAGTCGAAGCCGAACTGGGTGTTGGTCCCATAGATGATGTCGCACTGGTACGCCGCCTTGCGCTCCTCGGTGCTCATGCCCTCTTGGATCAGCCCGGCGCTGAGCCCGAGGTGTTCGTAAACGGGCCCCATCCAGTCACGGTCGCGCGCTGCAAGGTAGTCGTTGACCGTCACGAGATGGACGTGGCCGGCGAGCGCGTTGAGGTAAATCGGCATCGTGGCGACGAGCGTCTTGCCCTCGCCCGTCTTCATCTCGGCGATGCGCCGCTGGTGGAGCGCGATCGCGCCGATCACTTGAACGTCGTAGGGCCGCAGTCCCACGACGCGCTCGGCCACCTCGCGCACCACGGCAAACGCCTCGGGCATCAACTCGTCGAGCGTCTCGCCCTCGTCCAGACGACGCTTGAACTCCGGCGTCTTGGCGGCCAGCTCCTCGTCGCTCATAGCGGCGACGTCGTCGGCCCAGTCGTTGACCTTCTCCAGAATCGGATACAGCTTCTTCAGCTTCTGGTCGTGCGTCTGACCGAAGATGCGGTCGACGTAGTGGCGAACTTGATCAAGAACCATAGAATCTCTCAATTCGCATTGTACGCGTGCTTTATCGGGTTCACAAACTTACGGGCCTAACCGATCCAGCAGCTGTCGCATGTTGGACCTGAGGCGCTGGAGCGAGTCCCGTTGGGAGCGCCATTCCGAATATTTCGACAAGGGCACGCTCGTGTCCTCGTCCGGATTCAACTTGCGCTCCAGGGTACGCAGGCGCTGATTGACCGTCTCGAGCGCTCGTTCGAGGATCGCGCGAGCTTCGTCGACGTTGGCCTGAGCGGCCTCTCGTTTGCCCTCGTCCGCCAACGTGCTGGCGCGATCTGCCAGCATTTGTGCCAGCGTAAACTGGATATGGGGCGAGCGCGGATGGGCGTCGCCGAGGTTGCGCATGATGGACAACGCCTCCTCCGGCTGGCCCTGTTGATAGAGGATCAACGCCCGCAACTGGCGCGCCTGGCGCTTCAGGTCGTCGCTGGGATCCATTTGGATCAGCGTGCGCAGATACCTCTCCGACTGTTCGTAGTTCCCCAGGCGTTCCAACGACCGGGCCAATTCGAAGTAGACGTTCTCTGTGTTGTAGCGGTTGAGGGCCGTTTCCAGGTATCGACGGGCCCTCTCAAACTGCCGCCGGGCTTGGTCTGACTTGCCCTCCGCGGTCAGCCGTTCGCCGTCATTGGCGCTGATCACCCCGAGCCAATAGTAGGCTTGGCCGGGGGCCACGGCGAGCTCAGCGCTCTGACGGAACAAGGATTCAACCTCGGCGCTGTTGCCCGAGCGCTGCTGCTCCGTCAACGCCGCATCCAACAACACATCCGCGCGCCAATCGCGATAGGCAAAGACGCTCACGCCAAGCGCCATCGCCAACACAACGCCGGCCGTCACCTGCGCCGCCGTCCGGCCCAGGCGAGGCTGCGGACGGGTCGGGCCGAACACGGGCGAGTGGATCACCCCGATGAGCGTCACGAGCGCCAACGCGTTCGCGGGCAAGTGGAGCGGGAAGCTGAAGAACGAATCGCTCAAAAACGCGACAATCCCGCCGAGGAACGCCAGCAGCGCCATCCGTTGCCAGGGAGCCTCCGCCTGGCGAATCCGGCGACCCGTCGTCCCGACCAATACGACGATCAGGACGAGCGTCGCCAAGATGCCCACAGCCCCCATCTCGGCCGCTATCTGGACGTACTCGTTGTGGGCCTGGGCCGCCCGCTTGATGTAGCCGACTTGGTTCTGAAAATACTGCCCGCGCTCGGTCTGGAGAAACTCGGCCTTGTAGGGGAGGAACTCGCGCTTGTAGTCGCCAATGCCGATGCCGATCGCCGGGTGATCCTCAACCATGTGCCAGCCGACCCACCAGTCCCAAGCGCGGATCTGGGCCGAGCCGCTGGTCGCCACCTGGCGGATGTCGCTCACGGCCGTCTGGCCCGGCGGGCTGAGCAAGAAGAGGACCGCCAGGACAGCCGCGCCCGCGAGTGCGGCCAATCGCTGACGCAGGGGCGCCTCCCAGATGCGCTCCAACAGGCCCGCCAACGGCACGCCTGCCAGGGTCAACAGCCCCGCCCAGCCGACGACGGGCGCGAGATCCTGCCAGCCCTCCAGCCAGATCGAGTCGTCTTCGAGCCAGAGCTCGGTGCCCACGTGCAGCAGGAACGTCAGGCCGAACGCCGCGGCGACCAACCCAACGCTCCAGCGCCACGTCCGTTTGAGGATCGCCCACTCGCCCGTTGCGACCAGTCCAGCAATGACCGTCGCAATCGACAATACGTAGGCCAACCAGGAGGAGTCGGAGTCGATCGTGACCAGCGTCGCCGTGACGAGCGCCAGCACGCCCAGCACATAACCGCGTACCCATGCCCATCGACTGGTGAGAAGCAGCCATAGCCCGGGGGCCACGAGATAGGCCAAGAAGCCGCCGAGGTAGTTTCGATTGCCGAACGTCGAGATGATGGCCTCGCTGTCGCCGGACTCGCCCGGCGCGCCGAGCACGACGCCGAAATACTGCAGGAGCCCGTAGACCGAGGCCAGCCCCGCCGCGCCCAACACCGTCCCGACCACCAGCTCGACGTCGCCGCGACGTTCGATGTGATGGGCCACGTAGAGCGCGAATGCGGCAAAGTAGACGATCAGAACAACGTATTGGATATCGCCCCACAACGTGTTGGCGTTAATCAGCGACAGGAGCGCGGCTCCCAGCACGCCCAGGAACGGCCAGACGAGCGGCGTCAGGCGAAGGCGGGCTTCGCCCTCCCAGATCCAGCGTCCGGCCCAGAGGGCCCAGAGGAGGGAAATCGCGAGCAGCGACAGGATCGCTTTGGTGTAGCCGTACTCCGTGTTGGGCAGATAGATCACGAGCGGCTGCAGAAAGAGAAAGACGGTCGTTAGCCCCAACCGGGCTCGGGGCAACGTCCCGATGAGCAGGCCCAACGACCCGGCAATCAGGACGGTCACGTAAATGCCCGTTTGCTGGTCCAGAATCGCCAGAACGAGAATGAGAACGGCGGCGATCGCAGCGATGCCCGCGACGATCCAGCCCTTGAGATGGGCGTTCGTCATCCAAGCCGTGAGGCGCCTGCGCCACCGTTGAGTCGGGGGTTCGCGGCGCCCGCGCTTGGAGGCTTGGCGAGACCGACGACGTTTGGCCATAGGGATCAGCGGACGAGCCCGACGGCCTCCATAAGGAAGTCGCGCTTGCGCGGCACGGCGCTCATGAGTCGACGCCAGAGAGCGGGGCGCTTCACGAGCGCCTGGGCGACCCAACTCGTGTAGTCGATGTCGCCGTGCTCGCTCAGGATGGCCATGAGATCTTCGTCCGCGATGACCGTCTGGAAGACCCGATCGAGGTCGTCGTCGCTCAGCCGACAGAGCGCCCGGTGGGCCAAGTACCCGAACGTCAGTTCCCGCTCGAAGCGCGCGCGCCAGCGGCGCTCGTAAGCGTCGAGACCTCGAGCGGAGACGTCGTCGGCGTCGATGGCTTCGGCGGCAACGTCGCCGGCGATTTGGGCGCAGCTCGTGCCGATGTAGATGCCGCCGCCCGAGGTCGGCTTGGCGTGGCCGGCCGCGTCGCCGACGAGCATGACGCCGTCGGCGACGGTCCGTTCCGCGGGGCCGATGGGGATCTCGCCCCCGAAGCGCTGCAAAATTTCAGGATTGCCGAAGCGCTCATCGAGCCAGCGCTCCAACAGCGCGTTCGTCTGCTTGCCGTGATCGGTGCCCAACCCGACGCGGGCGCAGCCGGGCATCGAGGGCACGGCCCAGCCGAAGAAGTTGGGCGCCACGCGCCGATTCAGATGGACCTCGACGTAGTCCTCGCGGTCGAGCTCGTAGGGAATGGTCACTTGGGAGGCGACGATGCGCTTGCGCGGCGGGTCGAGACCGGCCCAGCGGGCGACGTCGCTCTTGGGCCCGTCGCCGCCGATGACGATCCGGGTGCGGATCGTCACCTCGTCGCGGTCATGCAGACGGAGCCGCAGCGACGCCGGATCGCCCGGCTCATAGTGGATCGCGCGGGCCCGAGTGTGCACCTCCGCCCCGGCGGCTTCGGCGTTTTCCACGATCTCCGCGTCGAAGCGATCGCGGTCCATGACGTGGGCTTGGATGCGAGGACTCTCCAGCGCAAACGACTGTTCCTGCGGCCCGTAGACGTAGGCGCCGCGCATGGGGCCGAGCTTGACCTCGTCGCCGACGCCGGCCGCCTCGAAGCCGCGCAGGCTGAGCAGGCCCGTGCACTGCACGGGCAGCCCGATCTCAGGCCGCCACTCCAACAGCAGCACGCTCAGGCCGTGCTCCGCGGCCGTCTGCGCCGCCTTGGCGCCGGCCGGGCCCGCGCCGACCACGACGACGTCGTACGACGATTGCTCGAGGTGCATGCGGGCCATCGTAGCAAATCGGTTGACGTCGAAAAAGTCAGTCGGTCGACGGCCGCCGGCGCTTCAGTTGGCGCAGGGCGTCCAGCTCGGCAGGGCTCAGCGAGGCCAGCCCATTGGGCCGGAGATCCCCGAGTTGAACGGGCCCAATGGCCGTCCGCAGAATGCGCGAGACGGGCAGCTTGACGTGCCTGAACAGGCGCTTGATCTCGTGCTTGCGTCCCTCTGCCAAGATCAACTCCAGCTCCGTGACGTCTGGATTGGGGGAGCCCGGCGCCAACCAGCCGTCCTCGATGTGGAGGGGCTCGCCCTCGTCCTGGACGCCGGCCTTCATGCGGCCGAGGACTTCGTCGGCGTGGCGCTTGGGCAGCGCCCGCGGCACCGTCACGCGGTACGTCTTTTGGGCCTCGTAGCTCGGGTGGGTCAACACGTTGACCAGATCGCCGTCGTTGGTGACCACGAGCAGGCCCTCGGCGTCCTGGTCCAGGCGCCCGGTGATGGCGCAATCGCCCAAGCCATGCCGCTTCAGGACTTGGCCGACGGTGTTCTTGTGATGGGGATCGTGGTGCGAGGACAGCATCCCCCGAGGCTTGTGGAATTTCTTGACGACTCGCTCCGGGCGCTCGAGCGGGATCGGTTGGCCTTTGAGCTTGAGGTCGTCGATCTCATCGTGGCTGAACTCGACGAACGGGTTCGTGACGGTCTGGCCGTTCACGTCGACGCGGCCGTCCTTGATGTAGCCCTCGGCCTTGCGGCGCGAGACCCCGGCCTGTTGCTGGACGAGCTTGAC
>JBDGQO010000002.1:13720-18389 GCA_042219045.1 Bipolaricaulia bacterium | reverse complement strand
ACGTGCTCGTCCTTGAGGTCCAAGCGCTGCGGGGAGGCGTTGATCTCCAGCCCGACGTCGTTCTCAATCGTCGCCGCGATGACTCGCTCGATGTCGACGTCGTAGGGAAGGCGGCGGTTGACGACCCGGCCCGTCGGATGCGCCAGAATGCGCACTGCGGGATGCGCAAGCGCACGACAGATCCGCTCGGTTTGGGCGTCGCGCGTGAGGTCGAACTTCGAATGGACGGAAACGACCACGAGATCCAGCTCTTCCAGGACGTCATCGGGCATGTCGAGCGTTCCGTCCTCCAGGACGTCGACCTCGCAGCTCTTGAGGATCGCGATGTCGTCGTACTCGGCGTTCAGATCGTCGATCTGGGCCAGCTGGTCGCGAAGGCGCTCCGGCGAAAGGCCGTTCGCGACGCGCATGCGCTGCGAGTGGTCCGTGATGGCGATGTAGGCATAGCCGCGCGACCGGGCGGCTTCGGTCATTTCGGCCAGCGTGTGCGCGCCGTCGGAGAACGTCGTGTGCATTTGCAGGTCACCCCGGATGGCGTCGACCGTGATCAAGTCCGGCAGGTCGCCACGGGCCGCCGCCTCGACCTCCCCGCGGCCCTCCCGCAGTTCGGGCGGGATCCAATCCAATCCCAACGCCGCGTAGACGGCGCCCTCGGCCTCGGAAGCGACAACTTGCCCGTCACGGACGAGCCCGTCTTCCCGCAGTTCCATGCCCCCATCGCGCGCCCGCTCGTGGAGCGCCGCCCGATGGGCGCTCGAGCCCGTGGCATCCAGCCATGCAATGCCGCTGGATGAGGGTCCAGCAAGCCGAACTTCCATCGACAGTCCCGAGCGGAGTTCGGCCTTGACGCCCCACTCGTCGCGCTCGATCACTCGATCGACGTCGTCGTGGGCGGCGACCGCGTCAGCCGCCACCTCGGGGTGCTGAGTGACAACCACGATGTCGACGTCGCCGACCGTCTCGCAGCGTCGGCGCAGGCTGCCCGCCGCGCCGACTTCGATAATGGCGTCATGGGACTGAAGATCCGCCATCAGCGGCTCACTGAGTTGCTCCGCGACGTCGATCCGCCAACGCCGTTCACGCCGGATTGCTCGTTCGGCAGCCTCACGGAGCCCGCGCACGCGCTTGGCACCGAAGCCGCGCAGGGATCCCACTTGTCCGTTGTCCAGTGCCTCGATCAGCTCGTCCAGGGTCCTGATCCCGAGCTCGGCATGGAGGGTGCGAACTTGTTTGGCGCCAACGCCGGGCAACGCGAGCAGGTCCCGCAATGACAGCGGCACGTGCTCGGCGAGCTGATCCAGCGTCTCGAGCCGTCCCGTCCGGACGAACTCGCGGATCTTGGCGGCCATCTCGCCGCCGATCCCAGGCAACGTCGTCAGGTCCGCGTCGGCCTCGACCCACGCATGCAGCGGCTCGTCCAGTTGCCCGACGGTGCGGGCCGCCGTCCGATAGGCGCGCACGCGGTACGGGTTGTCACCGTCGATTTCCGCAAGGTCCGCTAGGGAATCCAGCGCCCAGGCGATTTCGATGTTCTGAATTGGCATGGCGGGTGATGATAAACCACATGCCTGAAGACGATAGTTGACATCTTCGAGCTGAGATGTTATACATGGTCTACGAAGTTGACGACGAAACGTCACAGGGCGACCGAGCCCAATTCATCCAAGGAGGATGCTCATGAAAAGTTTGACCATTGCCCTAGCCACGTTCGCGCTAGTCGCCGCCTTCGTTCCGGGCGCACTTGCGCAGAGCGAGGACATGACCCAGATTCGGGTGGCCCACCTCTCGCCCGACGCCCCGACTGTTGACGTCTGGGTCGACGGAAGTGTGGCGCTGGAAGAGGTGCCCTACGAGGGCGTCAGCGACTACCTGGAGCTGCCGTCCGGGGAGCACCGCATTCAGATTACCCCCACCGGAGAGACGGAGCCCGTCGTCATCGACGCAACCGTGGAATTCAAAGCCGGCGAGGCTTACACCGTCGCAGCCACGGGTCTGTTGGGCGAAGATGACTTGAGTCCCGTCGTGTTGCAGGACGACCTGGCCACCAACGAGGATAAGGCCAAGGTCCGCTTTGTCCACGCCTCGCCTGACGCGCCGTCTGTCGACGTGGCAGTTAAAGACGGTCCCGTGCTGTTCTCCGACATTCCGTTCCGTGAGGCTTCATCCTACGCGGGGGTCGATCCGGCCACGTACGACCTAGAGGTTCGCCCAGCTGGCACCACGGACGTCGCTCTCAACGTGCCTGGCGTGACGTTTGAAGCCGGGACCAACTACACCATCTTCGCCATCGGCCAGCTGGGCGACGACACCCTCGCCGCCCTTCCCGTCGTCGATGCTCAGGCGTCGAGTGAGGGCATGACCGCCGCCTCGACGGCCTCCGGAATGGGCTCGAACACCGGCGTGACCGCCGTGCTGATCGGGCTGGCAGTTATCGGTGCGATCATCGGCGGCCGCATGTTGGTCTCCTAGCGACAGCCTCGAGACGGATCGCCCCCAACGATCCGTCTGTCCGACCTCGCCGCCAGTAGAGAGACGCCGGATGGCCCCTAGCGGTCCGGCGTCTCTCGCCATTTCGGTGCAAGCGGCCAGCGATAGGGGCTGCAGGCGCCCGTCGCTATTCGAGGGCAGCTTCCAGGGTCAGCTCATCCAGCCCCGGCCGGAACAGCAAAGATACGGGGCAATTCTCCTTGGCGGCCTCCGCCGCCGATTGGAAATCGTCCGCAGAGATGCCGGGCACCCGGCCGGTTGTCTCCAGGTGGATCTTGCTGATCTTGAATCCCTCGCCTTCCTGGGCGAGCGTCAGGTGGGCCCGCGTGCGGATCTCCTCGGGCTCGTGACCCTGTTGGCCAAGCACCATGGACAGCGCCATGCTGAAGCACGACGCGTGCGCGGACGCCATGAGTTCCTCGGGGTTCGTTCCCTCGCCGCTTTCGAAGCGCGAGGGGAAGCTGTAGGCGGCCTCATGCAGCGTTCCGCTTCCCGTGGACGTGGTGCCCTTGCCCGCCTGGAGCGATCCCCGCCAAACGGCCGTCGCCTCTCGAACGATGTCAGCCATCGCGTCTCCTTTCTGGTGAGCGGGAAAAGTTGTGCCGTCGATAGCACGCTTGCGTCTACTGCCGATGGTAACGAACACGGCGCCATTCGGGCCATATTCCCGTCACAGGTCGTCCCTGCGTTGGGATACCTCAATCGGAACCGCGGCTCATTTCCGCGAACTCGATCATCTGGGTCGGCGTCCCCATGACGAGGACTCGGTCTCCGACCTGGAAAACGGTGTCCGGCGACGGGTTGGAGACCAGCTCGCCTGAGCGTCGCCGAATCGCCAGCACGGAGACGCCAAAGTGCTCGCGCACCTGACAGCCCGCCAGGCTCTGCCCGGCGAGCGGACTCCCCTCTGACAGCGGGACCTCCTGCAGCTTGTGCGTTCGGTGGCCCGGATCCTCGCGCTGGAGCCACGACTGCACCAAGCGCCCGTAGCGCTGCTGGCGCGTCTCGCGGATGTAGCCTTCCACCTCGAGCGACGCCACGTCGGCGTGCATCAACGTGTGCCGAACCATCTCGATCGCGCCCTCGAACTCGGGCTGAACGACGTCGGTGATCCCCTCGCGGAAGAACTGCTCCCGTTCGGGGCCCCAATGGGCCCGCGCCACGATCGGCAGTTCCGCGCTGAACGCTCGCAGCGTCCGGAAGGCCTGTCGGGCGTTATAGAAGTCCGGCAGGGCGATGACGACGAGCGAGGCCCGCTCGGGCGCGGCCTCTCGCAACACCGTCTCGTGGGCAGCGTCCCCAATAACGACCGGCACCTCGCGGGCCTTTAGAAGATCGGCCTTCCCCGGGTCGCGCTCAACGACGACGAAGGGCACCCCGAAGCGGATCAGCGCATCGGCAACCGTCCCGCCGATGCGCCCGTAGCCGCAGAGGATACCGTGGCCCGACGTATCCGTGGGGTGTGTGGACTCGACGTTCTGGGGCGGTTGCGGCCAGTCCATCTCGGGAAACCGAGCGCTCACGCGACGCCACAGCGCCGGCGTCGCCCGGAACAGCGAGCTGCTGACGATGATCGTCAGCAGCGCCGACGCCAGCAGCACGTTGTAGTTGGCGTCGCTGAGCACGCCGTTGTCCGCGCCGACTTGGGCCATGACGAACGTGAATTCGCCGATCTGGGTGAACCCGAGCGCCATGAAGAACGAGATCCTCAGTGGCTGCGCAAAGAGCGCGGCCAACCCGCCCCGCAACAAGCCCTTTCCGACCACGACCAATCCGACGATGCCGAGCACGAGCGGCCAGTGCGCGACGATGGCCGTCGGATCGATGAGCAACCCGACCGACACGAAAAACAGCGCCACGAACAGGTCGCGCAAGGGCAGGATGCGAGCCAGAGTTTCGTGGACGTACTCCGACTCGCTGATGATCAGCCCGGCCAGGAACGCGCCCATTGCCGGCGATAGCCCCAATTGGGCGGTCAGCAGGCCCGTGCCGAGGCCGAATGCCAGCGCAACCAGCAGAAACAGCTCGACGTCCCGTGTGTAGGCGATCTTTTCCACGATCCAGGGCACCACATAGATCGCCAGCGCGATCACAGGGACCAGGATGGCGCCCCCTTGCAGCAACGCCCAACCGACGTCGACGAGCGCCTCGCTCAGCGTGACGCCTCCTTCGAGTGCCGGCA
>JBDGQO010000002.1:0-13620 GCA_042219045.1 Bipolaricaulia bacterium | reverse complement strand
GGATCTCGGGCTCAATCGCGGCTTCCGCTTGGTTGAGATGGTCCTGCGCCATGGCCCGTCCCTCGTCGTCCGGCGGGGCCGCGAGCAGTCCGAGTGGCACGCCGCGGATCCACGCGAGCTCCGCCGCCTGTCGGACGGCTTCGAGCGCGGTCTCGCGGCCGCTGACCCCGACCAAAATCCCCTGATCCTCCCGTAGGTTTTTCGCGAGCAGCGCGGAGCAGGGCGCATACTGGGCAATGGATTGAGCGATGCTGCCGACCCAGAAGCGCCGGAACCCGCCGATCGGCCGGGTGCCGGAGACGACGAGGTCGTAGTTCGGGTCCTCCAGCTCGCGCAGCACTTGGCGAACGGGATCGCCCTCGCGCAGCCGGAAGCGCACGTTCTGGCCGCGCTGGCTGACGCGATGGACCTCGTAGAGCCCCTCGGCCAACAGCTTCAGGGAATGGACTTCCAACGGGTGCCCCTGCTCGTCCGTTTGTAGGACCCCGTCGTCGATCAGGATCTGCTCGGCGTCGCGCAGCAGTTGGAACGAGGGCGGCTCGATGCCCCACTCGGCCAGCTTGCCGGCGGCCAGTCGCCCGCCCAACAGCGATTGGCTCGCCTCCGTCGACACATGGAGGATCGTGAGGGCAACGTCGAGATGGCGCGCCAACTCGCCGCCGAGCGCAATGGCCCCCCGGCAGCTGTCAAGGTGGGCCACCGGCACGAGAATCCGCCGCATGGCTATCGGCTCCGTTCTCCCATCATCGCTCGGTCCCTTCTAAGGGTGCCTATCATGACGACCAACGCCTATTGGCTCAGCCCCAGCCAGGGCCAATAAGCCCACGCAAGCAACATCAGCATCGTCACCGACGCCACGGCCAGCTTCGCCCCGGCGCGGCCGAAGTCGCTCGGCCTCAGCCGGCCGCTGGTGTAGACGATCATCGCAGCGGGAGAGGCGAACGTCGTCATGAACGTGAACGCCGAGGCCAACGCCGTGACGAAGCCGGCCGCAATCAGGCTCGTTCCGGAAATCTCGGCCATCTGCAGCGTGATCGAGCCCAGCACGGCCACCGCAGCGCCGCTGCTCATGATGTTGGTAAAGAGCAGCATCAACAGCGCGATCACCAGCAGCACGCCTATTCCCGACATCGGCCCCATGATGCCCAATAAGTGCGTGGCAAGCCATTCGGCGGCCCCCGTCTGCTTGACCTGGACGCCGAGCGAAATGGCCGCGGCGTAGAGCCAGACGACGCCCCAGTTGACCCCCGAGTTGAGATCGTCCCAGCGGACGAGGCCCGTGGCCAAGTAGAGCCCGGCTCCCGCGATGGCCACCATGCCGAGACCGAGCGTGTCGCTCAACGCGATCCAGCCGAGCAGGATGAGCAGAAACACGCCGATGACGTGGAAGTCGCGGCGCGAAAGCTGGCCCCGCCCGCGGACGTCCCGGCGCAGCCGCACGAGCGAGCGCTTCAAGTTGCGGACCTCCGGCCGATACGTCCACCAGAGCACCAACGGGACAAACGGAATCTGGAGAATGACCATCGGATAGGCGTAGGCGACCCAGGTGGCGTAGCCGATCTCGATGTCGAAGAGCTGGCTCCAGTAGTCGATGAGGATCGCATTGCGGGCCCCGCCCGAGGGGGTGCCGAGGCTGGCGATGGCGCAGCCGTAGACGATACTGAGCAACAGCAGCGCCGCAAGGTTCGGCACGTGGGGACGGTCCTCCTCCACGGTCTTGAGGATGCCGAGCGCGACGGGGAACATGATCGCGGCGACCGTGTGCTCGCCGACGACGGAGGCCAGCAGGGCCGAGATCGTCGTGATGCCCACGGTGAGTCGCCCGACACTCGGCCCGGCCAAGCGCATCAACCCGAAAGCGATCCGCACATCCAGTTTCTGTTTGACGATCGCCACGGAGATCATGAGCGATCCCATGACGAAGAAGACGGAGTCGCTCATGAACGAGCGGGCGACCTCGTTCGGCTCCCCCAACGCCAGTCCGACTTGGGCGACGGCGATGAACAGGGCCGTGGCCGGCAAGGGAATGGGCTCGGTAATGAGGAAGACGATGGCGGTGGCCAGGATCGCCAATGTCCGATGGGCCTCCGGACTCGGCATGTCCAGCGGCAGGATCATGACGATGGCACCGGCCAGCAGGCCAACGATCAGCCAACGACGGGCGGCGAGGATCCGTAGCCAGAGCACGAGGGGGTCACCGCTCCGAGCGTAGCAGGTCGCTCAGCATGGGGCCAAACGGCCGAACGTCGGTGGCAATGGGCGTCCGTCATCTTGTATAATACGCATCTAGACGGCAAGAAGTGAGGGATGCTCGCGTGAAGACGGACATTGAACAGCAGGACGAGACCACGTACCGCATTGACGTGGAAATTCCCGCCGAGGACGTGGACGCGAAGCTGGATGCGGTCTACAAGCGCATCGTCAAGGAGATCGAGGTGCCCGGGTTCCGCAAGGGCCACGTCCCGCGGAGCTATCTCGAGATGCGCTTCGGCTCGGATTTCCTCTATGAAGACGCGCAACAGGAACTGATCGAGGAGCACCTGCCTGAGGCGCTCGAGGCCCATGAGATCCGCCCGGCGAGCCGGCCCGAATTGCGGGATTTGGAATTTGAGGCGGGACAGCCGTTCCGGTTCCAGCTCGACGTGGAGGTCTTTCCCGAGGTCGAACTGCCCGCGGACGTCTCCGCCATCGACGTCGATCTGCCCGAATCGCCCGAGATCAACGACGACGACGTCGACGACATGATCGAGGAGATGCGCTACCAGCACGCCACGCTCGTCCCCAAGGACGACGAAGCAGCCGCCATCGAGGATGAGGACGTCGTGACGGTCAAGACCGGCAGCGGGCAGAGCAAGGAACTGCAGGCCCAGGCCGAAGGTTCCACGGGGGCGCTGATCGGCCACCAAGTCGGCGATCAGGCCACGATCTCGACCCGAGACGATCAGAGCATCATGGTGACCGTGGAGAGCGTCAACGACCTGGAGTTGCCCGACCTGGAAGATCTAGCGGCAACGGTCGGTCACGACGACGCGGAGGCGCTGCGCGAGGCCGTCCGAGACGACCTGCGCCAGCGAGCCTCACAGCAACACGACAAGCAGGTCCACACCGCAATTCTGGACGCGCTTGTCGAGGCCAGCGACGTGGGAGTTCCCGGCGGCGTGGTCGACGAGTCGCTGGAGCAGGAACTCCAACATTTTCAACAGCAGGGCCATGAACCGACGGAGGAGCAAAAGACCGAGCTGCGCGAGGAGATCGAACAACGGCTCAAGCGCGAGCGCGTGCTCAACGCGTTCAAAGCCCGCGAGGGCGTCGAGCTGAGCGACGAGGACTTCGAGGCGTATCTCGAAGAGCAGGCCGCGGAGTACGACATGCCCGTGGTGAAGTTCCGGGCCTTGTTAGAGCGCGAGGAGCAGTTGGAGCATTTCCGCCACGAGCGGGAGAACCGACTGGCGTTGGACCGTTTGACCGAGATGCTCGGTCTCGACGCGGAGACGGCCACCTCGAGCGGCACCAACGATACCGACAGTGAGGACAATGAGGACGAGGAGGACTCGCCCGATGGCCAATGAACACGCCCAACTGATCCCGTTCGTCATCGATCGAACGGGGCAACAAGAGCGCAGCTACGACATTTATTCGCGGCTCCTGGAAGATCGAATCGTCTTTCTGCAGGGGCCGATCGACGACTACACCGCCAACCTGATCGTGGCACAGTTGATCTTTCTGGAGTCGAAGAACCCCGACCAGGACATCCATCTCTACATCAACAGCCCCGGCGGCTCCGTGACCGCCGGGATGGCGATGTACGACACGGTCCAGTACGTCCGATGCGACGTCTCCACGATCTGCGTGGGACAGGCGGCCAGCATGGGGACGATCTTGCTCGCGGCCGGGACCCACGGCAAGCGCCTGGCACTGCCCAACTCCCGCATCCACATGCACCAGCCGTTGGGCGGCGCGCAGGGTCAGGCCAGCGACGTGCAGATCCACGCCCAAGAGCTCGTCAAGGTTCGCGAGCGGATCAACGAGATGCTCTCGCACCACACGAATCAGCCGATCGACCGAATCGAGCAGGACACGGACCGCGACTTCTTCCTTTCGGCCGAGGAGGCCCTCGATTACGGGCTCGTCGACGACATCATCGCCTCGCGCAAGGACTAGCACTGCAAAGCTGCTGCCACGCCAGTGTGCTTATCCGCCGCAAGCGATTTATCGGGGCAGATCCGCGTGATCTGCCCTTTTCCCTCCACCGACAGACGACGACGTCACGAACGCCGGGGCGTCCTTAGCGCAGCGTCGTCAACGCGATGCCGACCACGGAGAACAGCAGCCCCGTGATGCCGATAATCCGGTTGGCCAGGATCTGCTGATCGGCTTTGGCCAGTTGCTTCTCGGTGGCCGTCGTCGACTCAACCTGGAACGACTCCATGCGCTTTTGGAGCTTGTTGAGCTGCTGGCGCTGCTTTTTCACCGTGCTCTGCAACTGGCTGATGCGATCCGATTGTGACTCGACGTTCTGGATGCGCTTGCGGAGTTGGGGATCGATCTCCGGGTTCTCGTTCTTGAGCTTGTCGACCTCGCCGTTGAGGGCCTGGACGCGGTCGCTGATCTTGAAGATGAGGTCCCGCAGCACCTGGAGGTCTTCCTTGCGGATCGGCTGCCCGCTGGACGCGGTTTGGGAAGCCGTTTGGGGCTGCATCTTTTCGAGCCCCTGAAGCGCTCGCGAGAGCATCGTGGCGACCTCGTAGCGGGTCGGCGACCGCTCACCCTGGAACTCGCCGCCGGGGACGCCTTCGATGACCCCTTGATCGACAAGATACCTCACGTCGTCCGCGGCCCAGTGGTTGGCCGGCACGTCCTGGAAGGGAATGCCGTCGCCATTCGCACTGCTGTCGTCCGATTGTTGGGTCTTCTGCTTTTCTTGGTCGACCGGGCCGTCGGCTTGGGTCGCGCTGCTTAATCCCAAGGCCAACAGCGCCACGATCACGAACAACCCCCACCGGGGGATCGATTGACGCACGGTATCACGCTCCTTGGAGAAACGTGCTGCTAGCTTAGGCGATACGGAAGCACTTGGCGAAGGCCAGCTGTCCGTTACGATGGTTCCATTGCTGACACGTTGAGCGGAAGCAGCGGACGGCTAGCGCCCACTGCCGAAGTAGCCGTTCATTGGCCCGATGCGATTGACGGGCCAGACGCGGAAGAAGGGCTCGCCGATCAGGGTGCTCACATTGGCAAAGCCCCAATAGCGACTGTCGGAACTGTTCCTGGTGTTGTCGCCAAGGACGAACATCTTCCCATCCGGCACGTCCCAGGAGCACCCTTCGGCGTCGCGGGCCTCGGGATTGCGCGGCGCCCCCGCGCGACAGACGTAGTCGCGATCAAAGGCCGGGCCGTCGCGCAGCTCGCCGTCGACGTACACATCGCCCTGTCGAATGGCCACCTTCGCAGGCCCTTCAGCAATCAGCCGCTTGACGTAGCGCTCCTTGCACGGCTCAAGCTTTCCCCAGCTCCAATAGAGCAAGCGGTTTTCCGGGCACATGCGGGAGTTGTCGGTGTGCCAGAAGACGATGATATCGCCCGGCTCGGGGGAATTGACCCCCAACAGGTAGGTGAACTTGTCGACGAAAAAGCTGTCGCCGGGCATGATCGTCGGCTCCATCGACCCCGTCGGCACGCGCATGCGGACAATGCCGTAGTTCATGACAACCCAAGCCAAAATCCCCGCAATGACCAAGACTTGGATCCAGTCGAGTACCCAATCGACCCCCGGACGGGTCGGAATCCCGATCTTGTTGAACATCCGCGCCAGCAACGGCTTGGGCCCTTGCGGCTGATCGGGTTGGATTGTGGCCGGGTCAGCTTCTGAAGCGGAATCGCCCTCGTCGAGGGGTGACGATGGGGTCGGCTCCCTCGCGTCGGCTTGCTGCTCGTCGATGGCCCACGGATCTTGAGCGAACGCGTCTCGGGGCGACGCGTCGCGGTCAGGCGTCTCGCGCTCGGGCTGATCCTCCGATTCGGGTTGTCGGTCGTCGTCGCGTTGCATCAAACCGAGTTTAAGCCGTTAGCGGCGCCGCTGGCGCATGCGCAGTTGGCGCAAGTAGAACGGCCGGGACTGGCGGACGTTGCCGCGTTCCACGAGCTCTATGCTTTCGATCTTGGGCGAATGGAGCGGAAAGATCTTCTCCACCCCGATGCCGAAGGACTCCTTGCGGACCGTGAACGTCTTGGCCAAGCCGGCCCCTTTGACCTGAATCACGATCCCGTCAAACGTCTGGACGCGGCTGCGGCCTTCGCCGAGCCCTTCGGTCACGCGCTCCTGGACGCGGATGCGGTCCCCCGCGCCGAACTCCGGAATGTCGCGGGGCGATCCGTCGTCGCTCGTCCGTTCTCGAACTTCGGTCTCCAATGCTCGAATGAGGTCATCCATACGTTCGCTCCTGGGTTACTCCCGGCGGCCCCGCAGTCGGTCGAGTGTCGCCGCTGCCGCAGCCCGGACCGAGAGATGGTTATACGGAACAGGACCGGCAATCGGCGGCAAGATCCCGTCGGCGCGTCCCAACAGCTCAGGCGCCAGGCCCCAGCCGGTCCCGAACAGAATATACACCGGCTCGAGGTCGGTTTCAATCCGATCCCGCAGCGACCGATAGGAGATCTCGCTGGCGTGGCCCCCTTGTGCCGAGGTTCCGATGACGAGAGGAGATTGGCCCTCGGCCTCGGCAATGGCATCGAGGCTGTCCTCGAGGCTGGCGAGGATGCGAACGGGCTTGAGCGTGTCTGCGCGTCGCGTCGGATCGTCGGGCTCGTCCAGGTCAAGCCAGTAGCGCCGCATTCGCTCCGCGATCTCGCGCTGCGACGGGAAGGGCTCGACGATGAAAAAGTTCCGCACTCCGTAGGTCATGGCGGTGCGTGCGATATCGTGAAGATCGAGGCCTGTAATCGAGGTCGTCGCGGTCTCGCCGTGGCGATCGAGCACGGGATGGTGGAGGAGGCCGATATAGAGCGTGCCCATGATCAATCGACGTTGGGCGGGCGATCGGACGGATCGAGGAGATCGGGGCGATTTCGGCGGGTGGTCGCCAGCGCCTGCTCGCGGCGCCAGCGTTCGATCTCCGCGTGATCGCCCGACAAGAGCACCTCGGGCACCTGCATGCCGCGAAATTCCGACGGGCGGGTGTATTGGGGCGGACCCAAGAGATCGGACTCGGCAAAGGAGTCGGCTTCCAGGGAATCCAGATTGCCAACGACCCCGGGCACAAGCCGCCCAATGGACTCGGCCACGACGAGAGCGGGCAGCTCGCCGCCGCTCAACACGAAGTCCCCAATGGAGAGCTCGTCGTCGACGAGCGTCTTCACACGGTCGTCGACCCCCTGATAGCGACCGCACAGGATCGTCACGCAACGCTCGTCCGACAGCTCACGGGCCTTCGCTTGGTTGAAGACCTTCCCGCGCGCCGAGGTGAGCAACACGCGTGGCCGCTGGCCGATGTGGGCCTCCAGCGACTCCACGACGCGAAAGAAGGGCTCCGGCTTGAGCACCATGCCCGGTCCGCCGCCGTAGGGCCGATCGTCGACTTGGCGGTGGTTATCTCGGGTGTAGTCGCGGAGCTGGTGAAGATGGACCTCAAGGACGCCGCGCTCGCGGGCCGCTCCGAGCAGGCCCCCGGAAAAGTAGGGCTCAATCAGCTCGGGAAACAGCGTGACGATGTCGACTCGCATCGCTCAGGACGAGGGCGCCTCCGTCGACGGGGACGTCTCCTTGGGCTGCTCCAGGACGTCGATGATAACTTCGCGGTCGTCGCGGGCCGCCACGGTCTCCATGACGCGGCGAATGTCCTCGATCGTCTGGCCCTTCTTGCCCAGGATGCGGCCGAGATCGCCCTTGCGTGCCCACAGACAGAACAGCGTCATTGTGGGCGTCTCGGTGCACTCGATCCGGACGTTGGCCATGTCCTCAACCAACGGCCGGATCAGAAACTCCAGTAGCTGACGCAACATCCCGGATCTTCCATCCGCTCGGTGCGATCGTGGACTGCAGGCCGCAGCCCACCACACGCGGCGATGGGCGCTAAGTGCCCGTCCCGGTGCGGACGTCCTTGTCCTGACGGATGCCGGCGCGGGTCAAGAGCTGCTTGGCGCTCTGGCTGGGCTGGACGCCCTTGCTGAGCCAATCGAAGGCGCGGCCCTCGTCCACATGGAGCTCGTCGGAGTGGGGGTCGAAGTGGCCAATCTCCTCCAGCACGCGGCCGCCGCGGGGCTTGCTCCCCTCGATGGCGACGATGCGGAACGTGTGCTGGCCTCGCTTGCCGATCTGCTTCAATCGAATTCTTGCAGCCATGTTCGGTCTCCTTTCGCGATCATGATCGGTGCTTGGTTGTCCAATCACGTGGATGCATCCGAGATCCAGAATGACGGCTGGCTTAGCGGGGATCAATTTAGAAGGGCAAACCGCCGCCGCTGCTCGACCCGCCCATCTTCTTCATCTGCTTCATCATCTTCTTCGCCTCCTTGAAGCGCTTCAACAGCGAGTTGATGTCTCGGACGCGTGTGCCCGACCCGGCCGCGATGCGCTTTTTGCGGCTTCCGTTGAGGCTTTCAGGATGGCGCCGCTCCCACGGCGTCATGGAGCTGATGATCGCCTCGACCTTGTTCAGCTCGTCCTCGTCGACGTCGACGTTCCCTTGGGCCTCGCTCATGCCGGGCATCTTTTCCATCAGCTTGTCCAGCGGACCGAGGTCTCGCACCTGGGAGAGCTGCTGTTGGAAGTCCTCGAGCGTGAACTTGTCGCTTTCGAGCTTTTTGGCCAAGTCCTCGGCCTGGTCTTGGTCGACGCGCTTTTCGACGTCCTCGATGAGCCCGAGCACGTCCCCCATGCCCAGGACCCGCTGCGCGAGGCGATCCGGATGAAACACCTCCAAGTTGTCGGTCTTTTCGCCCGTTCCGAGGAAGACAATCGGCACGCCCGTGACCTCGACCATCGACAGCGCCGCGCCCCCGCGTGCGTCGCCGTCCATCTTGGTGAGGACAATGCCCGTCAAGCCGAGACGCTCGTGGAACGTTTCGGCGATCGAGACGGCCTCTTGGCCCGTCATGGCGTCGGCGACGAGCAGGACCTCACTCGGCTCGATCCGCTCCTTGACCTCGGCGAGTTCGTCCATGAGGTCCTCGTCGATCTGCAGCCGGCCGGCCGTGTCGACGAGCACCATGTCGCGCGTGCGGCGCTTGGCATCATCAACGGCGCCCTGGGCGATCTCCAGCGCCGTCTCGCCTTCGCCATGGACGGGAAGATCGAGCTGAGATCCCAACTGCTGCAGCTGATCGATCGCTGCGGGCCGATGGACGTCGGTGGCAGCCAACAGGGGCTGGCGCCCCTGATTTCGATAGTGATTGGCCAACTTGCCCGTGGTCGTCGTCTTGCCGGAGCCCTGCAGCCCGACGACCATCCAGACTGTCGGCCGGGCCGACAGGTCGAGATCACGCGCCTGCTGGCCCATCAACTCGGTCAACTCGTCGCGCACGATCTTGATGACCTGCTGGCCGGGCGTCAGGCTCTCCATGACGTTCTGCCCGACGGCTTTGTCGCGGATGCGTTCCACGAAGCGCTTGGTCACCTTGTAGTTGACGTCCGCTTCCAGCAGCGCCCGGCGGACCTCGCGGAGCCCTTCGTCGAGGTCCTTTTCGGTCAGCTTCCCTTGGCGCTTCAGCTTGGTAAGCGCGTTGTTGAGTCGTTCGCTCAGCGCGTCAAACATGGGTGAATCCCGTCCCCTGTCGTCGGCTCGACGGTGTGGCTTGACTCGTCGTTGTGACGATTTGTGTCCAACTCACTGATTTTATGCGGTCGTCGGAGTCCTTGCAACGGCTCGAAAGGACGGTAGGGTCAACCCGACTTCGCCGACAGCTGCTGTTCGAGGAAGCGCGTCGTGGCCTCGCCGGCAACGAAGACGGGATGTTCCAGAATCTCCAGGCAGAGCTCAGCTGTGGTCGGCAGCGATTCGATGTGGAGCCGCCGTAGCGCCCCGATCATGCGGCCGCGAGCGCCATCACGGTCGTCGGCATAGCCGATCAGCTTCGCCAACAACGAGTCGTAGTTGGGCGGAATGCGGACCCCATTGTAGATGTGGGTGTCGATTCGCACCCCCGGGCCGCCCGGCCAGCCGACCACCCGCAGATCGCCCGCCGCGGGCATGAAGTCGTTCAGCGGGTCCTCCGCGTTGATGCGACACTCGATGGCATGGCCGGTCAGTTCGAGATCGCTCTGCTCGTACGGGAGCGGTTCGCCCGCTGCGATCCGGATCTGGTCCATGACGAGATCCCGCCCCGCTCGCATCTCGCTGACGGGGTGCTCGACCTGGATGCGCGCGTTGATCTCGATGATGTAGAAGGCCTCGTCCGAGACGAGGCACTCGACCGTGCCGGCATTGCGATAGCCGAGCGCGTGCGCCGCCTCGACGGCCGTCTCGCACACTTGCTGGCGCAGCTCGGGATCGAAGTTGGGGGCGGGCGTCTCCTCAATCAGTTTTTGATAGCGCCGCTGGATGGAGCATTCGCGCTCGCCCCAGTGGACGACGTTGCCATGACCGTCCGCCACGATCTGGACCTCGATGTGGCGCGCGTCGCCCAGATGTTTTTCGAAGTAGACGGCGCCGTTGCCGAACGCGGCCTCGGCCTCGCGGCGAGCCGCATGGAACCGATCGAACAGCTCCGCCGAGTCGTGGACAAAGCGCATGCCGCGCCCGCCGCCGCCGGCCGCCGACTTGATGATGAGCGGATAGCCGAGCCGTTCGGCCGCTTCCTGGGCTTCGGCTTCCGTGTTCATTGCGTCGGTACCTGGCACCGTCGGCAGGCCATGGGCTTCGAGCGCCTGCTTGGTGGCCAGCTTGTCCCCAGTGAGGCGCATCGTCGCTTGCGATGGGCCAATAAACGTAAAGCCGGAGTCTTCGCAGACCTCCGCGAACTCCGCGTCCTCGGACAGAAACCCGTAACCCGGGTGGATGGCCTCGGCCCCCGAAACCTCCGCTGCGCTCATGATCGCGGCGAGGTTGAGGTAACTGTCCTGGGCGGGAGCCGGGCCGATGCAGTAGGCCTCGTCGGCCAGTCGGGCATGGAGCGCCTCACGGTCCGCCTCGGAAAAGACGGCCACGGAGGGGATGCCGAGCTGGCGACAGGCCTCCACAATACGGAGCGCGATCTCGCCCCGGTTGGCGACCAGGATCTTGTTGAACAATGGCTCAGGACTCATCGATCCGGATGAGGGCTTGGCCGTATTCCACGGCGGCCGCGTCCTCGACGAGGATCTCCTTGACGATGCCGGCCCGCTCCGTGCGCACTTCGTTCATGACTTTCATGGCCTCCACGATGCAGACGGTGTCCCCGGCATCGACGCGATCGCCGACGGTTACGTAGGGCTCTTCTTCCGGCGAAGGCCGCCGATAGAACGTTCCGACAATGGGGGAGGTCACGACGTAGCCCTCGGCCGCCTCATCTGTCGAGCTTCCGTCGGTCGTCGGAGCTTCGGACGGCTGAGGCTCGGCCGTTTGAGCCGCATCAGCGGGCCCCGATTGCTGCTCCACCGTGCCTTCGGCTTGGATCGCGTTTGCCGATTTCGCCTGTGTACGGCGCAGCGCGAGCTTCGTCTCGCCCTGCTCGAGCTCCAGCTCGGCCAGCCCCGAGCGGTCAAACAGCTCGATGAGCGTCTCGATGTCGTCAATGTTCACCGTCGCCCATCCCCCGTTCAGGTGAGATTTCCCAGTGCCGTGCTCCGCGTCACCTATGGCGAGCGTTGCTCACACGAGTGACGGGCCACAGCCATGCGGCCCATCGCCTTCCGTGTTGATGCAACCGCATGTCTGGCCCAGGCTACTCCACCTCTTCCGGCAATTGCAACGTGTGCCCGACCCGGCTAAAATGGAGAAATTGAGGTGCACGCGTGAATGGATCCTAGCTTAGGATTCGTAGCGTTGGCCGCTCTATCGCTGCTGGCTGGCATAATGACCGCGCTCGAAGTCGCGGTCGCCTCCTTGGGCAGGTTGCGCTTGACGGCCCTGTCGGACACCCATTCTCGCCATCACCGCATGATCCACGCGCTGATGGCCCAGCCAAAGCGTGTCATGGGGGCTGTCGCGCTTTTAACGGACTTGGTGTTGGCCCTGACCGGCATCGCCGCCGCGATGCTGAGCTTCTCGCTCGTACCTGAGTGGGGGCTCTGGGCCAAAGCAGGGCTCGCGTTCGGCATCGCCGCCGCCTACCTCATCGTGCTCGGCGAGTTGGTGCCCTACTACGTCGGCCGCCACCGCATCGCCAATTGGGTCCTGGCGCTGATGCGCCCGCTTTACTGGATCATTCGGCCGCTCTTCCCATTCGTTCGCGCCTCCGAGGGGATCCGCCATGGCCTGCGACGCCTGATTTTCCCCAGCGTCGCGGACGCGACGGACGAATCTCCCGTCAACGAGGATCAAGTGCGCGACGTCCTGGAGCATCTGCTCGATGAGGCCGAGCGCTACGGCATCGTCGAGGAAGCCGAAGAGCGCATGATCTGGCGCATCCTCAGCTACGACGATCTGGTCGTGCGCCAGGTCATGGTGCCGCGGCCCGAGGTCATCTCGCTCGCCTGCGACACGCCGTTGAGCGACGTTCACGACGTGATTGTTGACCAGGGCCACTCGCGGTATCCCGTCTTCGAGGACGACCGTGACAATATTATTGGCATCCTCCACGCCAAGGATCTGCTGCGCGCCGACCATGACAACGACTCCATGCTAAACGACCGCCGCGAGCTGATCCGGTCGCCCTTCTTCACGCCGACGGTCAAGCCGATCAACGATCTGCTTCAGGAGTTCCAGAACCACAAGAAGCACATGGCCATTGTGGTGGACGAATTCGGCGGCATGGCCGGCATCATCACCCTGGAGGACGTCTTGGAAGAGATCGTCGGCGAGATCAGCGACGAGTACGACGAGCCACGCCGCATGATCCGCCAGCTTTCCGATCGGGAATACCTCGTCGAAGGCGACGCCGAGCTGACCATGATCAACGAGGAGCTGGAGCTGGAGCTGCCGGCCGACGGCGCAGTGACAATCGGCGGCCTCGTAACCGAGCACCTGGAAGAGATTCCCCGTCCCGGTCGGTCCGTGGACATCGACGGCGCGAGCGTCATGGTGGAAAGCGCCACCGCACGTGAGATCCTCAAGGTCCGACTGAAGCTTCCCGAATCGCCGCCGCCCACGCCCGAACCGGCGGAAACGCCTGCCGAATCGCTTTAGCCCTTTACTGCGCATGTGCTGCGGCTTAACCCGACGTCGTTCCCTTGCTGCAAGGACAAGACGGTATGGGCCCGGCACGGATCAGTGTTGTCTCAATAAGGGGGGATATGTCACAATGCTGACGACAATCGTGCTGGTTGCTTATCATGGTTTTACAAAGCAACATTAAAGAGGAGATTCGATCGAATGGCTACGGATAAGCTGACCATCTACGTGCCGAAGGCGAAGCAAGCCGATGATCCCGTCGCGCGGCTCAACAAGCTTGCCCAACAACAGGACCGCTCCGTCAATTACCTAGTTGTCAAAGCCCTCGAGGAATTCGTCGAGCGCGAAGAAACGAAAGGCACGAAAGGATAGGTGA
>JBDGQO010000019.1:37712-48260 GCA_042219045.1 Bipolaricaulia bacterium | reverse complement strand
CGAGCTGCGGACCCTGGACAACCCGTACCGCTGTCCGCACGGCCGCCCCATCGTGCTCCACTACACGCTGGCCGAGTTGGAACGCGCGTTCGGCCGGCGGTAGCGACCCGCCCTCCTCGCTTTCGTGCTTGGACGGGATTACTTGGACCCGTCTCCTGCGGTGCCCCCGATCAAGCCGAGTCCGTCAAAGCTCGAGTTGAACACCATCGAGCCGCCCTGGAAGCCGCTCGGAGCTAGGACGAACTCGCTCGAAACGTTCACGCGATCGAAGGGTCGCCGCGCTTTCAGCGTGACCGTGGACAGGCCCTCCGTGCCGAAGACGGAGGTCAAGCTGAGGTCCGTGCCCGCCATCGCCGTGGCGACCTTGATGCTCTCGCGCGAGAATCCATCCGAGGTATATACCGTGGTTCGGGTCAGTTGATAATTCCCGACGCTCGCGCTCATGTCCCAGCGCTCTTGCGCGAGGCCGCCGTCGGTGATGACGGTCGTGCGCGAGACCGACATGCCGCTCACGGCGAGTCCGAGCGTTAAGACCTCCTGGGAGAAACCGTCGGGCGTGATCGTCGTGCTGGACGACAGCGACACGCCTTTGGATGTGCGAGTTGCCCCTTCAAACGTCAGGCTGCCGAACCCTTGCGGGCCGATCACGGTCGTCGCGGACAGGTTGAACTGCTCCACCGTTCGGGTCAATTCGACGTTCGCCGAGGCGAACCCGTCCACGGTGAAGTTCGTGCTGGCGGAGACGTTGGTGCCATCGAATGCCGTATCCGCGCTCAGCGTGGCGGTATTGAACCCGCTGAGACCCATGACGGCGCGTGCCTCCAGGCCGACGTCCTGGTAGCTGCCTTGGGCGGAGCCGACGACCGACGCCTGCTCCGTGGCCACGCCCTCGGCGTCGAAGGGGACGGATACGGTGACGCCCAGCGAGTCGGACGCCGCGACGACCCCCGTGCCAAGCAACAACGCCAAAATCAGGGAGACGGGAAGATTGGGACTTTCCTGCATGATCGCTTGCCTCCTAACGCATGCTTTGTCGGGTGCAAACCGGGGTCAGTCTAGGACGCCGCCCACGCGCGCGTAGGTTACCTCGGTCACAGAGCCGAGCGGTCGTGCCGCGTTGACGGTCTGTAAGCAGCCCGGCTAAAATGGCGACTCCCCAACCTTCGCCCAAGGAGTGGATGCCCATGCCGGCCCTGTCCCAACGCGTCTCCCGCCTGGCCCCCTCCGCGACGATGGCCGTGCAGGCCCGCGCGGCGGAGCTGCGCGCCGAGGGCGCCAGGCTCGTCAACTTCGGCATCGGGGAGCCCGATTTTCCCACCCCCGACCCCATCAAACGAGCCGCCCAGCAGGCGATCGACGCCAACTTTACGGGCTACACCAACGCCGGCGGCATCCCCGAGCTGCGCGAGGCGGTGGCGACGAAATACGAGCGCGACTCGGGCGCGTCGTTCGATCCCCCGACCGAGGTCATGATCACCGTGGGCGGCAAGGGGGCGCTGTTCAACGCGGCGCTTGCGCTGTTGGACGACGGCGACGAGGTCGTGCTGCCGACGCCCTACTGGGTGACGTTTCCGCAACAGGCCGTGCTGTGCGGCGCGGACGTCGTGACCGTCAATCCGCCAGCCGAGCAGGGCTTTGTTCTCACGGCACGCGATCTGGAGCCGCAGCTGAGCGAGCGGACGAAGCTCATCATCCTCAATTTTCCCAACAACCCCTCGGGCGCGGTCGTCGAGCGCGAGGAGTTGGGCAGGATGATCGAGTTGGCTCGCCAATACGATGCCTATCTCATCTCCGACGAGACCTACGAGCGCTTCATCTACGAGGGACGGCCCTTGTCGGCGGCCGAGTTCGAGGGCGACCACCTCATCATCGTCGGGTCCTGCTCCAAGACGTATGCCATGACGGGCTGGCGCATCGGCTGGGCCGCTGGGCCGTCGGAG
The DNA here is from genome assembly GCA_042219045.1 of Bipolaricaulia bacterium. Classification (GTDB taxonomy): domain Bacteria; phylum Bipolaricaulota; class Bipolaricaulia; order RBG-16-55-9; family RBG-16-55-9; genus CAZMNF01. The sequence goes on along the minus strand of JBDGQO010000019.1, from coordinate 46,320 downwards.
GTCATCAAGGCCATGGAGACGATCCAGAGCCAGTCGACCTCCAACCCGACCTCCATCGCACAGAAGGCGGCCGTGGAGGCGCTCACGGGCGATCAGTCCTATGTATCGGAAATGATTGACGCTTATCGCCAGCGCCGCGACGCCCTCGTTGAGGGGCTGAACGAGCTGCCGGGCGTGTCGTGCAACACCCCACAGGGAGCGTTCTACGTCTTCCCCGACATCAGCCGACACCTCAGTGACGACGTCCCCGACGCCACGGCATTTGCAACGCATCTGTTGGAGGAGGCCGGGCTCGTGACGGTCACCGGGCTGGCGTTCGGCCGCGACGGCCACGTGCGCTTGTCCTATGCCGCGTCGATGGCGGAGATCGAGGAAGGGCTCCAGCGGCTGCGAAAGGTGCTGGCATGACCGAGTGGGCGGATCAGCGCGCCGAGACGGGCTTCGACACCGACGCCGTCCACGCCGGCGAGCACGTCGACCCGACGACGGGCTCGGTCGACGTGCCGATCTATCAGACGAGCACGTTCGCGCCCGGCTCATCCCACGAGACCGCCCGCGTCACCGAGGGGATCCAGTCGGGCGAGCGCGGGGCCTATCTCTACTCCCGTTGGGGCAACCCGACGGTCGAAGCTCTGGAGGATAAGCTGGCCGCGCTTGAAGACGCCGAGGCCGCCATTGCGACCTCCAGCGGCATGGCGGCCATCACGACGTCGCTGATGACCGTGCTGAGCCAGGGCGACCACATCGTGGCCGGGCACCAGCTCTACTCCGGCACGATGCATTTTCTGAACGGGAAGATGCCGGAACTGGGGATCGAAACGACCTTTGTTGATCCGACTGATATTGGAAACGTTGCGGAGGCGATTCGATCCGAGACGAAGCTCGTCTACATCGAGACGCCGAGCAACCCGACGCTGGAGATTACCGACATTGCAGCCGTGGCCGACCTGGCCCAGTCGCACGACCTCTGGACGATGATCGACAACACCTTCGCCACGCCCTACAACCAGCGACCGCTCAGCCTCGGCATCGACCTGGCGCTGCACGCGACGACGAAGTATCTCTCGGGCCACGGCGACACGCTCGGCGGGGCGATCATGGGACGGCGCGATCTCGTCGACAACATTCGGAGCCTCCACCGCGACCTCGGCGGGGTGATGAGCCCCATGACGGCCTGGCTGACGCTGCGGGGAATCCGCACGCTCGGGCTGCGCCTGGCCCGGCATAACGAAGGCGCGCAGCAGATCGCATTCCACCTGGACAATCACCCGAAGGTGGCTCGCGTGTTCCATCCGGCGTTGACCGACCACCCGGGCCATCAAATTGCTCGCCGCCAGATGAAGGGCGGCTACGGCGGCATGGTCAGTTTTGAACTGAAGGGCGGCTATCAGGCGGGCGTCGATCTAATTGATAATGTCGAGATCTGCACGCAGGCCGTCAGCCTCGGCGACGTCAAGACGCTCATTACCCACCCGGCCTCGACGACCAACTACATCACGCCCAAGGCCGAGCGCGAGGCGAAGGGGATCAACGACGGGCTGATCCGGCTGTCGGTCGGTATCGAGGATCCTGAGGATCTGATGGCGGATTTGGATGGGGCGTTGGAACGTGGCTCGAGCTTGTAATGTTTGCGACTGAAAACGTCACGACACCGCAATCAGAAAAACCCCGACCACCATCACGCCCGCGCCGAGCGCCCGCTCGGCCAGGCCGTGCTCGCCGAAGACGAGATGCCCCCAGAGGACGCTCAGCACCGTGCTGAGACGCTTGATGGCGATGACGTAGGCGACCAACGCCAGGCTGAGCGCCGTCATCTGCACGCTCAAGGTCAGCGCCACGAAGAAGCCCACGGGCAAGAGATTCCGCCAACGCGTGGCGATGACGCGGGCCTGGCCCTGGCTGCGCCAGATCGCCAGCGGCGCCAGCGCGGTCGCCACAAAGGCGATCACCGCGACGGGGTAGAAACGCGGCGAGGAGGCCTGGATCGCGATCTTGTCCAGGTTGGCCGTCACGCTCCACAGGACCGACGCCACCAGCATCAGTTGCGGCCCGCGCTCGGACAGGAGCGCGCGGAAGGGGGCGAGGATCCCGTTGCGCCACTCGCGCAGGTGCAGCGCGTAGGAGCCGAGCACGATGAACACGACCCCCGCCAGCCCGAGCGGGCGCGGAAATTCCCCGACGAGGATGGGCGAGGTGAGTAGCAGGAAGATGGGCGTAAACGTCACCAGCGGGACGGTCACGGACAGGTCGGAGCGCTGGATCGCCTTCATGAACAGCACGGCCGCGCCGACGTTCAGGAGGCCGCTGCCGACGAGCGCGGGCCAGAAGCGCGGCTCCAACGCCGGAATGTCAATGAAGAACAGCGTCGCCATGAGGAAGGGCAGTGCATAAAGCGGCATCGCCCAGGCGACGATGTAGGGATCGATCTGTTGCAGACCCTTCTTGCTGAACAGGTCCTTGAGCGATTCAAAAAGGGCCGAGCCGAACGCGAGCACAAGCCAGAGCATCGATCAACGGGGTCCGTCCCTTGGGGGAGGAGCTGACGTTTAATCGGTCAGCGCCCAGTTCGCCGCGTATCGCGCGTGGAGCTCAGTGGTGTCGAACAACGGCACGGACGCGTCGTCCGGGCCGACGAGCAGTGAGATCTCCGTGCACCCGAGGATAATCCCTTGGGCGCCCTGTGCGGCGAGGTCGGCGATGATTCGCTGGTAGGCCTGGCGGGATTCCTCGCGGATGGCGCCTAGGCAGAGCTCGTCGTAGATCACGCGATGGATCCGATCGCGATCGGCATCGTCCGGAATTATCGCCTCGATCCCGTGTTGCGCCTGCAGCCGTTCGCGGAAGAAGGCCTCCTCCATGGTGAAGCGCGTGCCGAGCAGGCCCACGGTGTCCAGGCCCGCTTCGGTTACGGCGTGTGCCGTGGGGTCGACGATGTGCAGCAAGGGGATGTTGATGCGCGCGGCCAGATCGGGGGCGATGGCGTGGATGGTGTTCGTGCAGATGACGAGTCCCTCGGCGCCCGCGGCTTCTAACGCCTGCGAGTCGGATTCCAGGATAGCGATAATCTCGTCCCAACGGCCGTCGTCCAGCGCCCGGACGATGGGGTCGAAGTCGACGTTGTAGATCACAAGGGGGGCCGAATGGTGCCCGCCCAGTCGTTGGTTCACGGTGCGGTTGATCGTCCGATAGTAGGGGATGGTGGATTCTGGGCTCATCCCACCGAGCAGTCCGAGGGTTTTCATGGGCCGGTTCGCTCCTAGCGTCGAGGGGTCGGGCCGAGCCGACAAACAAACGGTTTCCGCGCTTGGAGAGACGCCGAGTGACCCAGCCTCGCCGTGACTGGGCCACTCCATGAAGCGCCTCAGCTTGTAACGTCAGGATATCATGCTGGATCCGTGCGTGCGAGGCGTTCGGCCCCTCGAGTCCGAATGATGGAGCCGCTCGCGAGCTTAGCCGTCGTTGTCCTTGTTGAGGCTTTGCTTGAGCGCGATGACGTCGTCGAACGTCGCTTCGCCGTCGTTGTTGAAGTCGAACGCGGGCCAGTTCGTCTGCACGGCGTCCGACTCCACGGCGAAGCCGAGCAGCGCGGGATCGTCCGTCGTCAGTTTCCCGTTGCCGTCCACGTCCTCGTAGAACCCATCGTCGTTCAAGTCCTGGGGCGGGTTCTCCGCGTCCCCCAGCGGCGCGAGATCGATTTCGGGGACGTCGAAGACAGCCTGGGCCCCCACGGGATTGTCGCCGCCAAAGTCCAAAATCGCCAATGCGACGTAGCGGCCCGGCGCCAGGCGGTTCCCGACTGATCGTTTGCTCTGCACACGGAGTCGGCGCGTCGCCCCGGGCAGAATGGGAAACGAGTCGACGGCGATCTGCTCGATCGTCTCGCCTTGATCGTTGCGGACCTCGAGGCGGCCGGAGACGTCGCCGAGGTTGAGCGTGCCGCGATTCTGGAATTGGAGCGAGAACCAGAGGGGATTGAGCCCGTGCCGCCTCAAGTTGCTCACCTGGCCGCGTTTGGTTCCGGTTCCCTGAATGTGGGCGAGAACCTTGAGGCCGAAGCGCCGCTTGATGGTGATTTCGGTGCCATCGTCCCCGCCGTCGTCGGCCTGGGGCGAGGCCGTGATCATGGCAGCGGACCAGTAGGTGCCCTTCAGCGGCTCACCGTTCGCTCCCGTCGAGGGCACGTCGATGGTCAGGCGAACCTCGTTGCGCTCCTCGGCGCCCAGGTTGAACTCCTGGGGCGAGACGCTGATCCAAGGCGTGGCCGAGCGGGCCACCTGGCCCGCGTCCTCACAGAAGCGGTTGTTGCCCCGGACGTCGCGGCGCCAGTCGCAGAGCCCGATCTCAACCGAGACCGGCTCCGATTCGTCGTTGAGCACGGTGAAGGTGGTGTTGTTCTCGGTGTCGCGGGCGACTTGCGCTTCGAAGCTGACCGGCGCAACCCGGATCGCCTGGCCGCTCACCACGACCAGGCCGATGAGGAGCAACAACAGGCCGATGCCGAGTCGTCGTTGGCGTCTCATGATGGATCCATGCTAGCGCGCCTTGCCGATACCTCGCCAGAACGGCCGTCACTATCGTCCGCTAGTGCCCGTTGTCGGGTCTGATCGGTTGGGCCATAGCGGCTCTTCCCCTCGATTGGCGTTTCCAGCCCGATCGTCAATCCGCGGCATTCGCCCGTCGCAGCGCCCGATCGATGGCGTCCGCGATCGTGCCGTAGCGGACGTCGCTCAGCCTCTGGCCATTGACAAAGATCGACGGTGTGCCGGGGATGTCGGCGTTGGCGCCCATCTGGCGATCGCGCTCGGCCTGGTTCCGATATTCCTCGTCGACGATGCAACGGCGCAGCTCCTCAGGGTTGACGGGCCTGTCGACGTAGTCCTGGGCCAATTGGACCAACAGATCGGGCGTCGCCCAGGCCTGACGTTCCGGGCCTTGGTTGGCGAAGATCCCGTCGTAGTAGTCCCAGAAGGCCGCGTTGCCCATTTGGTGGTAGACGCACTCCGTCGCGATCGCGGCGGTCCAGGAATCTTCCCCGAGGGGCAGCGGAAAGTTCAAGAACGAGAAGCTGATCTGGCCCGTGTCGATGTAGTCGGCCTTGAGTTGGGGAAGGATGTCGGTTTTAAAGACGGCGCAGGCCGGGCACTTAAAGTCGGCAAACTCCACGACCTCCACGGCGGCGTTCTCCGATCCCATGGTCGGTTGGCGCTCGGTGCTGAGGGTTATCTCGCCGCTGATGCCCGAGCCGAAGTCGTCTAGCGCGAAGAGTGCGACGACGACCGCGATCAACGCCACGGCAGCGATGCCGACGTAGGTGATCAAGCGTTGTACCTGTTGATCTCGATCCCGTTTCGGGTTCGATGGTCTATCGCTGCGATTCGCCTTCCGATTCTGTTTCTTGCCCACTGTTCATCCTCCTCAAGTGGCCCTCGAGTTTCGCCACCATGGGCGTTGGCACGCAGCTCGCGGAATGACAGCGATTCACGCTAGAGGGAGGGGGGCGGAGGACGCTTGGAGGTGTGATCAGAGAGGTGTCAACAGGCGCCAGAAAGCTCGACAGCTGTTGGATGGGACGGTGGAGCGCGTCCGCCTCGGTTCGAGCGATGGGGGAACAGAACGGGCACAGGCTGGACAACGCGTTGGCCGGATCGGCCGCGTTGCCGTCAACGTTCCGGACGTTCTCGCACGCTGCCCGATGCGCATCCCCCTGTCCCGACGGTACCGCCTGATCGACCAGACAGGCGGGCAGGCTCAGCCACCCCGACAGGATGAGGCCGACACCGATCAAGCTGCTTACGATCAACTCGGTTGCTGTCATCGGCTTGCAATCACCGCCGCTGGTTTCCTTCGAGCTTACGGCGCCCCTATAGCAGATGGTATGATCTGAATCAGGCAAGGTCGCGCCTCAGGCGCACAAGGAGCAAAGCCCTGATGTGTTATCTTCGGCTCGGCTTCGTCATGAGGGTTTTCCCGGCAGGTCGGCGAGCGCTGTGCCCGCAGTCTTTGGGCTAGCGATCACGGGTCATCGGCCGGGTCCGCCAATGGTGGAACCCTTCCGCTTGTTCAGCGAGGTGCTGTGCGCTATCTTAACTAACAAAGCGTTGAATTAGACCACGATAGCTATCCAAGATAATCATGGCAACCGATCCCAAACCTAGCCAACTGACGTCCATCCGGCGCGCTATCCTCGCCGCGCTCGACGAACTCGACGCGCGTCTGGCGGAGCTTGACGCGGAGATCGAGCGAGCGCGGTCGGAGCTGCGCGAGATGACCCCGCAGGCGAAGCTCTACTTCAAGTACGTCCGCTGCGGCAAGTCGAACTGTCGCTGCAATCAAGGCCAGAAGCACGGCCCCTACGCCTACGCCTCGTACCGAGACCGGGACGGTCGGGTCCGCACCGTCTACTGGGGCAAAGAGCCCAAGCTGCCTGCCGACTACATTCCCCAGTCCGTCCACCGCAAGTTCGAGCGGCGCCTCATGCGTCTCCGCCAGGAACGAGAGGCGCTGTTGGATCGCGCAGAGGACGCGCTCCGTCAGCTCCGATCTTAACTGTCTCGTGTTGTCGTTGGTTGAGAACATCGGATAAGAGAAACGGAGGATCGAGCAGAAGGGCGCTTGAAGCGGCTTATTTGAGTTGTGAATGTGGGAGAAGCTGGGTCGGGCGTGCAATGCTACAGCGTATATTATAGCATCCGTTGGCCCGACCCGTCAAACGTTGCTTGGCGCGAGATTCCCGTGGCTCTGTGTCACTCCGCTCGACGGACGGACCAGGCCGTTTCGCCTTTGTGCGGGAATCCGAGCGTATCTCCCTGGTTGAGCGAGACTGACTCGCCGGGGCCCAGGTCCTGTTCGCCCAGTCGGGTACCGCCGTAGTTGTGGACGGTCGCGGTGTTGCCCTCGACGTCGAGGCGCACGTAGACGTGGCCGTCCGTCATGCGCGGCTCGGCGGGGAAAACGCCGATTTTGTGCTCGCCGTTGAGCCCGACGTAGTACGACCCGTTGCTCAGCTGGATCTCTGCGGCAAGGTGGTCGTCGTTTTCCTCGATCTCGCGCTCCGGCGGGACGGCGGACAGGTTGACCTGGCCTTCTTCCGCATACGCCTTCGGATAGATCACGTCCAGTTTCATCGGGGGTCACCTCAGTCGATGGGGTCAAGAGTGCGGTCCCTTCCATCATCCCTGACGATCCGGCGGTTTTCAAGCAAGAGCACGACCTGGCCGATGGGTGGACCATGCCCTACGATAGACCCATGGAGTGGCTGCTGACCACCAACCCTGGGCTCGAAGACATCGTCGCCGCGGAAGCGACCGAAAAGCTCGGTGCCCGCGTCCAGGACCAACAGATGGGGATGCGCGGCCGCGTGGTCATCGACACGGACGTCCCGGTGGCACGGATCGCCCAGCTCCGCTCGCCGTATCACGTTGCCCGGTTTCTCACCGGGTTCCGCGTCGCGTCGGACGAATCGGGCCTGCGTGAGATTCGCGACGCGGTCCGGACGATCGACATCCCCGAGGTGGCAACGGCGCGCACCTTCCGCGTCACCGGCCAGCGCTCGGGCGAGCATACCTATACCTCGATCGACCTCCAGGAGGTCGTCGGTCAAGCCCTCGTGGACCGCTACGGGACCGCCGTTGACCTGGAGAACTACGACGTCGACGTCCACTGTGACGTCATTGGTGTCCGCTGCGAGCTGAGCGTGCGGTCGACTTACGAGTCGCTCCACCGGCAGCGCTTCGACCGGCCCTTCGACCATCCTGCCGGCACGAAAGCCCCATTGGCGTACGCGATGTTGCGCTTGGCCAAGCTGCAACCGGGCGAAACGTTCCTGGACCCGTTCTGCGGCGGCGGGACGATCGCCATCGAGGCGGCGCAAGCCTGGCCGGATGTCCGCGTCATCGCGGGCGACGTGGATTCGTCGTTCCTCGAGGGGGCTCGGCGGAATGCCGAGGCGGCAGGCGTGCAGGAGCGGATCACGTTCCGCGAGCTCGACGCCCGGGCCTTGTCCCAACACCTAAACGCTTCCGTGGACCGGATCGTGGCCAATCCGCCCTACGGCATCCGCATGGGCAAGACGAGCTATCTCAAGGGGCTGTATTCAGGGTTTCTCCATGGCGCGGCCCAGGTCCTCGTGCGGAACGGCCGCGTCGTTCTGTTGACGCCACGGGCGGACACGCTGCGCCGCGCCCTGTTTGCCATGAACGAGCTGACGCCCCTGGCCGAGCGCAACATTCGCTCCGGCGGGCTCTATCCCGTCGTGTTCACCTTGGCGCCCTTGTGACCGCGCTCCGGCAGAGCCGTCCCGAACCGGACATTCACCGCGGAACGCGGACTCGGCGTCGCTATCGGGACGGGGGAAGACTGCGCCCGATCAAACGCCCATCCGCTTGGCGATGATCTCGTTCATGACCTCGGTTGTGCCAGCCCCGATCTTCCAGAGCCGCAGGTCACGGTACAGCCGCGGGACGTCGTATTCCTCGATGTAGCCGGCACCGCCATGGATCTGCAGGCACTCGTCGGCCACTTCGTTGGCGACCTCGGCGCAAAACGCCTTGCACATCGACACCGCCGTCGTCCAGTCTTCGCCTTGGTCGTAGAGCTCAGCGGCGTAATA
>JBDGQO010000019.1:0-37612 GCA_042219045.1 Bipolaricaulia bacterium | reverse complement strand
ACGACCGTGCTCCAGATGTCGCCGTCGGCGCCGCCGTAGGCTTCGGGATAGCGGATGCCGAGCACGCCGAGCTCGCCCAGCTTCCGGAATACGTCCTTGGGGAGACGGCCCTCGGCTTCCCAGGTGTCGACGTGCGGGTTGAGTTCCTCGTCGACGAAATTGCGGACGGATCGTCGCAGGATGCGGTGTTCTTCCTGAAAGGATGGGTGATGGGTCACAGGGTTGCCTCCTCCATGGTTCCGTCGATGAATCGATTGCTTCAGGATAGCGTTTGTCGGATGGCGATTGCCATGGCTTGATCTGTCGAACAGTCAGTGAACGGGCAGGAAGACGAAGATCGCCACGCTCCAGACCGCGTGCGAGATGATCACGGGCAACAGTCGTCGTTCCATGAGATAGATCCAGCCCCAGACGAGCCCCGCCGTGAACGCGGCCAGAATGAGCGGCACGTTGAGCGTCCAGATGTGGACGAGCGCGTACGCGGCCGTGGCAAGGATCCAGCCCATGGCCGGTCCGGCCCGCTGCATGAGCACGCGCTGCAGGTAGCCGCGCCAGTAGATCTCCTCCGACGGGCCCGTCACGAACAACAACAGCGCCGCGATGATCCACAGCGAGGTCTCGTCCCTGGGGGCGTAGACGCGGCCGATCTCGCTGTCGGCGGCTTCGGGAAACAGCGCCGTCAACACGAGCTGGCCCACCCAGAAGACGGCGTAGAGCAGCACGGCCGAGCCGAGGCCCAACTTGACGTCGCGGGCCTTGATGCCCTTCAGCTGTACGCGGGCGTCGCCCATGACGGCCAGCGAAATCGCGGCCAAGAGCGCCGCCGCCAGCGCGATCTTGACCCAGAATATGCCGCTGCTCCAGCCGAATACGGCGTACCACAGCGCAAACGCGAGCCCGAGCGAGGCGATGATCAAGCCGGCCGAGGATCTGGATGAGGTCATGGGAGGGGAACGATGGCGTTGAGGATCAGCGATCCGACCAATAGCAGGCCGTATCGCGTGGACAGCTGGGCAGTACGAGGATCGGCGTCCACGGGAATCTCGTCAGCACCGCGCAGGTCGCGCAGCTCCGCGTAAGCCTGAGGCGCGGAGAGGAAGACGAGCAGGCTCCAGATGGGCAGCGCGCCCGCGACGATGGCCAAGACGGTCACGAGATAGGCCACCACCACCAGCGCCATGAACAGCCCGAGCGCCCCCTCGCGACCGAGCAGCGTGCCGAGCGTCTCCGCGCCCATGCGCCGGTCGTAATGGATGTCCTTGAGGTTGTTGGCCAACAGCACGAGCGCAACCCAGATGCCGACCGGCAGCGAGACCCACAACACGTCACTCGCTTGGGCGAAGGAGTTCGTCTGGACGTAGAGACTGCCCAGCATCATGAGCGGGCCCCACATCACAAAGACGGCCAGCTCTCCCAATCCGCGGTACTTGTACTGCACGGGCGTCGCGGTGTAGGTGACGCTGGCGATTCCGCCGATGATGGCCAACAGCGCGATCGGCCAGCCGCGAATGATCAACAGATAGACGCCGATCAGGCCGGCGAGGGCGTACAGCACCACCGACTCCGTCATGACCTGATGGGCCTTCAGCGTCCCGTCGACGAGTGGATGTGGGCGATAGCGGGCCGTCGGGGCGTCGGGCTGGTCGACGCCGAACTTGACGTCGTAGTAGTCGTTGATGAGGTTTGTCGCGGCGTGCGCGAGGACCATGCCGAGCAGCGTGACGAGATAGAGCCCGACGTTGAACGTCGGCAGGGCGATCAACGCCGCGCTCGTCACGGAGATGGCGGTCATGGCGAACGACCATGGCCGCGTGGCCAACGCGAGCGTTTTGAGGTCGGGTTGGGCGTGGGCGCTTTGACGAGTCGGCATAGCAATCTCCAGACGTTTATAGCGCACGGGGAAATCGGACGCAAGCGGACTTATGTTTTGCATGCTGCGTGTCTTCCCGAGTACAATTGAGTTATTGCCAACGAGTTGATCAACGCCATGGCCGCAACCGCAAACCCGCTGATCGCCCAAGGCGCCCCCTACGTTCGCAACGAGCTCGGAGAGATCGAGGCGATCCTCCGTGAGCGGCTCGACTCCGACGTGCCGGCTGTGGCGGAGCTGGGCCAATACGTGGTTGACAGCGGCGGCAAGCGCTTCCGCCCGGCCATTTCGATCTTGCTTTACAAGCTCCTGGGCGAACGCGGGGAGCAGCGCGACGTCTTGGAGTTGGCGACGGTGGTCGAGCTGATCCACCTGGCGACCCTTGCCCACGATGACGTCATTGACCACACGGAGGAGCGGCGCGATCGTCCGTCGCTGTGGAAGCGCTCGAGCAACCGCTCGGCGATTTTGGAAGGTGACTTCATCTTTTCACGGGCGTTCGGCCTGCTCAACCCGCATCGCGAAGAGATTCGAGCGCTGATTATCGACACCGTGGATCGCGTTCTGGAGGGGGAACTCCTCCAAGAGAGCCTGCGAGGCGACGTCGCGACCGACGCCCAATACGATCAGGTCAACGAAGGCAAGACAGCCGTGCTGATCGGAGCAGCGTGCGCCGTGGGCGCGATGGTTGGCGATCCCGAACTCGATCGCGACCGACAGACCGACGTCTACGAGGCGGGCGTCGAGCTTGGGCTGGCTTATCAGATGATCGACGACCTACTGGACGTCTTCGGCGACGATGAGTTGGGCAAGCCGCGCTGGAGCGACTGGCGCGGGGGTTGGCTCACCTGGCCCTTCCTCGAGCTGATACGCCGTGAGCCGGAGAGCGCGGATCGACTCTTGAACGCCCCGCTGGGCCAGGACGACCAAGCAGCGCTCACCGACCGCATGCGCTCGTACGGCATCCCGGAGCAATTGCGAGAACGCGCGCAATCGTGCGTCGATCGCGCTCAGACGCGGCTGGCCTGGTTGGCCGAGTCCGAGATGAAGCGCTTGCTGCTGCGCACGTTTGACTTCGCGGTCGGTCGCAACCGATGATGGAGATGAGCCCGGTGGCTTACGTGTGGCCATCGACGCTCGCCATCGTCTCCACCTCGCGTCTTGACGTGAGGTGGCCAAAACGGTGGGGACGAGAAGGAGGGACCATGGAAGTGCTCAAGATCGCATCGACGTCCAATCCGAACGCGGTGGCCCGTGCGCTGACGAGCGCGTTGGAGAGCAATCCGATCGTGGAAGCCCACGCCATCGGCGCGGGAGCCGTCAACCAGGCGGCGAAGGCCATTGCGATCGCGCGCCGCGACGTTGACCGCGAGGGTCAGGATCTGATCATGACGCCGGGGTTTGTCGAGATCGAGATCGACAGTCGGGAACGGACGGCGATGCGGTTCTTCGTGGAGTATCGGCCGTCCTGACGCAATCCTGAACGCCTATGAATCCACTCGTTGACGAGATCGCCCGGCGCGTCGGCGGCGTCTTGGACGTGCCCACCGCGGACGTGCGTGAGCTGATGACGACGCCGCCCGATGACAGCATGGGCGACTACGCGCTGCCGTGTTTCGCCTTGGCCCAGAGGCTGAGGCGTTCGCCCGCCGAGATCGCCCAAGAGCTGGCCGAAGCGATCGTGGGGGATCCCATCCGAGACGCCCAAGCCGCCGGCCCGTATCTGAACGTGACCGTGGACCGGGGCGAGTTGATGAGCCACGTCCTCGGCCGCGTCCTCCAGGAGGGCGAGCGCTTCGGCGGCAGCGACGAGGGGGCCGATCAGACGATCGTCATCGACTACTCGTCCCCGAACATCGCCCGGCCGTTCAGCGTCGGCCACCTGCGCTCGACGGTGCTCGGGCACACGCTCAAGCTGATCCACCGCCATCTGGGCTACGACGTTGTCGGCGTCAACTACTTGGGGGACTGGGGCAAGCAGTTCGGCGCGCTGATTGCAGCCTACAAGCGCTGGGGCTCACGCGAGCAGGTCGAAGCGGACCGCGTCTACGAGCTCTTCCGGCTCTATGTAGACTTCCATGAGGAAGCCGAGACGACCCCCGAGCTGGAGGACGAGGCCCGTCATTGGTTCCAGAAGCTGGAGGCCGGCGACGCAGAGGCAACCGACCTGTGGGAATGGTTCGTCGCGGAGAGCCTCGAGGCGTTTCGCACCTACTACGACATGCTCGGCATCGAGTTTGAGGAGATCCGCGGCGAGAGCGCCTACCGCGACCAGGCGAGCCCGTTGATCGAACGGTTAATGGAAGAGGGCATTGCCCAGGAGAGCGAGGGCGCGATCGTCATTCCGCTCGAAGCGGACGAGGCGGACGCGGACGCCGACCGGCCGCCGTTGATGTTGCGCAAGCGCGACGGCGCAACGGTCTACGCCACGCGGGATCTCTGTGCCGCCATTTACCATCAGCAGCAGTACGAGTTCGACTGGAAGCTCTATGTCGTCGACGCGGGCCAATCGCTGCACTTCCAGCAGTTTTTCGAGGCCTTGACCAAGATGGGCTATGACTGGGCCGAGCGCCTGGTTCACGTTGCCTTCGGCGTCGTGCTCTTCGAGGACCAGCGCATGTCGACCCGCAAGGGCCGCGTCGTGTTCTTCGAGGACGTGGCGCAGCAGGCGATCGACCGGACGCGCGAGATCATTGAGAACGTGGCCAAGATTGCCGATCTGCCTCAAGCCGAGCGCGAGCAGATCGCCCATGACGTAGGCGTAAGCGCGGTCATCTACGCCACGATCAGCCGCTCGCGCACGCACGACATCAACTTCCGCTGGGAGGACGTGGTCAACTTCGAGGGCAAGAGCGGGCCCTACATCCAGTACACCCACGCCCGCATGGCCGGTGTCCTTCGCAAGGCCGATCGTCAGGTTCCCGAGGCGCCGGCGTATGCCCGTCTGACCGAGCGCAGCGAGGTCGCGCTCGCCAAGTGGATCGAGCAATTCCCCGACAAAGTTCGCCACGCGGCGGAGACGTACGATCCCTTCACCGTCGCGGCGTATCTGGGCGACTTGGCCGCCGTCGTCAACAAGTTCTACGACACCTGTCGGGTCCTCGGCGAGGACGCGGAACTCGAAGGGGCGCGGCTGGCGCTTGTGCAAAGCGCCCAGACCGTGCTCGCCACAGGACTGGGCCTGATTGGCATGAGCGCGCCGGAGCGCATGTAACGATCGCTCCACCGTCCGGACCCCGCAACCCTGGAATCGCAATTGGAGGCTCGCATCCATGGCCTGGTTTGACCGTCTCAAGCAGGGACTGAAGAAGACGCACGAGGCGCTGACCGATCAAGTCAGCTCCGTCATCGGCGGCAAGCGCCGTGTCGACGACGAGATGCTGGAGGATCTCGAGGCCATTCTGATCGAGGCCGATCTCGGCGTCGATGCGGCCATGAGCGTCATCGACGGCCTGAAGGCTCGCGTCAAGGAACAGGGCGCCGAGGACACCGACGCGGTCTACGGCATGCTCAAGGCCGAATTGGTGGATCTGTTGAGCGCGTACGAGGCCCCGCTGGCCAGACGGGACGACGACCAACCGACGGTCATTTCCGTTCTTGGCGTCAATGGATCCGGCAAGACCACAAGCATTGCCAAGATGGCCCAACGTTTCCAATCTGAGGGGCGAAACGACGTCGTCTTGGCTGCGGCCGATACGTTCCGTGCCGCGGCCATCGAGCAACTGGAGGTCTGGTCCGAGCGCGTTGGCGCGCGACTGATCAAGCACGACGCCGGCAGCGACCCCGGCGCGGTCGCCTACGACGCCGCCGACTACGTCGAGCGGAACGGGTCGGACGCGCTGCTGATCGACACGGCGGGGCGGCTGCAGACGAAGAAGAACCTCATGGAAGAGTTGAAAAAGATTCACCGGGTGGTGGAGAAACGGCTCAACCGCCCGATCGACGAGAAACTGCTCGTCCTCGACGGCACGGTCGGCCAGAACGCTCTCCAGCAGGCACGCGAGTTCAACGAGGCCGTCAACCTGACGGGGCTGGCGATCACCAAGCTGGACGGCACCGCCAAAGGCGGCGCAATCGTGCCCATTGCTCAGGAGCTCAACATCCCGATCAAGCTGATTGGCGTGGGCGAGACGCCCGAGGACTTGCAGCCCTTCGACGCCGACGCGTTCGTGGAGGCGCTGTTCAGCTAGCCGGGGCTGCGCTCTGTTCCCGTTGTTGCCATTTAGTCGGAGATTGGGGAGATCAGGTGGTGTTCTCGTAGGCGGCCATGATCTCGCGATAGAGCGGAACGCGCTTGAGGGCGTCCCAATTGGACGCGTCCGGCAGCTGTCGCGCCAGATCGCTGATGAGCTCGTAGGCTTTGCGCAGATGGGGCCGCGCACGGTCGGTCATGCCTGAGCCGTGGAATACCCGGTAGAGCCGATAACACACGCGCGCGTCGTCGAGGTCCGGCGGCGTCTGGGGGAGCGCGGCTTCGACGATCCGTGCCCATGCCAACGCCTCGCCGTCCCGCCCGAGCTCCCGCTCCGCCTCGGCCAAGGCCGCCTGTGTGTGCTCACCGAGCTTGTGACTTCCCAAGCGTTGCGCCAGGCGTCGGGCATTGTCCCATTGACGCTTGGCGTCGGTGGGCCGGCCTCGTGCCAGGTCGAGTTCGCCGAGATAGATGCGGGCTTGGATCTCGTACCAAGCGGTGCCGTGGGACTGGAAGGTTGCGAGGGCTGCCTGAAGACGCTGTTGGGCCTCGTCCAAACGGGCATGTGAGATATGGGCGCTCGCAATCCCCATATCCGCGATGGCCACCCCGAGATCACTGTCCGCTTTGCGGCTGTAAGTGCGCGATCGTTCAAAAGCGGCGAGCGCATCGTTCGCTTGGCCGAGCGCGGTGTGGATTGTGCCCAGCTTCCTCCAGCTCTTAGCCAGGCCCTCGTTCTCCGGGAGCCGCTCTTGGAGGTCGATCACGCGGTCGAGGATGCGCCAAGCCTCAGCGAGATCGGCCTGGCTTGTCTTGAGCACGGCCAGATTCGTTAGGCACTCGGCTTCAATCGCTTGATTGCCGATACGCTGTGCAATCTGGCGGCCCTGATCCCAATGAAGACGGGCCTGCGCGACATGGTCGCGACAATAATGCAAGTCCCCGATGTCCAGGTGCAATCGCGCCTGTTGCGCGTCTTCTTCGATGAACTGACATAGCCTCAGGGCTTGGTCGTAATAACCAAGCGCTTCGTCGAATGGTTCGTCTCGGGTTGCCAGTCGGCCCAGGCAATGCCAGATCCGGACGCGGAGCTGATCGACGCGGTAGCCCTCCATGAGGCGGATTTGGCTCAGCGCCTGCTCGCAGCGCTCGCGCCCGCCAGCATCGTCAAGTCGCTCCAGCCGGGCCCAGCCGAGCACGAGGAGGACCTCCGCAAGGCCCACGGGATCGCCGGCGGCCTTGAACTGCTGATACGCCTGCTGCGCCCGCCGATCGCAGGCTTCCCAATCGCCCAGAGCGCGGTCATATTCGGCCCACTTGATGAAGACGCGCCCGAGCTTGCCCGGATCCGCTAGGTGCCGAGCCAAGTCCTCAGCGGCCTCGAGCACGCGAGCCTCTTCGGTTCGATGGCCCAAGCCGTACAGCAGGTCAAGCTGTTGGCCCATCAGGTCCCAACGGGCTTCCGCGGAATGCTCTAGAGCCATCCGTTCCTCGAGATTTCGGAGTTCCGCCTCCATGCTGACCTGTTCGTAATGGCGATGGGCACTCGAGCGTAGGCTGGCCGCGAGGTGATGGGTTTGCTCGGAGGGATCCATGTCCCGATCCGCCAACGTCCGTCGGCAGCGCTCGTAGAGCTGCATGGCCGCATGGACGTTGTTCATTTCGTGGTGCGCGCGCATCAACGTTCGGTAAATGCGCTCGTCGTAAGGGTCCGCTTGCAGTGTCTGTTCCCCGTAACGGATGGCTTGATCGTACTGCGCATCGAGATAAAGCAGCTCTGTCAGTTGGCGGAGCGCGTCCATATAGAGCCGCCGGAGTTCCGCTCGGGACCCAAAGGTCCACTCCTTGTGCCGATCCGCGGGCAGGAGATCGCCGATATAGACCTCAATCGCTCGTTTGAAGCTGTCGATGGCGGTTGGGGCGTCCAGTTCGGCTTGGGTGATGGCGTGGTCATAGGCCCTTCTGAAGGCCTGTGTGTCGATGCGGCAGTCATCGGTGGCCAGCGCGTAACCGTCGGAGACCGTCTTGATGTAGGCTGACTTCGACCCTAGGCCGAGATGGGGCTCCAGGATGCGCCGTGTCTCGCTGATCCGGCCGCGGAGGTTGCGCACGCTCCGCTCGGGGTCCTGCTCCGGCCAGAGCGACTCCATAATCCAGTCTCGGGGCAGCGTCTGATCCGGATAGAGGGCCAGGATCTTGAGCACGTCTTTGTTCTTCTCTGTGCGCCATTCCCTCTGCGGGATGGGGTTTCCATCCCGATAGACCTGAAATTGGCCAAGCAGTTTTACGCGGAGCCCCATGACAACCTGACTAATGAATTTTTCGTGCACCTTAGGCCAAGCCAATTCCTAATTCAACCGACGCAGTTTCGCATAGGGCTTTCTGTCGCGATGGCAGGCAGGACCGACGGATAAGGGTCAAACAGCGGCATGTCCGAGCCAAAGTCGGGCACAGATAGCACTGATGCGCTCCTCAAGAACTTAGCGAATCCGTGGCGTCTCGATTGCGAAATCGATTCGACGGACGTGAGCTCAGCGAGCAGCTCCAGCTCTTGCTGCAGCGTGTCGTCTTGAGGCTGGCGATTTCCTGCTGCACGTGGTCCCGCAGCGTGCTCAATAGCTCGCGATAGGTAGCAGAGATGCTCAGGGGGTCGATTGGCGTTCCCAACGGCCCAGCGATGGTTGCAACTCCGGTGGGCGGATGCCTATAATCCAGTTTAGCGACGGCGCAATGGGCTCACTCGCTCCGTGCCGCCCATGCTCGTCGCTCAGCCAGTTCTGCAGCAGATCCCCATATCGCGCGAGGAGGCTCGCCTTCCGGAGGCCCGAGTTGGCGTAGAAGTTCGGCTCACGGTCCGGCAGCGTGATGGCGGTTTCGACCTGTTCTTGACGGCCCTCGCGGACCTTGTAGTGGACGTGCAGCACCAAGTTCTGTGGGTCGGCCGCGCGTTCGTGGGATGGCTGACGTTCGAGCATGAGCAGCGCGACGCCGCCCCGTGTCTTGCCGTTCCGGCTTCGGGAGGGGAAGAGCGTGCAGACGGACATTAGACGACCAGTTGCCGTGTCGGCATTGGGCGTCCCGTAGACGTGAGCGATGCGATAGCCGGGCGCTCCCAACGCCGGTTCAAGATCGAAGGCTGAACGCACCGAGCCGAAGATGTCGAGGAGCTATCAGTCCGCCCGCCGACAGCTCAGTTCGCTGAGATCGTAGGAGTACGCTTGGTGGTCACGGGGGTCGATGCCTGATATGACGATCTCGAAAGGCCAATCCTTGCCAGCGTCGAGGTTCTGCGTCGTGGCAGATCCATGCCCGATCCACTCGCGGTCGGCTTGGCTTGACGCGTCGGCGCCATAGACGTCGATTGCGATCGTGGCGGAAGCACAGTCATGCGGAGGGACGATGACTCCGTCCAGCAAGGCTCGACCCGCGGCTCGGCTTGCGTCGTCGGGAGCTTCAACGCTCAGCGTGGCATTGACGATGGTCAGCGGGCAGTCGTGGTCACAGGGGTTTTGATCCATTGCCCGTCCAATGCCGAGCAGCAACGCGACCCCGAGCGCAACCAGCGCCACAACGGCAATGGGCAGCCAACGTCGCGTTCGTCCCGTCATTCGCGGCTCCTTTCCTCGGTTCCCACTCTCCATTATAGGAGTCTATTGTCTTCATTCGATGACGCGTCTCAGTTTGGGATCTGAGCTGAATCAAGCGGTGTTCCGAGCTGTAGGCCACCGTGGGGAGACCCGCTCACCGGGTGGCATGGCCTGCGCGATCGGCCATGTCGGGGGCTCGTTGAGAGAAATTGAGCGGATGTGGGGTGGCGCTCCCAAGGGGATTTGAACCCCTGTCTTAGCCTTGAGAGGGCTACGTCCTAGGCCGCTAGACGATGGGAGCAAGCTCGAAGAGATTATAGCCAACACCCATTGGCGCTTCAAGCGAACGCATGACGAGCCATTCGGGCACAGATGACCACTCCTGACGGTGCGCATGGCTGCCCACGGGTGGAGCTTCGGGGTCGTTGGCTCGCCCCGCTCGACCTACGCTTCAAGCAGTCCAAGAGCGTGGAGGGAGAGCATGCGCAGAGCCAGTATCATCGCCGTCATGATCCTTGTCGTTGCCGGACCGATCGCGTCGGCCCAGCCGAGCGGCTTCTCCGTTCCGCTTGCCCAGAACCCGTCGATGTATGAGGGCCGCAGCGAGGTCACCTTCGCCGTCAAAGCGTGCCGAGGGCGGGGCGCGTTCGGCGGCTTCGAACCGGGCCAAATCCAACAAGCGTCGCATTCGGCCGCCTCGGTCTGGAACGAGGCGTTTCCGCGAGTTCGGATCAACGTCGTCCAAGGGAATTGCCGTCTTGAGCCGGCGACCAACAACGGCATCAATGAGCTCTACTGGACGGGTCGGCCCATGCCCGCGGAGCGCTTCGGGCTCTACGTGGCGGCGACTCAGGGATCCCGCTTGATAGAGGAGGACATCCTACTCAAAGCCGACAATATCAAGTACGTCGCAGGCCAATTAGAGGCGTCGCCGAAACGGATCCTCGTCAACGCGCTCGTCCACGAGTTCGGCCACGCGCTCGGCTTGGGCGATGCCTATCGCAAATGGCCCGAGGCCTGCGGCTGGTCGGTGATGCTGGCACTGTGCTCCGCCGAGCCGTTGCGCCCTACTTCCGCCGATCTGCAGGCGCTGCGATCCATTTACGGCGCGTCCTCCGACGACGCGTTGAATCCGCCCTCGTCGGGCTCGTTGCGTCGGTTCGACGCCAACGACAACGGCTACATCGACGATGCCGAGTTATCCACCGCCATGGACCAATGGCTCGTCGGCGAGGTCAGCGACGATCTGTTCTTCGAGCTTATCGACGCCTGGACCTCCGGACGGAAGCTCGAGAGCGCGGCCATCGACGATGGGTCGCGCTTCAACGTGACGTCCGTGACGGTGTTCAACTTGAGCGGGGATCGCGTCGGTCAGAGCGCTTGTTCGTCCGCAGCGGCCATGGACCGGGCCGAGCGGTTGCTTGATGGCGAGCCTCAGGGGACGTACCTCACGGTCGTCCGAGACTGCCACACTGGCGAGACTCGGACGGACAAGATCGCCCAGCTGCCCTGATCAGGCCTGCTTGGCGAGCGCCCGCAGCACGAGGAGCGCGGCCGCTTTGTCGAGTGTTTCGTTATTGTTGCCGCACTTGGGCGAGTAGATGCACGAGGGACAGCCCTCGTCGCAGCCACAGTCTCGCACGAGATCGTAGGTCGTCTGCGCCAGCTCGCGGAACAGATCGGCCGTCTTCTCGGAGATGCCGACCCCGCCCGGATGGCCGTCGTGGACGAACACGGTGCTCGCGCCCGTGTCGGGATGCAGAGGGGTTGACAGCCCGCCGATGTCCCAGCGATCGCACATGGCGTAGACGGGGGTCATGGCGATGAGCGCATGCTCGGCGGCATGCAGCCCACCCGTCCAGTCGTGGCCCTCAGCTTCCACCTGTTGGCGCAATCCGTCAGGAAGCGTGAACCACAGCGCCACCGTCTCGAACGTCTGCTCGGGCAAATCGAGGCCGTGCAGGCCGAGCGTTCGGTCGTATTGCCGCGTTCGGTAGCCGACCACCTGCTCGCTGGCTTGGACCTCGCCGACGTGCAGCGTCCCCCAGTCGTGCGTCCAGCGGTCGAGCTCGCGGCGGACCGCCAGGTCCGTCTGTCGCAGCGTGTCGGTGTAGTAGTCGACATCCTGCCGCGAGGCGTGGGCGATGCCGGCGTCCAAGTCCAGCGATTCGACGACGTAAGTGTCGCCACGGTGGAGAAAGACCGCCCCCGGATGGGCTTCCTCGCATGCCCGGCGCAGCTCCAGCGTCTCCAACAGCTCGCCGTCGGCGATGACGTGGACCGCGCGTTCGCTGAGGTGTTCCAGCGCGACGGACTCGACGGGCCGCGACGTGCCGCGATAGACGCGGCCGAGCGGCGTCTTCTGCACGAGCTTCTGGCGCTCCAACGCCTTCATGGCGCCGTGGAATCCCTGACCGAAGAACGCGGGATCCCGCTCGGTCGACAGCGGCAGCTCGGCCGCCGCACACATGACGTGGCCCAACAGCACATGGGGATTCTGCGGGTCGACGATGGCGTGCTCGTGCGGCTTGGCGAAGAAGACGTCCGGGTGTCTCATGTAGTACTGATCGAGCGGGTTCTCAAAGCCGAGCAGCGCCACGAGCGAGGCTTGCGTGCCCCGTCCGGCGCGGCCCGCCATCTGCCACGTCGACAGGATCGTGCCCGGGAACCCGGCGATCAGGACCGCGTCGAGGCTGCCGATGTCGATGCCGAGCTCCAGCGCGTTGGTGGAAGCCACGCCGCGCAGCCCGCCATTCTTGAGGGCGTCCTCAATCGATCGGCGTTCCTCGGGGGTGTAGCCCGCTCGGTAGGCCGCGATCGCGCCGTCGAGCTCCGTCCGCTCCTGGGTCCAGCGGGCGACGAGCTCGGCCATGCGGCGCGAAACCGTGAAACACAGCGTCTGATAGCCCGATTCGACGCACTGGGCGAGGAGGTCGCTCGTCTGCCGGTGGACGGAATACCCGGAACGCCCGAGCGTGTTCCAGAAGACCATCGTCTTCTCGCCCGCCGGCGCGCCGTTATCAGCGATCACGTCGACGTCGTCAACGCCCAATAAATTTCGCCCGTGCTCCTGGGGATTGGCCATCGTCGCCGACGAGAGGATGAACTGCGGCTCGGCCCCGAATCGGGCCGCGATGCGCCGCAGTCGACGGATGAGCAACGCCACGTTGGCCCCGAACACGCCCCGATAGGCATGGGCCTCGTCGATCACGACGTACCGGAGGTTCTTGAAGAACCGGCGCCATTTGTGGTGCCAGGGCAGGTATTGGTGAAGCGCGTGCGGGTTCGTCAGCACGATGCGGGAGTGATCGCGGATTCTGGCGCGTTGGCCCTGTGGCGTGTCGCCGTCGTAGATGCGCGGCGCCAACGAGGCGTCCAGCGATGCATCCATGTCGTCGAGCGTGGCCTGCTGATCTTGCGTCAACGCCTTGAGCGGGTAGAGATACAGCGCCGTCGCATGGGGATTGTCCATCAGCCCCTCCAGCACGGCCAAGTTGAAGCCGAGCGTCTTTCCGGAAGCGGTCGGGGTCGTCACCATGGCGTGGCGGCCCTCGCGGACCCGCTCGATCGTGTCGGCCTGATGGGTGTAGAGCCGCAGGCCGCGCTCGTCGAGGAACGAGGCCAACGGGTCCGGCAGCGGTGGGTCCAGGTGGCCGAACTGGGCTTGACGGCCCGGCAATCGCTCGACGTGGGCGACCGACGACGCATGGGTCGTTCGAAGCTCCTCCACGAACGAGGCCACGGGCGAGGCCTGGCGTTGCGAATCCGTTGTCATGGGTCCGCCTCGCTCAGGTGTCCTTTCCGTTCGGGCCCAGCCCATGGTCGGACAGCAGCCGCTTCAGCAACACGGCTACCGACACGACGTCGTGCTTGTTGTGTTCCAAAATGGGCACCAGTGGACCGATGTTGTCGGTTTCGAGATACGTGTTGTAGAAGTCGGGAACCAATGCGCTGGGCAGGTCCATCTCCCGCGAACGGCCCAAAGACTGTTCAACCGTTTCCAGTCGGGCATCCGGAATGGTGCGCTGGAAGTGTCGGCGGGCATGGGGAAGCAAGTCGAAATGGATCGGCTCCAAATCGCTCAAGAAGCCGTAGTAGTCGAGCCGCTCGCGCACCATGTTGGCGTCGAACGCGCGGCCATTGTAGGTCACCAGGACGGGATCCGTGCCGAGCCGTTCCGCGGTGATGGCCAACGCCGGAAGCTCCTCAGTGATGTCGCGGACGAGCAGCTGCCGAACGTCCAACCGGTCGCCGTCGACATGGGCCATGCCGATTAAAACCACGGGCCGTTCGAAAAGCCCGAGGCTTTCGATGTCGAGGAAGACGAGGTCTTCGGGAGTTGCGAGGCCGAGCAGCCCGAGGCTGAGGGCGTGCGATACGGGGAACCACCGCCGAACCAGCGCGTGCACGTCCGATAGTTGTCCGGACCGAATGCAGCTGAGAACTCGCTCGGCTTCGCGACCCCAGCGCGGATGCGCCACGAGGTCGGCGACGGACGCATACCCCGACCGTTGCAACGTTGCCTCGACGCGCGGCCCCACGCCGTGGAGCAAGCGCATCGTGCTGGCCAGTTGCTCGCGATACTCGTCCAGGTCAGGCCAGGGCAAGCTGAGGGGAACCTCATGGCGAATTTCCAGACAGGTGCCGTAGTCGTGGTCCAACTCTGCTGGGACATAGAGGTCGGACAGGGATCGCCCCTCGAACGTGTGCTGCAGCTCGTCCTTGAGCCGCATGGTGCGCCGAAACGACGACGCGTCGACGCCCGGCATTCCGAATGCCTGATCGGGTTCGGATGCCTCCGCAGTCGGATCGGCCGCCTTGTCCACGCGGCGGCGCAGTCGTCGGGCGATGCGTTCGAGGCGTGTTGACAAGTCGGTTCCCTCCAACGGCGAAGTATAGCCGCGTGTTCGTCAGCTTCACAACGGCACCGTGCCGAGTTGTGGCGAGGGGGCCCTTGATAAACTCCCATCATGACGTGGCGGAGGCGCGCCCGCGTTCCGCTCTCGATCCTTGGCGTCTGAGCACGCATCGGCGAACGCATGCGCCCGAGCGCGCCATCCCGGCGCTTCCGGTGGAGATTACCCAGCAAGGATCCACGACGTTGGACAGCGTCGATGGCAACGAATCCGTGGAGACGGCCTACTACGGGTGGAGATTGTCGACGAACCGGAATCGGAACTTGCGATGCACGCGCACCGCAGCACGTTTGTCGCTCTGGAAGGCCGCTTCAGTCCCGATGAGCCGCCGTTTCGCATCATCGGACCGACCGATTGCCCAGCGGCTTCACCGTGATGACCCGGCCCTAGCCGGATTCGGCCTGTGCTCGCTTACGCATGCAACGTGAACCGTCGGACTTCACATCGGCTGTCTCGTTCGCTATGATGTCGTTAGAAGCGACGCTCGGGGGTGTGTCGCTTCAAATCTTACAAAGGATAGGGGAGAAACCGTGCGCGCAACGATCACCATCTACTTGCCGCAGAAGCACCAGAACGAGCAGGTACTGGAGCGCCTGCAGAAACTGGCGCAGAAGCGTGATCGCTCGGTCAACTACTTGGCCGTCCAGGCAATCCTGGAGTACCTAGAGAAGGAAGAGAAGCAAGAGGAAAAGGGATAGCGGCAAGACCTGCTATCCCGTTGCTCCTCGTCTACCAACCCGCTCTTTGGTAGACTGCGAATAAGCCACGATCGGATCCTAAAGCGGTCGCCAGACCCGGCAAGTTCGCTGACGCCGGTGGTGATGTCGCGTTCGGCGTCAGACCAGCCACTGTCGGCCTGTTGGCCCATTGCCGAACCGCGGACGTCAGTCCTGTTCCTGAGGCTGGGCTTGGCCTGACAGCGCACGGCCGACCACGCCGCCCGTCTGACGCAGCACGTGGACGAATGCTCGCCAGTGGAGGGCCAACAGCCCCATGCCGAGTACAATGTAGATCCCACTGAAGACGAGCAATAGCTCGTAGCTGGAGATGGGAATGGCAACGATATCGCGAATGATGAGGAATTCGATAAGCACTTGGGAGATGAACAGGAGGAACAACCCGATGGCCTCGCGCAGGGCGAACTGGAAGTTGAGGATCAGCGCCAGCGCAAAGAACGACTGCGCGGCGGTGATCCAGATCTCTCCCGCCTGTTTCTGGTCGAACGGCAGCGAGCCGTAGTGGCCGAGGGCGAGTGAGTAGACCACGGCCAGCGTCCCGATCAGCAGTGTCCACTGGTTGAGCTTGGAGGAGATGAGCGCGTTGAAGCCCGCGGAGGATCGAGCTTTGGTAACCAGCACCAGGACCACGATCAGTTCAGGGGATTCCGACGCCAAAGGCGCGATCCATTGGATCATGAAGAACGGCGGAATGCCCACTTGCTTGCCGAGTTCCTCCAGGCCATGCGCGAAGGGCTCAACGGCAGTGATGATAATCAAGGCCGAGTAAGCGAACAGCGCGATGACCGTCCCGACGCGCACGGGCTTGGGTAGATCCTGGAGATAGGCGGGCACGCCCAACTGTTCCTCGGTCTCGACGCGCTCATCGCGCAGAACGACGGCGATGTAGAACACGTAGAGGGAGACGAGAAACGCGGTGTCCACGACGTCGATACCGCCGTTGAGCGGCACGACGAACGCCCAGAGCGTTGCCGCGAGCAGGAAGACGATCTCGACGCCAAGGTTGCGATCCAGCTGGACGGCATCGGTTAGGGGCCCGTCACCTCGCCTGACAGCGGGATCCGTGGCCGAGCCGCGTCGCAGCACGGTGAAACCGACGATGCCGGCCCAGCCGATGCCGATCAGGATGCGGTTGGCGCCGGTCATGTTGGCGACCGCGAGGTTACCGGCTTCGGTTCCGGCGGGCGTGCCCGCAAACTGGCCCGCGTTCCACGCGTAGAGCGCATCCACGGCGTATTCCGGGGCCACGGCCAACACCGCGAGCACGGCAATGGCGAACGCCCGGGGCACGTCCTTCTCGGCGGTCTCGGCTCCCCACGTCAACAGAAACGAGGCCCCCAGCACGGCGATGCCGCTGATCGCGACCGTGGTGAGGTTGCTGAAGTTGGAGAGCGTGGCCAGGCTGGAGAGGGCCTGCGCGAGGAAGCTGCCGAGCCAGGGAAGGGTAATGGCCGTGACGGCCAGGAGCGACACGACGATCCGGCGATTCATGCTCGGTCGCTCCCGCACCCCGGCCTCATGCCGTTCCTTCCGCGTCCCCTCATCAAGCGAATAGTTTGAGGCAGTTAGCGGAGCCGTGGGCCCATCTGTGTGTTTGCATGAGTCGAGCCATAGCTAACGGCCTGTCCGGTTTCGCTCGCTTGCAAGTTCGGAATCGACCGCGTCGGCGGCGAGCGCTTCCTCCCGCTTGGCTCCTGACCGAGAGTTCAGCATCCAAACTCACGGAGCCTGGCAGCGTCGCTGCGCCATGGCTCTCCCGCGAGCGAGCTTCGGGGAGAGCGATTCCCACGCGGCGTTTCGCCGGCGTTACTGCTCGATCTCGTATGGAAGGAGCGCCATGTTGCGCGCGCGCTTGACTTCCTGGCGGAGCCAGCGCTGGTGCTTGGAGCACATCTTGGTCACGCGCCGAGGCAGGATCTTCCCGAGTCGGTTGACGTAGCGCTTCAGCTCGTCGGGGCGCTTGTAGGTCAACGTGATGTCGTGCTTGCAGATCTCACAGACAAATCGCTTCTTGCGTCGTCTCAAAACGGCACCTCCTCATCCCCGTTGCCGGTTGATTCCTCAGATGTCGACCCCGCGTCGCTTTGGTCGGCCGGCGCTCCGGAATCCGGGCGTCCCTCGCTGCCCGGCCCGCCGAGGAACTGGACGCTGTTGGCCACGACCTCCACGACCTTGACCGGCTTCTCCTCGCCTTCGGGTGTGAACGAATCGATCCGCAGGCGTCCCTCCACGGCGACTTGGCGGCCCTTGTTCAGGTAGTTGGCGCAGTTCTCCGCCTGCGCGCCCCAGACGACAATGGGGACGAACGTCGCCTCCTCTTGGAGGACGCCCTCGCGATCGCGGTAGCGTCGATTCACGGCAATGCGGAACCGTCCGCGGGCCGTCCCGTTCTGCGTGTAGCGCAGCTCAGGGTCTTCGGTCAGATTGCCGATCAGGACGACGTGGTTCAGCATCGCTCAGATGCCTCCTTCGCTCACGCCGCCGCGCCAGCGGTGGAGTCGGACGCCTCTGCGGGGGATTCCATCTCGTCCACGCGGACGATCTGCTGGCGCAAGACTCGGTTGTCCAGCTTGAATCGCTCGTGGAGCTTCGGAACGATGTCGGTCCCGCCCCAGAACGTCATGAGCACGTAATATCCGCGGTCGTAGTGCTCGATCTCGTAGGTGAACGGGCGGACGTTCCATTCCTCGATGTTGGCGACTTCGCCGCCTTCGTCCTTGACGATTTGCTCAAACTTGCCGATGACTTCGGAGTATTCGTCCTCGCCCACATCTGGACGAACGATGTAGAGCACTTCGTACGCGCGTGACAGTCCGACCACCTCGACGTGAGACTGGAATTATCGGGCGCTGCAACGTCGTGCCGTCCCGGCCGCACGATCACATGACGCGGCCAAGACGTCGAACTGTTGCAGCGTCCAAACGAATAGTGTATCAGACCCGCTCAAAGGGCGCAACTCCTGCGATCTGGCGGTAACGGGGTCCAGGACGCATCGACTTTGAGGCGGACACGACCGTCGCTCGGCCCGCGCCGGGACGACCGTCAGACCTGATCGCGTGGCACGGATGTGTCCCAGGTCTTGGTGAACACCCGGACGTCGCCCTCGTAGGCGTCCAGCACGTTGGTCAGGTGGAACTGATCGGCATCGCCGCTCATCACGCTTTTGCTCTCGACCCGGATCCGCCAGTCGTCGCGCTCAAGGCCGAGCGATCGCTCGCACTCGACCGTTGCTGAGAGGGGATCGTCGTCCGCAATCGTGTAGACGTCGCGCTGGACGGTTTCGATGTCGAGCTCCTGCTCGTCGAGGCGCTTGCGCCCGAAGTCGTCCTGAACGACGTATCGGGTGGTCCCCTGGGCTCGATCCTGCTCGACGTAGCGGTTGATCTCGCCGTGACGGATGGTCTCTGTGGCCAGGGGCTCCGCGCTCTCGGGCGGCGCGAAGGGGGGCTCAACGTCGTCGGCGTCCATCTCGGCCGACCAGGTCGGCAGAACGAACTCGCTCGCCTCGGGCCGAAGTGCGAGCGTCACCGGCGCCGGCGCGGGCCACGCCAGCGGCCAGTAGCTTGATGACACGCTCAGCCGCAGCCGATGGCCGGCCGGCATGGCATAGCCGATGGCGTTCAGCGGGATCGTCACCCCGTAGGGCGTATTGGGCGCCAGCGGTTGCGGATGCTCGTGGCTCTCCCGGTGGGTCAGGTTGAGCAGGCCGCGTGTGATGAGCGTCGAGGCCCCGGATGGGGCGACGTCGCACAGCCTTACCGCGACGAGCGCGAGGGGCCGATCAGCCGACAGCACGAGGCGGGCCTCCGGAAAGCCGAGGATCTCTATAGCCTCGCTCAACGGCGCGGATGTGAAGCAGAGGGAGCGTCCGTCGTCGGACCGTTGATCGGGGGGCTGCTCGGCCGGCTTCCCGTAGGCGCACCAGGTGCCGGCTTCCAGACCCGTGATTTGCGGGCTCGCGACGGTGAGCTCTGTCGGGGGGTCCGTATCGTTGTTGGTGGCGCCGTCGGGGTTGAGGCCACTCGCCGCGCTCAGGCCGTAACGGCGGATGGTCTGATCGGGCACGGGCCAACCCGACGTTCGCGCCCAGCGGCCGGGACGGTGGCCGAAGTACGTCCGCGGCGGGACGCTGTCCTGAATCCAGGCCCTCAACATGGGATCGTCCATGATGCCCGTGTCGATTCCTTTGAGCCAGTGATCCCACCAGCGCAAGCATTCCGACAAAAAGTCGATCGTCGGGCCCGGCACGGCGATATGCGGATAGGCATGGACCCACGGCCCGATTAGCCCCTTACGCGGCACTGACAGCCCCTCAAGCAATCGGAAGATCGCGTTGGTGTAGGCGTCGGCCCAGCCGCCGACGGCGTAGACCGGGCACTGAACGTTGGAAAAGTCCTCGCAGACCGATCCCTGCTTCCAGTAGCCGTCGCGGCGCTGATGGGCAAGCCAGGTCTCCACGTAAGGCGGGGTCCGCTCCATGCGATCAAGCCAGATCTCACGCCAGCGGTCGCCGACGTGTGAGGGGTCGGGCGGCCGCGCATTGCGCACCAGCATGTTCGAGGCCCAGGGCAGCATCTCCGAGCCGATGACGCACCCGCCCATGTAGTGGACGTCGTCGGCGTAGCGATCGTCGGTGGAACAGACCGTGATGACGGCTTTGAGTTCGGGCGGCCGATGCGCTGCGACTTGGAGGCCGTTGAACCCACCCCAGGAGATGCCGATCATCCCCACCTCGCCCGTGCACCACGGCTGATCGGCGATCCAACGGAGCACCTCCAGCGCGTCCTGTTGTTCCTGCGGGAGGTATTCGTCGTAGAGGATGCCCTCGGAGTTGCCGCTTCCGCGGATGTCGACGCGCACGGAGGCGTAGCCGTGGCCGGCGAAGTAGGGGTGGTTGCGTGCGTCGCGCGGAGCGGTGGCGTCCGACTTGCGGTACGGGATGTATTCGAGGATCGCCGGGACGGGATGTTCCTCTGCGTCTTCCGGCAGCCAGATCGAGGCCGCGAGACGGGTCCCGTCGGCCATCGGAATCCAGGTGTTTTCGATCTCGCGGACGGGGCGAGGGAACTCGGTCTTGATCTGCATCGATTCGGCCTCCTCTGGCAAGCGTTCGGTGGCCCTCCTCAGCGCTCAGGACGAGGCGGGCAGGTCGAGGCTGCGGTCGCTGCGCTCGATCTCGAACGTCAGTCGTTCTAGGGCGGTCTCGTATGTCTCGAGGAGGTCGGCTTCGTCGTCGGCGCCGACGACGAGATAGCCGACCTCATAGCTGTAGCTGTCCTGGTCGGTCAACTCGTCCAGGTGCTGGCCCGGCGCAACGTGGATCTCGACGGACGTGCCGGGCAGTTCTGCCTGAAGGCGCTCGATCTCCTCGTCGCTGGGCACTCGGCGCACGCGCCCGCTCTGATAGACCCGAATAAAGCACTTCGCCGCCCGCTTGAACCGGCCGGCGTTCGGCAGGTCCGTGGGGCGGTGCCCCACGGCGAGATCGAGCATGTGCCGTTGGTGCGAGGCGCCATGGACGCGCTCGAACAACGCGGCATGCGACTGGGACGGACGCGGGTTGATCTCCAACAGCCAGATCTGGTCCGTGTTCGGATTCCAGAAGAACTCGGCGTTGAAGCAGCTCTGCCTCAAGCCGATCCGTTGCACCAGCCGGCGGGCGATCTCGGCCATGCGGTGCTGGACGTCCGTGGGCAGCGACGAGGGGTACTCGAAGCGCTGGAACGAGGAGCGGTTCGGCTCGCGCACCGAGTCGACGACGCCGTAGACGACGACATCCCGATCGTCGACGTAGCCCTCAGCGGTGCACTGGGCGCCGCCGATGAGGCTCTCCGCAAGGCACGACTCGCGCATGTGGGCGATATCGTCCGGCATGTGGAAGTTCCGGAGGATGTGGACGAACGGTTCGACGACGTAGACGAGGTGCTCGCACATCTCGGCCGCGTAGCGCCGGAACTCGAGCTCGTCGTTGACCAAGAAGCCGAGATATGAGCGGAAGGACTTGATCGGCTTGATCCAGAAGGGCGGTTCCAGCGGCAGCGTCGGCTGCGACTGGGCCGCACAAGGATCGAACGGCCTGAACTGCGGCGTATGATCGGGGATGGCCTGTCGCTGTTCGCGGCGACTCCAGTACTTGTGTTCGCACTTGAGCACGCTTGTCAGGTCGGGACCCGGCAGCCCGAATCGCTCAGCCAGAATGGGCAGCATCGTCGTGGCGGGGAAGTCGAAGAACGCGACGATCCCATCTGGACCGCCCGTCACAGCCGCCATGCGGTCCGCTGCGCGCTCGATGAGCTCGTCGACCGCGAACGTCTCCACACCGCGCATCTCGTCGAGATGCAGCGCGGGATGGAACCCCCACGTTTCCGCATGGGGCAGGCGTTGGAGCCGTGCCACGTCGGCCTCGTTGTAGCCGAGAATGAAGACGTTCCGTTGGCGCGTCGATCGGGGCATGTTGCATCAACGCCGAGGAATGGCCCCCGACGCGGGGGCGCCGCGATGTGCCGATCTTCGATGTCGGCGGACCATGGGAACGAGGAATGCTAGAGAGTGTGCACTTCCAGTGCAACCGTCGCCGTCGGCGCAGGCCGACGGGTCTTGAGCGCAAGGAAGCTGACGGATTCGTCTCCACTGAGCAATCATCCAACCCCGTCGGGACGGTCGAAGCTCGGCCGGGTCGGTAGCGGACGCTCACGGCGTCAGGCGATAGAGCATGCGGGGGAACGGGATGCACTCGCGCAGATGATCCGCCCCGGCCATCCAGGAAACCAGGCGTTCCACGCCCATGCCGAAGCCCGAGTGGGGTACGGAGCCGTATTTTCTGAGATCAATGTACCATTCGTACGGCTCGCGCGGCAGGCCGAACTCCTCGAGCTTGTGCACGAGCAGATCTTCATTGTCGATGCGCTGGCTGCCGCCGATGATCTCCCCGTAGCCCTCGGGGGCCAGCAGGTCGGCCGCCATGACGACGTCGGGATTCGACGGGTCCGGCTCCATGTAGAACGCCTTCATCTGCGCGGGGAACTTTTCCACGAAGACGGGCTTGCCGAAGTGGGCCGCCAGCGCTTCCTCGTCGGGGGCCCCGTAGTCCTCGCCCCAGTCGATCTCATGACCCTCGGAACGGAGAATGTCAATGGACTCGTCGTAGGTGACCCGCGCGAACGGCTCCTCCAGCGCCCGCTCCAACGGGGTCGTATCCCGCCCTAAGCGTGCCAACTCCGACGCGTTCCGCTCCAACACCCGCTCGATGACAAAGCGGATCAGGCCTTCTTGATAGTCGAGGTTGCACGCGTGGTCACAGAAGGCCATCTCCGCCTCGGCCATCCAGAACTCCGTCAAGTGCTTCCGGGTCTTGGAGCGCTCCGCGCGGAACGTCGGCCCGACCCAGTAGACGTCGCCGAACGCCATCGCCGTGGCTTCCAAATAGAGCTGACCGCTTTGCGACAGATACGCCGTGTCGTCGAAGTAGCCGACCTCGAACAGCTCCGTCGTCCCCTCGACCGACGTTGACGTCAAGATCGGGGTCTCCGTGGCGATGAAGCCGAGCTCATCAAAGTAATCGCGAACGGCTCGCAGGACCTCGTGGCGGATGCGCAAGACGGGGGCTTGATAGTAGGAGCGCAGCCACAGGTGCCGGTGGTCCATGAGGAAGCCGACGCCGTGCTCCTTGGGCGTGATGGGATAATCCTGGGCTTGATGGACGAGCTCTAGTTCGTCGACAGCCAGCTCGTAGCCCGTCGGGGCGCGATGGTCCTCCTTGGCCGTGCCGCGGACGACGATCGCCGACTCCTGGGTCAGCGCTTCGGCCGTCTCGAACGCCGATTCGTTCTCGGCTTTGACGACGCTCTGGATGACGCCGCTGCCGTCCCGGACCATGAGGAACTGGATGCCGCCGCTGGAGCGGCGATTGTGCAGCCAGCCGTGCAGCTCGATCGGCACGTCCAGGTGCTGGGGAATATCTCGGATGCGTATCGACGCCATTGCTCAACCCCCTTGGAGATGCGTCAAGATCGCCTCGTTCAGATGGCCGTTGGCGGCGATGACGTCGCCCTCGTCGGTCGCCAGAGGGCCTCCTCGACTGTTGGTCACCTGGCCCCCGGCTTCGTGGACCAGCAACGTGCCCGCGGCCAGGTCCCAGCGGCTCAGGTCGAGATCCCAGTAGCCGTCGATGCGGCCGGCAGCCACGTACGCCAGCGCCAGCGCCGCCGAGCCCAGGCGCCGGAGGCCTTGGGCGAGGGGGACGAAGCGCTCGAAGTTGCGCATGTTGGCCCGGCGTAGCTCGGGATCGTGCGGAAACCCCGTGGCGAGCACGGCGCGCTCCGGTCGGTCCACTGCGGACGCACGGATCGGCCGGCCGTTCAGGTAAGCGCCCCGCCCGGCCTCGGCCGTGAAGAGCTCGTCGCGCATCGGGTCGTAGAGCGCGCCCAAGGCCAACTCTCCCTCGTCCTCGAGCGCGATCGACACGGAGAAGAACGGGATGCCGTGGGCAAAGTTGCTCGTGCCGTCGATGGGATCGATCACCCAGCGGAAACGGGCATCGAGCTGATGGGGCTCGCGCTCCTCGGAGAGGACGCCGTGATCGGGAAAGGCCGTCGAGATGTGCTGGACGATGCGCGCCTCGGCCAAGTGATCGACCTCGGTGACGAGGTCGTGGCGGCTGCCCTTCAAGGCATAGTCCGTGTCACCAGCGACGCGCGACCGGGCCAGAGCCCCCGCACCGCGGGCGGCTTCGGTGGCGACGTCGAGATAGGAGGCGTGCTGGGATGCCGCCGAGGCCATCAGCGTGGAGAGGCTACTCGGGCCGAATCCAGTCCTCGGCGATAGCGAGGACGGCGTCCTTGCGCTCGCGGGCCTGCTTGCCGAGGTGGACGACCTTGTTGTGGTAGACGTGGCGGTAGCGCTCGTCCTCGACCGACTTCAGGTTGATGTCCATCACCAACAGCGCGGAATGCAGCGACGCTTCCGCCAGCTCCGCCGCGGTGGCGGCGTCGCTCAGTCCCGCCCGAATGCCGCGCTGCACGGCCCGCTCGGCCAGCTCCAGCACCTTGGAACAGACCTGGGCGATGCGATGGGGGATCTCCGTGGCCGTCTTGTAGGCTGCCTGTAAGGCGTCGTGGCGCTCATGTTCGGCGTCTTCCGTGTCCTTGGGCATCTGCCAGGCCGCCACCACCTGGTCGTAGGCCTCGCTGTCGCGGTCGGCCAGTTCGAGGAGCTCCTGGCGCAGCTGGTCCGCTTCCTCGGCAATGTCGGCCATGAACGACGCCCGGTCGGGGTCCTGTTCGTGGCGCTTTTCGGCCGTGATGCGGGCGACCATGGTCACCAGGGACGCAGCCACCGACGCCGACAGCGCCGACGCGCTCCCGGCTCCGGGCGTCACCGTCGTTTCAGCCAACTTCTCGCTCAGGTCTCGAATGCTCACATCGCTCATATTCATGACAATCAACCCGGCCACTATAGACGACGCCGGAGCCGCCTGCAATCTTGACTTGTGGCGCGCAATCCCCTACGACGAGGGCGGCTATGCACACGTCGCGACGCCGCCGCGTCATGGCGTTGCCCATCGGCGCGGCGCTGATCACGCTCGGCTTGAAGTTCTGGGCGTTTCTCGTCACCGGATCGGTCGCCATTTTATCCGATGCGGCGGAGTCGCTGATCAACCTCTTGACCGCAATTATGGCGTTTGTGGCGCTCGAGGTCGCGGCCCGGCCCGCCGACGCGACCCATCCCTATGGCCACGAGAAGGCGGAATACTTCTCCAGCGGCGTGGAAGGCGTGCTCATCCTGGCCGCCGCCGTCGGCATCTCGGTGGAAGCCTGGCAGCGCATCTGGAACCCGGCTGGGCTGGATGCGCTTCCGTTGGGGTTGGGGATCGCCGCGGGCGCCGCCGTGGCCAACTTCGGCGTCGCCCGGGTGCTGTTGCGCGTGGCGCGGCGCCAGGAGTCGATCACGCTGGAGGCCCACGCGAAGCATCTGTTGACCGACGTCTGGACCACGGGCGGCGTCGTCGGCGGTTTGGTGGCCGTCTGGCTCACCGACTGGGCCTGGCTCGATCCCGCGATCGCGTTTCTGGTGGCCATCAACATCGTCGTCTCCGGCACCCGCCTCGTGCGGCGGTCCACGCACGGGCTCATGGACTACACGCTGCCGGACGACGAAGTGCAGCGGATTGAGGCCATATTGGCCGACTACGCCGAGCGCGGCGCGACGTATCATCGCCTCCGCACGCGACGCTCCGGCGCCCAGCGGTTCATCGACTTCCACCTGCTCGTGCCGGGCGAGCGCAGCGTCCAACGGACCCACGATCTGTGCGAGGAGATCGAGGCCGACATTCGCAGGCAATTGGGCGAAGCCAGCATCACCATCCACATCGAACCTCGGGAGGACCCGGTCGCCTGGCAGGACGGCGCCGAGGTCTATGCGTCCGGGGATTCGCCCGTTGACTGAATCACCGGGTCAGTTCGAGTTGCGAGACCGGCTGTGGTGGCCATAATGGAACGGGCCCGCCGAAGGGACGTTGCCATGAAGGCCATCTACGTCGAGGACCTCATCAAGGACTATCCCGGGCTTCGCGCCGTCGACGGCGTCAGCTTCGACGTCGAACGAGGCGAGATCTTCGGGATGCTCGGGCCGAACGGGGCCGGGAAGACGACCACGATCGAGTGCCTCGAAGGGCTGCGCGAGCCGAGCGATGGGATGCTGCGCGTGTTGGGACTGGATCCGGCCACTCAGCGGTACGAACTGCGCGAGCAAATCGGCGTCCAACTCCAGACGACGGCGCTTTACGAGCGCATGCGCGTCCGCGAGGCCCTGGAGCTGTTCGCCAGCTTCTACCGCCATGGCAGTCCCTACGCCGACGATTGGGAGGCGCTTGTCGGCCCGCTCGGGCTCAGCGACAAGATGGACAGCTACTACGCCAACCTCTCCGGTGGACAGAAGCAGCGCCTCCACATCGCGCTGGCGATCATCCACGATCCCGATATCGTCTTTCTCGACGAGCTGACCACGGGGCTCGACCCGCAGGCCCGGCGCGCCATGTGGGAGCTGATCGAGCGGATCCGCGAGCAGGGGACGACGGTCTTTTTGACGACGCACTACATGGAAGAGGCCGAAGTGCTCTGTGACCGCGTCGCCATCCTGGACCATGGAAAGATCCTGGCGCTCGACGCCCCCGAGACGCTCGTCGCCCAGGTCGGCGGTGACACGCGCGTGTTCATCACGCTGACCGACCCGAACGCCTTGACGGGCCTGGAGGAGATCGCCGATGTCCGCCGCGTGGAGCACCTGGACGGCCGGGCCGTGCTCTACAGCGAGCCGGACTCGGTCACGTCGGTGCTGCGCCAGCTGCTGCGCCAGGCAGACAAGAACGGCTGGCGGCTGCGGGACCTGCACGTGGAACGGTCGTCGTTGGAGGACGTCTTCCTGGCGCTGACGGGGCGGGAGATGCGCGAATGACGGGCTGGTTGCGCGGCTTTATCCATTTGACTTGGATCGAGGTGAAGCTGTTCATCCGCGAGTGGATGGCGATCTTCTTCACCTTCATCTTCTGGCCCATGCTGCTCTTCATCGTCGGGGCCATCGCGCAGAACGATCCAACCCTTGTGGAGGGGAAGTTCGGCTTGGTGGATCTCATGGTGCCGGCGTTCATCGGGATCGGCATCATGAACAACGGGCTGTTCACCATCGGCGGGCTGTTGGCGAGCTACCGGGAGCGCGGCATCCTGCGACGCTTTGAGGCGACGCCGCTGCGGCCGACGGTCGTGTTGGCCGCGCTCGTCTTCGTGGCGTATCTCATGACGCTCATCAGCACGGCGATGATCCTGGGCGTGTCGAAGCTCTTCTTCAATCTTCGCCTGGCCGGGCCGATGATCGAGGTGTTTGCGGCCTTCACCGTCGGGGCACTCGGGCTGTTCGCCCTGGGCTTTCTCGTGGGCAGCCTGTTCCAGACCAGTCGCATCACCTATGCCGTCTGCTCCACGCTGTTTTTCTCCATGCTTCCCTTCGCGATCATTCCCTTGGCGGGGACGCTCTTCGATCCCGGCATCATTCCGCCGTTCATGCGAGCCATTTCGCTTATCGTGCCGGTGACCTACGTGGTTGAGCTGCTCCAAGACGTCTTCGTCGGCACCCCGCTGCTGGCCAGTTGGCTCGATCTCGCCGTGCTGGTCGGGATGTTCGGCCTGTTTGCGACGCTGTCGGCGCGGCTGTTCCGCTGGGAATAAGGGGCTCTCGCCATACAGTCCATGTTTGATCCAGCCGATGTCGTTTGTGCGATAGTGGCCAACAGGCTTAGCCTCATGGACCCTTGCGGGATCGCGGAATCATCGAGCTCCGAAAGGAGGCGCTATGGTCAGTGGCATTGATCCTCGGTCTAGGCGTGATGCTGACCGGCTGCAGTGGCTATTTCAGCGAGACGCCGTCGAATAACGGATCCGACAATCCAGCGGCGACGTCGGAGGGCATGGACCTCGTCGGCACATGGGAATATCGGAGCCATCGCGAGGTCAACCAAGACGAGAATTCGGTCAAGGGGCGACTGACGATCGACGCGGAACGCTGTTTTGCGTCGAAGTCGTCGTGCGAGCTGTCCGGTCAGGTCGAGTTTCCGGCTCCTGTGGATCGGCTCGAAGACCAGGTCCACGAGATCCATGGGCGATCTTACCCGGATGAGGGTTTTGTCAAATTCAGCTACACCGTGCCGAGCGAGTTGCTCTCCGACGATCGGCTGCGCGTGGAGGTCACCCTCGACCGCATGCTCGCCACCGAGAAGCACCCGCGCGCGATGGCCGGCTACACCGTCATCTTCAACCAGGATCGGCCCGGCAAGCAGTTCGACGACTGGGACATCATTGATGCCGCCGGACGCGGCATCGCGGATGAGGCAGGCCGGGTGACGGCGTGGCCAGTTGATGCCGAATAGCTCCGAGGACTATATCAATCGGCACTGGCCCGTTGCGGTCGACGTATGCGGTGAGTGGCCCTATGGTTCTGGGGCAAGGTCGGCGAACAGCTCATGAACGTTCCCATCCGGATCGGCGAAGAACGCCGTCCGTCGGTTCCAGGGCATATCGGCGAACCCTGGATCGGCGTCGCGCCCTTATTAACGATCTCCTCATGGACGCGGTCGACCGCCTCGGGAGTCTTGGTGGGGAACGCCAACTCGGAGGTGTGCCCCCTGCGGCGTCTCGTCATCGCTGTCGTGGCCGGTAACCTCTGCCATTGTGGCGCGCTCGCAGAGCGAGAGCCGCACGCCCTCGCTCGCAAACTCCACGTAGCCGCCGAGGTTCACCTTACTTCGAAGCCCAGCACGTCGCGATAGAACTCGGTCAGTCGGGACACATTCTCGGTCAGGATGGCCACGAGCGCGATTTGTCCGTTGACGGGGCCTCCGCCCTTCGTCTATCTGGCCTCAGACTTGGAAGAGCTGCTTCGCCTTCCGGACGCCGTCGATCAATCTATCGACTTCGTCATGATCGTTGTAGATGTAGAAGCTGGCGCGGGCCGTGTTGTCCATGCCGAGGCGGGCCATGAGCGGTTGGGCGCAGTGGTGGCCCGAGCGCACGGCGATGCCCTGCCCGTCGAGAATGCTGGCCAGATCGTGCGGATGGACCCCGTCGACGTTGAAGGAGATGACTGCCAATCGGTCGTCGCTGTCGTGCGGCCCGTAGACCGTCACGCCGTCGAGCGCCAGCATCTTGTCCAAGGCATACTCGATGAGCTGTTGCTCGTGGGCGTAGACGTTGTCCAGGCCGAGCTCGAGCAGATAGTCGGCCGCCTCGCCGAGGCCGATCCCGCCGCCCACATCGGGCGTGCCGGCCTCGAACTTCCACGGCAGCTCGTTCCAGGTGGAGCCCTCCGTGGTGACCGTCGCGATCATGTCGCCGCCGCGCAGGAACGGCTGCATCTCCTCCAAGAGCTGCCTGCGACCGTAGAGGAAGCCGGTGCCGCTCGGACCGAGCATCTTGTGGCCCGAGGCGGCCAGGAAGTCGCAGCCCAGGTCTTGGATGTCGACGGGAATGTGGGGGGCGGACTGGGCAGCGTCGACGACCGCGACCGCGCCGACGTCGTGGGCCATCTCGACCATGTCAGCAACGGGGTTGATCGTCCCCAGGACGTTGGAGGCCTGGATGAGGCCGACGAGCTTGACGTTCTCGTTCAGGGCGTCCTTGAACTCCTCCATCTCGAGGCGGCCGTTCTCGTCGACATCGACGAACGTCAGGTTGACGCCCTTATGATCGCGCAGCATCTGCCAGGGGACGATGTCGGAGTGGTGCTCCATGAGCGTGAGGACGATCTCGTCGCCCTCGTTGAGATTGGCCATGCCCCAGGCGAACGCGACGAGGTTGAGCCCCTCGGTGGCGTTGCGCGTGAAGACGATCTCGCGCCAGCTGTCGGCGTTGACGAAGCGGGCCACTTTCTTGTGGGCGTTCTCAAACGCCACGCTCGCCTCGTAGCTGAGCGTGTGCACGGCGCGGTGGACGTTGGCGTTCTGGCGCTCGTAGGAGTGCCGGACGGCGTCGATAACGGGCTGCGGGCGTTGGGTGGTGGCGGCGTTGTCGAGATAGATCAGCGGCTTGTCGTGGACGGTCCGCTCGAAGATCGGGAAGTCGCGACGGATCGTCTGGGGATCGATCCGTCGAGCGGTCTCGGGGGCCTGTGCCTGGGTCATAATGGAACCCCTTCTTCAGAGACTGCTGCCAAGGCACGCACCGTTCGCCAACTCAGTCCGTGCTGCTGTCGTGGCGTTGTGCCCGTGCTGTTGCCGTTAGGATTCGAACAGCACCTGGACGTCGCCGTCCTCCACGCGGGTCTCGTAGGTCGAGATCGGCTCGAACGCCGGCATCTGCCGGACTTCGCCCGAGGTGACGTCGAACTTGGCGCCGTGCCGGGGACAAGTGATGATCTTCCCCTCGAGCTCGCCGCCGGTCAAGATGCCGCCGTCGTGCGTGCAGACGTCGTCGGTGGCGTAGAACTCGCCCTCCACGTTGAACACGGCGACCACTTGGTCCTCGATTTCCACGGACTTGTACTCGCCCGGCTGGAGTTCATTCTCCTCGGCTACGGTTATCCATCTCCGGCTCATGCGTCATCACCTTCCACAGCGTCAGTCGTTGCAAATCCGTCAAGCCAGTTCCTCGTCGTCGCCGTTGGGCCATTCCTCCATGCCGAACGCCCCGGCGCGGGTGATCTTGAGCGCAAGCAGCGCGCACTTCAGCCGCATCGGGTTGATCTCGATGCCCAACAATTCCAGCATCTCGCGCTTGCCCATCTCGCGGGCGCGCTCGACCGACTCGCCCTTCAGCTCCTCGGTAAGCATGGACGCAGCCGCTTGGCTCACCGCGCATCCCTTGCCGGTAAATCGGATGTCGTCGATCGTGTCGTCGTCGGTCGCCAGCTGGATCTCGATCTTGATCTGATCGCCGCAGGAGGGGTTGCCCTCCTCGTGTTCGATGTCGGGGGCGTCGAGTTCGCCGAAGTTGCGCGGGTCCTTGTAGTGATCGAGCAGGATCTCCATGCTGACGTCGTCCATCATGCGTGAACCACCCGCGCCTATTCTAGATAATCAGATCCGACCGCGCCATTTCCGCTCGATGAGCCCACGCAGGCGCTCCTGCACGAGCGGAAGCGGAATCTGGGCGACCGTCGGCTCGAAGAAGCCGTCGACGATGGTCCGTCGGGCCTCGTCTTCCGTCAGGCCGCGGCTTTTCAGGTAGAAGATCTGTTCTTCGTCGATCTGGCTGGCCGAGGCGGCGTGGGTGCAGCGGACGTCGTCGGCCTCGATCTCCAGCGACGGGATCGCGTTGGAGCGCGGGCCGTCGTCCATGAGCATGGACCGCTCGCTCTGATAGGCGTTCGCCTGCTGGGCGCCGGGGAAGATCTTGATCAGTCCCCAGAAGACCGCACGGGACTGGTCCCGGAGGATGCCCTTGACGGTCACTTCGCCGTTGGTGTGGGACTCGCGGTGCTGGAGGTTCGACGTCAGGTCGAAGTGCTGCTTGCCGCTGGTGAAGAACACCTGGATGTCGCGGATGTCGGCGCCGGGCCCGTTCATCTCGCTTTCCAGGTGGTTCATGACGGTGCGGCCGCCGAGCCAGCCGAGCGTCCAGCGCAGATGGCCGTCCTGTTCCACGATGCCGCGTCGTCGGCCCACGCTGAACACTTGCGGGTTCCAGTTCTGCACGCTGGCGTAGTTGAGCTCCGCGCCCTGGCCGACGTGCACGAGCGTCGTGTTGCCCTCCAGCGCCGGCTGCTCAAAGGGCTCGCCCGGGGAATAGAGCTCTTCGATGTAGGTCGCCTTGCTGTGCGGCTCGGCGACGGCGATCCCCTGGGTGAACAACCCAGCACCGGGCTTGGTCAAGAGCCGAACGACCCTCAGCGGCTGCTCCAGCTCGACGCCCTCCGGGATATACACAAAGGGCCCGCCTCGGAAGAGCGCTCGCTGCAGCGCCACGAGCCGGTCGCTCGGCGCGCCGAGCCGTTCGACGTAGGTCTGCACCAGGTCCGGGTGCTCGTCGATCGCCGTGGCCATGTCGGTAAAGACCACGCCCTGCTTCGCCAGGACGTCGGGCACCTCCGTGTGGACGACGTGCCCGTCGACGTCGATGATCAGCCCGGCAGCCTCGCCCAACTCGGTGAACGACTGGAACTCGTCCGGAATCTCGGGCGTCTCCTCGTCGTCCATGACGGGATGGATCGTCTCCAGGTCGAGCCCGCGGATGCTCGTGTAGCGTGAGCTGGGCATGGGCAATTGCTTGTACGAGGTCCAGTTGTGCTCGCGCCACTTGGTGAGCCACTCCGGCTCGTTGCGACCTTGGGAGAGTTTGTCGATCAGCTCGCGCGAAATCGGTCGTTCGGTGGTATGCGAATCAGCCATCGTCAAATCCCTTCTGCTTGGCAAATATCATTCAACTTGCGGTCGGTTGAAGGCTTGCGAAGGGGCGAACGCGGAGGCTCGCCCCTTCGCGGTTGTTGCCGTGAGGTTGTTTAACCGACGGAGCCTTCCATCTCGAGCTGGATGAGGCGATTGAACTCCAGCGCGTACTCCATGGGCAACGTCTTCGTAAACGGCTCCATGAAGCCGAGGACGATCATGGCAATGGCCTCGGATTCGGACAGGCCGCGGCTCTGCAGATAGAAGATCTGGTCCTCGCCGACCTTGCCGACCGTGGCCTCGTGGCCGATGGTGACGTCGTCCTCGTCGATCTCGTTGTACGGATACGTGTCCGAGCGGGAATGCTCGTCCAACAGCAACGCGTCGCAGAGGACGCTGGATTTGGCCTTCTTGGCACCCTTGGTCACCTTGAGCTGGCCGCGATAGCCCGCGTGGCCGCCGTCCTTGCTGACGGACTTGCTCGTGATCGTGCTGGTGGTGTGGGGCGCGGCGTGGATCACCTTGCCGCCGGTGTCCTGGTGCTGGTTGGCGCCGGCGTAGGCGACCGAGAGGATGTCGGCCTTGGCGCCCTCGCCCAACATGTAGATCGACGGGTACTTCATGGTGACCCGGGAGCCGAGGTTGGCGTCGACCCACTCGACGGTGGCGTCGCGATGGGCCACGGCCCGCTTGGTGACAAGGTTGTAGACGTCGTCGGACCAGTTCTGCAGCGTCGTGTAGCGCAGGTGCGAGCCCGGCAGCGCCACCAGCTCGACGATGGCGGAGTGGAGCGACTCCTTGGAGTAGACGGGGGCGGTGCAGCCCTCGATGTAGTGGACCTTGGCGCCCTCGTCGGCGATGATGAGCGTCCGCTCGAACTGGCCCATGTTGGCGGCGTTGATGCGGAAATACGCCTGGAGCGGAATGTCGACCTCCACGCCCTTCGGGACGTAGATGAACGAGCCGCCGCTCCAGACGGCGCTGTTCAGGGCGGCGAACTTGTTGTCCTCCTTCGGAATGACCGTGCCGAAGTATTCTTTGACGAGCTCGGGGTATTGCTCGAGGCCCTGGTCCATGCCGAGGAAGACGACGCCCTGCTCCTCCAGGTCCTCCCTCAGGCTATGATAGACCATGTCGGAGTCGTACTGGGCGCCGACGCCCGCCAGGTGCTTCTTCTCGGCCTCCGGGATGCCGAGCCGATCGTAGGTCTCCTTGATCTCGGCCGGCACGTCGTCCCAGCTGTTGGCGACGGTGTCAGTCGCCCGCGCGTAGTAGGTGATGTCGTTGAAGTTGAGGTTCGTCAGGTCGCCGCCCCACATGGGCAGCGGCTTCTGGCAAAAGATGTCGTAGGCCTCGAGCCGGTACTGGGTCATCCACTCCGGCTCGCCCTTGTCGCGGGAAATGTCTTCGACCGTCTGTCGGTTGAGGCCCGGCTCGCCGATGTAGCTGTAGTTCTCGGTCGAGTACGCGAAGTTGTATTTCTCGTAGTTGCGCTCAAATGTGGGCTTTTCCGGCTTGTCCGCGACCGCGGCCTCGCCGTGTCGCTTCTCGCCCAAGTGGCGCTCGTCGGCCATGAGGTCAACCCTCCTCTTCCTGTTGCGGCGTGAAGGCTACGCCCGCCTCCTTGGCGAGCGCCTCGTAACCGGTCTCTTCGAGCTCGTTTGCGAGGTTTTCGTCGCCGCTCTTGACGATCTTGCCCCCGAGCATGACGTGGACGTGATCGGGGCGCAGGTAGTTGAGAATGCGCTGATAGTGGGTGATCGCCAAGCAGGAGAACTCGGGCCCGCGCATGCTGTTGACGGCCTCGGCGACGATGCGCACTGAGTCGATATCGAGGCCGGAGTCCGTCTCGTCCAGGATGGCGATCTCCGGCTTGAGCATGAGCATTTGCAGGATCTCCGCGCGCTTTTTCTCGCCGCCGGAGAAGCCCTCGTTCAGGTAGCGCTTGGCGAAGGACTCATCGATGCCCAGTTTCTCCAGATTCT
Organism: Bipolaricaulia bacterium; assembly: GCA_042219045.1. Lineage (GTDB taxonomy): Bacteria > Bipolaricaulota > Bipolaricaulia > RBG-16-55-9 > RBG-16-55-9 > CAZMNF01. The sequence goes on along the minus strand of JBDGQO010000019.1, from coordinate 3,458 downwards.
CGTTCATCATCTTGCGGAATTGGCCAAAGGGCATCTTGTTCTGACCGTTGCCGCCCTCGTCGTCCTCCTCGTCGTCGGCCTGCTGGGCCTTGATCGACTGGAGGATGAAGCGTGACATGGGCACGCCGCTGATCTCGAACGGGTACTGGAACGCCAAGAACATGCCGAGTCGGGCCCGCTCGTCGGGCTCCATGTCGAGCACGTCCTCGCCCTTGAACGTCACTTCGCCCTCGGTGACCTCGTAATTGGGATGGCCCATGAGGGCGTAGGCTAGCGTGCTCTTGCCGGAGCCGTTCGGGCCCATGATCGCGTGGACCTCGCCCTTGGTGATGGTCAGGTCGAGGCCCTTGATGATCTCGTTGCCCTCGACGTTGGCATGCAGGTTGCGAATGACCAGCTGATCACTCATGTGGAAACTCCGCCCCTTTCAGTCGCGAAACGTCGCATGGAATCTGAGTCCTGGATGCGTTGTGAACGCCAAAAAGCTTACCAGAACGGTCTGATTTTGTCAACGAGCGGGGCGTTGCGCCCACAAGGCACGATGCGGGGTGGGGGCGAGATCAGGAGCACCCGCAGTCGCCATCACAGTCACAGTCGCCATCGCACCCGCACTCGCCCGAGCTGGCCTCCGCCGTCGAGTCGGGCAACAGCGTAAAGCTGGGACCGGCCGATTCGTCCTCGACGAAGTCGATGGTGGCGCCCTCTAGAACCGGCCGGCTCTCTTCCGAGATCAGCAGGGGGGTCTGGGTCTGGTCCACGACCGTGTCCGTTGCTTCGGGCTGGGACGTGTCCGGATACATCTGATACGTCACGCTGCTGCACCCACAGCCTGGGCCGCATCCCCCGGACGTCTCGGCCTCGAGGCGGATCCCGTAGACGGATTCTGGCTGTTGGCCCATCGCCTCATCCAGCTTGGCGGCGGCCCGTTCCGTCACCGTGATCAAAGGCTCCTCACTCCTTTTCCGCTTGGTGGTTTTGTCCGTTTGAGCTGGACGGTTCGTGCGTTGGTGGGGCTCCAGCGGTCAGCGAACCGTCCTGTCCTGTCGATGGCCGATCAGGAGGACTCGTAATGTTGAGCGTTGATCTCGATGTAGTGACGCCATTGCTCGGGCAGGTCCTCCTCGGGATAGATTGCCTCAACAGGGCAGACCGCCGCACACGCGGCGCAGTTGATGCAGGTTTCCGGATCGATGAACAGTTGGTCGGCCTCCTCGAACCCATCTTCGTCGGGACGCGGATGGATACAATCCACGGGGCAAACCTGGACGCATTCGCTTGACTTGGTGCCAATGCACGGGTCGGCAATGATAAACGCCATATCCGCTCCTTCGTGATCGGGCTTAAATCAGACAAATTTAGTCCGATTTCTAGGAAGGACGATAACACTCGGACGATCGACCTGTCAAGGGCCCGTGCCTCGCCCGATCCACGTTGCCCCATCTCGCACGCCCGCCTATAATGCTCGGCCGGTGACCCTTGCTCCCAAAAAGGAGGACGCACGATGGCCGATGTCATCATCGTCGGCGGCGGTCCGGCCGGCTACAGCGCCGCGCTCTTCACGTCCAAGTACGGCCTGGACACCGTCGTCTACGACACCGACGACTCCAAAATGCACAGCGCCTATCTGTGGAACTACCTGGGCATCCAAGAGATGCACGGCTCGGACTTCCTGAACGTCGCCCGCGAACAGGTCGAAGAATACGGCACGGAGATTCGCAAGGAAAAGATTACCAGCGCTGCCGTGGCCGAGGCCGGATTCACCGTCGAGACCGAGGGCGGCGCAAGCGAGAGCGCTCCCTACCTCGTGGTCGCCACGGGTCTTAACAATGACCTCCTGAAAAACCTCGGCGTCGAGATGGAAGGCAAGGAGGCCAAGGTCGGCCACAACGGCGAGACGTCGATCGACAACCTCTACGCCGTCGGCTGGACGTCAAGAAACCAGTCGCAGGCGATCATTTCTGCCGGCGACGGCGCGGCGGCGGCGCTCCACTTGATCGCCCAAGTCGAGGGCAAGCCCTACCATGACTTCGACGTGCCGCCGTCGGATGCCTGATGCCCGCGATGGCCGGCTGACCGCGGGGCGCAGAAAGAAGGTGGTCGTCGCTCATGACGCCTGTGATCGGCCTCGAAGTCCACGCCAGGCCGACGACCCGATCCAAGCTCTTCTGCGGGTGTAGCGCGGACTACTTCGGCGCCGAGCCGAACACGCACTGTTGTCCCGTCTGCCTGGGCATGCCGGGCGCGCTGCCCGTGTTGAACCGTTACGCCATCGAGCAGGCGCTTACGGCCGCCCTGGCGCTGCACGGCGAGATTCCCGAACGTTCGAAGTTCGATCGGAAAAACTACTTCTACCCCGACCTGCCGAAGGGGTATCAGATCTCGCAATACGACGAGCCGATCGCCCGCGAGGGTTTCCTTGATCTCCCGCTTGAGAACGGGGAGTCGAAACGCGTGCGCATCCGGCGGCTCCATCTCGAGGAGGACGCCGGAAAGCTCGTCCACGATCCCGACACGGGCCGGAGCCTTGTTGATCTGAATCGCTGCGGCGTGCCGCTCATGGAGATCGTCACCGAGCCGGACCTCGCATCTCCCGAGCAAGCCGCCGAGTTCGTGCGCGAGCTCCGCCGAACGTTGCGCTATGCCGGCGTGGCGCGCGGCGACATGGCCAAGGGCGAGCTGCGCTGCGACGCCAACGTCTCCATATCCGTCGATGGCGGGACGGGCACGAAGACGGAGATCAAAAACATGAACTCCTTCCGCGCGGTGGAGGAGGCGCTCGGCGTCGAAATCGCGCGCCAGCGTGAGGTCATCGAATCGGGCGGCACGGTCGTCCAGCAGACCTACGGCTGGAACCCCGAAACCGACGAGGTCCAGCTCCAGCGCACGAAAGAGGAAGCCGAGGACTATCGCTACTTCCCCGATCCCGACCTCGTGCCCGTCGTCGTCGGGGACGCCTGGAAGCAAGATCTCCAACAGCGCATGCCCGAGCTGCCCGAGACGATTCGGCGACGGTGGCGGGAAGAGATGGGCCTGCCCGACTACGACATCGGGGTGCTGAGCGACGAGCCCGAGATCGCCCATTACTTCCAGTCGGTGTTGGCCCACGACGTCGATCCGAAGACGGCCAGCAACTGGATGATGTCGGAGCTGTTAAGACTGGTCAACGAGAGCGAGACGGGCGAGCTGAGCCTGCCGCCGGAGCACTTTGTCCAGGTGATCCGGTTCGTGGACGACGGGACGATCAACCGCAAAACGGGCAAAGAGGTCCTCGAAGGCGCTTTTCGGACGGGGCAAGCCCCAGCGTCGATCGTCGAAGAGCAGGGCTTGGAGCAGATCGGCGACGAGGCCGAGCTGGCCGCGCTCGTCGACGAGGTCATCGCCGAACAGCCCGAAGCCGTCGAAAAACTGAAGGGCGGCGAGGACAAAGTGATGGGCTTCCTCGTCGGCCAGGTCATGGC
>JBDGQO010000018.1:0-5274 GCA_042219045.1 Bipolaricaulia bacterium | reverse complement strand
TCTCACTTATCCTGAGCATCCTAACCATATCATCCACCCAGAACCGCTTCAATGGCATTCTGGTCCGATATACCTCGGTGCTGCGGGTGGGACTGGTGGCTCGAACAAGCGGCCGCAGGGTGGAGCTCCAATGAACATGGAAAATCCGGAGGAGCTGCAGTGTGCAGCTCCTCCGGTTGATCTGTTTGAGCAGCGGATCGTCGCTTTACTGGGTGCTCGCCGTGTAGGTGACTGTCATCTGATAGTCACCCGGCCTCAGCGTGTCAACCTTGCTCAGCTCGTAGTCAACCTGGATGCCGCCCTTTGTCCCCGTGCCGGACGTCGTGCCGACATTGACACTGAGCTGGCTCGAGGACAGGTTGCCGTTGTTCGGCTGGCTCGAGACCTGCTTGTTGCCCACGCTGATCTGCCAACTCGTGTTGCTGCTGACCTTCAGCTGCGTCGCGTCGTCCGCACTCGCCGTCGTCTGTGACGACGGGTCGAGCGTGCCGAGGTCAACGGAGCTGCCATTGGTAATGTCCAACTCCAGGTACGAATTGACGCTGAAGCCGACCGTCGCGTCCTCGCTGTCGTCTTGCGCGAACGTCAGACCTCCGGTCACGACGAGCGCAAGCCCGGCGACCAACACCGCTGCTACCAAATTGAACCTCTTCACTTGAGGCACCTCCTAAAGATGGTGCACCTAGCGGTCCAGCCACCTTCAGGCGACCTTCGGCAGCCCGGCTGCCCGCGTCCTCCGCAAGGGAGACATCGCTAGGGCCCGGAGCTTTGCGCCCCCGGCTTTCGCCAGGTTTGCCTTTGTCGCTTCCGCCGAAAGGTCTGTGACTTTGCGCCCCCGCGTTGCCGCGGGTTTGCCCTTGTAGGTGCCCGGTGAAAGAGATTGCGTTCATCTTCCGCCCACCGTGGGCGGAAGCTTGACGCCTTGCGTCAGTAACGATGCGTCCGTTCGGTCGTGCTTTATCTCGACGAATCAACGTCTTCATCATGTTCAAGATGTCAAATCTTTCACGGCGTCGATATGGTGTAAACCACGGTCGCCTCATAGTCGCCCGGCCGGTACTCGGCCTGATCGAAGGCCACTCGGTAGTCGACACCGACGGTCGTCTTGCCAGCTCCGCCGCTCGCGATGATCTGGTTGTCCTGGCTGAGTGGGGTGTACGTTCCGCCGTCCGCTCGGACCTGCAAGTCGCGAATCGGCTTCGTGTAGCTTCCGTCATCGCTTGTGCCCATATTTGCCGACTCGGCGCGTGCGGTGATGACCCACGCCGTATTGCTCCGAGCGTTGAGGCGGACCGCATTGGGGCGTTCAACATGGCCGCGTGCCAAGTCCGCATCGCTCGGCTCCGGGACCGCGAATCGGGATTCCACTTGTCCATCGCCGCTGCCGTCGGATCCCACGATGCTGAGCGTCTGATAGCTCGCAATCGTCCATCCGACTTGCGCAGTTTCGGAGTCCTCGCCCAGCAATGGCACCGCCGCTAGTGCGACGATGATTAGGCTGAGCGTTACCCAACGGAGTTTCCATTCACAAAACATGGCCTTCGGCGGCCCGGCTGCCTTAGGTCAACGACCCGTAGGCCCGTGGCTTTGCGTCCCGTCCTTTCGGACGGTTTACCCTTTCGGGGCCTTATTACCCACCTTTTCAAGGAGCTACAATCCTATTATAGGATAGACAGCCGGGGAATGCAAGTACTGGAGATGACAAACGCTGCCGGTATGCGCCGACGCATCATGCCGAGGGCAATCTATGGCCGTGCGGAACGGACAAGCATGCCCTCCGTCGCAGACAGTGTTCCTCCCGTCAGAGCGTATGATGGCCTACAAAGTGGCAAGCGATTCCGCACAGATCTGCACAGAGGAGTGACCACGATGAAGCGTGTGTTGACCATCGGGTTGTTGACGGCCGTGTTGATCGGCTTGCCGTTCGGCATGACCGACGCCTTCGGCCAGGAGGTCGAGGAGCCCCAAACGGACCAAGCTTGTCCGCCTTCATCCCAACCGTCAAAGTGCCCGCAACCCTGTCCGCCTCCATCCCAACCCTCAAAATGCCCGGGAGGGCTTACCAACCGAGCGTTCGGAATTTCGGTCAGTTTTCCCTTTGCAAACCTGCCGGCCAACACGGCGACGTCGATCCTGTTCGTCAACCTTTTTGCGCAGGGCGACCTGACGCAGAACGTGTTCCACCGGACGGAAGTCCGCCTCCCGTTCTTCGCGGTGTTCGGGCTGGATCCCTCGTTGATCTCAGTTCGGGAGTCCCTGTTGTACGCGTTCACGCCGCCCCCCGTGGTCTTTTACGTCGGCAGCGGGGCCAGCACCATCCCCATCGCGACCAACGGCAACAGTGGCTTCCAGTTCTCCCTGCTGGCACGCCTGGGCGTGGAGGTCCGAGTGGCTCCGCTCGGGCTGTTCCTCGATCTCACTTATGGAACGGTTCCCGTCCCCTGGAAGCACGTGAACAACGGCAATCCGGCCACCGCGATCAACAACCTCGAGCTCAGCTTCGGGGCCGCGTTCCACTTCTGAGGTCGAGACCGCCCGGAATCGGCTGTCCCGAGAGAGCATTCGGGCGAGCACTCGTGCCCACCAACAGCCGGTCAGGAGACACCAAGCCATCGCGGCGGGCTCGGCCCGTCGCGATTTGTCTTTCGGATCGTCGTGTTCTAGACTCATTTCTCGATTCCCATGGTTACGAGCATGACCGGCTACGGCGAAGGCGAGGCCCGAACCGAGCAATGGTCGGCTTGGGTCCGCGTCAAGACGCTCAACCATCGTTATTTGGATATCGTCGTTAAGGGCCTTGAGGATTACGACGCGCTCGAGCTGAGCGCTCGACGCCTGATCGAGTCGACGCTGCACCGCGGCCGTGTCGAGGTTCGGGTCTCGCTGACGCCGACGGACGATCGCGGCCTCCAGTTCGACCACGACACCGCGCGCGACCACTGGAACGCGCTCGAGACCCTCGTGCGGGATCTCGGGCTGGGCGAGCCCGTCACGCTGGACCATCTGATCCGCTTCGGCGGGGCGTTCGTGCCGCTGCCGCCCGACGCCGAGGGCGCCGAGCCGGCCCTCAGCGAAGCGCTCCAGTCGGCTCTGGAAGCCGTCCAGGGGGAACGCGCCCGCGAGGGGGCAGCACTCGGGCAGGAGTTGACATCGATGCTGCAGGCGCTCGGCCGGGATCAGACAGCAGTTCGCGAGGCCGTTCCCGAGCTCAAGGCTCGCTACCGCGAGTCGCTGCAGACCCGGCTGGAGGAGCTCGCGCCGAACGTGGAGTTCGACCCGGGGCGCTTGGAGCAGGAAGTCGCGCTCGTTGCGGAGCGGGGCGACATCACCGAGGAACTGGACCGCCTGGAGGTCCATCGCCAGGCTGCGGAAGCCGCCCTCCGCGACGAGAATGGCGCGATGGGACGTCGGCTTGACTTCCTGGGACAGGAAATGTATCGCGAGATCAACACGATGACCTCCAAAGCCAAGGACGGCGACGTTGCGCAGCGCCTCGTGGACATGAAAGCCCAGGTCGAGCAGTTCAGGGAGCAGGTGAGAAATATTGAGTAGCGGCATCATGGACGTCGGCCTGTACAGCAAGGCCGCCCTGGATGGGGTTGGCTCCATCGCACAGCCGGACTGGTAGCGTCTGGCCCTCATCTCGATCGAGCCGCCATGGCAACCTCCCGAACGGGGAAGCTCTTTGTCCTCGCCGGCCCGGCCGGCACTGGCAAGACGACGCTTCGCAACGGGCTACTGACGCGCCTGGATCAACTCCAGTTCTCCGTCTCCTGCACGACGCGCCCGCCCCGCATTGACGAGCGCGACGGCGTCGACTATCACTTCATCTCCCGCGACCGCTTCGAGTCGCTGATCGAGGAAGGGGCATTTCTGGAGTGGGCCGAGGTTCACGGCCGCCATCTGTACGGCACGCTCGTCAGCGACGTCCGGCAGGCGACTCGACAGGGCCGGGACGTGTTGCTGGAGATCGACGTTCAAGGGGTCGCGCAGATCCGTGAGCGACTTCGCGGGCTGTCGCTGAGCGGGCACTTCGTCTTTGTGCTGCCACCCTCGTGGGATGAACTCCGGCGGCGCCTTAGACACCGTCGCACGGAAGACCCGGATGAGTTGGACCGCCGGCTCCAGTCGGCCCAACGCGAACTGGCCGAGGCGCCCAAGTTCGACCTGCTCGTGGTCAATCGGGACCTGTCTGAAGCGCTGAGAGAACTGACACGGTTCGTGCGGTCGGCACGCGTGCCGCCGTTGTCATCGAACAGCCACGGAGCCTGACAACGACGGCACGGCCCGCTGATCCCACTTCGTAAAGTTCGGTCAATCGGTCAAGTCAGCAAGGGCATTCAAATTACGAACTTCGATCGCTCCACGTCGACGCTCAATGAAGCCGCGGTCTTGGAGCTGCGCGAGACATCGCGAGACGGTCTGAGGCGTGGTTCCAACCATGGCTGCCAGTTCGTCATTGGTAACCGATATCTTATGAAATTCATCAGACATCGAAGGAATACTTTTGATTAAGTTAACGAGCGTCGACGCCAAGCGCTCACGTGTTCCGTTGGCAAGCACATCTTTCAATCGCTGTTGGAGGTCCTCAGTTTGACAGATAATGGAGTTACTGATTGTCGTCATTAACTTGGGATATTTTATAAACGCTCCGGGGAGGCCATGCGTTGGAATTGAGACAAGTCGGCTCTCTTCAATCGCCACAGCGGACTGGTCATAGATCAACTCCTGGTTCAAAGCCTCGATACCGAAGATCTGCCCGGGACAGAGATCTCTGAGGATCTGACGTTGGCCGGTCGTGGTCCGTCGTGTCAACCGAACTCGACCTTCACAAAGCCAAAACCAGCCGTGTGCAGGGTCCCCTTGCTCAAAGACCGTCTGATCGGGGGATCGGTCCGTGTGGACCATCAGGCATGGCTCGGAGAAGAGGCTGGGGTCTTCGTCGATCACCGATAACAGGCAGTTCGGGGATGCGCAGCTCATGGCAGCCGATTGTTCCATCGTGCTCATTCCCTGAAGCTCGACCGTCACGTAGGTCGAGCGGTTTCACCTCCTTGGCGTCCCTCTTGGAGATGGGGCGATCGCCCCATAAGCCACACTCACCACCGGGTCGACGCCCTACGACGGGGCCGAGTTCTCCTGCTGGAGGTAGCGGCGAATCGCCTCCACGACGAGGAAGTTGACCGACCGCCGTCGCTGGCTCGCTAGGCGTTCCAGCTGCCCGAGCAGGTTCTCCTCGCGCACCGACTTGGGGATGTAGACGGTCAGTTGCCA
>JBDGQO010000017.1:0-16742 GCA_042219045.1 Bipolaricaulia bacterium | reverse complement strand
GGGGATGCTCCGCGTCGAAGCGCGTCATCAGCGCCGCCGTCGAGGTCACGATCGCCAACGTCCCTGCTAGAACCCAGGCGAGCCCCGCGACGCCCAGCATCATATGGACGGGGCTCACACCCTGCCAGATCCCGATCCCGATGGCGCCTGCCCCGAACACTGTCATCAACGGAACGAAGCTGGTCAGCCCCTTGGCGAGCAGCACCCGACCGGGGCGGATCGGGCCGATGCGCAGGATCGCGAACGCCTGACCTTCCCACCCGAAGGCATAGATGGAGATCTCGCCCACGACGAACCACGTGAGCATCGCCAGGGGAGCCAAAAAGAGCCAATAGAGGGCTTGGTCCGACAGCTGGGCGGTCGCCTGGCCCATGCCCTCGTTCGTGGCTATGGAGAAGACGACGAAGCCGGTGATGACCAGCGGAAAGATGAGTTGGCTGAGCATCCGCAAATCGCGTCGCAGCGTGCGCCAGTCCTTGATCGCCACGGCGCGCATGGGCGGGGGCAGAAACCGGAGCGCTCGACTGAGACGACTGGCGCTCAACGACCCCGGGTCTGGCATGTCGCGCTGTCCGACGTCACGGACTCGGCCGTGGCCCAGATAGAACGTCCGCGCAAACGTGACGTAGCTGAGCGCTGTCAACCCGAGCGTCAGCGCCCCAAGGAGGCCGATATCCAGGGCAAACGTCTGCCAGCGACCGGCCTGCACGGACGTCAGCGCGTCGGCTGCCCACGTCGTCGGCGACCAGATGGCACCCCGCCAGCTCTCGATCATCGGGCCGAGGGCCGTGCCGAGCGACGCCGACTCGGATGCGGTGTTCACGAGCATGAAGCTCAGCCAGATGCCGGCGCCGGCGAGCGCCCCCAGCGCCGCCAATGCACCGCGCACGCGACCGGGCGGCACCACGCGCGTCACGAGCAGGATCGCCAGCATCGCGAGCGCCGTGGTCGCGATCAGCAGCGCCGCGAGCACGATGAGTCCCGTGAGCGCCACGCCCAACGGCGCTCCGGACGCCCGGGCATAGCCGGCCAGCGCGGTGATCCCGAGCAGGCCTGCAAACGCCCCGACGGCGGCCATGCCTTCGATCAACTTCACCCCGAAAAGCGTGCGAAGGGACACCGGGGCTGCCAACAGCAGCTCGAGATCGGAACGCAGGAACAGCTCATGCAGCATGAGGCTGAACCCGGACAGCAGTGCGATCAGCACCAAGCCGCCGAACATCAGCGACAGCAGCGGTTCCACAAGCGAGGGGCTGGAACGGATCAATTCCGCGAACAGCGACGACGAGCCCTGGAATACCAAATAGGCCACCGCCGCGACGACGACGAACAGGATGAGGCCCTGCCAGCGACCGCCGCTGCGGAAAGTCCTTCGCAACCAGAGCTGGAACCGGTGGCGGAGCAGATACGCCAGCATCTCAGCTCGCCTCGAGGACGTCGGCGATCTCGCGCACGTCGGCGCCGCCGGTCAACTCCAGAAAGAGGTCTTCCAACGACGCTTCGCCGGCGCGGGCCTGCTCGCGCAGCTCGGCCAGACTGCCTACGGCGATCAGCTCTCCCTCGTTGATGATGCCCACGCGATGGCACATGTGCTGGGCGATCTCCAGGATGTGAGTCGACAGAAAGACCGTCCGTCCGCGCCGGGCCAGTTCAACGAGCAGATCCTTCACCGCTCGAGCACTGCGCGGGTCCAGCCCCGCCGTCGGCTCGTCCAGAAACAGGACCTCGGGATCGTGCAGCAGCATGCCCACCAGCGCCAGCTTTTGGCGCATGCCGTGCGAGTAGCCTTCGACCAGCTCCCCAACTCGGGTGTCCAGCTCCAACAGCTCCAGCAGACGTTGGGCCCGGTCGCTGACGCCGTCGAACGGGACGCCGTAAAGCTCAGCGATGAACTCGAGAAACTCCCCTCCCGTCAGCTGCTCGTATAGAAACGGCGGATCGGCGAGGTATCCGATGCGGCGCTTGACCTCGATCGGCTGCGTGGCGACGTCGAACCCAGCGATGGCCGCTTCGCCCCCTGTCGGCTTGAGCAATCCCGTCAGCATGCGAATCGTCGTGGTCTTGCCCGCGCCATTGGGGCCCAGAAAGCCGAAGATCTCGCCCGAGTAGGCTTGCAGATCGAGGTTCTGCACGGCCTGGCGACCGCCGAACCACTTCGTCAAAGCTTCCGAGTTGATCGTCAGTTCGTGCGGCTCCGTCATGGCTGATCTCAATCAGTCTATGGCATGAGGGAGAGGACAACAGGGCGTTTCCAACGTCGCCATGCAAGCCTGTTTGATCATGCTAAATTCGACGGCAGTCGGCAAGAGCCCGCATGGAAAAAGGGCCGCGATGACCCGCGGCCCTTTTCGATCTGCCTGGTTGCGGGGGCCGGATTCGAACCGGCAGCCTCCGGGTTATGAGCCCGACGAGCTTCCTGTTGCTCCACCCCGCACGCTCGAGGAGAATTATAAACAGCGCGTGGACCCATTTCAAGTGAGTTGGGTCGGGTCAACAGGGAGGTCGCGGCTCCGGTATCCACGAAGTGGTGCCGGGGGCGGGACTTGAACCCGCACGGGGAAACCCCAAGGGATTTTAAGTCCCTCGCGTCTGCCTGTTCCGCCACCCCGGCAAATCCGTCAGAGCTGTATTCTATGCGGACAACCAACCGGCATCAAGATATCCGAAGCCGTCCCCGTTCAACTCGCCGTTGTCGGATTGCCCTGGAGATGGCGTGTCAGGAAATCCGCGACTCGCGGGTAAGCATCCAGCTTATTGGCCAACTTGACGAGCCCGTGCCCTTCGTCCTCGTAGCGCAGATATTCCACTGGGTGACGTCGCGATTGAAGCTGATCGACGATCTGTTCGGCTTCCCCGACGGGCACGCGCGGATCATTGGCGCCATGAATGACCATCAACGGCGCCGTGATCCGCTCGACTTGATGGATGGGAGAGATCGCCTCCAGGAGCTCGCGATCGTGCTCCAGCGACCCGTATTCGGCCTCGCGGAGATGGCGGCGCCACGGCCCCGTGTTCTCGAGGAACGTGACAAAGTTGGCGATGCCGACGATGTCGACGGCCGCGGCCCATATGTCGGGATAGGATGTAACCGCAGCCAAGACCATGAACCCGCCGTAGCTGCCGCCCATAACGGCAATGCGATTGGGATCCGCGTTGCCGACGGTCTTGAGCCATTCGACGGCGTATCGGAGGTCAGCGACCGCATCCATCCGCGCCTCGACGTCGTCCAGATGTGAGAACGATCTCCCATAGCCCGTCGAGCCGCGCACGTTGGTTGCGAGGACGCCATAGCCGCGGTGGCAGAAATATTGGATCACGGGATTGAAGTCGGGCCGAAATTGGCTCTCCGGACCGCCGTGCACGTAGACGACGACGGGCCAATTCCCGGCTTGTTCACGAGGGGGGTAATAGAAGGCAGGAATGGCTCGATCGTCGAACGTGGGATAGCGGATCAGCTCGGGCTCGACGAACTCGCTCTGAGGAATTCCGGCCCGAGCGCTGCGCGTGGCGCGTTCGGGGGTGCTACCGTCAATTTCGACCATCCAGACGTCCGGGTTGTGCTTGGCCCCGGTGAAGGTGAACGCCAGGCGCCGGCCATCGGGGGCAAACGTCAACGGCGCGACGTCGGGACGGGCGCCGATGATGCCCGATGGCAAGCTTTCTATCGTTGACCGTTGGTCCGTGTCCAGCTCCTGAACGTGCAGTTCGGAGTATCCGTCCGCGTTGAGCGCGTAGGCGAGCCGAGCGCCATCCGGCGAGACGGCCAGATGCTCCGCGTCCCACTCCGTGACCGCGAGCCGCTGGATCTGGCCCGTCGTCACGTCGATGGTCGCCGGTGCCAGGAACTCATGCTCGTAGTCCGTCAGACAGACGACCGTGTCGCCGGCCGGAAGCCAGTGGGCTCCCGTGAAGCGTGCCCCGGCCGATTCGGGCGTCAAGCGGGCCAGGGTCCCCGCATCAAGATCCAGGCAGAACAGCTCATGATGCAACAGCGAGTGGGCTTTCCCAATGAGAAGCGTCCGGCCATCGGGGGACCAGTCCGCGACGCTGCGCATGCCCTCGGCTTCCCACACGGACGTCGGCTCCCCATCGGGGATCGCTTGGACGAAGACGTCGAAATGGGCCGAATGCCGACGATTGGCGGTGTAGGCGATCTGTGAGCCGTCGGGTGAGAACGCCCCGAACGTATGGATCGCCTCCGGCTGATCCGTCAGCGGCCGGATGTCCGCGCCGCCCTCGCCCAGATAGAACAGTTGCTGGCGCTCGTTGCCGCCGGTGTCCATGCCGAAAACGAGCTCAGGCCGAACGGGCGAGCTCTTGACGGTGCCGACCCGTTCCTGGCCGAAGGTCAGCTGCTCGGGCCATGTCCCAGGTTTGTCAATCTGGAACACCTGCGGTAACCCTGTGATGTCGCTGATAAACCTCAGTTGATCGCCACCGCTGCTGAACGACGGTGCGTACGCGCTCTGCACGTTCAGGAACCGCTCAAAGGAGAAGTGGCGAGCCATGATGATCCGTTTGTATCCGTCGTCGAGTTCGCCGTGCAAGCGAGCGACGACCCGTCAGGCGCTTGAGTCGGCCTCGTCCTCTGATTCGGGCAGCGACTCCTCGTGGCCGCAGCTCTTGTTGCTGCAGGCCAGTTTCTCCTTCAGCTCCACCATGACCCCGTCGTCGCACTCGGGACAGAGGTTCACCGGCTTCAGGTTGAGCGCCAACTTGCAGTCGGGGAACCCGGAGCAGCCGTAGAACGGCTTCCGCCGCTTGCGCGAATATCGTTCGACGATGTCGCGCCCGCAACGCGGGCACGGCACCCCCGTGGAGACCGGCTCGGTCGTTTTGCAGTCGGGGTAGTTCGTGCAGCCCCAGAAGCGCCCGTAGCGCCCCTCCTTGAGCTCCATGGAGGCGCCACAGTTCGGGCAGTGCCGTTCCGGCATTTCCGCTTTCTGCTGTTCCTTCTCGCGCTGGTGGGCCTGGAGGTTCTCCGCGACGACGACCTTGCGGTCGCGGTACGCGTACTCCAGTTGCTCGTACGGGAAGTCAACGGTCTGCTTGCACTCGGGATAGCGCGAGCAGCCGAGGAAGGCGCTCCCCTTCCAGAACCGAACTTCCATGGCCGAGCCGCAGGCCGGGCACGCGACGTCGGTGAGAACGCGGAACTTGCGCTCCTCGCGGGCCAGCTCCTCTTCAACCTGCGTCAATCGCTTGGACAGCGGCCCATAGAACTCCTGAAGAACATCGACGCGGGAGCGTTCGCCCTCGCTGACCTTGTCGAGTTCCTCCTCCATGTGCGCGGTGAACTGCTCCTCGACGGTCAACGGGAAATACGCCTTGAGGAAATCCGTGGCGATGAAGCCGAGCAGCGTCGGCCGCAGCGATCCGCCCTTCACTTTGGCGACGTAGTTCCGATCTTGGATCGTGGAGACAATGGAGGCGTAGGTGCTGGGGCGCCCGATCTCCTTGTCTTCCAGTTCCTTCACCAGCGTCGCCTCGCTGAAGCGCTTGGGCGGCTCGGTGAAGTGCTGCTCCGGGAGAATCTCCTGCAGCGTCAGCCGATCCCCCTCATTGAGATCGGGAATCTCAATCCCCTCGTCCTTCAACGGCGGCATGTCCCAGACGTTCATGAATCCGTCGAAGACGAGCCGGCTGCCCTTGGCGCGCAGCTGATAGTCGCCCGTGTTGAGGGTGACGTCGCGGCGGTTGTAGCGGGCCTCGGCCATCTGGGTCGCGACGAAGCGCTCCCAGATGAGCGTGTAGAGCCGGTGTTGATCCCGCTTCAAATAGGGCTTGACGGCCTCGGGGGTGCGGTTGACGTCGGTGGGCCGGATCGCCTCGTGGGCGTCCTGGGCGGCCTTTTTGTTCTTGAACACCCGTGGCGTCTCCGAGAGGTACGTGTCGCCGTAGCTGGATTGGATCAGCTCGCGGGCCGCGTCGCGCGCGCCGTCGGCGATTCGGAGCGAGTCCGTGCGCATGTAGGTGATGAGCCCCTCGTGGCCCGACTCCAGCTCCACGCCTTCGTAGAGCTGTTGCGCGATCTGCATCGTCTTCTTCGGGGAGAACTTCAGCATGGACGAGGCGGTCTGCTGCAGCGAGCTGGTGATAAACGGCGGCGACGGCGAGCGGATCGTCTGGCTCTCCTTCATGGAGCTGACGGTCAGACCGGGATCTTGGGCCCATTGGTGGAGCTCCTGCCCAATGCGATCGGCGTCGTCCTTGTTCGGGATTTGGGGCTTCTTGTTCCGGATGCGGGAGAGCTGGGCCACGAACTCGCTGCCATTGGCGACCTTGGCGTCGATCGTCCAGTACTCCTGCGGCTCAAACTCCTGGATCTCCAGCTCGCGGTCCACGATAAGCCGCAGCGCCACGCTCTGCACGCGGCCAGCCGAGAGGCCTTCGAAACGATTGCTGGCCAAGGACTTGGACATCAGCGGGCTGATGAGATAGCCCACCAGCCGATCCAGGATGCGCCGGGCGCGCTGGGCTTCGACCTTTTCGCGATCGAGCTCGCGAGGGTTCTGAATGGCCTCCTGGATGACGCGTTGCGTGATCTCGTTGAAGACGACGCGCTCGTAACGAGCATTCTTGTTGCCGTCGAGGACCTCGTGGAGGTCAAACGCGATCGCCTCGCCCTCGCGGTCGTTGTCCGTCGCCAGGTAGACGACCTCGGCGTCGTCCACGGCTTGCTTGAGATCGGGCAGCGGCTTCTTGTTCGTAACAACCAGCTTCGGTTCGAAGTCGTTCTCGATGTCGACGGCCAGTTCCCGCTCCGGAAGATCGCGGACGTGGCCGTAGGAGCTGAGCACTTTGAACCCCGGGCCCAAATAGCGCTCGATCGTGCGCGACTTGGTCGGGGATTCGACGATCACGAGTTTCACGGGTTCCAACTCCTTGATAACCGGCGATCGGCGCTTACGGGTCCGTCACGGGTCCCGGCCCGTCGTCCAGTCTCATCGGTCAGTCTGTCTTGTCCACAATCGTCAAAAATGCGTGTCCTTGCGACAGAACGTAGCATCATCCAATGGGCTGGCATTATAGGCGGGGGTCAAAACCCTGTCAAGGACGGCACTCACGCGCGCGTGCGCGCGAGCGCGCCCAAGATTTCGCCGAAGCTGTCGAAGGGCACGTAGGGGAGGCCGTGGGCGTCGCACAGCTCGGCCAGCTTGCGACGCGCGAAGATGCGATCGGCCTCTCGGGCTGCGAACAGATCGTTCGGTCCGTCGCCGATGTAGACCGCTTCCGCGTAGCCGTCGCGGTGGGCGCGCACGTGGCCGTCCTTGCAGTTGCCGAGTTCGCAGGCGCAGTCGGGCTGACGATGGGGGAACTCGATGTGCTGGAAACGATCGCCGTCGAAGATGCCGCGGTCCGCATAGACGGGCAGATGATCGAGCCCCTCGCGTGCCAAGACGGCATCGATCAGGAAGTCGAGCGCCTCGCTGACGACGTGGATCGTGTGGCCCTCCCGCTCGCAATGGGCCACGAAGTCCGCAAAGCCCGGACGCAGCTCGATCGTCTCGCGGGCGAACGCCGCCATTGCTCGGCGCGACTGTCCGGCCAGCAGGTTGAACTGGGTCCGGACGCAGTCGTAAAAGGAGATCTCCCCGCGCAACAGCTGATCATCGAGCGTCTGCCAATCGCCGGCCGCAAATCGATCCAAGAGTCGATTGGAAGCGATCTGCTCCACGGCCGTGCCGTCGAAGTCGACAAAGAAGATTCGCCCGTGCGTCCCGGCACGTTCCATGGGACCGTGATTCTAGTCCATGCGGTTACCGGGTGCACGCGACCCTGCGGCTTCGCGCCGCTCGATATAAGAGTTCGAGGTTGTCTAATCTCTTGACCGCGATTTAGACTCAGCTTAATATCAATCTTAGGCGTCCATCGCCAAATAATCGCTAGACGAGGTGTCCATGCCCAGCAGCCTTAGGCTCACGCCCCAACGAGCAGCGATCCTACGCGCGATCGATGGGGCTGATCGTCATTTGTCTGCGCCCGAGGTCTACGACCGCGTGCGCCGCGAGCTGCCCGATATCGCCTACGCGACGATCTACAATGGCTTGGGGTATCTGCGCGACTCGGGCCTGATCCAGGACGTCCGCCTCCCTGAAGGCCCCGCGCTCTACGACCGACGGACGGATCGACACGATCACCTCGTCTGTCGATCCTGTGGGCAGGTTGCGGACTATCGCCTTGCCGAGGCCGAGGCGGCCATGGAGCAGGTGGCCCGCGACACGGGCTACGCCATCGAGCGGTTCCAAGTCATCTTCGAAGGCATCTGCCCGGACTGTCGGGGGATGACCAACGACGATGGGCCCTAGCACGTTATCCGTATTCATCCCAATTGAAGGAGGACGATCGCATGTCCGATCCGAAGGACCGGCACACCAACGGCGGCCACGCGCCCCGAACCAACAAGCGCATGACAAACGCGGCCGGTGTGCCCGTCGGCGACAACCAGAACTCCAAGACGGCCGGCCCGCGCGGCCCCGTCCTGATGGAGGACCATCACTTGATGGAGCGCATGGCCCACTTCAACCGGGAGCGCATCCCGGAGCGCGTGGTCCATGCCAAGGGCGCGGGAGCCTACGGCACGTTCCGCGTCACCAACGACATCACCGACTACACCTGCGCGAGCCTCTTCTCGGAGGTTGGCAAGGAGACCGACCTTTTTATTCGCTTCTCCACGGTCGCGGGCGAGAAAGGCTCGGCCGACACTGTCCGAGACCCGCGCGGCTTCGCCATGAAGTTCTACACCGACGAGGGCAACTGGGATCTCGTCGGCAACAACACGCCGGTCTTCTTCATCCGTGATCCGCTCAAGTTCCAGGACTTCATCCACTCGCAGAAGCGCCACCCCCAGACGGGTCGAAGGAATCACACCATGCAGTGGGACTTCTGGAGCCTCAGTCCCGAGTCGCTCCATCAGGTGACGTGGCTGTTCGGCGATCGGGGGCTGCCGGCGAGCTTCCGCCACATGAACGGCTACGGGTCCCACACGTTCAGCCTGTGGAACGAACGGGGCGAGCGCTTCTGGGTCAAGTTCCACGTCAAGACCGACCAGGGGATCCAATCCCTCACCGAGGATCAGGCCGCCACGATTGCGGGCGAGTCGCCCGACTACCACCTGGCCGACCTGTTCACGGCCATCGACGAGGGCGATTATCCCACGTGGACGGTTTATGTTCAGATCATGCCCGAACTGGAGGCCGAGGACTATCACGTGAACCCCTTTGATCTGACCAAGGTCTGGCCCCACGGCGATTATCCGCTCGTCGAAGTCGGCCAGATCGAGCTGAACCGGAACCCGACAAACTACTTCGCCGAGGTGGAGCAGGCGGCGTTCGAGCCGTCCAACCTCGTGCCGGGCATCGGGGCCTCGCCGGACAAGATGCTCCAGGCTCGCCTGCTGTCCTACGCCGACGCGCACCGCTACCGGCTCAACGTCAACTACGCCTCGATTCCAGTCAACCAGCCGAAGGTGCCGGTCAATTCCTACCATCGCGACGGGTTCATGCGCGTGGACGGCAACTACGGCGCCCAGCCGGTCTACGAGCCGAACAGCTTCGGCGGGCCCACGGAAGACCCCACCGTCGAGGAACCGCCGTTGCGCCTGAGCGGTGACCCCGCCGACCGCTATGACCACCGCGAGGGCAACGACGACTACACCCAGGCGGGTGACCTCTACCGCCTCATGTCGAGCGACGCCAAGGACCGACTCATCGCGGCCATCGTCGGCCACATGAGCGAGGTTCCGCAGGAGATCCAGGAGCGCCAGGTCGCCCACTTCGCCGAAGCGGACGAGGAGTACGGCCGCCGTGTTGCGGAAGGGCTCGGCCTGGACGTCGACAAGACGGTGGGCGTCTAAGCTAAGGCGGGCCCGTCGTCGCGCGTCGTCGGCCCTCGGCCTAGGCCGTCGTGGCACGCCCGAGATAGACCCGGGCCACGCGCGGCGACAGCGCGGT
Source organism: Bipolaricaulia bacterium (assembly GCA_042219045.1). Classification (GTDB taxonomy): domain Bacteria; phylum Bipolaricaulota; class Bipolaricaulia; order RBG-16-55-9; family RBG-16-55-9; genus CAZMNF01. The sequence continues at coordinate 6,789 of JBDGQO010000017.1, read as the reverse complement.
CAAGACGACTTCCGTGAAGCCCGTTCTCAGCCGGTCGGCGACGGCGTCGGCCGGCTGATGCCCGTTCATGATGACCGCCTCGTCGCCAATGGCCACCTCCGGGATGCCGCTCACGTTGACCGTGATCTGGTCCATGGAGACGCTGCCCACGATAGGGGCACGCTCCCCGTGGATCAACACGTCGCCGTTGTTGGCCAGCCCCGGCGGCAGCCCGTCCGCATAGCCGATGGAGAGCGTCGCGATGCGTTCGGCCGATGAGGTCGTGTAGCGACGTCCATAGCCGATGTCGGAGCCGGGCGGCAGCTCCTTGAGCGAGACGACCCACGTGACCAGATTCATGATCGGCTGCACCGGCTCCGTCCAGGGCTGGCGCACCTCGGGATAGCCGTAGGTCAAAATCCCCGTGCGGACCATGTTGTAGTGGCCGCTTGTGACCTCGTCCTCGTACTGGATCAAGCCGGCCGAATTGGCGATGTGGCGCAGCGGCGGCCGAAGTCCCTCGGCCTCCAGTCCATCCAAGACGGCGTTGAACGTGGCGATCTGTTGCCGGGTGTAGGCCCGATCGTCGGGGGCCTCGCTGAACGAGACGCTGAAGTGGCTGAAAATCCCTTCCACGCTCAGGTGCGGGCACTGCTCGCGCAGAAAGCGCACGAACGCCGAGGCCTCGTCGGCCAAGACGCCGTTGCGCCCCATCCCCGTGTCGACTTTCACGTGGACCGTCACGGTCGTGTCGCGCTCGGCGGCCGCCCGTTCCAGCGCACGGGCGAGCTCGTAGGTCGAGACGGTGACCGACACGTCGGTCTCGATCAGTCGATCGGCATGCTGCGGATGCGAGGCGGACAGGACCAGAATCGGCGCTTGGATGCCGGCATCTCGCAACTCGATTGCTTCGTAGAGGTTCGCGACCCCGAGGTAGGCGACGCCCAGCGATTCGATCGTTCGGGCTATCTCGACAGCGCCGTGCCCGTAGCCGTCGCCCTTGACGGGCACGAGCAACTGGGTGTCGCCGACGTGGGCCTGGACGGTCTGGATGTTGGTGCGGAGTTGATCGAGATCGACGCGCGCTTCGGCGAGGTGAATGCCCATAGCTCCGATATGCTAGGCGGAGGGCGCGAATGTGACGAAGGACACTCGGCGGCTGCAGGCGGGACAGTTGGGCGATCCAGGCGGGGCGAATGCGCCGAAACCGACGAGGGCCGGGCCTCCGTGGGCGAGAAATCATGCCGGCCTTTGCGTCTCCATGGCCGTCATCGCGCCTGTTGTCGCATTCGATCCTGATCGTCGAACGATCGATCAGGAACGTAGCGTCCGGAGAATCGAGCGGGCCTGAGCGATCGTCTCGTCGAGGTTGCCGGTGCTGTCGATCACGTAGTTGGCCCGCTCGGCCTTGACGTCCTGCGACGTCTGGGCGCGGATTTTCTGGAGCGCTTTGGCCCGATCAAGCCCATCGCGGCGCATCAATCGCCGCAGCTGCTCGTCGGGATCAACCCAGACGAGAACGTAGACGTCGTAGAACGAGCGATCGACGGGCTCGGCCTCCAGGATGAGCGCCGCTTGGACGATGAGGACCTCAACGCCGTCGGCTTCATGTTTCTCGGCTCGCGCCCTGAGGCGCTTCCGGACGGCCGGATGGACGACGCGGTTCAAGGCCTCGCGCTCGCCTTCGTCGTGGAAGACGATCCGTCCGAGCGCCCGACGGTCGATCGTGCGGTCGGGGGTCAGGATCCGCCGGCCGAAGTGATCCACGAGTTGGCGATGGACGTCGGTCCCTGGCTGATACGTCTCCCAGGCGACGCGGTCCGCGTCCTCGACGGCGACGCCCGGCTCGTCGGCCAGCGCTCGCGCGATGGTGCTCTTGCCGCTGGCGATGCCGCCGGTCAGGCCGACAATCATCATGGTGCCAGTTCCCTGTGGGCGCTCTCTACGATCGCTCGCCAGTCGAGCGTCTTGGATCGGCCTTCCGCGTTGAGCAGGTGGAGGAGAAACTCCACGTTGCCCGCGGGCCCGGTGACGGGCGAGTGAGTCCCATCAAGCACGGATAGCCCCAACTCCATCTGAACGCACCCAGCAATGTCACGCAGCACCGATTCGTGAATCTCGGGATCTTTCACGACGCCGCCTCGCTCCACTTGATCGCGACCGGCCTCGAACTGAGGCTTCACCAGCGAAATCAGCTCTCCCTCTGGCCTCACGATCTTGGCGATCGGCGGCAGCACCTTGCGCAACGAAATGAACGAGAGGTCAACCGTGGCGATATCGGCCGTTTCGCCGATCGCGGCGAACGTCAGATAGCGCGCGTTGACGTCCTCCAGCGCGACCACGCGATCGTCGTTGCGCAGCGGCCAGTCGAGTTGCCCCTTCCCCACGTCGACGGCGTAGACCATCCGAGCGCCATGTTGCAGGAGACAGTCGGTGAAGCCGCCCGTCGACGCCCCGACGTCGAGACAGACGGCGCCTTCCACGCTCAGGGAGAAAGCTTGGATGGCTTGCTCAAGCTTACGGCCGCCCTGGCTGACGTAGCGCGGCTTTTGCGTTAACTGGATCTGAGCGTCGGGCTGGATCGGCGTGGCCGGTTTGTCGACGAGTCGGCCGTCGACGAAGACCTCCCCGGCGCGGATGGCGCGTTGGGCGCCCGATCGGCTCGCGAAGAATTGGCGCTCCACAAGCGCCCGGTCGAGGCGAATCCCCTTGCTCACGCGCTTACGCCGTCTGGATCCGGCTGCCCGGATAGGCCTCGACGCCAGCCTGAAGGACGCTCATCGCTCGCTTGAGCGAGGACTCGTTCAAGACGTAAGCGATCCGAACTTCGTCCTGGCCCATGCCCGGCGAGCTATAGAACGCCGCGGCCGGGGCGAACATGACCGTCTCGCCGTCGACGTCGAAGTCGCGCAACAGCCAACTGGCAAACGACTCGGCGTCGTCGATGGGGAGCTTGACCATGAAATAGAAGGCGCCCTGGGGCTTGTGGCAGACGACGTCCGGCATCTCTTGGATCTCCTCGTAGAGCAGATCGCGGCGACGTTCGAATTCACGGATGATGTCGTTGACCTCGGCCTGCTGGTCGTCCGAGTCCAGAAAGCGGATCAGGCCGAGTTGGCCCAGCGTCGGCGGCGACAGTCGGGCTTGGGCAAATTTCAAGATCGAGGCCATGACGTCGTCGTTGTGGCTGGCGACCGCCCCGATACGCGCCCCGCAGGCCGAGAACCGCTTGGAGATGCTGTCGGCCAGGATCGCCCGCTCACGCAGCTCACCGAACTCGAGCACGCTCGTATGGGTCAATCCGTCGTAGACGAACTCGCGGTAGACCTCGTCGGCGATCAGGAACAGATCGTTGTCGATGACGAACTCTTTCAGGGCGTCCAGCTCGTCGCGGGTGTAGACGCGACCGGTCGGGTTGCCGGGATTGCACAACAGAAGCGCTTTGGTGCGGGAGGTCACGGCCCGGTCCATCTCCTCGCGATCCGGGAGGTTGAAGCCTTCCTCCGCCCGTGTCGACAGCGGCACGACGTTGAGTCCGGCCATGGCGGCGAAGGAGCCGTAGTTGGCGTAGAACGGCTCGGGGATGAGCACGTCGTCGCCGGGATCCAACACGGACATGAGCGCAAACTGCAGCGCCTCGCTGCCGCCGGCGGTGATCACGATCTGATCCGATGTGAGCTCGATGTCGTGATGGGCGTAGTAGCTGGATAGCGCTTCGCGGGCCTCGTCGAGCCCCTGAGAGGGGCTGTATGCCAATACGTCGGGGACGTCGCGGATCCCGTCGAGGAACGCCTTGGGCGTCGGGATGTCGGGTTGGCCGATGTTCAGGTGATAAATCCGCTTCCCGGCTTGGTGAGCCTCGTCGGCCAGGGGCTTCAGCTTGCGAATGGGCGAGGGCTGTGTGCCTTGCGCCCGATCGGAAATGTGGGCCATGGGCGTGCCTCCCTTTGCGTGATCGCTAGGGGAATTGTCGGTTGACGGACCCCCCCTGTCAAGGGCCGACGTCAGACGACGTGATTCGGCCTATCGACCTAGGGAAAGGAGGAAGGGGAGGCGGTCGGCATGGGCCGCTCCGCCGCCGACTTCAGCATGCGGTCGACGAGCTCGTCCCGTGACAAACCGTCTGCCTCGGCGGCCTGCGGCAAATCGCTCGTGGCCGTCATACCGGGCATGGTGTTGACTTCGAGCACCTGCGGAGTGCCGTCAGCATCGACGCGCATGTCGACGCGGGAAAATCCAAAACAGCCGAGCGCCTGATGGGCCTCCAATGCCGTCTGTTGAGCCCGCTCTGTCGCATCGTCGGTCAGCTCGGCCGGCACGATGAACTCCGTCACCCCGGGCGTGTACTTGGCCTCGTAATCGTAAAATTCCGTCTGGGTCCGCATCTCGACCAGCGGCAGCGCCCGGTCCGTGCCCTCCATGCGAAGCACGCCCGCGGTAACCTCCTCGCCCTCCATGAAGCGTTCGGCAAAGAGCTCGCCGTATTCGGCGTGCACGGCTTGGGCCGTTTTGAGGAGGGCATGTGGGTTTTGGACGATGTGCACGCCAAGGCTAGAGCCCTCACGGACGGGTTTGACAACGCAGGGGTAGCCGAGTTCACGAGAGACACGCTCTTCCCACGCGCGCCAGTCCTGGCCCTCTGGGCGTTCCACGTGACCGGGAGTGGCCAGACCGATGCGACTGAACTCCTGTTTGGCCGCCAACTTGTCCATCGCCCACGCGCACGCCAGTGGGCCTGATCCCGTGTAGGGCCGTTCCAGCAGTTCAAACAGCAGTTGGAGCGTGCCGTCCTCGCCCGTGCCGCCGTGCAGACAGTTGAAGACGACGTCGACCTCGCTCAACTGCTCCACGAGGTCATCCGGGTCGTCCAGGACGATCGGGGCCGCTTGGTAGTCGCGGCTTGCCAACGCCGATTGGACGTGCTGACCCGACGACAGCGAGATCTCACGCTCGCCGGAGAGCCCGCCCATCAGGACGCCGATTCGGGCCTGGGTGAGATCCATATCGCGGGGAGTCTAGGGCCTCAAAGTCCGGAACACAAGGACATGGGGGATCGATTCAGTGGCGGCTCTTGACACGCCTCGGGGGGCTTGCTATACTCAGATTCCGCGCTCGAGAAGCGCCTGCTCATTGACAAGTGGATAGCGTAGCCAGCGGTCCGAAGCCAGTTTCATATTCACCAGCGAGTATGATCCCGGCTCAGGATGAACGCTAGCGGTGCGCTTAACACATGCAAGTCGCGCGCGAAAGGCGGATCACCTTCGGGTGTGAAGCCGAGTAGAGCGGCGGACGGGTGAGTAACACGTAACCAACCTGCCCTTTCGTCGGGCATAACCCCGGGAAACCGGAGCTAATACCCGATACGCTTCCTAGCCCATAAGGGCCTGGAAGAAAAGGCGCCACGGCGTCGCGAAAGGAGGGGGTTGCGGCCTATCAGCTTGTTGGTGGGGTAAAGGCCCACCAAGGCGAAGACGGGTAGCTGATCTGAGCGGATGATCAGTCACATGGGAACTGAGACACGGTCCTGACTCCTACGGGAGGCAGCAGTGGGGAATCTTCGGCAATGGGCGCAAGCCTGACCGAGCGACACCGCGTGGAGGACGAAGCCCTTCGGGGTGTAAACTCCTTTTCGGAGGGACGAATAAGGCCATCAGGAAATGGGTGGCCGATGACGGTACCTCCGGAACAAGGGACGGCTAACTCTGTGCCAGCAGCCGCGGTAAGACAGAGGTCCCTAGCGTTATCCGGAATCACTGGGCGTAAAGGGCGTCTAGGCGGCTCCGTGTGTCGTGCGTGAAAGCTCCCGGCTCAACCGGGAGAGGTCGGGCGAAACTGCGGAGCTTGAGGGCTGGAGGGGGAAGCGGAACTGTCGGAGTAGCGGTGAAATGCGCAGATACCGACAGGTACCTCGATAGCGAAGGCAGCTTCCTGGCCAGACCCTGACGCTGAAGCGCGAAAGCATGGGGAGCGAACCGGATTAGATACCCGGGTAGTCCATGCCGCAAACGATGTCGGCTAGGTGTTGGCCCCTTAATGAGGGTCAGTGCCGCAGCTAACGCGTTAAGCCGACCGCCTGAGGATTACGGCCGCAAGGCTAAAACTCAAGGGAATTGACGGGGGCCCGCACAAGCGGTGGAGCACGTGGTTTAATTCGATGATAAGCGAAGAACCTTACCTGGGCTTGACATGCACGTGGTACTGAACCGAAAGGGGATGGACTCCTTCCTTCGGGAAGGAGAGCGTGCACAGGTGCTGCATGGCCGTCGTCAGCTCGTGCCGTGGGGCGTCGGGTTAAGTCCCGCAACGAGCGCAACCCCTGCACTTAGTTGCCAGCACCTCGGGTGGGCACTCTAAGTGGACTGCCGGCGAATAGCCGGAGGAAGGAGGGGATGACGTCAGGTCAGTATGGCCCTTATGCCCAGGGCCACACACGTGCTACAATGGTCGGTACAAAGGGTCGCCAACCCGCAAGGGGGAGCTAATCCCGCAAAGCCGGCCTCAGTTCGGATTGGGGTCTGCAATTCGACCCCATGAAGTCGGAATCGCTAGTAATCGCAGGTCAGCCATACTGCGGTGAATGCGTACTCGGGCCTTGTACACACCGCCCGTCACACCAGCCGAGTGGGGGGCACTCGAAGGCCCTGTGCAGGGGACGAAAGTGCCCTCCGCGAGGGGGGTGAAGTCGTAACAAGGTAGCCGTACCGGAAGGTGCGGCTGGATCACCTCCTTTCTAAGGAGCTAAACGCTCATTAGAATTCTCCAACGGCGCTACGAGCGCGCCGGCCCTGGCTACGCTATCCATCTTTTCTT
>JBDGQO010000016.1:0-7194 GCA_042219045.1 Bipolaricaulia bacterium | reverse complement strand
TCCGGTCCCACACGATCCAGCGCAGGCCCCAGAAGTGCGCAATGCCCATCAGCACCCACGCAAGCACCTCGGCATTGACCTCCCGCCATTCGTCGCGTTCAACGGCGGCCTGGATGCCCTGCTGGTAGCCTTCGGCCAGACGGCGATAGTACCATTGTCCGACGCGCTCCTGCGACGTGCCGACGAACTCGGCCTCACGAACGATGCGATACATGCGCTCGTGTTCGCCAATGAAGTTGGCGAACGCGCGGAATCCGGCTTCTTCGGCCGCGCGCCGACTGTCCAGATCCTCCGTCCGTCGGCGGATCTGGGCGCGCAACTGTCGATTGATCTCGCGCACGACCTCGGCGAAGAGTGCCTCTTTGCTGGGGAAATAGCGGTAGACCGTGCCGTGGGCGACGCCAGCCCGACGGGCGATGTCGGCCACCGACGCTGCGTGGAACCCGTTGCGGCCGAACTCGGCCTCGGCCGCCGCGAGAACGCGGAAGCGCGTTGACGCGTCGCGCCGGGGCTCGCTTCCGTTGACACGAGCGACGTTCGGCCCATGCATGGAAGCCTCGGTCCCGTCCCTCGATCGACCGTGGCGATCGACGCCCTCGCTCAGCAGGCGCACGATCTCGTCAACGATCCCCTCGGTGAACGCCTGATCCCAGATGAGATAGCGGAGCGCGACGAACTCGCTCAGGCCAATGAGCGCGTAGGCGACGGCCTCGGCGTCCACATCCACGATCTCCCCGTTCCGTTGGCCCTGCTCGACCCGCGATCGATAGAAGGCCCCGAGCCGGCGGTAGAACGTTTGGGAGATCTCCAGGCGCACGAACTCCGCCTCACGCATGATCTGGTGGCGATCCGTATGTGCGTGGATGAAGCGCCAATATGCACGCAGCCCTTCGATCAATTGGTCCAGAACGGGGGCATTGTTGGGGATGCTGGGTTCGATGTGGGTCAAGAGCTTCTCGCTCGTGTCGGCGACAAGCTCAAGGTAGATCGCCTCTTTGTTGGCGAAGTACTGGTAGAACGTGCCGTTCGCGAGGCGCGCGTGGCGGCAGATGGCCGCCACGGATGTGCGGTGGTATCCCTGTTCGCCGAAGGCGGATGCCGCCGCGCGCCGCAGCGTGGCAACGGTCTGTTCGCCACGCGCGGTTGTGGGTTGGCGACGGCCGCGCGCGCTCACGGGAACCTCGTGGCAACTCACTCCATGCGGGCTGGGCCGCGCTTGAGCGTTGGGTTGCGCCCGCTGGCCCCGGGGTGCTGTTCCACCAGCATGTCCTTGGTGTAGATCAGTTCCTCCCGCGTGTAGCCCGCAAAGTCATGTTCCTTGCTCAGGACAATGCAGTTGACCGGACAGACCTCTTCGCAGTCGCCCACGAAGATGCACCGCAACATGTTGATCTGGAAGTCGGCGGCGTAATGGGGCGACTTCGACTTCGGCTCGTTGTCGGGATTGGGGGCATCCTTGACGTAGATCGCCTGCGTGGGACAGACGATCTCGCAGAGATGACATGCGATGCAGCGCTCCATTCCGTCCTCCCACAGACGAAGGTAGTGCCGCCCGCGCATCATGACGGAGACGTCGCGCCTCTGTTCGGGGTACTGGATCGTGGCAGGCTTACGGAACAGATGGCTGAACGTGATGCGCATGCCGCGCAGCATCCCGACGAGCCCGTCAAACGCGTCGCGTGTGTCCACTTTGGAAAACCTCCTAGCGGTCGACGTCGCCCAGCACGGGATCGGTGCTGGCGATGGCGACGATGGCGTCGGAGAGGTAGCTCCCCTCGATCATGAGCGGCAGCGCTTGGACGTTGCCGAACGACGGCGAGCGCATGCGAACCCGGATCGGCTTGTTGGTGCCGTCGCTGACGACCCAGTAGCCCTTCTCGCCCCGGGCACCTTCGATGGAGACGTAGGACTCGCCCTTGGGCGGGAAAAGCCCCTTGTGCGGGTGCGGCTTCTTCATCTTGTAGAAGCCCTCTTGGTGCTGGCTGAGCCCGGTATTGAACCGCTCGTCTTGCGTCACAATGGGGCCATCCGGGAGATTGTCCAGGGCCTGCTCCACGATCCGCATGCTCTGCTCGATCTCGTCCATGCGGACGAGATAGCGCGCGTAGGCGTCGCCCTTGGTGCGCGTGGGAACCTCGAAATCAAAGTCCTCATAGGCGGAATAGGGGAACGCCTTCCGGACGTCATAGGGCTCACCACAGGCACGGATGATCGGCCCCGAGAGTCCATAGTCAATGCACTGATCCAGCGTCACTTGCGCGACGTTCTCAAAGCGCATCTTCCAGAAGAGGTTCTTCGTCAGAATGCCGTGATATTCCTTGAGATGCTTGCGGAACTTCGCGAAGAATTCCCGAATGTGCTCCGGGAAGTCGTCAGATACGTCCTGCATGAGGCCGCCGATGCGGAAGTAACGCGGGAAGAACCGATCGCCGCTGACCATCTCAAAGACGTCGAGGATGTTTTCGCGGTCGCGGAAGCAGAACATGAACATGCTGGAGACGTTCAGCTCCAGCGCCGAGGTCCCGAGCCAGACCAAGTGGCTGGCGATGCGGCTCAACTCCGCGAGGATCACGCGAACGTACTGAGCGCGTTGGGGAATTTCGACGCCGTAGAGCGCCTCCGCGGCGAGGATGTAGCCGAACTCCTCGCTCCACGGGTTGAGATAGTCCATGCGGTCGATGAACGGCACGATCTGGTGATACGTGCGGAACTCGCACGTCTTCTCGATGCCGGTGTGGAGATAGCCGATGTGGGGTTCACAACGGACGACGTACTCGCCGTCGATCTCGAGCTCCAGGCGCAGGACGCCGTGCGTGCTCGGGTGGTGCGGGCCGAGGTTGAGCACGAACGTCTCCGTGCCCGTCTCCTCGTTGTAGCGGGACGTTTCGACGTCGAGTTCCTCAAAGACGCGGTCGCGCGGTTCGGTCGCCATAGGCCCCTAGTCCTCGTCCTGTTTCGGAATGACTTCGCTCGGGAGCATGTCGCTGGTGAAGTCGCGGAATTGGATCGGCTCTTCCGTGAGCGGATAGTCGCGGCGCAACGGATGCCCCATCCAGTCGTCCGGCATCAGGATCCGCTTCAGGTCGGGATGGCCGTCGAAGACGATGCCGTAGAGGTCGTAGACCTCGCGCTCGAACCAGTCGGCCATGGACCACAACTCGGTCACGGAAGGCAGCGTCCCGCCATCGCGGGCCACGCGCACCTTGACCATCAGCTTGGCCGGCGGGTGGAGGCAATTGAGGTGATAGATGACGTGGATGTAGGGCTCTTCCTCCAGGTAGTCCGCGGCGGTGAGGTCGTAGAGCTGGCGGAAGTTGTGCCCGTCCTTGGCCAGGCGCAGCGCGTCGACGAGGGCCTCCGACTGGAGGACGATCTGACGCACGCCGGACAGGATCGTCTCCTCGGCTTCGATCGCGTCGCCGAATCGGGACTTGATCGCCTCAATTGCGCCTTCGGTGAGGTCGGTGCTCATGCCGGAGTCTCCAGACGACGAGGCATTACGAAAGCAGGGTAGCAGACGGCCCATGGCCGTTCAAGACGGACGGACCCCGCGGCTGTCGCCATGGATGAACCGCCCTCAGGCTTTCCTGAAGGGCCCGGCGCGTGGCTCCATCCCCATGGACGCCCATTAGGACAGCCGGTTGATGACCATGAGGCGGCGCTCGGTCATGGCCTCGACGGCGTACTTCGGCCCCTCGCGGCCCACTCCGGAGTTCTTGACGCCGCCGTAGGGCATCGGGTCGATGCGCCACGTGGGCACGTCATTGACGAGGACGCCGCCGACTTCAAGCTCATCGAACGCGCACATCGCGTGCCCCAGTTGATTGGTGAAGATCCCCGCCTGAAGCCCGTAGGCGGAGTCGTTGAGCTCGTCAATGGCCTCCTCGACATCCGAGAACGGCGTCAGCACGACCAGCGGCGCGAAGACCTCCTCGCGACAGACTTTTGCGGAGGGATCGACGTTCGCCAGGACCGTCGGCTGGACCCCTCGGCCATCGAGGGTCATCTCCCCGCCGATCAGCACGTCCGCGCCCGCTTGGACGGCCTCGTCGATCCATTCGCGGGTGTGCACCGCAGCCTCCGGCGTGATCATCGGTCCGAGGTCGGTCGACTCGTCGAGCGGATCGCCCCATGACAGCTTCCCGGCTCGCTCCAAGAGCCGATTGCGCAGGATCTCGATTTGATCCTGGTGGACGTAGACGCGCTGGACGGAGATGCAGCTCTGGCCGGCGAACGAAAACCCGCCGCCCGCGATGCGGGCCGCGGCGTGCTCCACGTCCGCATCCGCGTCGACGATGACGCCGGCGTTGCCGCCCAGCTCCAGCGCCACGTGCGGCGCGGCCGTCTGGCGTTTCAACGTCCAACCGACGTCGGCCGATCCCGTAAACGTCATCATCCGGAAGCGTTCGTCGGTGATGAGCGCATCGTAGAGCTCGGGCCGGACGTTGATCACGCTGAGCGCACCGTCAGGAAGCTCCGTTTGATCCAAGAGTCGGGCCAACGCCAGGGCCGACAGCGGGGTGCGCTCGGAGGGTTTGATCACGATCGGGTTGCCCGCGGCAACCGCCGGTGCAAGCTTATGGGCGACGAGATTCAACGGGAAATTGAACGGCGTGATGGCGAGGATGGGGCCGACCGGAACCCGCTTGACCATCCCGAACCGTCCTTCGCCCGCTTCATCCCAATCCATGGGGAACGACTCGCCCTGGATGCGCCCGGCTTCCTCCGCGGACGTTCGGAACGTGAGAACCGCTCGATCGACCTCGGTGCGCGCGGCCTTGAGCGGCTTGCCCGCTTCAAGCGCGATCAGCCGCGCGAGTTCGTCTCGCGCTTCGTCAACCCGTTGCGCCATGTGCCGCAGGATGCGGGCGCGGGCGTGAACCGACAGCTTCCGCATCGGCTCGGCGGCTCGATGGGTAGCGTCGATGGCTACCTCCACACGGTCAGCGTCAAGGCAGTACGTGTCGCCGACGGGCTCGTCGTTGAATGGATTGCGCACCGTCAATGGATCCTCCGTGCGGATCCAGTCCCCAGCAAGATAGGCGGGGTAAGACTCAGCCAATGCGGCACCTCCTTCTCAGTCAGGCTTACGGTGAACCGCGCGTCAGGAACGGGTCAATGCTCGCCCGTCGACATCAGCTTTGCCACCTCGCCTGCCATATGGAACCAGCCGGCAATGCAGACGCCGCGATCGCCCTCGTTGGCCAACGCCAACGCGCGGTGCAGCGCCGGCTCCAGCTCGGGCACGACCTCCGACGGCACCATGGGATCGATATCTTGAGCCCGTCGGCGGCACTCCTTCGGACTGGCCCCTCTGGGATTGTCCGTCGTGGTGAACACGACCCGGGCCGCCAATGGGAGGACCTCGCGCAGGTTGCCGTCGACGTCCTTGTCCGCCGGCGTGCCGAACAGCACGACCCAATTGATCTCCGGATACGATTCGCGCAGCGTCTCCCGCAGCGTGCGGAGCGAGTCGGGGTTATGGGCCACGTCGAGGATCACCAACGGATCCCGTGATAGCCGCTCGATGCGACCGCGGATCCCGAGGTCGCTCAACCCCTCTCGCACGGCCTTGCGCGATAGCGAATGCGCTTCAACCTCGCCCAAGGCCTCCACGGCGCCCACGGCGACCGCGGCGTTGCGGCGTTGGTGCGCCCCGACCAGGGGTAGGTCCACGTCGGGATACTCCGCCGTCCAAGTCTGAATGCCGAAGCGGCCCGCATCGGGAGATGCGTCGAGCGCGAGGTCAGTCCCCAGTTCGTGCAAGGGCGCAGCCTGCGTTTGCGCGACGTCGCGGATGACGTCCGCGGGTTCGGAATCCGTGACCCCCGAGACCACGGGCACGCCAGGCTTGATGATGCCCGCCTTTTCGCGCGCGATCTGCTCGAGCGTGTGGCCCAGTTGCTCGGTGTGGTCGTAGCCGATCGTCGTGATAGCGGAGACAGCAGGCGTGACGACGTTGGTTGAGTCGAGTCGGCCTCCCAGCCCAACCTCGAGAACGACGGCATCAACTTCCTCTTGGGCAAAGTGAGTCAATGCCAAAATGGTGATCAGGTCGAAGAACGTCGGGGGATTGTCGGATTGGCGTTGATCTTCCAAATAGGGATAAAGCCGGTTCATCAGGTCGACGAACTCGTCGTCCCTGATCTCCTGACCGTTGACGGAGACCCGCTCGTTGAGTCGCACGAGATGGGGCTTTGAGAAGAGGCCGACGCGACACCCGGTCTGTCGGAGGATCGACGCGACCATCGCACAGACCGAACCCTTCCCCTTCGTGCCGGCCACGTGGACGATGGGATAGTCCTCGTCAGGATGGTCGAGCTCGGCCAGGACTCTCCGCACGCGCTCGAGGTCGAACGCCTCGCGCGTGTAGCTGACGTGGGCCATGCGCTCGTAGTTGGTGAACTCGGCGATGTAGGCGTAGGCGTCGTCGAACGTCTGGAACGGGCTTCGAGAGGAATGGTTCACATAAGCCAAAGCGGGGTTAGGATACTTCGTCGATCATCGGTTTCCCAGGCTGATCCCACTCGCTCGGCGTGGCGGTGCTAGGCAACTAACCGCGATCTTGCTCGAGGATCGCGATCATCATCAAGCCGAGCAGTTGCGGAATCTCGCTGTCGTCTTGATGCGTGCCCACCTTCTCGATGGTGAACTTGCGCTCAAACAGGGCAGTCCGCTTTTGAAATCGCATGATCGGCTCGCCGTTCGCGTTGCTGAGTTGATACGCAGGGTGCAGGACCCAGTTGGTGACGAGCTCCGGGATCACGGGGATCGGAATCATGTTGATCAGTCCGTCGACGAGCTTGACCGACGGATTCGTCTCCTGAACCGTGGCAGACCGCATCGCGTCATGGGTCGTCGAGTTACTGGCAAGGTCCAGCTCATAGTGGACGCGCCACAGCGAACGTTTCCCGTGGCGTTTCAGGGTGCCCAGGACCTCACCCTGATCGTCGGTGATCTGATAGCTGGCCCCGAAGTCGAGAGCTCGATCGGCCTTCAAGTGATAGGTGGACCGATCGTCCTGACTCGTGAGCGAACGGATTGCCACGTCCTCTTTCAGTTTGAACGCCTTCTGATCGACGTAGAACAGCTCCTGATCGGCAGCATCGCACACGGTCACCTTGGCCCCTAAGGAAAAGATCTTGAACTGCAACTCCAATGGATACTGGAATCCGGAGTCCGGTGCCGTCTGCG
>JBDGQO010000015.1:1401-37711 GCA_042219045.1 Bipolaricaulia bacterium | reverse complement strand
TGAGCAGGAGCAACGCGACGCCGCCGGCGATCCAGGCCCACAACGACTGCCACCAGGGGGGTTCGGCGGGCTGAGCCGTGGCGGCACCAGATTCCGACGAGGACGTGGTCGAGTCAGCGTCCGTTGTCTCACCGGCAGAGGAGGCCGAGTCCGTTGCCGGGGCCCATTGCGCCGCCAGCGCGTCGACGCCCACGCGGACGGCCTTCGCCACGTCCCGATCGGCCAGGGCGTCGTCGATCGCCGCGCGCGCCTCTCCCCGCCGGAGGACGCTCAGTTGATCGGAAATGCCGGACGAGCCGAGCACCCGGAACGCCCAGCGGGTCTCGGCTTCGCGCACGACGACGAGCAGCACCGACCGTTTGGAGCCCAGGTCCCATTGGCGCCAGATCGCCTCCGCGTAGCGCGCCGGATCGCTGAAGGGATCGATCAGCGAGATGAGCACGGCCAGGTCGACGTTCGCTTCGCTCGACAACCGCTCAACCTGGGATTGGAGGTGCTCGCGGGTCTGGCGACCCAGCGACGCGGCGTAGTCGTTGATCGCGCCCATCTGCTGGGGCAGCGAGATGTCCTCCTGGCCGTTCGCGGCACCGGTCAGCAGCGCCAGACCCACGAACGCCAGGATCGCGATACCGGCGAGACGGCTCGTCGAAGTCATGCCCGCCTCAACTTACAGACCACCGCACAAGTCGAGTCAACTGATGGTCGACATGTTGCCCCCCGCCGACAGCAACTGACTTGACCGGACTTTCGCGGTGATCACTAGCAGATCGTTAGGGGATGGGAAGGGACCGCGGTCAACCGGACAGTTATCGATCGGAGGGATGGGCGTGAGCGTCGGCGATCAGGACGCGTACAGAATCCGCATGCAGTTCTCGCACGTGACCAGGTCGCCCCCCTCGCGGACGCGTTCCAGGGTCGTCTCGCTCAGCCCGAGCTGACAGCCCGTGCAGCGCCCGTTGCGCACGGGGACGATGGGATCGGCCAGCTCGCCACGGAGCCGCTCGTAGCGCTCGTGGAGACGTTCCTCGACGGCGTCGGCGAGCTCGGCGCGCTTGGTTTGAGCCTCCTCGATCTTGCGGCTCTGCTCGTCGATGTCGGCCTGGAGGGTGGCGAGCTCCTCGTCCATGCGGGCTTTCCAGTCGTTGTAGCGCGCCTCCTCCTCGGCCATCTCGGCCTGGCGCGCCTCGACCTGGTCCATCAGCTCCAGCGCTTCCTCTTCCAGGGCCTCCATGCGCTCGCGGTTGTGCTGGATTCGGTCGCGGACGGTCTCCATCTCCTTGAAGCTGAGCAGGCCTTCCTCCAGCTGGTGCTCGTGCTTGCGGATCTGGCTGTCCAGATCGTCGACCTCGGCGCCCGCCTCGCGGCTGCGCCGCTCGAGCTCGCTCAGATCGGCGCGCTTCGCTTCCAGGTCCGCGCGTTCGCTTTCGATCTTGGCTTCAACTTGGCCCTTCTGGTCGCGGAGTCCGGCCAGTCGGGTCTGGAGCTTCTGGATGCGCTGGTCCTGCTCGGCCAGCTCGATGAGCGCGCGCATGCCGTCGCGGGTTGCCATGGAGATCGGCCTCGCGGCGATTCTAGCCGACGGCCCTCGAGGGCACAACCGGCGCTTGAACGGAGCCACCTGAACGGCTACACTGGGGAAAACCTTGGGCCCGTAGCTCAGCTGGGAGAGCGCCTGGATGGCATCCAGGAGGTCAGGGGTTCGAGTCCCCTCGGGTCCACCATGCCTTTCGGCAGCCGAGCAAAGCCCCTTACATTGCACAAACGAACAGCAGACATCCCTTGCAACGGCCCGAACCGAGCGTTAACGTATTTCCCTAAATCTACCCGTCCATCTGGACGGAGGTGACCCATGGCAGAGAACGACCGCCAGACCCCAGACGGCCAGCATGGCTACGACGCCGAGGAGAACGGGTTCTCCACGGAAACCCAGCTGAGCGCTCGAGCCATTCTCGACGAGATCCTGCAGCGGACGCCATCCGACGACGATCGCCAGGAGCTGTTCCAGCTGTTGGACTATCAGCTCCGCGTGGACGAAAATCAATTCCGCGAGGCGCAACAGCTGCTCGAGGAGTACGAAGAGGCCTACGAAAAGCTGACGGCGCCGGCCAACCGCGTCGGCACCTTTCTTGAGACCCCCGACGACGACATCGCCTACATCGCGTTGGGCGACGCGGAGTACTACGCCAACGTCGACACGAAGGACGTCCAAGTCGACGAGCTGAGCACCGGCACGCGCGTCAAGGTCAACGAGGCGTTTGCGGTCGTGGGCGACTTGGGGTATCCGCCCCAGGGCCCCATCGTCAAAGTCGCCGAGGTGCTGCCCGACGGGCGCCTGCGCATCTCGCTGGACGGCCAGGCCATGTCGGGGCGCATCATCCTGCGCGCGCCCGACCTCGAGGACGTGGAGCTGCGCGAGGGCGACGAGATCCGCCTGGACCCGTCGATGCGCGTGGCCTTGGAGCCGTTCCAGAAGACCGAGATGGGCGGGTATTATCTGGAGGAGATCCCCGAAATCGACTGGGACGCGGTCGGCGGCCAAGAGCGGGCGATCAAGCTCATTCGCGACACCATCGAACGCCCGCTCCTGTATCCCGAGCTCTTCGAAAAGTTCGGCAAGCGCCAACTGAAGGGCATACTGCTGTACGGCCCGCCGGGCTGCGGCAAGACGCTCATCGCCAAGGCGACGGCCCACAACCTGACGGAGTCGTACCGCGAGCGGACGGGCCACGACGTTCGGGAGCACTTCATGTTCATCAACGGCCCGCAGCTGCTCAACATGTGGCTCGGCGAGACCGAGCGCCAGGTGCGCGAGATCTTCAGCACCGCCCGCGAGCGCGCCCAGGAGGGCAACCTCGTCTTCGTCTTCATCGACGAGGCGGACTCGCTGCTGCGCGTGCGCGGCAGCGGGCGCGGCGTCAACATCGCTAACACCGTCGTGCCCCAGTTCGCCTCCGAGATGGACGGACTGGTCGGCTTGGAGAACGTCGTCGTGATGCTGACGTCGAATCGCCCCGACTACATCGACCCGGCCATCCTTCGGCCCGAACGCATCGACCGCAAGGTCAAGGTCGACCGGCCCAATCGCGAGGCGACCGAGGACATCTTCCGGATTTATCTCGACGAGAACGTCCCGCTCGACCCGGCCTGGCTGGAGAAGCACAGCAGCGAAAGCGAAGCCCGCGAGGCGCTCGTGCAGGCCGCGACCGACTACATCTATCGCACCGACCCGGAGACGGCGTTCGTGGAGGTCGCGCTGCGCAGCGGCCGCCGCGAGACGCTGTACTGGCGCGACCTCGTCAGCGGCGCCGTCGTCATGTCGGCCGTGGAGCGCGCCAAGGACCTGGCCATTCAACGGGCCATCGACATGGACAGCGACGAGCAAGGCGTCAGCCCGGCCGATCTCTACGAGGCCATCGGCGCCGAGTTCCGCGAGAACGAGATCTTCCCCAAGACCGACTACATCGAGGACTGGCTCAAGCTGATCGACTACGAGCCGGAAAACGTCATCAACGTGCAACCGATCCGCGACGACGACCGTCGCGCCCCACTGGAGTCGGTCGTCTAGCGACGGCCGTGGGCCGATGGAACGGCTGCTCGGGATCGAGACGGAATACGGCTTCCACGTCGACGGGGTCAGGGTGGGCGACCTCGTCGGCGAAGCCCGCTCGGTAGTACAGAGCGGGCCCCTTGGCGCCGCCTGGCACTACGGCGACGAGCGCCCGCGCCACGATCAGCGCGGCTTCGAAGCCGACCGGCTCAACACCAATCCCGACGACGACCGCATCGCCCAGGAGTCGACGGCGCAACGCCCCCGCACGCCGGAGGAAGAGCACGTCGACCGCGTGCTCGTCAACGGGGCGCGACTCTATCACGACCACGGCCATCCCGAATACGCCACGCCGGAGTGCCGCTCCGTGCGCGACCTCGTGGCCCACGATCGGGCCGGCTCGCGCATCGTCTGGGAGGCCGCGCAGCGCTATCGGGAGACGAAGGGCCGGGACGTGTCGCTGTACAAGAACAACACCGACTACCACGGCATGAGCTACGGCACCCACGAGAACTACCTCGTGGGTCGCTCCCTGGACTTTGAGCAGCTGGCGTCCGGGCTGATCCCGTTCATGGCCACGCGTCCGATCTTCACGGGCTCCGGGAAGGTCGGAGCCGAGCGGGGGCGGACGGGGGCCCCCTATCAGCTCTCGCAGCGCGCGGAGTTCTTCGACACGCTGATGAGCGTCGACACGCTCCACCGCCGGCCGCTCGTCAACACCCGCGACGAGCCCCATGCGCATCGGGACGACTGGCGCCGGCTCCACGTCATCTGCAGCGACGCCAACCTGAGCGAGTGGACGACGGCGCTCAAGGTCGGCACGACCGCGCTGGTGCTCGACACCCTGGAAGCCGGCTACGGCCCCCCGGCCGAGCTGAAGGATCCCATTCGGGCGACGCGCGCGATCGCGCGCAACCCCGAGGGCCAATGGTTCGTCGAGCTGGCCGACCGGACGTCGGTCTCGGCCGTGGAGCTGCAGCGGGCGTATCTCCTCGCGGCCCAGGAGCTGGCCGGCGGCCGCGACCCGGAGACCGACTGGATCCTCACCGAGTGGGAAGCCGTGCTGGAGGCCCTCGACACCGACATTGCTCGCGCCGCGGATCGGGTCGACTGGATCGCCAAGAAACAGCTCTTGGACGAGTTCGTCGCGGCCGAGGGGCTCGACTGGGCCGACGACATCGACCTGCTGCGCAGCGTCGAGCTGGAGTTCCACTCGCTCGATCCCGACCAGGGGCTGTTCTGGGCGTTGGAGGCCGAGGGCCGCGTGCAGCGCCTGACGAGCGACGACGAGATTGCCCACGCCATGACGACCGCGCCGCGCGACACGCGCGCGGCGGTCCGGTCGCTGTGTCTGGCCAACATGGACGTCACCTCGGCCAGTTGGGGCCGCGTCCACGTCCAAGAGGACGGCCACATCCGCGAGGTCGACCTGCGCAGCACGGTCGATCGCGACGTGTCCCCGCACTGGGACGGGATCGGCCCAGGGGCGTCCGTGGACGACCTCAACGACTGGCTCCGCGGCGTGCACGCTACGGCATGAGGAGGGCTTGCCGCGCTTCGCTGCCGAGCCAATCTGTGCCAGACCCAGAGACGAGCCCAGACACGGGGCGTTGGCGAAGGCCTGCCGCAATCCATAAGCTATACCCAGCTCGTTGAGGAGGTGTCGTTCTGATGCCTGAGCGCAAACAACGACCGACGCAGGAAGATCCGATGACGAGACCGGGCGGCGACGACGGCGACGGTCCGGGTCGCCCCAACGTCGACCAGCCGAACAGCCGCGACCTGCTCAAGCGCATGAAGCGCGTGGATCCACGCCAAGCCCGGCGCTACCGGCAGCGCAGCGGCCAATAACGGACGAGTCCAGCGGGGCGGATGGCACCATTCGCCCCGTCAACCGACCCACTGCCGCACGGGCGATCCAAACCGTCGCCCGACGCGATTCACCATGAGCCAATCCCATTTCGACACGCACGAAACCGCCAGTGGCGACTTCGCCCGCCTGCTCCAGAGCCAGGGCGTCGATCCCATCGTCGCCCCCGATCGTCCGGCCTCCGGATCGCGCGCCGAGAATGGCGAGCTCGGCACCCACGGCACGACCGTCATCGCGCTCAAGTACGAGGAGGGCGTGCTCAACCTCGCCGACCGGCGCGCCACCTCGACCTCGGGCATCATGTACGAGGAGGCGGAGAAGCTTCTGCCCCTGGACGACGACACGCTCATCGCCATCGCGGGCTCGTATGCGCAGGCAGCCGAGGCGGCCCGCTACCTGCGCCACTCGTTCAAGTACTACGCCCGCAGCCAGCTCCAGGAGCTGAGCCTCGAGGGGAAGCTGGCCGAGATCTCCAAGCTGCTCTCGCAGAACCTCGCTGGGGTCATGCAGGGCATTGGCGGGTTCTTGCCCGTCATCAGCGCTTACGACCGACATGGCGACGTGGGCCGCATCTTCTTCTACGACATCATGGGCGCCCGCTTTGAGAGCCGCGAGTACGGCGCGGCCGGGTCCGGCGCGGAAAAGATCCGCGGCACGTTCGAGTACGTCGTCCGCAGGCGCGGCCCCTTCCACGAAATGGACCTCGACGACGTGCTCCACGAGGGGCTGTTGATGCTCGACGTCGCCGCGGGGCTCGACCCGGCGACGTCCGGACTGCGCGGCGTGCCGCCGATGGCGAAGACGGTCACCGCCGAGGGCGTCGTCGGCGTCGATGACGCCCGCATCCGCGAGATCCAAGACGAGCTGCTCAAAGACTTATAGATGAACGAGGAGCCACGGCGTCCCGACCTGAGCGACTGGCGCACGCTCGAGCTGCTGCGGGGGGCGCTGCGCCTCTACCACCGCAACGCCCCGACGTTCCTCGGGGTCGCGGCCGCCGCGTTCGCCCTCACGGCGCTCATCCAGGCCGCCAGCACGCTGAGCGGCCTGACCGAGATGTCGCGGCTTTTCCTGTCCTTGGTCGCGCTGTTGGTCGCGGGCACCGGCTCGTTGGCGCTCGCCCGCGCGATCCTGCGCCGCCTGCGCGGCCAGCCGGCCTCCATGGAGGAGGCCTACGGGTTCATCCTGGAACGCCTCAGCAGCTATCTCGGGCTCCTGCTCGTCATGGCCGCCATCGCGCTCGGCGTGGGCATCGTCGGCTTCATGGCGGGCGGCATCTTCCTCAGCCTCGGGCTCGGGCCGTTGGGGAGCGCGGTCGTGGCCGCGCTGATGCTCGTGGCCGTGGTCGCGCTGGCGCTCGTGCCCTTCGGCTTTGCCGAGGGACTGCCCGTGATGACCTCGCTGGAGCGGAGCCAGGCGCTGGCCTGGGACGAGTGGCCCGCGCTGCTCGTGAACGTGGGCCTCTACGCGGTGCCGTTCGCGATCAGCTTCTGGCTGTTGCCAGCCGAGCCATGGGGCATGGTCGTGGACATGCTTATCACCGTCGCCTACACGCCCCTTCCCCTGGCCTTTCTCGGCATGATCTATCTCCGGGCGCTCGGCCCCGACACGCCGCCTTCGACCGCGGATAACGCCTGATCAGTCCGAGCGGGCGGCCGCGCGATCGATCGTCCGCACCGCCCGCCAAGTGAACGCCCACAGCGTCAGAATGAACCCGCCGGCGCCGACCCAAGTCAGCGCGCGCCCGTAGCCGACAACCATGAGGACAGCACTGGCCACAGCCGCCACCGCCATGACGAGCAATCCGACCCGCTGGGCCGGCGTCCGCGGCGGAATCGGCGTCGCGCCATCGCCTTGGAGCAGACCGTGCGCTTCCAGCGCCTCAAGGGCCTCATCGCCGCCCTCCCCGGCATCGTCGCCCTCGCCTCGAAGGCGCGCGATCAGGCGGTGCAGGCCGAAGCCGACGGCGCTGCCCTGAGGCCGGACGAGCGCAACGGGTTGGCTCACCCGACCGGCGACCCGGGCGGGCGTGGAGGTGACGAACCGTCGACGGAACCAGTTGCGCCGCGGCGTGCCGAGCAGGATCGTCTCCTGACCCTGAGCGGCCTGGGCAATGGCGTTGACGGGATCCGTTGCCACGTCCTCGGTGACCTTGATCTCGCCCGCGAACTCGGGATGGGCCTTGCGGTACGCCTCCACGCGGTCCCGGATCCGCTGCAGCCGCGTCTCCCGCTTGTCGTCGGGGGTCCGAGGCGCAAAGACGTGCAGCAACGTCAACCGTAAGCCCGCCGCCGGACTGAGCAGCCTGGCCATCGCCAGCGACGTCTCGACCTCATAGGGCGCCTCGATCGGCAACAGCAACGACGTCGGCGTCTCCTCGGAGCTCTCTTGCACGACGAGCAGGTCGCAGTTGACCCGCTCCACGATGCGGTCGATGTTTTGGCCGACGAGCGTCCGGCTCGTGCGATTGCGCCCCCGCCAGCCCATGACGAGCAGGTCAACGTTCTTCTCCTCGGCCGTGTCGAGGATGGCCTGGGCGGGGCGATGGGAGAGCCGCGTGACGACCTCGATGGGCACGTCGGTTCTCTCGCTGAGCGCGACGGCCTCGTCGATCAGGGGTTGGCTCCGCTCGACGAAGCGTCGTCCGGCGTCCAAGGGCAACGACGACGGAACCGTCACGACGTGGAGCAGCGTCACCATGCCGTCATGCTGCCGCGCCGCTTCGATTGCTGGGCCGACGAGCTGGGGCAGCGTCTTCGGGTTGGCAATCGGCACCAAGGCGTGGAAGCGGCCCTCGGTCGGCTCCGCCGACCGGCGCGTAACGTCCATGACGGGCGTGCGCTCCTCCGTTTTGCCGCGGCTGCGGGCGTAGCCGTAGTAGGCGAGCAGGCCGAGCGCGATCCAGGCCAGCGTGAAATACCACGCCGTCGGGGAGAAAAAGAAGAGAAAGATCGCCAGTGCCAAGAGCGCGCCGATGGCGACAATCGGGAGACCGGGATAGAAGGGCACCCGATACCCATAGTTGAGGTCGTCGCCCAGTCGCCGCGTCAGCGTGAGCAGCGCGACGTTGACCTGCAAAAACAATAGCAGGAACATCACGTCAGCCGCCGCGGCGACGTCCTCGATGGGGATGGCCAAGGCCATGAACAGAATGAGCGCCCCGCTGGCCAATAGGGCTTTGTAGGGCGTGCGCGTGCGCTCGTGGACTTGGGCGAAGGCGGCGGGGAGGTTCTCGTCGCGGCCCATGGCGAACGACACGCGCGTCGAGGAATACGTCGTCGCGTTGAGCGCGCTCATGGTGGACACCAGCCCGCCGCCCAACAAGAGCGACATCCCCAAGGGCATGAACTGCCGCGCGGCCTCGGCGACGCCGAGTTCGGCGTGGTTGGCCAGCCATCGGAACGTCGGGACGTCGGTGTCCGGGTTGACCGCCCCGAGGCTGACGAACGCGACGAGCATGTAGACGGGGATGACGATCGCCAGCGACAGAAAGACGGCCTTCGGGATGTTGCGCCGTGGGTCCTTCACCTCCTCGCCGGCCTGGACAATGATCTCGTAGCCCTCGAAGGCGATGAACGTCAGGCCCATCGCGCTGACGACCCCGAGCCAGCCGAACGGCGCGAAGTCGTAGAACTTTTGGAGGTTGGCGGGCTCGGCGCCGATGGCCGCGATGCCGCTGACGATGAACACCGCCAGGATGATGACCTTCAGGACGGTGATGACGTTGCCGATCGTGCCGGTCTCGCTGGCGCCGCGGTAGTTGATCCAGAGGAAGAGCGCGATGATCAGCGCCGCCAGCGCCTTGTGGACCAGCTCTGCCGATCCTTCGCCAATGTGAACGCCGAACAGCTCGGCCATGGCCAGCATGACGTAGGAGCTGAAGCCGAGCCCGTAAAGGCTGCCGGCCACCGCGTGGGCGAACCAGCTCATCCAACCGGCAAGGAACGCGTTCGGGCCGGGGAGCCCGTACTTGATCCAGAGATACCCGCCGCCCGCTTCCGGAATCGCCGAGCCCAGTTCCGCGTAAGCCATGGCGGTCATGAGCGCGACGATGCCGTTGAGCGCGAAGGCCAGGATCAACGCCGGCCCGGCGGCTCCGGCGGCAATGCCGGTCAGCACGAAAATGCCGGCGCCGATCATGGCACCGACGCCGATCATCGTGATGTCAAACAACGAAAAGTCGCGACTCAGCTCCTCGCGAACGTCGCTCATGAAGGCCCCCTTTGAAAGGAGTATGGCATTCACGTCGATTCGCTGTCGAGCACGCTGGCGGCGAGGATTCACGATTGACTATCCTGGCTGAAGGTCCACGGGCCAAGCGTATCCCCTTTCCCATCGTCAAGGAGGCATGGTTGGCGGGACAATCGCCGAAGGCCATCTACGCCGCCATCGCGGGCAACTTTGCCATCGCGGTGACGAAGTTCGCCGCCGCGAGCATCACCGGCAGCTCGGCGATGCTCGCCGAAGGCATCCACTCGCTGGTGGATACCGGCAACGGTGGGCTGCTGCTGCTCGGTCGCGCCCGCAGTCGCCGACCGGCCGACGCTCGCCATCCGTTCGGCTACGGCAAGGAGATCTACTTCTGGGCGTTGATCGTGGCGATTTTGATCTTCGCGCTCGGCGGCGGCATCTCCATGTATGAGGGGATTCTGCACATGCAACATCCAACCCCCCTGAAGGATCCGACGTGGAACTACGTCGTCCTCGGCTTGGCGGCTGTCTTCGAGGGCGCGGCACTGACCGTCGCCGTGCGCGAGTTTCGCTCCCAAAAGGGCGACCGTTCCTTCTGGCGGGCGGTGCGGGTCAGCAAGGATCCGGGCACGTTCACGGTTCTCCTTGAGGACACGGCCGCGCTGCTCGGCATCCTGACGGCTTTTGTCGGCATCTTCTTGGCCGACACGCTCCAGATGCCCATCCTCGACGGACTGGCATCGGTGGTTATCGGGCTCATTTTGGCGCTCATTGCGGTATTCCTCGCCTACGAGAGCAAGGGGCTGCTCATTGGCGAAGGGGCGGATACGGCAACGTTGGCCGCCATCCGGGAGCTCGTCGAGGCCGATCCCCAAGTGGTGCGCATGGACGCGCCGTTGACGATGCACTTCGGCCCGCAGACCGTGCTGCTCGCCATGGATTTGAAGTTCCAACCGACGTTGTCGACGTCCGAGATGGAGGCCGCCGTCGACCGCCTGGAGCGGGCGATCCGGCGTCAATATCCGGAGATCAAGCGGATCTACATCGAGGCCGAGTCGATCCGCTCGGCGCGGTCGACGGACGAGGCCTCGAGCTGAGCCGAGCTCGTCTCGACGACGGGGTCGGTTCCGTCGTCGAAAAATCCGTTCTGTTGGCACTCGAAGTCCCGATACGGTATAAAGTGTGGACCATGGCATACACGCCCTACGACTGGCAACAGACGCTCAGCCAAAAGGCCGACTACGCCGACGATCGCCTGTGGGGCGGTAGCCCCGTCGTCGCCATCAGCGCCGACGACGGGATCGTCCTGCTCACCACGCAACGAGCTCAGCGGAAGCTCTTTGAAATCTACGACCAGCTCGCGTTTGCCGGCATCGGCACGCCCTCGGATCTGGAGGCGATTCGCGTGCGCGCGGTCGACTTCGCCCACGCCGAGGGCTATCAGCGCAGCCCCGAGGACGTGTCCATCCAGCGCGTCGTCGGGTTCGCCATCAGCCCTCTGCTGAAACAGGCGTATGCCGATCCGATGCGGCTGCCGCTCGTGCTGCGCGGCGTGTTCACCCAACTCGGCCGCGTCTCCGACGACGATCTGTTCTTTGTCCTGAACTACGACGGCGAGTTCGTCCCCCGAAGCCGCTACGGCATCGCGGCCGGGGCGGGCCTGGCCGAGGACCACATGCAGGCGGCCCTGAACGAACGGATCGGGCCCGAGTCCGACGACGGGACCGCGCCCAGCCGCGAGGACGCCTTGGAGCTGGCGATCCGGACCTGGACGGCCGGCCAATGGGCCCTGACGACCGGCGGCGCCGAGGGCGAGACGTTCCACCTGCCCGATGAGAGCGAATTGGACCGAGTGCTGACGGAGGCCCTGGAGACCGAAACGATCGAGGCCAGCATCCTTGAACGGGACACCGACCGCGAACGGCGCCTGCGCGAGCTCTCGCGCACCGACCTCGAGCCGTTCCTGCCATAGGAGGAGTCATGGAACGTATCTGCGGCATCGAGACCGAGTTCGGCTGTTTGGTCCGCGACCCGGCGCTCGGCGACCCGGACGAGGTCGTCGAGATCGTCAAAGATCAAGCGTTCCAGAACGGCCGCTGGGGCCTGATCGACCGTCACGCCCGCGACGCGTTCTTCGAGCCCGCGGAAGCCGGCGGGTTCCTCGTCAACGGCGGGCGGCTCTACGTCGACGTGGTCGGCAGCCATCTGGAATACGCCTCGCCCGAGTGCACCGCCATTGACGACCTCATCGCCTACAACAAAGCGGGCCAGCGCCTGCTGGTGAAGCTCGTGGACGAGCTGGACTGGCGCGAGCGCGTCAGCTTCCACAACAACAACGTCGACCACTACGGCGGCCACACCTTCGGCTGCCACGAGAACTACTCGCTCGACCCGCAGACCCATCCCTACGGCCGCGACCTCGGGCCCCTGATTCCGTTCCTCGTCTCCCGCCAGATCTACGCGGGCGCCGGGCGCGTGGGCGGTCACCTGCTGACCGACAATCCCTCCGACATGATCCGCGACATTCGCGGCCACCGGGCCGACTACGCGTTCCTCGACCAGATCTACGGCGTGGAGCCCTTGGACGACGTCGAGTTCCAACTCTCCCAGCGGGCCGACCACATCCTCTACGTCGCGTCCGGGCGCGTCCGCTTCAGCCGTGCGCTCATCAACCCGAAGTGGGACAGCTTCCAGGACGCCTCCAACTGGCCGCGGCTCCACATTCTGTTCGGCGAGTCCAACCTCTGCGACACGGCGATGTTCTTGAAGATCGGGGCGACCGCCCTCGTGCTCGACGCCATCGAAGCCGGCATCGCGCCGCGAGACCTCAACCTGGATCGGCCCGTGCGCGGCCGCAACTCGGCCATCCAGCGGATCTCGCACGATCCCGAGTGGAAGTGGATCGTCGAGCTCGAGGACGGCCGGACGATGAGCGCGATCGACATCCAGCGGCGCTATCTCGAGTGCGCCGAGGCGTTCCGCGGCCGCGACGCCGAGACCGACCAGATTCTCGACACCTGGGAGCGCGTGTTGGACGCGCTGGCCGAGGATCCGCTCCAATTGGGCGCCGATCTGGACTGGGTCGCCAAGTACCAACTGCTGCAGCTCTATCGGGAGTCCGAAGGCCTCGACTGGGACGACGACGCGCTCCAGAGCCTCGATCTGGAGTATCACAATGCCGATCCGGACAGCGGCCTGTTCCACGCCTTGGAAGCGTCGGGCGACGTGGAGCGTCGGATTGACGACGCCACGCTCGAGGCGGCTCTGGACGGCGGCCCGCCCAACACGCGCGCCCATGCCCGGGCCCAGCTCGTCAAGGCGTTGCGGACCGCCCCCGTCCAGGACTATTTGATCGAGTGGGACGGCGTCACGGTGGGAGCCAAGCGGGCCCTCGTCTTTGAGGATCCCTTCGACGACTACGCCGACGAGGTCCAGCGCTTCTTGAGCCGCTTGCCCTAGCGGATGCTCGTGCGCGGCCGACTTCCAGATCACCAGGCTTGACTACTGGGTGTCATATGCTTATCATTCTCCTTGGTAGCATTTTCTACTGGACCGACGAGGAGCGATGAGCCCGCATGAGCACGGACGTGGCTCTCAAGGACGTCGAAGCCTACAAGACGATCAAGGTGCCGCTCTGGGTCTACGAGAACGCCAAGGAAGCGGAGCTGACCCTGCTCAAAAAGGGCATCGGCCAAGTTCCGGGCGACGTGCGCCAACCCCAGTCATGCCCCATCTGCCAGTCGGGCCTCGAGGCGTTCACGACCGAAAAGCGCGCTCACGAGTACCTGCGCTGCCCGCATTGCGGCTACACGCAACAGCGCTTCACCGACCGCTCCGGCGAAGGCATCGTGCTGGGAACCGCCATCGGCATGAGCCTCGTGTATTTCCTCAACGGCATGTTCAAAGGGGACTCGCCCTCTGACTAGCGGTGGGCCATGGAGAGGGGGCCGGGCTACCTCCGTCCGGTGGTGAGAGGGGATAGAGAGGTGCGAACAACCCGGCCCGTCGCCCATTTTAGCGCCAAGCTTTGCCGCGTGCCAGCCGAACGGCTAAACTGCTAAGTCACACCAGTCATGAACGTCGAACTCCACACGGGCGACGCGTGGCGCCGTGGACGCGCCATCCGTCACCGTCAAGAGCAGCTGAACGAGACAAGTCCCCAGGCATGGAGCGAAACTCGCTTCGACGGCGAGTCGTTCTCGCTCGCCCGCTGCCTCGAGGCGCTGGAAGCGCCCGCGCTCTTTGAGGACGCCATCTTGGTCCACATCGCTCGTGCCGACAAGCTCTCCGAGGACGCGGCCGAGGGCTTGGCTCGCGCAATCGAGCGCGGCTTGCCTGACTCGCGCATGCTTCTCGTCGAAGCCGACAAGCTCGACAAGCGCAAGACGCTCTTTAAGGCCATCAAGGCCCACGGCGAGGTCCACGACCATCCCGCCCCCAACCGACGCGACCTGCCGAACGCCGTCAAAGGCCTGCTGGACGAGCATCAGTTGGAGCTCTCGCGCGACGCGTTCCGCTATCTGTTGGAGAGCGTGGAGGGCGACCTCTCGCGCATGGCCCAGGAGATCGACAAGTTGTCCATCTACGCTAGGGGGATCTCCCAGCAGACGTTGGAGGTGGAGGACCTGCGCGGCGTGTTGTTCCACGACCGCGGCGGCGACGTCTTCGCCGCGTTAGACGCCTGGATCGAGCGGGGGCCCGACGCGCCTGCGCGCCTGCGCGAGATCCTCGCCGGCGGCGTGGATGCGGGCAAGATCTTCTTTCTGCTGGCGGGCCAGGTGCGATCGCTGCTTCAGGTCAAGTCGCTGGCAGCCGAGGAGATGAGCAATGACGAGATCGCCCGCCGCACGGGGACGTTCAAGTGGCTCGTGGGCAAGCGCCGCAAGCAGATCGCGTCGCTGGGCGAAGCCGAGTTGATCGCGCTGCTCAAGCAGCTGCACGCCGAGGACGTCTTGATCAAGCGCGGCGCGCGCGAGCCGGAGGAGTCGCTCTGGGCGCTGCTCATCGCCTGGACGGACGGCCCCTTGCCAGGGACGTCCAGTTCTGCGTCCGTCGAGGCCATCTCCGGAACGCGGTGACGCGAGCGGCTCAGGAACTCTGCGCCTGCTGCTCAACGGGCTGGTCTGTCGAGCTGCCCGGCGAGACTGAGCGCTTCATCAGCGTTCCGCCGCGGCCGGCCCAAAGGACGAGCAGCGGGCTCGCGACGAAGATCGAGGAGTAGGTCCCGACCAAAATCCCGACCATCAGCGCGAACGCAAAGTCAAACAGCACCGGCCCGCCGAAAAAGAGGATCGACAGCACCACGAGCAGCGTCGTGGTTGACGTCACGACGGTGCGGCTGAGCACCTGGTTGATGGAGCGATTGACCAGGTCGTACAGCCCACTGCGCCGTTCCTTGCGCAGGTTTTCGCGGACGCGGTCGAAGACGACGACGGTGTCGGTCAGCGAATAACCGGCCAGGGTCAGCACGGCCGTCATGATCAGCAGGGTAAACTCCGTGGGGACGACGAAGTTCTTGAGCCACATGATCCCGATCACGGCCAGCACGTCGTGGAACATGGCGACGGTGGCCGCCACGCCGAACTTCGGATCGAAGCGGAAGCCGACGTAGATGATGATGCCGAGGATGGCGTAGATGATGGCCCAGATCGCCTGCTGGCGCAGCTCGGAGCCGATTGAGGGCCCGATGGAGGTGTTGCTGCTGTCGGTGATGGCGTTGTCCGGGAAGGCGCTGGCCATGATCTCCCGAACCCGGTCGGCCGCCTCGCCGACCTCCAAGTCGCTGACGGCCTTCTGCTTCAGCTGCACGATGAGGCGGTAGCCGCCCTCGCCCTCGGCGTGGGTCACCTGGGCGTTGCCGAACCCTTCGTTGGCCAACGCCTGTCGAGCCTGCTGAATGGGGACTTCATTCTCAAAGACGAGCGTCACGGACGTCCCGCCCGTGAACTCGATCCCGAGGTTCGCCGTGCCGGTGACGAAGATCTGGAACGTCGCGATCGCCCCGAGCGCCACCAGGAGGATGGAGACGACGAGGGCCATGCGACGCTGGCGCAGGAAGTCGACGTTCGTGTTGCCGAGAATCTGGAACATGCGCGGCTGTTGCGGCCCGCCCGCGCCCGAGTCGCTCATATGCTCAGCCTCCTTGGCTCGCTGTCCTTGATGACGTCAAACGCCAGACGCGTGCCTGCCAGCGCGGTGAAGAGGTTGACGACCAGGCCAATACTGAGCGTCGTGGCAAAGCCCTGGATCGGTCCCGTTCCGAACGTGAACAGGATCAGGGCGGTCACGAGCGCCGTCACGTTGGAGTCGACGATCGTCCAGATGGCCCGATCGTACCCGTAGTCAATGGAAGCTCGAACCGTCTTGCCCGAGCGCAACTCCTCGCGGACGCGCTCGAAGATGAGCACGTTGTTGTCCACCCCGATGCCGATGGTCAAGATCAGTCCCGCAATGCCGGGGAGCGTCCATGTGGCTTCCAACAGCATCATGGCGGCCACGAGCACGAGCACGTTCAACAGGATCGTCAAATCGGCGATCACGCCGGCCAGGCGATAGTAGGCGACCATGAACACCAGGATCAGCACGGCGGCCAGGATCGTGGCGAAAACCCCGCTGTTGATGGAATCTTGGCCGATGTTCGGCCCGATGGTGTTCTCCTGGATGACCTCGACGGGAATGGGCAGGTTGCCCGAGCGCAACACGATGGACAGGTTGCGGGCTTCGTCGATCCCCGACAGGCCCGTGATCGAGGTGCCGCTTTTGATGTTGCGCCAGCCGGATTCGGCCTCGCTGACGATCCCTTGGGAAATCCTCGGCGCACTCTGCACGACGCCGTCCAGGATGATGGCAAGCCGATCGTCGACCTGGAGCGTGCCGTCGGTGAGATACTGCTGGAATTCTTGGGCACCGTTGTCAGTGAACGTCAGTTGGACGACGTAGGGGCTCGCCGCCCCGCTGCCGGGGGGGCTTGCCTGGGCCGAAGCCGACTCGATCTCCGCGCCGGTCATGAGCGGAGACTGGGGAACGACGAAGAACTGGCCCTGGTCGTTGCGGACGATCTCCTGGCTCGGCGTGGGCGAGAGCTGGTCCTTGGATTGGGCCGTGTTGAGCACCTTCTTGAACACGAGGAAGCCGCGCCGCTCAATCAGGCTGCGCAACTGGCGCGGTTGTTCGCACGACCCGGTCGCCGGGCAGGGGATCTCCACCCAGACGCGCCGATTGCCCGCTTGGGTCACGGTCGCCTCGGCCAAGCCCGTCTGATCGACGCGGAAGCGGATGGTGTCGACAATGCGCTCCATCGCCTCGGCCTGGGTCAGGTCCGTCTCGTCGAGCCGCTCCGTCTGGGCCTCCAACATCATCATGACCCCGCCGCGGAGGTCCAGCCCCAAGATTGGCTCCTTGAGCTGGATGACCACGAGCGAGCCCACGAGCACGAGCACGATCAGCGCCGCTCGGGTCCAGCGGGCGGTATCCCAGTTCATGAGACGGGCTCCTTCGCCTCCGAGGTCGCGTCGGCCATCGAGTCACGCTCTGCGATGCTGTCCTTGACCAGCTTCACCGTCATGCCGTCGGCCACCTCCAGCAGGATGCGGTCTTGCTCGACCTTCTTGATAACCCCACAGATGCCGCCGACCGTGACGACCTTGTCCCCGCGCTTGAGGCTGTCGACCAGCTCGCGGTGCTGCTGGCGGCGGCGCCGTTCGGGGCGGATGAGGAAGAGATAGAACACCCCGAACATGACCAGTAGGAAGACGAGCGTTGTTGCGAGCTCCATGAAAAAAGTTCCCCCTTGCGGGACGTCGATCCATTATACTCATGCGCGCAGGGCTCGCCAACGGGTGGTCCATTGACCGCCGCAACGAGACGGAACGCTCGCCCGAGGCTGGCCCTCGTCCCTCGATGTGACGGACTAATCGGTCACCTTGGAGGTGACGATCCCCTGCTGGCTCTGATATTTCCCCTTGCGGTCGGTGTAGGAGACCTCGCACGCCTCCTCGGCCGGGAAGAAGATCATCTGCGCGATCCCCTCGCCCGCGTAGATCTTGGCCGGCAGCGGCGAGGTGTTGGAGACCTCGATGACGAGCTGGCCCTCCCACTCGGGCTCAGCGGGGGTGATGTTGACGACGATGCCGGCGCGCGCGTACGTCGATTTGCCCAAACAGATCGCCAGGATGTCGCGAGGGATGCGGAAGTATTCCACGGAATGGCCCAAGGCGAAGGAGTTCGGCGGGATGATGCAGACCTCGCCCTTGTGGTCCACGAACGAGTTGGGGTCGAACGACTTCGGGTCAACGACAATCTGGCGGCCCTCAGCGATCAGGCTCGTGTTGACGCTGTTGAAGATCTTGAACTCGTCGCCGATGCGCATGTCGTAGCCGTAGCTGGACAGGCCGTAGGAAATGACGCCCTGGCTCACTTGGCCGTCGACAAAGGGCTCGATCATGCGGTGCGACTCGCACATCTCGCGGATCCAGCGGTCGTTCTTCGGCATCCTTCGACTCCCCCTCAGAAACCGATCTTCCCACGTGGACGATGGGCGCGATTATAGGACCTGGAACGGCGTCCCGCGACTCGCTCCCCCGTGCGTGCACGACGTGATGGTTGAGCTCCCCTCCGCTCGTTGTCATCCGCGGGCTATAGCAGCAACAGGGTCGCGAGCCCGAGCAGGTAGAGGAAGCCAAAAACGTCGGTCACGGTGGTCAGGACGACGGTCGAAGCCAGCGCGGGATCGGCCCCGACCATCCGCAGGCCCAGGGGCACGACCGCGCCGGCCACGCCGGCGGTCACGAGCGTCAGCACCATGGACGCCGCGACAACCAGCCCGAGCGCCGCGTCGCCCTGCCAGAACGAAGCCACGATCGCCACGAGCACGCCGATGATCAACCCGTTGAGGGCGCCGAGCACGAGCTCCTTGACGAGCACGCGGCGTCCGTATCCGGCGGAGAGCTCGCCGAGCGCCATCCCCCGCACGACGACCGTCACGGTCTGCGAGCCCGCGTTGCCGCCCTGGCCGGCAATGACGGGCATCAACACGGCCAGCGCCGTGATCTGGGCGATCGTGCCCTCAAACACTTGGACGACAAAGGCCGCCGCAAACGCCGTCACGAGGTTGATGAGCAGCCACGGCTGTCGGCGTCGGAGCGATTGATGCCACGGATCAAAGACGCGGTCCTCCGCGGCGATGCCGACGAGGCGTTGCATGTCCTCCGTCTCCTCTTCCCGAATGGAAGCAATCACGTCGTCGACGGTGACGATCCCCAACAGGCGCTGGCTTTCGTCGACGACGGGCAGCGCCAGGAAGTTGTATCGATTGAACAGGTGCGCGACCTCCTCGGCGTCCATCGTCGGCGGCACGGTGAGGACGTCCTCGATCATGATCTCGTGGATGGGCGTGTCGGGGTCGTTCACGATCAGGTCCCGCATGGTGAGCACGCCGAGCAGGCGATGGCGGTCGTCGACGACGTAGGCGTAGTAGATCATCTCCGCTTCCTCGACCTTGCGACGCAACGTCGCAATCGCCTCCTCGACGGTCAGCTGCACGGGCAGTGCCGCCACCTCCGGCGACATGAGCCCGCCGGCCGAGTCCGGCTCGTAGGCGATCAGCTGGCGGAGGGTGTCCGCGTCGCCGGTTTCCATGCGCTCGAAGAGCTCGGTCTGCTCCGCATCGCCCAGATCCTCCATGAGGTCGACGGCGGAGTCGGGGGCCATCTCGCCCAGGATCGTCGCCGCGCGGCCCTGGCGCAGCGACGCCAGCAGCTGGGCCGAGCGCTCGTCGTCCATGTGGCGCAGCACTTCCCCGGCGTCCTCGGGCGACAGCTCGGCAAGCGTCCGAACGGCCGCCTGCTCGTCCGTCGTCTGTTCGAGCTGCTGGGCGATGCGGACGGCCTCGGTGTCGCTCAGCGAGGCTCGCTCATCGGTCGGAGCCATGGATTCCCCCAAGGGACTTGAATCGTGGGACTGTTCATTTTACCGTGTGCGACGAGGCGATCAACATGGCCGGGCACTCCAAGTGGGACAACATCAAGCACCAGAAAGCGCGCCAGGACGCGGCTCGTGGGAAGCTCTTCTCCAAGCTGACCAAGGAGATCACCATGGCCGCCCGCGACGAGCCCGACCCGGGTAAGAACCCGAAGCTCGCGCAGGCGATGGAGCGGGCCAAGCAGGCCAACATGCCCAAAGAGAACATCGAACGGGCCATCAAGCGGGCCACGGGCGAGCTCCCGGGCGTCACCTACGAGGAATACATCTACGACGGATTCGGCCCCTACGGCGTGGCCGTGATGGTCCGTGTCGTGACCGACAACCGCAATCGGGCTGTCGCCTCCATCCGCAACGTCTTCGACGACTACGGCGGCGACATGGACGGCTCGGTCGACTGGATCTTCGAGCGCCGCGGCCGAGTGACCGCCAAGCTCGCCTCCGAGCAAGACCCGGACGAGGTCCTCATGACCGCGATCGACCTCGGCACCGAGGACATGGACGAGTTTGACGAGGAGGTCCAGATCGCCTGTCCGCCGGAACACGTCTCCGACGTCAAAACCGGCCTCGAGGATCAAGGCGTCGAGATCACCGACGCCAAGGTGGCGATGGTCCCGAAGACGACCGTCCCCCTCGAGGGCGGGGATGCTCGCAAGATCGTCCGGTTCATCGAAGCGCTCGACGACCTCGAAGACGTCCAGGAGGTCTACGCCAACTTCGACGTCCCCGACGAGGCCCTCGCCGAAGTCGCCTGATTTCGCCCCCACGGAAGCACCCCCGTTTGCACCGTTGCCCACGGGCCCCTCTATAATCGCCCGTCCATTTTGCCTTCAGGAGGTTATGCTGAGATGACGGCTCGACGATATCTGGTGCTCGCATTGGCGATCGTGTTGATCGGAAGCGGGGCGGGCACGGCCGCCCCGTTGGCCCCGCAGGCCGGTTTCCAGGTTCCGCTCGCCGGCGTCGGCTCCGTCCAAGTGGCCGACAATATCCGACTCGAAGGATCCGCAGTCCTGCCCGGTTTCACCGCGCCGCTCGTGACCGTCGAGGGGCGCCTCGCGGGGAAGTTTTACATGGGGCCTTACACCTTGCTGGATCTTCCCGTCAGCCCGTTCGTCGGAGTCGGCGCCGTGGGGCTTTACTCGAAGGCCACGGGCGAGGTTCGACCCGGAATTGTCGGCCTCGTCGGCGTGGAACACCCTTCGGACGAGCTGCCGATCGATCTCTTCCTCGAGGGGAGCTCGACGCTCTTGACGGGCGGCGGCTCCCCGACGTTCGTGTTCGGCCTGAGCATCGGCGCCCGCGTCGCGATCGGGCCTTGACGCCGGGGCGGTGGATCGATATCATCCCTGTTAGCAGTCGAATGATGAGACTGCTAATTGAGGGATAACCCATGATCCACTTCGACCGACTGACCGAACAGGCGCAGAACCTGTTCCGAGACGCCTCGGAACTGTTGAGCCAGTATCAACACAACCAGCTCGACGTGGAGCATCTGTTTTACGTGCTCGCCTCCGAAGAGGGCGTCGGGCGCGACATCCTCGAAGAGACCGGCGTTCCCTTGGACGGCCTCGTCAAGGACGTCGACGGGCTGCTCAAGGGCAAGCCGACGGTCTCCCGGACGGCCGGCCAGCAGATCTACGTCACGCCCCGACTGGAGACGCTCGTCCAGTCGGCCGAGAACGAAGCGAGCCGATTGAAGGACGACTTTGTCGGCGTGGAGCACCTGCTCATCGCCGTTGCGCGCGAGACGAACGCCCAGCTCCGCAAGGTCCTGGACAAATATGGGCTCAACCCGGAGCTCGTCTACAACGCGCTCCAGAAAATCCGCGGATCCCAGCGCGTCACCGACCGCGACGCGGAGGAGCGCTACCAGATCCTGGAGCGCTACAGCACGGACCTGACGGAGCTGGCCCGCCAGGGCCAGCTCGATCCCGTCGTCGGCCGCAGCCGCGAGATTCGGCGCACGGCCCAGATTCTCTCGCGCCGCAAGAAGCACAACCCCGTGCTCATCGGCGAGCCCGGCGTCGGCAAGACGGCCATCGCCGAGGGCCTGGCCCAACGCATGGCCGACGGCAACGTGCCCGAGACGCTGAGGGACAAGACGCTCCTGCAGCTCGACATCGCGTCCATGGTCGCCGGCGCCAAGTTCCGCGGTGAATTTGAAGAGCGCCTCAAGTCCGCCATCAAGGAGATCGAGTCGGCCGACGGCAGGATCATCGTCTTCATCGACGAGCTGCACAACGTCGTCGGCGCGGGCGGCGCCGAGGGCGCCATCGACGCGTCAAACATCCTCAAGCCGCCCTTAGCAAGGGGCGCCTTCCAAGTTGTCGGCGCAACGACGCTGGACGAATATCGACGGCACATCGAAAAGGACCCGGCGCTGGAGCGCCGCTTCCAGAAGGTGCTGATCGAGGAGCCCTCGCTCGAAGCGACCGTGGAGATCCTCAAAGGGCTCCGCGATCAAATCGAGTCGCACCACGAGCTCTCCATCACGGACGAGGCGCTCGAGACCGCCGCGGAACTGGCCGAGCGCTACATCACGGATCGATTCCTGCCCGACAAGGCGATCGATCTCGTGGACGAAGCGGCCTCCAAGATCCGCATCGATAAGACGTTCGCGCCCCAGATCGAAGAACTCGACATGCGGATTCGCCACGTCGAGGCTGACCTCGAGACCACGGCCGAGGGCAGCCGCCACCACCAACGACTCGCCGAGCGCCTGGACGACCTGAAGCGCGAGCGCGAACGGCTCAGCGACGACTGGGCCTTCCGTCGCGAGCGCGTCGACGTCAGCTCCGAGGACGTCGCCGAGGTCGTCTCGCTCTGGACCGGCATTCCGGCCGAGCGGATGATCGTGGAGGAGCGCCAGAAGCTCGCCCACATGGAGGAGCGCCTCCACAGCCGCATCGTCGACCAGACCGAGGCGGTCCATTCCATCAGCCAGGCTGTCCGGCGCGCTCGGTCCGGCCTGAAGGACCCCGATCGGCCCATCGGCTCGTTCATGTTTCTGGGGCCGACCGGCGTCGGCAAGACGGAGCTGTCCAAGGCGCTGGCGTGGTTCCTCTTCGACGACGAGGACGCCATTCTCCGAGTCGACATGAGCGAGTACATGGAGCGCCACGCGGTCGCGCGGCTGATCGGCGCCCCGCCGGGCTACGTCGGCCACGAGGAGGGCGGTCAGCTCACGGAAGCCGTGCGGCGCAAGCCCTACCAAGTGATCCTGCTCGACGAGATCGAAAAGGCCCATCGCGACGTGTTCAATTCGCTGCTGCAGGTGCTGGAGGACGGTCGACTGACCGACGGTCAGGGCCGCACGGTGGACTTCAAGAACACGCTCATCATCATGACGAGCAACCTCGGCTCCGAACTGTTGACCGAGAGCGCCAAGATGGGCTTCGACGCCGGCGCCAACGGGCAGGCGGACGAGGCGCCCACCTCCTACGATCAGATGCGCGCCCGGGTCCTCGGCGAGGTGCGAAAGGCCTTCCGGCCCGAGTTCGTCAATCGACTGGATGAGATCCTCGTCTTCCGCCCGCTGGAGCGCAAGCACCTACGCCAGATCGTCGAGTTGAAGCTGGCCGAGCTGAGCGACAAGCTCGACGATCAGGGCGTCGACCTCGAGGTCACCGACGCGGCGAAGGACCTCCTGGCCGAGCGCGGGCATGATCCCGTCTACGGGGCTCGACCGTTGACGCGGGTGATCCGCGACGAGCTGGAGAACGAGCTGGCCAATCGGCTCATCGACGACCAGCTCCGCGAGAACGATCTCGCCCGCGTGGACGTCGCCGACGGCGAACTCGTCATCGAGCGCGTCCGCCCGACTGACCCTTCAGAGGGCGAACCGACGATCCCGTCCGCGAACTGACCCGACGCCGATTGCCATCCCGACCAACGAACGAGGGGCCGAACCGACCCGGTTCGGCCCCTCATCCATTCCTCAAAAGGAGGTCATCAAGGAGGTCGCCATCATATCCTCCCCGTCGAGGCCACCTTAACGTCCGGCCGTTATCAGACCGTCAACAACGCTGGACGGCGCATCGGGCCCCCCGATCGTGCCGAGGGCGAAAGCCGACTCGAGGGCGGACTGCCTTCCCGTTCGACGCCAACGGCCCGGTTGTCAAGCACAGGCGGCAAAACGTAGCATGCCCGCATCATGAGCATGGCCCATCACGAACGGATCGAGGCCGCCATCGCCCAAGAGCCGCCCGACCGGACGCCGATCGCGCTCTGGCGCCATTTCCCGGGCGACGACCAGACGGTCGACGGCCTGGCGAACGCGGTCGTCGACTTCCAGACCCGTTTCGACTTCGACCTCGTCAAGGTGACCGAGGCATCGGGCTATCCCGCCGAGGCTTGGGGCGCCCGATTGGCGGACGCCGGCAACGACGAAGGGACCAGGCGTTACCTCCAGCGGGTTGTCGAATCACCAGAGGACTGGCACGAGCTCGGCGCGTTGGATCTGCACGAGAACGCCGTCCTCGCGCGCGAGCTGAGCGCGTTGGAGCTGATCCGCGAGGGCGTCGGCAATGACGTTCCGGTGATGCCGACGATCTTCAGCCCGCTCACCATCGCCAAGCAGCTGGCCGGCGACCGCATGCTCGAGCACCTCCGCGCCCATCCGGATGACCTGGAGGCCGGCCTGCGGACCATCGCCGAGACCAACGCCCGCTTTGCGGCCGAGTGCCTCCATCACGGCGCCGACGCCATCTTCTTCGCCACCCAATTCGCCAGCCACGACCTGCTCTCGGACGACGAATACCGTCAATTCGGGGTCGAGTACGACCTGCCCGTTCTGGAAGCCGTTCGGGCCCGATCCCGATTTGTGTTGCTCCATTTGCACGGCCCGAACCCCATGTTCGGGCTGACGAGCGTCTATCCCGTCCAGATCGTCAATTGGCACGACCGAGAGACCGAGCCCTCGCTGGGCAACGGCCGACGGATGTTGGCCGACGGGGCCGTCTGCGGCGGCATCGACCGCCACGCGTTCGTCGAATCCTCGCCCGACGGGGTTCGAGCCAGCATCCAGGACGCCCGCGGGCAGACCGACGATCGGGGCGTCATCGTCAGCACGGGCTGCGTGACGCTGACGACGACGCCGGAGGCGAACATCGACGCCGCGCGCGCGGCCGTCGAGTCCCCGTTAGACGGAGGAGGTGGTTGACCCATGCCATGGGATCAGTGGTGGTTCTGGATCATCGGGCCGCTCGTGGCGCTGCTCGTCGGGGTCCCTGTGGTCTTTATCCTGAGCTGGACGATCACCGAGGTGGCCAAGTCGTTGCGCGGGGATGCGAAGGAAACCCGCGAGCTGCGCGAACAAGTGAGCGAACTGCGCGAGGAGCTGGCCGAGGCCCGTGCCATGGAGAAGGTCTTCGAGCTGCAGCGCCAACTGACCGAGCAAGAGGAGCAGCAGCTCAAAAAACACGTCCTGAACAGCGGCGTCGCGGTCATCGGCTTCACCGACATCGAAGGGTTTTCCACGTATGCCGACCAACACGGCGATCAAGCTGCCAGCGAGCTGTTGTCACAGCACAACCAGATCGTCCGCTCGGCGCTGCAGCGCCACAACGGGCTCGAGATCAAACAGCTCGGCGACGGCTTCATGGTCAGCTTCGCCAGCGCCCATCGCGCGCTGCAATGCATGACCGAAATTCAGGACGAGATCCAACGCTTGCAGCGCGAACAGGGCCTGGATCTCAACGTCCGCATCGGCATCCATGCGGGCGAGACGATCCATGAGGAACAGGACGTCATCGGGCGGACGGTCAACATGGCCGAGCGGATCATGAGCACCGCGCACGGGGGCCAGGTCTTCGTCTCCGACGTCGTCCGAAATCTGGCGGGGCCCGTCCCGAGCTTGGAGTACGTGGATCAGGGCGATCACCATCTGAAGGGCTTTGACGAGCCGCTGCGTCTCTACGAAATCCGCCCCGTTCCCGAAGCCAGTTCTGCCGGGTAACGCGCGTCTTAGCGTTGACTGCAGGATCAGAAGATGCGGCGGCCGAGCGCCGACGCAATCAACTCCACGGCCAGTTGGCCCGTCTGATTACTGTGATCGAGGATGGGATTCACCTCGACCATCTCCAGCGACCCCAGCGCCCCGAACTCGGCCACCGTCTCCATGAGCAGATGGGCTTCGCGGTAGCTCAGGCCGCCGCCCACGGGCGTGCCGACCCCGGGCGCGACGCTCGGATCGAGCACGTCCATGTCAAAGCTGACGTGCACGCTGTCGGTTCCGGAGGTCACTTGGCGGAGCGCGTCGTCCAGCACCTGGCGAAGGCCGCGCCGGTCGATCTCCGACATGGTGAAGACGGCGACGCCGCTCGTCTTGAGCAGGTCGCGCTCTTCGGGATCGAGCGTTCGGGCGCCGATGATCGCCACCCGCGAGGGATCCAGGAAGCGCCCGTCTGGGAAGATCTCCAAAAGCTCGGGGGCCCCACGACCGCAGCCCAACGCCAGTGACATGCCGTGGATGTTGCCCGATGGCGTCGTCTCCGGCGTGTTGAAGTCGCCGTGGGCGTCCACCCACAGAACCCCCGGATTCGCCCGAGTGGCACAGACGCCCGCGAGGGTGCCGATGCTGAGGCTGTGATCGCCGCCGAGCACCAGCGGCATCCGGCCGGACGTCAGCGTCTCGGCCACGCTCGCCCGCACGCGGCTCGCGACGTTGAGGACGGATGCCGACTGGCGCAGCGTCGATTGGCGCGTCTCCGAGCGCTCCGGCAGCGGCACGTCGACGTTGCCTTGGTCCTGACAGTCAACGCCGAGGTCCTCAAGGGCATCCGCGAGATGGGCGTAGCGGATCGCGCTCGGCCCCATGTCGACGCCGCGTCGGCCTGCCCCCAGATCGCTCGGGACGCCCATCATCCGGACGGTCGTCGGATCGACCATGTCGTCCCTCCTCGCTTCGATACGAAGTCCGAAAGCCCTCATCTTAGCAGAGCGCCGGGGCCGTGTCGGCAACGTCGATCGTCCGCCGCGGTGGACGTCGCCACCGCATTCGCGTACTCTTGAACCGATGCCGACCAACCTGAGCGAAAGCGAACTGCTGCAGCGGATCGGATCGCGGGTCCCGGCCGCCGGCGACGACTGCGCCGTGATGCCGTCCAACGACGCCTTTTGGGTCTGGACGACCGACATGCTCTGGCGCGAGGCCGATCTCCCGGAGGGCATCGCGCCGTACACGATCGGCTGGCGCGCCGTCGCCGTGTCGCTGAGCGACATTGCCGCCATGGGCGCGCGGCCCTTGGGCGTGCTGTTGGCCTTGGGCGCGCCCGCGTTCGAAGCCGAGCTCATGGACGGCATCTTGGACGGGGCCCTCGACGGCTGCGCCGATGCCGGCACCGCCTACCTCGGCGGCGACCTCTCCGGGCACCGTTCGCTGACGCTGTGCAGCTCGGCCCTGGGCGAAACGAGCGCCCCCGCACGGCGTCGCGGCGCGCAAGTGGGCGACGTCGTCGGCGTTACGGGCGAGCTGGGCCGCACGGCGGTCGCCATGGATCTCCTTTCGTCGGGACAGGCCGACCGGGCGAACGCGCTGTTCCGGTTCTCCGCGCGGATCGCCGAGGGCCAGGCGCTGGCGCCGTACGTGAGCAGCATGATGGACATCAGTGACGGCCTGGCTCGGTCCCTGCATCAACTCGCGGCAGCCAGCGACGTCGGGGCGCACATCTCGGAAGCCGACGTGCCCATGATGGCCGAGATCGAGGCCAAGGCCGCAAGCGAGACCGACCGCCGAGACATGGCGCTTTTCACCGGCGAGGACTTCGAACTGCTTTTTACCGTCCCGACCGAGGCCCTGGATCAAGCCCAGCGAGCCGTGCCGTTCCGCGTCATCGGCGAAGTGATCGAGGCGGGCCTCCAGCTCGACACGCGCCACGGCGTCGTGCCGCTCGAGGACCGAGGGTACGAGCACGGCGTCGGCTAGTTCGGCATGCGCCGGTCCATGAACTGGAGGAATTCCGTGCGCGTCTTCGGGTCCTTGCGGAAGGCGCCCGTCATGGCGCTGGTGACCATGCGGGTGTCCTGTTTCTGCACGCCGCGCATCGCCATGCAGAGATGGATCCCCTCGGCGACGACGCCGAGCCCTCGTGGCTCAATGGCTTCTTCCAGGAACTGGGCGATCTGCTCGGTCATGCGCTCCTGCAGCTGAAGCCGCCGCGCGAAGTGATCGATCACCCGCGGGACCTTGCTCGCGCCGATGACGCGCCCTTCCGGGATGTAGCCCACATGAACGTGGCCGTAGAACGGGACCACGTGGTGCTCGCAGAGGCTGTAAAACTCGATGTCCTTGACGACGACCATGGAGTCGTAGTCGACGTT
Source organism: Bipolaricaulia bacterium (assembly GCA_042219045.1). Lineage (GTDB taxonomy): Bacteria > Bipolaricaulota > Bipolaricaulia > RBG-16-55-9 > RBG-16-55-9 > CAZMNF01. The sequence goes on along the minus strand of JBDGQO010000015.1, from coordinate 9,803 downwards.
GAAGACCGCGTCGCCGATGAGCTCGTAGGGATCGCGCCGATACCCCGAGGTGAGCTCGCCGTACATCTCCGCCACGCGCCGCGGCGTTTCGGCCAGTCCCTCGCGGTCGGGGTCCTCGCCGAACTGCTCCAACAGCTGGCGCACGAGGTCGTGGACGGACTGGCGATCGAACCCGTCGGCGTCGGTCGTCCATGCGGGGGTTGCCATCGCTTATCCTTTGACGTTGCAGACCGGCATCAAGCGAGCCACCTTGCTCGCCACGCCGACCTGATGCGAGACCTCGACGACCTCGTCGGAGTTTTTGTACGCCCCGGGCGCCTCCTCCGAGATCGTGCGCTTGCTCCGTCCGCGCACCAGCACGCCCTGGTCCAACAGCTCGTCGGCGAGCTGCTCGGCGCGCCAGCGCTTTTTCGCCTGTTTGCGCGACATCAACCGCCCCGCGCCGTGGGCCGCCGACCCGAACGACAGGTCGAGCGAGCGCTCCTGGCCCTTGAGCACATAGGAGCTCGTCCCCATTGAGCCCGGAATGAGCACGGGCTGACCCACGTCGCGATAGGCACGCGGCAGCTCCGGCCGGCCCGCCGGGAACGCGCGCGTGGCCCCCTTGCGGTGCACGTAGACCGCCCGCTCGTGGCCGTTGACCCGGTGGACTTCCCGCTTGCCGATGTTGTGGGCGACGTCGTAGAGCAGCTCCATGCCGAGGTTGCGCCAGTGATCGCGGAACACCCGGCGGAACGCCTCCCGAGCCTGGTGCATGATGACCTGGCGATTCGCCCAGGCGTAGTTGATCGCGCAGTTCATGGCGCGGTAGTAGTCGTGCGCCGCCGCGCTCTGTGCAGGCGCGCACGCCAGCTCGCGGTCCGGCAGGCGGTTGATCAGGTCGCGGTGCTCGCTCTCCACGCGCCCCAGGTAGTCGACACAGATCTGGTGGCCGAACCCGCGCGAGCCACAGTGGATGAGCAGGACGACTTGATCCTCGGACAGGCCATAGGCGGCGGCGGTCGCCTCGTCGAAGACCTCCGCCACGCGCTGGACCTCCAGGAAGTGGTTGCCGGACCCCAGCGATCCCAACTGGACGCGCCCGCGGTCCTTGGCGTCTCCGGAGAGCATCTGGGGATCGGCACCCGGCCGCACGCCCTCGTCCTCGCAATGCGCCAGGTCGTCGTCGACGCCGTAGCCGTTCCGAACGGCCCAGCGGACGCCCTCGCGAGCGACGTCCTCGATCTCGGCGTTGGAGAGCTCGCCGGCGGCGCTGCCCTTTCCGATGCCGGTGGGCACCATCCGGAACAGGGCCTCGACGAGGTCGTGCTCCTTGCCGCGCAGCTCCTCGAGGTTCAAGTTCGTCCGACAGAGACGAACGCCGCAGTTGGACACGACAAAGCCGTTGGCAATGAAGTTGTGATCCGGATGGTCGACGGTGAAGTCGTAGACATCCTCGTTGAATTCATCCAATGGTTCGATCGATACAATGCGATCCCAGACCATGCCACTTGTGCCCAATCCGGCTGTCGCCTCGTCGGTAAACTCCTGGAAAGACGGGAAACTTTGCGCAATTCGCACGTCCGACTTTCTCGGCGAGTAGAGCGATCGTTCCAGAAAGCGACGATTGACAAACGATCCCTCAAGCTCCTCATAGATACAGGACGGTGACATCCCCGCAGCTTGAAGTTCCGGTGCCCGCTGGGCTGACCATTGCCGTGCATCGAGCGCTGCCTGCTTCAACATTAAGTATTGAGCGGCTGTTGAGGCCAGCGCGCTTCGCTTTCGATTGTATTCAACCCCGACTTGGCGCCAAAGCCGAACTAGGTTTCCGCTTTGCCCAGATAAAACCAAGCGCCAGCGATAGGTCCGGTCTCCCTGGTCATTCCGCTTTTCCTCACGACACCGAATCGCGTTCGCCGCAACTCCGAAATCTTCCAGAAGCGTAGCAATATCCTCCAGGAACGTTCGCCCGCTTTCCATGAAACCTTCGTGTTTGTTGAGCGAAAGCACAGGCATGTAGAAGGTATAGTCATGATCGGTCATCGTGGCTGGCTTGCTCAGTTCAGCGCCGAACAGTGACGCGAGAAAGAGCCGTTTGTGCCAACGTGGTCCGTCGAAGAGCCACTGAGGGACGCGATAGTCTTGCGCTGCCTTGGATCCATAAGGCGCCCCGAGTGCCACCAAGAGCAGCGCAAAGGCCGTACTCGCCATAGCGATACTTGTCTCCTGACAGTCGAACTCTGAACCGCCGTAGGGAGTGGGAATCTGGTGATGGCGATCTCGCGTGTAGATCTGTCCGGGACTGAAGCCCAAAGCGCTAATATCCTCGCGAATCGGTGCCAAATCCTCAGGGCGTGCATAGAACTTGACCTGCCCTTGCTGGGTATCGTTTCCGAACGAAACGGACCCGTCGCCAAAGACGAACCCCAACAGCCGGACCAAGGCCGGCAAGTGCGGCGATGTGCGCTTCAGTGGCAGAAGGTCCCGTTTCCTCAGTTGGTTGAGGATCTGCGTTCGTGCGTGGCCTGCCGCCCCCTTGCCAAAATGCTTCAGCCAGGGATCTAACGTGGACGCATCGACAAGAACGTCATCCGATGGCGCCTCGTAGGGCACCCCCTGGAAGGGGTGGACCGCGACCTTGTCCCTTTGCTCCAACTGGCGCAGTTCTGTCATGCCGTCCGGTGTCCAAAACGGATGATCCGCTGTCGCTTTGGCCTCATGACCGGCTTCCGTTCGGATGCGATAGACGCGCCGATGCGGCCGTTGCTTGAAGTAGCGAATGGCCTTCGTCCGGGTTGGAACTTGCTCTTCAAAATCCTGGCACAACAGAGGGCTGTCTCCCCAGTTGGCCTCCATGTTCGCAATCGGTTGGTAGTAGCCATCCCGATGGAGGATCGTGGTATCGCCGGAAAGGCAGTTGATATCGAAGCCGATCGCCCCGGGCGATATCGCGCCGTGTTCGGCGTCGAGCGCGGCCACGCCGCCGACGGGGAAGCCGTAGCCCTGGTGGGCATCGGGCAAGGCCAGGCCGAATTTGTGAATTCCCGGAAGATGCGTGGCGTTAATGAGCTGTTTCAGCGTCAGGTCGCTGCGAATCTTGCCGAGAAGCCCGTCGCTGGCGTAGACCCGAGCGGGGACGCGCATCCCTCCGCTCGGCGGGATCTCCCAGACGTGCTCGGAGAGCTGGTTCAGTTCCACGTTGGCCATTTGCGGCCTCTCCCATGATCAGATCGGGACAAAACGCCGCCCGTCACGGCCCGAAATGCGACCCCACGACGGGCATTATAGGTCGTGGCTCGCCCGGCCTCAATTGGGGCAACCAGGCTTGAGGAAGAGTATAACCGCGTTATACTCCGGGCGTGATGAAGACGGCGATCTCGCTTCCTGACGAGCTGTTCAAGGACGCCGACCGGATGGCTCAGCAGCTCGGCATGAGTCGCAGCGAGCTGTTCCGGACCGCCCTCGAGGCGTATCTGCAACGGCATGGTTCCGAACGCATCACGGAGCTTCTGAACGAGATCTACAGCCATGAGGCGAGCTCGCTCGATCCGGCCCTCGAACGCGTCCAGTGCGAGACGATCGACCCGGAGGAGGGGTGATCCGACGCGGCGAGATCTGGTAGGCGAGCCTTTCCAGCAGGCCGAACGCTTGCGAGCCCGGTTTCCGACGCCCCGTCCTGATCGTCCAAGCAGACGCGTTCAATCGGAGCAAGCTACGCAACGTCATCGTTGTCGCCCTCACGTCAAACCTTCGCTTGGCCCAGGCCCCCGGAAACGTGCAGATCAGCAGCGATGAAAGCGGACTCCCGAAGGATTCCGTCGTCAACATCTCCCAAATTCTGAGCATGGATCGGTCCCGATTGGCTGAGCGGGTCGACGTCGTTCCCCCTGACAAAGTGGAATCCGTCAATCGCGGACTGCGGTTGATACTTGACCTATAAGCATCCGATGGATGAGAGCCCCCGAACGGGACTGTATAATCCCGGAAGGATAACCCATGCCCGCGAATCTGCCGCCCGAATACAAAGAGGCCGAGGAGAACTTCCGGGCCGCCAACAGCGCCGAACAGAAGATCAAGTGGCTCCGCGAGATGTTGTCGCTTGTCCCCAAGCACAAGGGGACGGAGCGCCTGCGCGTCGACCTGAAACAGCGCCTCAAGAAGCTGGAACAGAAGAAACAGAAGGAACAGCAGGCCAAGGGCGGCGCCGGATCGCACCCGTGGGACCACGTCGAGCGCGAGGGCGCCGGCCAAGTCGTGCTGGTCGGGCTGCCCAATTCTGGCAAGTCGACGCTGGTTGACATGCTGACCAACGCCGAGCCCGAGGTCGCGGAGTACCCCTACTCGACGTTCGAGCCGACCATCGGCATGGCCCCCTACGAGGACATCCAGATCCAGCTGCTCGACCTTCCGCCTCTAAGCGAGTTCACCGAGGGCTGGACCTTCAATCTGATCCGCCAGGCCGACGCCATTGGGCTCGTCGTCGACCTCGGCAGCGACGACGCGGCCACCGACATCGCCATGATCTTGGACCGACTGGCGGAGAACAAGATCCGGCTCGTCGGCCCGTCCCATCCCGAGGCCGATGAGATGGGATCGACGGCGGTCAAGAAGACGCTCGTCATCGCCACCAAGGGCGACCTCGACGAGAGCCGCGCGCACTTCAGCTCCTTGCAGGATAGCTATGGCGCCGACTACCCGATGGTCCCCGTCACGGCCCCCGTCGAAGAGGGGACCGAGGAGCTGCGTCGGGCGCTGTTCGCCCTGTTGCGCGTGGTGCGCGTCTACTCCAAGAAGCCGGGACAGGCCCCGTCGATGGACACGCCCTATATTCTGGAACGCGGCAGCACCGTCATCGACGCCGCGCGAGCGATCCATCGAGAGTTCGCGGAGAACTTGGACTTCGCCCGGATTTGGGGGTCGGCGGAGTACGACGGCCAGCGCGTGGAGCGGGCCCATGAAATCGCCGACGGCGACGTCCTGGAGGTCCACGCCTGAGCCCGCGACCTCGTTGCCCGCAAGCTCCGTGCCGATCCCCCGCCTGACGACCGTCATAGGCAAAGCCCCACGTCTGACGCAAACTGGGACCAATCATATTATAGCTCCCACGACGAAGACAGGAGGATTCATGCAGGCCCGCGTGCTCAGCCTGCGCCATCTTTCGGAACGACCGGACCACCTGGCCCACGGCGAGGTGATCGTCGAGGACGACGCGGTCTTCCTCGTCTACGTCATGGCCGCCCGCCGCGAGGACGACGACGTCGACCTGCAGTTCGAGTTCGATCCCAAGTACACGCCCCCTCAAGACCGCGCCGCGGAAGTCACCGAGATGGCCCTGGAGGCGTTCGCCGCCGAGCTGGAGGCCCAGGGCATCGCCCACTTCGACCTGATCGAGCGCGGCCAGGCGATCATTCAGCGTGCCCTCAACGCGGCCGACGACTGACTGGGCGTCCCGTTCGCGAGCGTCCCTCAAATCGACAGACGACGCGTATGAGGACCGGCTTGGTCCACTATCGCAGTCGCGTTACACTTGCCTCCGACGACTCACGGAGGAGGATGCCATGTCCGCAACCCATTCAGCGAGTTCCAGCGACACCGCGTCCGGCCAACGCGACGGCGCCCGGAGCCTCGGCGCCACCGAAGACCGAACCGCCTCCACGTTCCTCGATCAGGTCAACGCGAGCTTCGACAAGGCCGCGGCCTACACCGACTGCGCCCAAGGCATTCTGGACCAGATTAAAGTCTGCAACGGCATTTATCGCATGACGTTTCCGCTGCAGCGCGACGACGGCTCCATCGAGGTCGTCGAGGGCTGGCGCGCGCAACACAGCCACCACAAACTGCCCACCAAGGGCGGCGTCCGCTATAGCCTCACCGTCACCGAGGACGAGGTGATCGCGCTCTCCAGCCTGATGACGTTCAAGTGCGCGCTGGTCAACGTCCCCTTCGGCGGCGCCAAGGGCGGCGTCCGCGTCGACCGGACGCAGTACTCCCAGCGGGAGCTGGAGCGCCTCACACGACGCTACGCCTACGAGCTCTATCGCAAGAACCTCATGGGGCCCGGCCTCGACGTCCCCGCGCCCGACTACGGCACCAGCCAACAGGAGATGGCCTGGCTCCTCGACACCTACAACATGGTCGCCCACGGCCAGCTGGACTCCATCGGGTCCGTGACGGGCAAGCCCATCAGCCAGGGCGGCGTCCGCGGCCGCGTGGAAGCGACCGGCCAGGGAGTCTTCTTCGGCCTGCGCGAGGCGTGCAACGACAGCGAGGACATGGCACAACGCCACCTGGCGACAGGCCTCGAGGGCAAGCGCGTCGTCATCCAGGGCCTCGGCAACGTCGGCTACCACGCGGCCAAGTACCTCCAAGAGGGCGGAGCGATCGTCGTCGGTCTGGCCGAGATCGAGGGCGCCATTCACGACCCGAACGGCATCGACGTCGACGAGATCGTGCAACACCGCAAGACCCATGGGAAAATCCTCGACTTCCCCGGTGCGGAGAACATCGCCGATCCCACGGAGGCCTTGACGCTCGACTGCGACATCCTCGTCCCGGCCGCGCTGGAGAACGTCGTCACGGGCGACAACGCATCGCAGATCCAGGCCAAGGTCATCGGCGAGGCGGCAAACGGCCCGGTCACGGCGGAGGCGAACGACATCCTGCACGAGCGCGAGGTCATCGTCGTGCCGGATCTCTATCTCAACGCCGGCGGCGTGACGGTCTCCTACTTCGAATGGCTCAAGAATCTATCGCACGTGCGCTTCGGGCGGCTGGGCAAGCGCTTCGAGGAGAGCGCCAACCGCAGCCTCATGGAAGCCGTTGAAGGCCTGGTGGAGAAGCAGTTCGACGCAGAAACCATCGCCAAGGTGGCGCAGGGCCCGGGCGAGACGGAACTGGTCGACAGCGGCCTCGAGGAGTCGATGGTCGACGCCTATCGCGAGATCCGCGAGATTCAGCGCCGCTACGACGACGAGATCGACCTGCGCACGGCCGCCTTCATCGACGCCATCGACAAGGTCGGCGAGGCCTACGAGCAGCTCGGGATCTTCCCCTAGGGCCCGTCGCTCGAGCCCCGGCGGCCAGATTCCCCCGACGGCCTGCTGGTGTCGAGCCTCCCCATTGACTTGGCCCGGCATTTATGCCATGTTATGTTCAGCGTATTTTGGATACACCTGACGGGGCGACCTCCTGACACGGGTGAGGGGGCAACGTAGGCCCTTGAACCAAGGCCGCATGGCGTGGATCGGCAGCTCGTGCCGGATGGAGACCCACACGGCATGGCCGTTGGTCAAGGGCCTGCGCATTGTTGGGAGAGTGCGTCCCGACGCCGGTCGGCCGCCAATCCCCGTTCGGATCAGCGATAGAAGGGCAGCTTGACGACCTCGGCCCGGCGGCGTTTCCCGCGCATGGCCACCTCGATCTCGGTTCCTTCCGACGGCTTCTCGGAACCTTCGAGATAGCCCATGCCGAGAAAGTCGTCCAGCGTGGGCGACTTGATGCCGCTGGTGACGTAGCCGGCTTCGCCTCCCTCGCGATAGAGCGCATAGCCCTCGCGCGGCACCCCACGGTCGATCATGCGGAAGCCGACCAGGCACTTGCGCCCGCCCTCGCGCTTTTGGCGCAGCAAGACGTCCTTGCCGAGATAGTCTGCGTCCTTGTCCTTCACGCTCCAGCCGAGGCCCGCCTCGACGGGCGTCGTGTCCTCGTCCAGTTCGTGGCCGTACAGCGGCAGCGCGGCCTCCAAGCGCAGCGTGTCCCGGGCGCCCAAGCCAATGGGCGTCGCCTCGGCTTTCATGAGGGCCTTCCAGAGCGATACGACCGCCTCGGAAGGCCCCATGATCTCGAAGCCGTCCTCGCCCGTGTAGCCCGTGCGCGAGATGATCACGGGCTCCTTTTCCAACTCTGTTTCGACCGCTCGAAAGAGCGTCAGGCGCGAGAGATCGGCCTGGATGTGCTCGCGCAACACGGATTCCGCATCGGGGCCCTGCACGGCGACCATGGCGTAGGCGGAGCTGGCGTCCCGTACGCTGACGTCTTCGAACGCCGTCGCGTGGCGCTTGACCCATTCGACATCGTCGTCCTTGGTGCCCGCGTTGACGACGAGCAGATACCGATCGGGGAGCCGATAGACGAGCAGGTCGTCGAGCGTCCCGCCCTCGGCGTCGCAGAGCTGGGTGTAACGGGCCTGGTCGACGTCCAATGAACCGATGGCGTTCGGCACCAGATACTCGACGAGCTCGAGCGCCCCGGCGCCCGAGACCTCGATCTGGCCCATGTGGCTGACGTCAAAGACGCCAATGTTGTCACGGACGGCGTGATGCTCCTCGATGATGCCCGCGTATTGCAGCGGCATCTCCCAGCCGTTGAAGTCGACGAGCTTGGCCCCGAGCTGCCGATGGTGCTCATAGAGCGGCGTTCGC
>JBDGQO010000015.1:0-1301 GCA_042219045.1 Bipolaricaulia bacterium | reverse complement strand
CTTCGACGGCTATTTCAAGCACCTCAACCCGGCCTGGACCCGCCAACTCGGATTCTCCCAAGCTGAGCTCAAAGCCGAACCGTACTTGAATTTCATCCATCCGGCGGATCGCGACGCCACCCGCGAGGCGATTCAGATGCTGGGAGAGAGCCAGACCCTTGAGGCATTTGAGCACCGTTTCCGACGGAGGGACGGGTCGTATCGCTGGCTCAGCTGGAAGGCCGTGCCTGAGCCCACTGCGGGTCTCATCTTCGCCGTCGCGGACGACGTCACGGATGAAAAGCAGGCCCGAGAGGATATTGACCGTTATTATCGGGAACTGCAGCGCAGCAACACGGAGCTGGAACAGTTCGCCTACATCGCCTCCCATGACCTCCAGGAGCCGTTGCGGATGGTCACAAGCTATCTCCAGCTGATCCAACGGCGCTATCAAAGCCAGTTGGATGCGGACGCCGACGAGTTCATCGGCTACGCCGTCGATGGCGCAAACCGCATGAAAACGCTCATCAACGAGCTGCTGCGTTTCTCGCGCGTTTCCCGTTACGACCTCCAGACCGAGGCCGTGGACCTCGAGGCCGTGCTCAGCGACGTGCTCAACGACCTGCAAATGGCGATCGAGGAGACGGGCGCTCGGGTCACGCACGACTCGCTGCCGACGGTCTTGGCGGATCGAGCGCAGCTCCGTCAGGTAATCCAGAACCTGATCGAGAACGCGATCAAATTCAAGGCCGAGGATCGGCCGCCCCAGATTCGCGTGAGCGTCGACGAAGCCGACGATCAATGGACGATTGCCGTCCGCGACAACGGGATCGGGATCGAACCCGAGTTCCAAGATCAGCTCTTCGTCCCGTTCAAGCGACTGCACGGCCAGGACGTCTATGGCGGTACCGGGATTGGCCTGGCCATGTGTCAAAAGATCGTCGAACGGCATGGCGGCCGAACTTGGCTGATCTCCGAGCTGGATGAGGGGACCACGATCTATTTCACGCTGCCGAAAGGAGCGCACGATGGCGAACGTGACGTTGAGTGAGGCGTTTGGCCGCCCCGTGGAGATATTGCTTGTGGAGGACAGCCCCGGCGACATACGCCTCACGCAGGAGGCGCTCCGCGACGCCAAGATGAAAAACAACCTTCACGTGGCGCGCAACGGCGTCGAGGCGATGGCCTATCTGCGCCAAGAAGACGAAAACGTGGACGATCCGCGGCCCGATCTCATCCTGCTCGACCTCAACTTGCCCAAGAAAAGCGGCCACGAGGTGCTTGACGACATCAAGAACGACGAGACCCTCAAGTCGATTCCC
>JBDGQO010000014.1:0-5969 GCA_042219045.1 Bipolaricaulia bacterium | reverse complement strand
CGCTCTGTGACCGATCTAGGGTGAATGAGCCGACAAGGTATCCATTGAGGAGGTATGCCCCATGCGAATCGTCAAATGGGCCGTGATCGCGATGTTCATGGCGCCCGTTCTGCTCGGCGCCACGACGTTCGGCGTCGACGGGGAGAGCTATCCCGAGGTCTGCAACCCGCATCCCCGGGACGTCGGGCCGATCCACATCAGCTACATCAACTGCGTGGCCGAGGAGGACGAGGTGGTCACCGTGTTCAACGGGACAAATCGACCCGTGGACATGACCGGCTATGCGCTCACCAACGCCAGCCGCGGGCTCACGTTCGTCTTTGAGCCGACCCCGGTCAACGACAGCTGCTGCACGCTCGGCCCGAACGAGGTCTTCCGGATCCACACGGGAATTCGCAATCAGTCGCGCTTCCAGAGCCCGCATGATCTGCATTGGCTGCGGGCGCCGGGTGTCCCTGAGCCCGAGCGGATCTGGGACAATGCGGGCGACGTCGCTAACCTGCTGAATCCCCAGGGCGAGACCGTCGACACCTACGCCTACGGGCAGCCGTGACGATAGATCGATCAGCGCAGAGCTAGCCATCGCGGATGGTCGGCTGGGTATCAGCTTCGCCGGTCATCCGACCATTCGCTTGATATCGATTGACGGACCCGTCTGGCCGCGGGTACGCTCCCTTCGAGGAGGATCCGAATCATGGCTCGAGCCACCCCGAAGATCCCGTTCACCTACGACGACTACAAGAGCCTGCCCTTTTCGGAGACCGAGCAGTACGAGCTCTTGGGAGGGGAGATCGTCATGGTTCCTTCGCCCGGCTTCCGCCACCAGCGGATTTCGTGGGAGCTGGAGTATCGACTGAGCCAGCACGTGCGCGACCAGCGGCTCGGGATTGTCGCCGATGCGCCTTTGGACGTCGTGCTTGGTGAGGGCGACGACCGTGAAGTGGCTCAGCCCGACGTTCTGTTTATCTCCCACGAGCGCACCGGGATCATCCACGACGACGAGGTCCGTGGCGCCCCCGATCTGGTGGTGGAAATCCTCTCCCCCTCAACGGCTGACTACGACCGCGGCTACAAGCGGACGCTCTACGCGCGGGCCGGCGTGGGCGAGTACTGGATCGTCGATCCGCAGACCGAAACGGCTGAGGTATTGACGTCGGGCCGGGGTGGGTTCGAGCCGTTGGGGACGTTCGGGCGCGATGACACACTCGTGTCGGGAGTCCTTCCCCATTTGGCGATCCCCCTCAATTCGGTATTCTGAGCCATCGATACGTCGTCCAGCGGTTAGAACACGCTCAACGCTCCCCGAGTCGACCCCGGATCCTTCCATGCGATACGCCGTTGCCAATCCGCCCCTAGGGACATCCATGCCCCGAGTGAAACGGGGCACGGCCGTCGCCGTGCCCCGTTCGACATGTCGATTGTCGGAAATTCGTCGGATGGCGATTACGGATCGAGCGGATAGAAGCTGATCAAGGTGTCGAGCTTCAGTTGGCCGTCGGAGCCGACCACGGCCCAGCTCTGCACGGTCTCGCCGTTGGATCGCTCCCACGTCAGCTGATAGATCGTGTCGCCGGACGAGACGCGGTTGGAGACGAAGCCGAGCAGCGAACCGGCGTTCAGCTTGTCGGCCCGGGCGTCGAACTCGCTCTGTTCCGACTCCGACATCTGGCCGTATTGCTTGATGGAGAAGCCGTCCTTGGTGTGGATGATGAGCGCGCGATCGAGCAACTGGCGTACCCACTTGACCCGCTCCAACTCAGGCACACGGGTCTGCCGACTGACTTGGGTGACGCCTTTGAAGGGAAGGTCGTTCTCGCTGATGAAGCTCTGCGCTCGGCTTTTCAGTTGGCTCTGGACGTTCTGCGAGGCGGGTTGCCCCCCGTCGTCGGAGGCGCCGCCGCCCATGACTTGGGTAGCTAGCACATAGACGGCGCCCGCCGCGGCCGCCACGCCGGCCCCGATCCAAACGGCAGTTGGCACGCGCTCGAACAGCGTCGGCGCGCGCTCCACGTTGAGCGAGACGGTCCGAGGTTGGGATGTCGCGCCCTCGTTGTCGGTCACGACGAGCGTCACCTGGTAGGTGCCTGGCTCCTGATATGTGTGCGTGATCGTCGCCTGATTGGCCCCTTCCATGACGGTGCCGTCGCCAAGGGTCCAGCGGTAGTTCTGGATTTGGCCGTCCGGGTCGCTGGAGCCGGTGCCGTCGAACGTGATCGCCTGGCCGGCTTGGGGCTGCTCAACGTCAACGCTGAACGTCGCCTGCGGGCGCTCGTTGCCCTGCAAGACCGTGATCGACTGCTGCGCGCTTGCCGTGTTGCCTTGGCTGTCCGTCACCGTCAGCGCGACCGTGTAGTCGCCCGCTTGTTGATAGGTGTGGGTCACGGTCGGCTGTGACTCCTCCGTCGTGGTACCGTCGCCGAAGTCCCACTGGTAACTGGCGATCTCACCCTGGGGCGTGCTGGACGCGGAAGCGTCAAACGTCACTTCAGTACCAGACTCTGGCTGTTGAGGGGAAAAGTTGAACTGGGCCGTGGGTTGGCCGCCGTTCTGGCCTTGGCCGACCGCGACGCTGACCGTGGCACTCAGTGACTGGCTGTCGGCATCCGCTGGCTTGGCGCGGGCATCGACGGTCAGGTCATAGGTGCCGGACTGCGATGCCTGCAGCTCGAATTCCCCAGTCAGCGTATCCCCCGAGCTCATGCTCTGCTGGAATTTCGATAACTGTGGATTTGTTGTCGACATTCCTTCTGGAAGCTGTAGCGAAAACGCGGCAAACTGCAGATCCGTCTTGGCTTCCAGGGTCGCCGTGGCCGTGAAGGACTCGCCTGTGCCGACGTTGTCGGGCGCGTCCAACGTGATCGAATAGAGGTCGTTCTCCTCGGTCGTCGTGCCGAAGAGGACCGCGCCGAGCGCGGCCTCGCCGTTGTTGGCAGTCGTCGACGGGCTGTTCGCCCGATCGCTAGGGACAGGGCCGAGCTGAGGCACTGTGACCGTCAGCAGCGCGGGAATCAGCACGGCCGTCAGCAGGCGCTCCAGTATCGTCGTCATGCGTAGATCACCCTCTCACGCGTTGATTGTTCACACCGCAGCGCGACGCCACAACTCAAGAGCCGACACGTCGCGCGGCCAGGCCTCAGCCGCGAGCGCCTGTTACTGGAGCAACAGACCGGCCGCGATGCCTGCCACGCCCGTGATCATGGCGACGATCGCCAGGCTCTGGGCCGAGTTGGCCTGAGATTTGACTTGCTTCGTCTGCTGGGCCGCGATCTCCTCGACCTGGAGGCGGATCTCTTCTTGGCTAGGCACGTCCGGCATCTTGGGGATCTCGGCCATGACGTCCTGGCGGACTTCCGCCTTGGCATTCGCGATCGACTGCTCCACTTGGTCGAGCCGCTTGCGGGTTTGCTGGACCGAGGTCATGGCGTCGGCGATTTTATTGGAGAGCTGATTGACCTGCGATCTGAGTTTCTTGGCCTCTGGGCCCTCCATGGCCTCGAGCTGGGAGGCGAGCTGATCAAGTCGCTTGGAGGCGTCGGCGAGCTGGGCCGAGTTTGAGGAGACGCGCGTGTCGAGCTGCTTCAAGCTGTCGGCGACGGCCTGGATCTGCTCGTTCACGCGACTCGCCTTGGCGGCCCTCTGTTGTTGCTGGGCCGACAGCTCGGAAAGCCTTTGTTGCAAGTCGTCGGTGGCTTGCGAAATCTCCGCGACCTGGCCGAAGGCGTCCTGCAGCTTGCCGAGTTCGGCCTCCAGCGCGTCGATCCGGGAGGTGGCCTCGGAGAAGCCCGAAATGTCGCTCTGCAGCGTGGCCAACTGGTCCTGTAGGTCGCTCAGGCTCGACTCCACGGCGGACACGCGGCTGGGCAGGTCGCCCAGAGTGCCCTTGGCCTGCTCGATCTGCGTCTGCAGGGTCTTGACCTTGGCTTCGGCGTTCTTGATGCGATCGTAGAGCTTGCCCACGTTCTGTTTAAAGTTCTCCGTGACGGTGGTGCTTTTCTCCACCTTGGTCCGCAGGTTCTCAATCGCCAACGAGTGCGTCTTGATGCGATCCGACAGCGTCTGGACGTTGCTTTCGAGGCGCGAATCGAACGCGTGCACCGACCGCTTCAGGTTGGCGAACTCGTCGGGCAGCTGGCTGAGATCGGCCACTTTCTGGGACAGCTCGTCCACCTGGCCGCGCAGCTTCTGGGCCGCGAAGCCATTATCCTTGGTGATCTGCTGCAGCGTATGCAGGCGCGGCTTAAATGTTTCCAGGGTGGAGCTGACGTCTTCAGTGGCGGAGTTGACCTCGCTGGTCAGCGATTTGACCAACGACTCCAGCTCGTTCACGCGGCTCTCGAGCTGTTGGACCTCCTGTTTGAGTTGCTCCGATTCGTCGGCTTGGACCCCGACGGGCGCTGCGGCCAGCAGCAACGCCGGGACCAACAAAGCCAGCGTCATCAGGACCTTTCGGATCATCGTGTTCCCTCCAGGTATAAGAGTCCGATGGCGGCATTGTATTGCCGACCACGCCCAGTGGACTGTAATGCACCTCACCCGGCCACCGGACATTGACACCGTACAAAGGCCCCGCTATCCTCGCCGCCATGGGCCATTGGACGCGATTATTTTGGTTCTTTGTGGTTGTTACGATCACCTTGAGCGGCGGGGCGTTGCTCGGCGCTGCCCACGACGGCCTGTCGTCCATTCCCGGCAACGACCATCTGGAGGGTGCGCTCGCGCAGCTCGCAAGGCTCGACGGCGATCAACAGCGCGTCCGCGCGCAACGGTACGGTCTGTCCGTGGCGGACAGCCGGGTGCGGGTCGTGATTGAGCCGACGGACGATCGGCGACCGGCGTCACTCGCCAACGGGGTTGAGGCGCTGGGCGGCCGTCAAGTCCTCGTCGGCGAGCGGCTTGTGAGCGCCGAGGTGCCCATCGATCGTCTGCAGGCGTTGGCGCGTCGCCCCGGGGTGGCGTTCGTCCGCCGGCCGCTGACGGCCCGCCCGCTGGCGGCCGAGAGTCTCACTCGATACGCGAGCGCGACGCTGCCGACGGGCGCCCGGCTCATGCACAGCCACGGCATCCGCGGCCACAACGTCCGGGTCGCCGTGATTGACCAGGGGTTTGCCCAGCTTGAGCGCTACATCTCCCGCGGCTGGATCGACCGAGATGCCGTGGTCGATCGGATCGACGTCAGCGGCGAGGGGATGGCCAAGGGCGGCAAGCACGGCACCCGCGTCGCGCGGGTCGTCCACACCATGGCGCCGCAAGCCGAGCTCGTGCTCATCAACCTCGGCAAGTCCACCGACGAGGTCGCGCTCGAGCAGGCTATTGATCGGGCGCTGGATCAGAACGTGGACATCGTCAACCATTCCATCGGGTGGTTCGGCTCCAACTTCGGCGACGGCACCGGCCCCGTGGACGCGCTCGTGCGCGATGTTCGCGAGCGGGGCGTCCTCTGGGTCAACGCCGCCGGCAACCAGGCCCGCCAGCACTGGATCGGGCAAGCCGTCGATCGCGACGGCGACGGCTGGGTGGAGTTCAGGCCGGGTCGGGATTATCTCTACGTCGGCTCCGTGCCCTCGGGCGGGGACGGCTCCATCACCTTCGGCGGCACGTTCGGCCGCATCAGCCTGACGCTCGTCTGGGATCAGTTCCCGACGACGGGCCAGGACCTCAATCTCCATCTGTTCAACGCGCGCGACGAGCGGGTCGCGGTGGCGGATGCCCCTCAGCGGGGCTTCGATCCGCCCCGGGAGGAGCTCCAGTACTTGGTGAAGGAACCGGGAATCTTCAAGCTGAAAGTGAAGGCGGCGCAGCTGTCGCGGCCGGTCGACCTGCAGCTCTTCAGCCTGGAGCCCGGCCATACGCTCACGCCGAACGTCCCCTACAGCAGCGTCGTTGCCCCGGCGGACTGCGAATGCGCCCTGGCGGTCGGTGCGATGAACCTTCGGGATTGGGATCGGGGCCGGATTGCCCCTTACAGCGCA
>JBDGQO010000013.1:83320-85661 GCA_042219045.1 Bipolaricaulia bacterium | reverse complement strand
TTTGTAGGTTTCTCGACAGTCAATGAGATCTATGGACGCTTGGATCCTCGGGCATCGCGTGTTCGATTGCCTCCTCCAACGACCAAGCCTGGCCGGCCCCAAACGCCTGCTCGTATCCGTCGTTGCCTAGTTCCTCTTGGAGAGAGGCGGCGGTCTGGTCGTAGGACGCTCGTTCGTCCGAATCAAGCATTGTCCCAATGTCCGCCAGGAAAGCCGTTATGGCCCCCTGCAATTGAGCAGATAGGCTGTGCTGTCCCTCCGCATGGAGCACGGATGCCAGCCCAGACAGATTCTCAATCGTGATCTGCTTTCGTCCTTGATCGTGGCTGATGGCCAGGCTTCCCTCGAACTGACTTCGCGCTTCGCCTATGTCTTCCTGCTCTAGAGCCAGGTTCCCGAGATTGTGCATATACAATGCAATACGTCGCTTGTCGCCGATCTGTCGTGCTATAGCGAGACTCTCTTCAATAAGCTCTCGGCTTTTATCCATATTTCCTTTTTTTAGTTCCATGACACTCATATTGCCCAAGTTCATCGCGATATCCTCTTTGTGTCCAAGTTCACGCTCAATCGCTAAGCTGCGCTGCAGCAGTTCTTGACCATCATCTGGATGCCCTAGCTGCCATTGCAAAATTCCTAAGTTCATCTGAATCTTTGCGATGCTTTCCTTGTCATCGAGCTCTCGGACCATCGTTAGGCTTTGCTCATACAGCTCACGTGCCTGCTCTAGGTTTTTTTGTTGGCGCTCTAATCCTCCAATATTGACCATCATTCTGGCGCTAAATTGTTTATCACCGACTTCGCGATATAGCGCTAAACTTTGTTCCCTTAAATCTCTGCTCAACTCCCAGTTTCCGTCATGGTATTCCGCGGTTCCTAAGATATTAAAGCTCTGCGCCATCCCTTCCTTATCGGAAAGCTCGCGATAGATGCCTAAGCTCTCTTCGGCGAAGGCTCGGGCCCTTGAGGGATCGCTGTTGAGCAACATGCTGCTAAGGCCGATCAGTGCAAAGGCGGTTTCGGCCGAATCATCCCGTTCTCGCGCCACGGCAAGCGCGTCATGGAGCAACCGCTCCGCGGATTCGGTCTGTCCGAGCTTGCTTCGGAAGCTGGCCAGGCGGGCTTGTAAGCGGTGTTTCACGCTTGGCCCGCCCGGTTCTACGTCTGGGACCGCTTCCAATGCCGTCTTGAAAAGCGTTTCTCCCTCCTGGAAGCGACTGCGTCGATCGCAGAAGTGGAACAGACAATGCAAAGACCGGTCAATTCGTGACCATTCCCCTTGATCGAGTGCCGTCTGCCACATGTAGCGCACGTCGTCGAAGGCCTGCTGAATAGCTTGGAAGGCATCCACTTGACGCTCGCCCACGAGCGCCGACTCGTATCCCGCCATCCAATCCGCGAGGTGCTCGCCGTGGTTATCGAGGGCTTGACGATGACGCTCGGGGGTTTGCGCAAGCTGCTCCTCGGCATACTGGCGCAGCAGGTTGTGAATCGAGTAGCGGCCCTCGTCGTCAGCGTGGAGCAGCGACTTGTCCACCAGCGACGCCAACGCCATCATGGACACGTCCGCCACTTGCTTGGCAGCCCGTCGATCGAATTCACCCCGGAACACCGACAGCTTGGCAAACGCCGTCTGCTCTTCCTCCGACAACAGCTGCCAGGAGTAGTCGAAGACCGCCCGCAGGCTGCGTTGCCGCTCCGGGAGATCCTCGTAGGCGCTCTCCAGGAAGTCGAGGCTCGTTTCGATTTCCTCGATGATCTCCTCGACCGGCAGCATACGCACCCAGGCGGCGGCCAGTTCGATGCCGAGCGGCATCCCGTTCAACAGCCGACACACCCTTACGATGTGTGAGAGGTTGTCCTCATCGACGGTGAAATCGGCCTGAGCGCGTTGGGCGCTGTCCACGAAGAGCCGGAGTCCGCTGTAGTCATCGACGTCGTTCACCGACGGGCTCTCGGGCACCTCGAGCCCTTCGAGGTCGAGCACGACTTCACCTTTGAGGTTCAATCGGGCGCGCGAGGTCGCCAACACGGTCAATTCGGGGGCCGCGCCCAAAAGCTCGCTGATCAGTGTGTTGACGCCGTCGAGGTGTTCGCAGTTGTCCATCACCACGAGCAGCGTCTTGCCCTCGAGGTAGTTGATCAGCTGCGTTTTGGGGTCCTCGTTGCTGTAGAAGGTGAACCCGATCGCGTCCGCGACGGCGGAGATGGCGGATTCGTCGCTCTGAACGGACGCCAACGGCACGAAGAACACGCCATCGGGAAACGTCTCGAACTGCTCCGCGCCCGCTTGAATCGCCAACCTCGTCTTGCCCGTTCCGCCGGGCCCCAGCAGCGTCAG
>JBDGQO010000013.1:0-83220 GCA_042219045.1 Bipolaricaulia bacterium | reverse complement strand
GGAATTCCTGCAACGTCAGCTGGGGATGCGTCAGTTGATAGATCGGCTGGGGGTCTGACAGGTCCTTGAGGCGATGCGAGCCGAGATCCGTGACCTCCGCATCTTCCGGCACCTCGTAGTGATCCAGGACGTCAGGAGTGACCACGATCTGACCGCCATGGGCCGCATCCATGATGCGGGCGGTCCGGTTGGCCAAGGGGCCGCGGTCGTCCGAGCGATTCGCGTCGACCTTGCCGGCGTGCAGGCCCATGCGGACACGCAACTCGCCGATATCGTCCCACGGCTCAGTCTGGATTGCCTGCTGGATCTCAACGGCACAGGACAGGGGCGAGCCGTCCTCAAAGACGGCAAAGACCCCGTCGCCCGCGTGGTCGACGACCCGTCCCCCATAGTCCTCAATGAGCCCATCCACCAGTTGATCGTGTCGCTGGATGACGGAGCGCATCGCCTCTGGGTAGGTCTCCCACAGCCGAGTGCTGCCCTCGATGTCGGAGAAGAAGTGGACAACGGTCTGGCTGGAACCGGCAGCGCCCATCGGTCCTCCTTCCCGACTCAACTCACGGACGCACCAAGAACCCTGGTGTCACGACCGTAGCTTCGTAAAGTGCGACCGTCAAGAAGAGGGAAGCGCTCAATCGGAGAGGGCTCGTATGACGCGCGCATTGTCCACGAGGCGTTCGGCCAACGTCCGCATGACAAATCGATGAAATGCTTGAGCGACGTCCGGATCCCGATCTTCCATAAGCTCCAGCGCCTCGGCCGAAAGTTTCAGGACCGTGCTCGGCTCGCTGGCCAGCACCGACGTCGATCGGTCCGTGTCCAATAGCAGGCCGATCTCGCCGACGATGGCCCCGGCCCGCATGCTCCGCAGTCGCACGGACTGACCATCGTCCAGTTCGAGCTGGGCATGCAGTTGTCCCGACTTGAGCAGATACATGGCGTCGGACGCCTCGCCCTGATGGACCAAGGCCGCTCCGTGGGGAACCTCGATTGTTTCCATATAGCGAGCAAGACGATCAACCAGCTCGTTACCGCCCAACTGCCTGGCCAGCCACTCGTCAAAGGATTGGGAGCTTTGGTCGGAGTCGACGCCCGGATCGGCAAGCAGCCATTCCTCGCAGTGTTCCAACCCGTGGTCGAGGTCCGGAAAGCTCTGGAACGCCGACGCCAACCCGTACGATTGAGCCGCCTCAGTGACCGTCTGCTGCAGCTGCCGAGATAGGTTCGTCAGAATCAAGTTGACGTCCTCCGCTTGGGCCAGGCGCAGGATCTTGATGAGGCTGTTCTGGGCGGACGAGTCAATCCGAATCACGCGGCGGAAGTCGAGAATGAGAAACCGCGGTGGCGGCTCCGATGCCCCCCTCACACGTGACTTGACCTGTTCAAACAGTCGGTGCGCCGTGCCGAAGAAGATGAATCCTTGCAGCTTCATGACGTGGATCTGATCGGCTTGCTCCCGAAGAATTCGGCGCTCTTCGATGGACCGATCCACGTTGCTCTCGATCTCATCGCCGGCCAAGCTCTGGCGGACGACGTTGATGCGGCTGTAATTGGTCGTGAACAGGATGGCGGCGAGCACGATCCCGAGGGCGACGCCCTCAAGGACGCCGAAAATGACGATCACGAGGGCGATGGTCAGAATCAGCAAATGGTCCGAAGTCGCATGTTGCCGCCATGTGCTTAGGACCCAGTCGTAGATGAAGATCAGGCCCAAAAAGACGAGCAGCCCCCCCAATACGGGACGGGGCAACAGCGGCAGGGCGGCGCCGCCGACGAGCATGGCGCCGACCGCGACAAGGGCCACGATGATCCCCGGAATCCGGGAATCCGTCCGCTCGCCGCTCGCGCTGAGCGTGGACAGGCTGGGATCGTGGTAGCCGACCTGGCTGCCGCCGAGGCCCGCAAGCGCGTTGGCCAGGCCGGCGGCCCTCAGTTCACGATCGAGTTCCAGATCCCGCCGTGCGGACAGCTCAATGCCCGTGCAGGACACGAGCAGCGCAATGACGCTGACGAGGATCAGGGCGCCGATGTTCCCGATCTGGCCCCCCATCATGGACCAGTGGGCCCGATCAAATATCGAGGCAACCTGGTCCGGATGCCATAAGGTGCCGTCGGGGAGCCGTCCGAGCAGGAGATCGGATCGCTGCAGGTCGGCGATGAGGGGGACGTTCAGCTCGAAGGCGAGATGGAAGGCGCCGATCGCGGCGATCAGCGTGAGCGGCAGCCCAAGAAGGTGGCCCCACCCACGGTGGACGACCAGTAGGATCACGCCGAGAACCACGCCGGGGATCCACAGCACAAGGGCCTCCGGATCGAGAAGCGCGGATGCGGACGTCACGCCGACTGTGCGGTCGATCATGAGGCCGAGCCCCCCGAGGACGAAAAGCAGCCCGCTTCCGGCGAGAAACCCGCCAATGACCGGATAGGGAATGTAGCGCACCAGGCGGCCCAACCTGAAGCGGCCCAATAGCCAGAAGAGAACGCCGGCCAACACGGACGACAGCACGAGCGTGGCGACGACCGTGGCAAAGATCTCGAGGCCGACCGCGGAGTCGTCCATTCGGGTCACCAAGGTCGTCGCCATGACGCTGAGAATGACGGCCGGCACGCCCTGGGGCACGGCGATCACCCGCCGATACGAACTGCTGAACGTGGTGACCAGGCTGATGGCCACCGTGCCGAAGAGCATCAGGCTGATCGCTTGCGCCAGCACGACCGCTCGATCCCCCCCGAAGCAGCCCAATGGAGGGCAGGACGCCGGGGCCATCAGCTCGGTCAACTGGCCGGAGAAGATGACCGTCGCGTAGGCGACTTGATAGACGACGGCAATCACGCCGGCAACGCTGCCCCGTGCGATCTCCGGAAGAATGGCCGGTCGGTTCCGCTCTCCCAACCCCGTCATGCTCCAGTCCTCGGACGTCCAAGCGCGTGGTTTCAGGTTTTGCTTGATGACACCGGACGAATCACCCTATGGGGCTTGGATCGCTCTCGGCAAGCGTGCGCCTGGGCGGAATCCCTCCGACCGTTGGGGGCGATAAGTTAACCGCGGAACCGCGAGAACGTCCACATCGGCTCGAAGCTGACGTGGCGCTCGCGAGTTGCCAAAAATTCCACCAGCTCGCTGAGGTCGGCCACTTGCAGCATCTGCTGGCGTTCCGGGCTGTGATCCTCGTGCGACATCATGGTTGTGTTAACGGCCCCCGGACCGACGGTATAGACCTGGACGCCGTGGTGGCGCAGCTCGTCGTAGACCGCCTTGCCGAAGCCATTGACGGCGTGCTTGCTGGCACAGTAGGCGCTTCCGCCCGCGTAGCCCATGAAGCCGGCGCCGGAGGAGATGTTGACGATGGTGCCCGCCTCTTGCTCGATCATGGGCGGCGCCACGGCTTGGGTGCAGCGCACCACCCCGAAGACGTTCACCGCGAACAGCTCTTCGAAATCATCCATGGACAGGTCCGTAAATTTCTTGTGGCGCGCAACTCCGGCGTTGTTGACGAGCAGGTCGATCCGACCATGCTCCTCAAGCGTGCGACTTACGAGCGCGTCGACGTCTGCGCCGTGTGTGACATCGGTTTGAATGGGCATAGCCCTGCTGCCATGGGCCTGTATTCGCTCGGCGATTGATGCGAGTTCCGCTTCGCGTCGCGCGGCGAGCACGACGCTTGCCCCGCAGGCCCCCAGGTGTTCGGCGATGCCCTGGCCGATGCCGGAGCTGGCGCCCGTCACGATCGCGACTTGATTCTGCAAGGGGATGCTCATCGACCTCTGCCTCCTCCTGTTCGATTAATGGCACCATAATGGCACCTCAGAGCTGGACGGTCTCGCTCAATTGCCGCGCGCGGCTCAGCTCGGCCTCGGTGGCCTCGTCCCGTTCCAGCGCCCCTAGCGACCCCGCATAGCCGGCCGCGAGGCCATCGATCACCTCATCCACCTCGATGGGGCGCTGCAGCGCCTCGCGCAAGGTGATCATCGTTGCGGCGCGCAGGTCCATGGGATCGCCCGCCCGCGCGTAGAACTCGCCGACAATCCGGACCATGTCGGCAATCTCGCAGTCGATCATGGCCGTGCCGTGCACGATCATGTACGAGCGCTTCTGGACTTGAGCGGTTCCGACCAGCTTGCGCGCCCCGATCGCTAGGTCGTAGGGCCCGTCGCAGAACGCGCCCTCCACGTGCTTGAATGCGCTCTCCAAGCCCAGTTCCGCAAGCCCCGCCATAAACCCTTCGGAAAACGTCCGGTAGGCCTCCGGCACGCCCATTTGGCCACGCGGGGCCATGACGGAAAAATTGAGGTAGCCGTCGTCCTGCCAGACGGCCTTGCCGCCGCTGAGCCGATGGAGAACCCGATAACCTTGCGATTTCAGATGAGCGACGGCGTCGTCAAAGCGGGGCAGTTTGGTGTCGAAGCGGCCCAGCGCCAGACACTCGCCCGGTCGCCAGAGGCGCACGGTTGGCGCAGCCTCGGCCGAGCCGACGTGCTCGGCGATGGCCTGATCGAGGGCGTAGTTGAGGGCCGGATCGGTCGGAACGTCGGTCGTCAGAAGGCGCCATGGGGTCTGCATGGGCGATCGCCTCACGATAGCAGACCGTCCGACCGAACTCTACTCGTGCATGGCCAAGGCCTCGCGGAGGCGCTTGCGGACGAATCGTCCCGCGATGCGAACCACTTCGGCCAAATGGAAGTTGACCAGATGGCGCCGCCAGAAGAGCTCCCGCTTGTCGCAGACCGTCGAGATGCTGTAGCGGGAGATCTCGCCCTTGAGCGCGTCCAACGACTCCGTGCTGTGCGGATCCTCGTTGACATGGGCCAAGCGGGCTCTCAGGTCACGGGCCTCGCGAATGTGACGAGCCACGGTCTCGCCTTGATGCTGCGAGATGCGGCCGTGCGCGAGCTTCAACGCGTTCAGTCGCTCGGCCGCATCGTAGGTCGCCTCGACGAGCTGGGCCCGCGTCATCCATTCGGTCTCGTAGTTCAGGATCTGTTCCCAAGTCAGCTTGACCAGCCGCTGTCGGTGCTCTTCCAGGGTGCGCGCGAAAAGCCGGTATCCGAAGGCCTCGGGGGCCTCGAAGCCCCGACTGCCCGGATCCAAGAACGGCCCTAAGGGCGAGATGAAGCAGGAGAGGCGCTCGTCGTGCGTCCGGAAGAGCTTCTCGCAGTAGCCGACCGTGGCGCCCACGGACTCGGGCGTCTGACGCGGCAGGCCGATCATGAAGAAGACGTCGACGCGCGAGCACCGCAGCGAGAGCGCGTCCTCGATGGTCCGTTCCATCTCGTCATTGGTGAAGAACGTCGTCTCGTCTTGAATGCGACGGATCTCCGGGTCGTGGCTCTCCGGGCTGAGTTCGATGCTCCAGTGGCGCACGGACCGATCGATCCGCTCCAGATGCTCGCGAGACGGCATGGTGAAAAACTCGAAGATGACCTCGTTGGGCAGGTCGAGGGCTCGCAGCCGATCGAGCACCTCGTCGGCATGATCCGCGCCCGCTTGGTTCAGATCGCCCACGAGGAAGATCGGCCCGCGCGACAGCCCGCTGATGTCGGCCATGTTCTGGACCAAATTGGCCGGGCTGCGGTAGACGGGCCGTGGCCGCGACGTGACGTGGCTGCAGGAGGTGTTTGAGCTGCCACAGGTGACGCACTCGTGGGCACAGCCCTTGACGGTGAACACGGCGGTGATCGGGTGTTGCCACCAGCCGTTGAAGGGCAGGACGCCGTGCAGGTCGCGATAGCGCAGCACCATCTCGACCATGCGATCCGGTCGGATGTCGGCCATGTCCAGCGACGCCGGCATGTAGCCGAGCGGGTTTGTGACCA
Organism: Bipolaricaulia bacterium; assembly: GCA_042219045.1. Taxonomy (GTDB): domain Bacteria; phylum Bipolaricaulota; class Bipolaricaulia; order RBG-16-55-9; family RBG-16-55-9; genus CAZMNF01. The sequence goes on along the minus strand of JBDGQO010000013.1, from coordinate 77,406 downwards.
CCTCGGCGGCCGTCTTCCACGTCAGATTGGGAACCTCGTGGCGGGAGCGATCGTGGCGCAGGGTGAGCAACAATTGCTCCAACGCGGGCTCGACGCTGTCGCCGCGCAGCACGTAGTCGACCTGCGGGTAGGTGATCAGCTCACGGTGGAAGTAACTCGCGGAGAGGCCGCCCATGATCACGGGCACGTCGGGGTGGATCGATTTGACGAGGCGGGCGATCTCCAAGGCGCCGTGCGCATGGGGCAGCCAGTGGAGGTCAATGCCGACGGCCTCGGGGCAGCGCTTGGCCAAAAACGTCGGCACGTCGAAGCGTCGGTCGTTCAGCATGCGCAGCGCCAAGTTGACGATCCGGACGCGCCAGTCGCGGTCCTGGAGGTAGCTCGACATGGTGAGGAAGCCGAGCGGATACATCTCGAACACGGTCGAGGACGGAATGAGGTCGCTAATCGGCCCGTAGAGGATCGACTTGTCACGAAAGTCGTACACGCTCGGCGGATGGAGCAACAGCAGATCGATGTCATTCATACCTGAGGGTCAGGTTAAAGCGCCTGCCAGCCGGCGACGATGACGAGATACGTGTGGAACACGGGCAAGGCGAACAGCAGCGCGTCAATGCGGTCCAGGACGCCGCCGTGTCCGGGAAAGAGCGCGCCGGCGTCCTTGACGCCGGCGATGCGCTTGAGCCACGACTCGAAGAGGTCACCGGCCTGAGCCGCAATGCTCACGGCCACGGCGATGCCCACGCCGTGAACGCCCCAGGGCAGCCAGAGCATGGACAGGGCCCCCAGAGCAACGGCCACCGCGCCGCCGCCCGCGACGCCCTCCCAGCTCTTGTTGGGGCTGAGCTGCGGTGCGAGACGATGTCGGCCCCATCGGGAGCCTATCACATAGGCCCCGACGTCGTAGCTCCACACGAGCGCAAGGAGCGTGAGCACAAACTTGAGCCCCACCGCGCTCGGGCTCTGGACGAAGGGAACGAGAAATGAAGCCAAAAACGGCAGGTAGACCAACCCGACCGCCCCGGTCAAGCCCGCCTGGACGGGATTCGCACGGCCCACTTGGGCCAAGCCGACCAAGGCCATGCCCCCGGCGAGAACGCCGACGGTCGCCACGGAATCGGCCAGGGCCCCGTAGGCCACGAGCGACGCGCCACTGACGGCCGTGAAGATCCATCGATCCAAGGGAAAATCCATGGCCTCGGCCAGGCCGGCGTACTCCCAGGCGGCGACGCCGACCACCCCGGCCAACGGCAAGGCCAACAGCCAGAACGACCGCAGTTCATGGGCCAGCCAGAGCCAGCCGACCACGAGGGGAATCCCGACGAGCACGGTCAAGGTGCGCTGGCCCAAGTTGGACATGGTGACGTGTTAGGGCCGAGGGATCGCCCCGTACTTGCGATTCCGGTCGCCGTAGGTGGCCAAGGCGTTCAGGAGATGGTCCGGGGTGAAGTCGGGCCAGAGCGTCTCCGTCACCCAGAACTCGGCGTAGGCGATCTGCCACAGGAGAAAATTGCTGATGCGCTCTTCCCCGCTGGTCCGAATCAACAGATCCGGATCAGGAATGTCCGCGGTGTCGAGGTAGCGCTTGAAGAGGCTCTCGTCGAGCGGCGCGCCGTTCAGGCTGCCATTAAGCTTGTCGTGGACGATCGACTCCACGGCGCGCAGGATCTCCTGCCGGCCGCCGTAGTTGAACGCGATGTTCAGCTGGAAGCGGTCATTGTGCGCCGTGCGCTCCTCAGCGCGTCGAACTTCGCGCTGCAGGGACTCGGACACGCCGTCAAGGTGGCCGATGACGCGGAGTCGGGCGCCGCGTCCCATGAGCTTGTCGACCTTCTCGTCCAGAAACTGGCGGATCAGGCCCATGAGGTAGTCGACTTCCGCGGGCGGTCGACGCCAGTTCTCCGTGGAGAACGCGAACAGCGTCAAGTAGGGAACGTCCAACTCGTCCGCAATGAATTCCGCCAAGCGCTCGGCCGCTTCCATGCCGCGTCGGTGGCCTTCGGTTCGCGGATACCCGCGGCGTTCGGCCCAGCGGCCGTTGCCGTCCATGATGATGGCGATGTGGCCTGGCAGTTCCCCTGCACGGATATCCGCCAAGCGATCAGCCCCCATTGATTCCGAACTCACTCTCTTGTCCCTCCCCCTACTGCGGTCGGCGCTCAGGATTCGGCCCCGAGCGAGGCCAGGTTCTCCTCGAGTCGGGCCACCTTGGCCGACAGCTCTTCGGCCCGTGCCTTCTCGCGATCGACGATCTCGCGCGGCGCCTTCTCCAGGAAGTCGGTGTCCTCCAGCTTGCGGCGCGTCCGTTCCAGCTGCGAGCGGGCGTCCTCCAGTTCGCTCGTGAGCAGGCTGCGCTGCTTTTCCAAGTCGATGATGCCCTCCAGCGGCAGCAACACCTCGCCCCGCTCGAACACGCGCCGGGCCGCATAGCTCGGCCGTTCCAGATCAGCGCCCGTCTCCAGCGACTCGACCTGCGCCAGCGTGCGGAAGTAGTGGGCGTGCTCGCGACAGAGCGTGTCGAGGTCGTCGTCATCGGTGCGCACGAGCGCGGAGAGCTGGGTCTCGGGCGGCACTTTCAGCTCGCTGCGCAGCGTCCGGATGCCGGTGATCAGCTCTTGGAGCGTGCCCATCTCGTGCTCGGCATCGGTGTCGTGCCACGCGTCCCGAGGCGTCGGGAACGGCGCGACCATGACGCTACCGGCATCGGTGCCGGGCAGCACCTGCCAGAGCTCCTCGGTGATAAAGGGCACCATGGGATGCAGAAGCTTCAAACTCTCGCGCAGCGTCAGCTGGAGCACCCGCTGGGCCGCCCGTCGGTCCTCAGGATGGGCGTCCTCACTCAAGCGCGGCTTGATCAGCTCGAGATACCAGTCGCAGACGTCGTGCCAGACGAAGTCGTAGAGCGTCTCGCCCACGACGTTGAAGTCGTAGCTGGCCATGTGGGAGCGCACGGTCTCGATCGTCCGGGCCAGCGACGACAGCATCCAGCGGTCCTCGAGCTGGAGCGGCAGATTGTGGAGATCCGTGTCCGTGGCCTCGAAATCCTCGAGATGCATTAGCGCAAAGCGTGAGGCGTTCCAGATCTTGTTCAAAAAGCGCCGCGCGCCGTCGATGTCGTTCTCGTCCAGCTTGAGATCCTGGCTTTTGGACATGCCCGAGGCGAGCGTGAAGCGCACGGCGTCCATGCCGTACTCGTCCTTCATCTGCAGCGGGTCGATCGTGTTGCCGAGCGACTTGCTCATCTTGCGGCCCTTTTTGTCCTTGACGAGCGGGTTGAACAGCACCTGCTCGAAGGGGACCTCGCCGCGGAAGTGCAGGCCCATCACGATCATGCGGGCGACCCAGAAGAAGATGATGTCCGGCGCGGTGATCAACAGTTTCGTGGGATAGAAGTAGGCCAGATCCTCGGTCTCCTCGGGCCAACCCATGATGGAGAACGGCCAGAGGGCCGAGCTGAACCAGGTGTCGAGCACGTCTTCATCTTGGTGGATGTTGGACGAGCCACAGCCCCGACATTCGGACGGCGTTTCGCGTGAGACCGTGGTTTCGGCGCAGTCGTCGCAGTGCCAGGCCGGGATGCGATGGCCCCACCAGAGCTGGCGCGAGATGCACCAGTCCTGGATGTTCTCCATCCAGTCAAAGTAGACCTTGCGCCAGCGCTCGGGAACAAACTGGATGCGCCCGTCGCGCACGGCCTCGATGGCCGGCTTGGCTAGGCTTTCCATCTCGACAAACCACTGGTTGGAGATCTTCGGCTCCACGGGCGTGTCGCAGCGCTGGCATTGGCCGAGGCCGAGCTCATAGTCCTCGACGCTTTCCAGCAATCCTTGGGCCTCAAGATCCGCGACCACGCGCTCGCGCGCCTCGTCGCGTGACAGTCCCTGATACGGCCCGGCGTGCTCGTTGGTGCTCGCGTCGTCGTGGAAAATGTCGATGACGGCCATGCCGTGGCGCTCGCCGATCTCGAGGTCGAGCGGGTCGTGGGCCGGGGTGATCTTGAGCGCGCCCGTGCCGAACTCGGGATCGACGCCTTCATCCGCAACGACCGGGATCTCGCGCTCCATGAGCGGCAACACGACGGTCTTGCCCACGTGCTGGCCGTGGCGCTCGTCGTCCGGATGGACCGCCACGCCCGTGTCGGCCAGCATCGTCTCCGGCCGTGTCGTGGCGATCGTGATCGTCCCATCGCTGCCCTTGAGGGGGTAGCGAATGTGATACAGCTCCCCTTGGGTTTGCTCGTGCTCGACCTCCAGATCCGACAGCGCCGTCAGGCAACGCGGGCACCAGTTGATGATGTATTCGCCCTGATAAATTTTGCCCTCTTCCCAGAGCCGCACGAAGACCTCACGGACGGCATGGGAGAGCCCCTCATCCAGGGTGAAGCGCTCGCGCTCCCAATCGCACGAGCTTCCCAGCGCCTTCAACTGGCCCCGAATGCGGTTGAGATACGTCTCCTTCCAGTCCCAGACGCGCTCCACGAACTTGTCTCGGCCCAAGTCATGGCGCGTCATGCCTTCCTCTTGGGAAATGTGTTTCTCTACGACGTTCTGGGTGGCGATGCCGGCATGGTCGGTGCCGGGGAACCAGCACGCCGCATAGCCCTCCATGCGCTTGTGGCGGATGACGACGTCCTGGAGCGTGTTGTTGAGCGCGTGGCCGATGTGGAGCTCGCCCGTGACGTTCGGGGGCGGAATGACGATCGCAAACGGCGTCTTCGACGAATCGACCTCGCCTTGGAAGTAGCCCTTCGACTCCCAGAACGCGTACTGCTTCTCCTCCACACCGCTTGGATCATAGGCCTTCGGCAGGGTCATGTTTGCTCACCCCAAGTGGAAGCTATCGGCTGCTGTCCGATTGCGTTGATCCAGCCACAACGAGTTTCGTCGACGTCTGCTGATCACTCAATTCCGCCTTGACAGTGGCCAATGGCGGCTCGGAACGGAACCTGCTCATCATATCGGACGGGTTTTCCGGCCATCAAGGAAAGGTGTCGCGTTCGGGATCCGTCTCCGTTTAGCCCCTTCCGTGGACCGACAAGGGGTTCCGACACGGAATAAGCCCATGGGAAAGTGACGATCGGCTCCACGTGCCGTCGGTGCCTTACATCGTCGATGCTTTAGCCCAATCGGGATCAATCAAGATGCCTTTTCCACGCCTTCCAGCAGCCGCCGCGCGTACTTGAGGACCTTGTGCTGATCAACCTCGTCGAGCCGCCGCGCGACCGTGGCGATATGGTCAACCGTCGTGGACTGGCGGCTCTCTTCGGCTTCGCGCTGCAACAGCGCCTGCTGGGCCAGTCGGTGGGCATGCCAATTGGCCGTGCGCTCCACGTAGCGGACCTGCCATTGCGGGAGGCGTTCCAACAGCGATCGGGCCTCGCGGTTGAGTTGATCCAGATGGGGCTGGCGGACGCGGGCGATCCCGTTGATCTGATTGGCGACGAGTTGGGAATCTGTGAAGAAGACGGACTTCTGGGGCATATACTCTAGAGCAGCCTGGGCGGCGTCGATCAGCGCGCGATACTCGGCAACGTTGTTCGTTGCGCGGCCGATGTAGCGCCCGATCTCCTCGATGACGTTGCCGTGCTCGTCGACCATCACTACCCCGATCGACGCTTCGCCCGGGTTGCCCTGCGACGCGCCGTCGAGGTTGATCAACAGTTTATCCATGAGCTGGCGTTGCCACCCGCCGTCCCCCTTGAGCCGTTGCCGCTCGTGCCACGCAACGGCGGCCCCGACCGTCGCGGTTGAAGGGGTGGGCCCAGCAGGATTCGAACCTGCGACGGACCGGTTATGAGCCGGCTGCTCTGACCCCTGAGCTATGGGCCCACGACGGATTCACTATAGCGGGGCCCATGCGCATGGTCAAGGTTTCCGGTCCCTGTGGGACGTAAGGCGCGCTCGATGGATGTTCCTTCGATGATGGGGACCGCGGTAGCTGCGGTTCGTCGCCCATTGTCGGGACCCTTGTCATCTGCGGCGTCGGCTGCCTATAATCGCGTTACCAGAGGAGGGATGCCCGTTGAGTCCAGAGGATCACAAGGCACGCTGGGAGCGGGAGACGCTCCGGCCGTTTCTCGACAAGAGCGGCGAGCGCAAGGTCCGCTTCATCACGGTCTCCGACCAAGAGATTGACCGCCTCTACACGCCGGAGGCGACCGAGGATCTCGATTACGAGCACGACCTCGGCCATCCGGGCGAATATCCGTTTACGCGCGGGGTCTATCCGACGATGTATCGCGGTCGGCTCTGGACAATGCGCCAGTTTGCCGGCTACGGCGGTCCGGAAGAGACCAACCAGCGGTTCAAGTATCTGCTCGACGAGGGGCAGACCGGGCTGTCCACGGCGTTCGACATGCCGACGCTGATGGGCCTCGACTCCGACCATGGCCTTGCGGAAGGCGAGGTCGGCGTCGAAGGCGTCGCGGTGGATACCCTGGAGGACATGGAGATCCTCTTTGATGGCATTCCACTGGGCGAGGTCAGCACAAGCTTCACCATCAACCCGAGCGCGGCGGTTATCTTTGCCATGTATCTGGCGATCGCGGACAAACAGGGCGTCCCTCGCGACAAGATCCGCGGCACGATCCAGAACGACATGCTCAAGGAGTTCATCGCGCAGAAGGAATGGGTGGTTCCGCCGAAGCCCTCCGTCGATCTCGTGACGGACTCCATCGAGTTCGGCGTCCGCGAGACGCCCAAGTTCAACATGATCAGCATCTCCGGCTACCACATCCGGGAAGCCGGCTCCACGGCCGTCCAGGAACTGGCCTTCACGCTGGCGGACGGGATGGCCTATGTGGAAGCCGCCATGGAGCGCGGTCTGGACGTCGACGCCTTCGCGCCGCAGCTGTCGTTCTTTTTCAACTCGCACAACTCGTTGTTCGAGGAGGTCGCCAAGTTCCGCGCCGCCCGGCGCATCTGGGCCCGCGAGATGCGCGAGCGCTACGGGGCCGAGAACGAGCGATCCTGGAAGCTGAAGTTCCACACGCAGACGGCCGGGGCTTCCTTGACCGAGCAACAGCCGCTCAACAACATCGTCCGCGTGACCATCCAGGCGCTTGCGGCCGTTCTCGGTGGGACCCAGTCCCTGCACACCAACTCCTACGACGAGGCAATGGCATTGCCCACCGAACAGGCGGCCCGGATCGCGCTGCGCACCCAACAGATCCTCGCCCATGAGAGCGGAGTCGCCGACACGATCGACCCGCTCGCGGGCAGCTACTTCATCGAGGATCTCACCAACACCGTCGAAGCCCAAGCCATGGACTACATCCGGGAAGTGGAAGAGATGGGCGACGGGTCCATCCTGAACGGGGTGCTGCGCGGCGTGGACGACGGCTTCTTCCAGAACGAGATCGCCCAGGCAGCTTACACGTACCAGAAACAGGTCGAGTCGGGCGAGCAAACGATCGTCGGCGTCAACGCCTATGTTAGCGAGGACGAAGAGGAGATTCCCATTCTCCGCATCGATCCGGAGATCGAGCGCCGCCAGAAGGACCGGACCGAGCGGGTCAAGGCCGAGCGCGATGACCAGCTCGTCCGGCAACGGTTGGACGAGCTCCAAGCCGCCGTCGAAAACGGCGACAACGCCATGGATCAGATCGTGGAGGCGGTCAAGGCCTACGCCAGCGTCGGCGAGATCATGGAGATTTACAAGCAGGTCCACGGGGCTTATCAGGAGCCGGTGATGATCTAACATGGCTCAGACGGCAACCAACAAGATTCGCGTTCTGATGGCCAAAGCCGGCCTCGACGGCCACGACCGAGGCGTCAAGGTCGTGGCGCGCGCGTTGCGTGATGCCGGCATGGAGGTCATCTACACGGGGTTGCACAACACGCCGGAACAGGTCGTGCAAGCGGCGCTCCAGGAGGACGTTGACGTCATCGGCGTGTCGATCCTGTCGGGCGCGCACATGACCCTCTTCCCGCGCATCGTCGAGCAGATGGAGCAGTACGGCATGGACGACGTGGTGCTGTTGGGCGGGGGCATCATTCCCGAAGAGGACGAAGCCGAGTTGAAGGAGATCGGCGTTCAGGCGCTGTTCGGGCCCGGCGTCTCCACGGACGAGATCATCGAATTCATCAAGGAAAACGCCCAGCCTTAGGTCGTCGACCTACGCTTGCTGTTCCTGCAGCCGGTCGAGCGTGTCGACCGCTCGCCGCAAGTGCGGGATCACGATCGACCCCCCAATGACGAGAGCAATGTTGAACGTCTCGAACAGTTCCTCGTTCGTGGCGCCTTCCTCCAGGGCGTTCATGAGGTGGAACGTGATGCAGTCGTCGCAGCGCAGCACCATCGACGAGACCAACCCCAATAGCTCCTTTGTCTTCACGTCAAGCGCGCCCTCGCGGTAGGCCTGGTTGTCGAGGCTGAAAAAACGGTTGATCTGGAGGTTGCCCTCGTCCTGGATGCGCTCGTGCAGCCGGTCGCGGAAAGCGTCAAAATCCGCTAGGTCGATGCGCTGTTGGCTCATTCGGCCTCCCTCCCCATAACTTCGGGTTCGCGCGTCCGAGCCTTGAGAAACGCCAACATCTCCTCAGTGGTCGGATCCCCCGGATTGCCGATCTGCAGGACGATCGTCGCGTGTGATCGGCCGTCGATCTGGCTGATGTTGGATGCCACACCGAGGGATCTCAGGCGGGTGTGAAATTCCCGAGCCTGGCGGTCCAACGTGGGAAGGTCGAACCGGGCGTACATCAAGCGGAACGGCGGCTCGCCCTCGTCGACGTGGAAGATGGGCGAGGCGTCACGCCGGGCTTCGTTGCTCGAGGTGAAGACCGGGCTGGACAGAATGCCGGGCGGGATCGAGGTGACGTCGTAGATCCCGCTGATGCTGATGACGCCCTGAATGGCGTTCCCGTCAAGGTTTTGCTCGGCAAGATAGCGTTCGTTGACCGTCAGGAGCGAGACGAGGTGGCCGCCGGCGGAGTGGCCTGACAGCACAACGCGCGTGGGATCGCCCCCATACTGGCCGATGTTGGCGACCGTCCAGGCATAAGCTCGGGCGACGTCGCGCACATGGGCCGGGTGCTGCACGGTCGGACTGAGGCGGTAGTTGGGAACGACCGTGACGTAGCCTCGCTCGGCGAACGTCCGTCCGATGTAGCTGAAGATCTGTTTGTTGCCCGTTGACCAGCCGCCGCCGTGCACGAAGATCAACACGGGGGCGTCGTTCAGGCCAGCCGGCTGATACACGTCGAGCGCATGGCGCCGGGAATTGAAGTCGGCCCCGCGGTAGTAGGCGATATCGGTCTGAACGGTGACACGGTAAGTCGGTTCCGACTGAGCTAACGGCGATGACGCCAAGGACAACGAGGTCAGGACTCCAAGCAGGCTCACCAGTCCCCAGCGCATCACGCGTCGAAGCATTATTGGCCTCCTTGATCGGCGAAGCTTAGATGGACCAGCGGTTGAGATCGTCGGCGAGGTGGACCTCGCCCCGATAGAAGGCCTGAACGGACGCGGTCATCTCGGCCTCGTTGCCAATGACCGAAGGATAAAAGTGCGTCATCACGACGCGCTCGACGCCACTGTCCGCCAGCAACGAGCCGAGATCGGCCGGCCTCGTGTGGTGGCCGGGATCGTGGCCGTCGGGGAACGAGCATTCGTGGACCAAGAGATCGCAGTTCTGGCTGAACGTCGCCATGTCAGCAATGGGCTCGGTGTCGCCGGAGATGGCCAGGCGCTCGTTGACCTTGTAGGCCCGGGACGGAATGCCGTGTTCGGTCTGGAGCGTGTCGACCTTGAATCCGTTCGCATGGAACGATTCGTCCCCTTGGACCTCGACGATCGCCAACGAGACGTTCTTGTCGACGTAGTCGTAGTGTTTCAGGACTTGCCGGATCACGCCCTCGGTGTTGCCGGGGCCATAGATTGTCGTGTTGGTATGGCCCGACAGCCATCGGGCCGTGATCAACGGGAGCAGATCGCTCATGTGGTCGAGATGGCAGTGCGTCAGCAAGACCGTGTCCAGCTTGCCGATGTCGACGTTCGCTTCGTCGAGGCGCATCAGGATGCCGCTGCCGCAGTCGACAAGCAGCGCGTGGCCGTCGTCTTCAATGAGCAAACCGCTCTGGGCACGGCCCGACGGCGACAGTGCGCCGCCGGTGCCCAGGGTGGTCAGTTCCATGGCCTCCATTGTTAGCAAAGTTGCCAGTCCTTCTCAAATCCATCGGTTGTGATCAATCCCCTTAGCGAGTATCTTTGCCGCGTCATGGCCTCGGCTTCGTTCAATGGCGTCTTCGGCCCATCGACCGACGAGCCGGGCGCTCATGCGCTGATCGGGATTCCCCAGGATCGCGCTAGCTCGTTCCGGGCCGGTGCGCATCTCGGCCCGGCAGCGATCCGCGAGATGGCGGCGTCGCTCAATCCCTGTACCGAGCGCGGCACGGACCTTGCCCGTCTGAACGCAGTCGATCAGGGCGATCTCTCGCTGTCGCGCGATGCCGACTCGACCCGTTCCCAGATCGCGTCGACCGTGGCTCGCGCCATGAATGATGGCACGATGCCGATCGTGCTGGGCGGGGATCACAGCGTCACCGTGCCCAGCTTCAACGCGGCGCTCGAGCGCTATCCCGACGTCCAGATGCTCTATCTGGACGCCCATCCCGATCTCTATACCGAGTTTGGAGGCGACCCGTTCTCGCACGCGTGCGTGGTCGCTCGGATTCTCGACATGGACGGCATGACGGGGGATCGGATTACCCAGGCCGGCGTGCGCGCCTGGACGCCGGAACAACGGGAGATCGCCGATCAGCACGGGATCAAGACGTTCTCCGTCGGGGAGATTGCGCCGTTCCGCTACGAGACGTCCAAGCCCGTCTATCTCAGCCTGGATATCGACGTGCTCGATCCCGCGTTTGCGCCGGGGGTGGGGAATCCGGTGCCAGGGGGCCTCAGCTCGCGAGCCCTGATCGACCTCGTCCAAGGGCTAGATGTCCATATCGTGGGCATGGATCTCGTGGAGGTCAACCCGCTGCTGGATCGAGCGAACGTCACGAGCGTCGCGGGGGCTCGGCTCGTCTTGGAGGCGCTCGGCACCATGGCCCAGCATCGTGGAGCAGCTTAATGGCGAGGTTGTCCATGGAAACCGACCCCGTCTTCCGACACCGCGACCGCGTCCGCTGGGCCGACACCGATGCTTCGGGTCGAATCCACTTCACGGCGATGTTCCGGTGGTTTGAGTACGCCGAGCAGGAATTTCTCCGCTCACATGGACTGACGCTGAACGATCTCATCGACGAACGAGTCAATCTCCCCCGTGTCCACGTGGAGGCCAACTATCGCGCCGCGCTGACCCACGACGATGCCGTCGAGATCCATGTCGGCGTCGAGCGGGTCGGGCGCTCATCGGCGACGCTCAGCTTCGATGTGATCCGAGACGATGGGGAGTTGGCGGGGAATGGGCGCGTGACGTGGTGCGCCGTCGACCTGGAAAGCGAATCGGCATGCCCCTTGCCCGATCCGTTGCGACGGGCACTGGAATCCCCGTAAGGCGCGTCTGAATTCACTCGCTGAGATCGGCCAGGGCTACATGTGGATGACGCGCCCGTCGACGTCCAAGGCCGCTTCCTTGATGGCTTCAGGGAAGGTCGGATGGGCGTGGCAGGTGCGGGCGATGTCCTCCGCGCTGGCGCCGAACTCCATCGCGACAACGCACTCCGAGATGATGTCGGACGCTCGCGGACCGAGAACGCCGACGCCGAGGACTTGATCGGTCTCGGCGTGGGCAACGACCTTGACGAGGCCGGTCGATTCGCCGAACGCCTGAGCCCGCCCGTTGGCCTGGAACGGGAATGTCCCCGTGTTGACGTCAATGCCCTCGTCCTCGCACTCTGACTCGAACTTGCCGACCCAGGCCATTTCGGGGTTGGTGTAGACGGCGGCGGGAAGCGCTTCGTAGTTGACACGGCCGGCTTGGCCGGCGATGCGCTCGGCGCACGCGATGCCCTCTTCCTGGGCCACATGGGCAAGCATCGGGCCACGGTTGATAACGTCGCCGATCGCATGGACGCCCTCAATCGAGGTCCGATAGTGCTCATCGACCACGATGTGGCCGTCGTCATCGAGTTCGACGCCGACGTCGTTCAGCCCGAGCCCGTCGGTGTGCGGCCGTCGGCCGACCGCGACCAGTGCCTTGTCGACGGTCTCGGTCTGAGATCCGCCGTCCTCGGTCTCCAACGTCACCTCGACGCCCTCGTCGTGGACCGTGGCGTCGCTGGCCTTGGTGCGGGGTCGAATATCCAACCCCTGTTTCTTGAGCGCCTTGTGGAGCGGGCCCGTGAGGTCGGGATCGATGCCTGGCAGGATCTGATCCAGCATTTCCGCCACGATCACGTTGCTGCCGAGTCGTGACCAGACCGAGCCCATCTCCAGACCGATGTAGCCGCCGCCGACCACCAACATCCGCTCCGGAACATCGTCGAGCTCCAGGGCATCGGCGGAGGTGATGACCCGTTCGCCGTCGAAGGGGAGAACGTCCAAATCAGCTGGAGACGATCCCGTGGCAACGAGGACGCGGTCTGCCTCGACGGTTCCCGCGTCCTCGCCGTCGATGTCGACGGTATCGGGGCCCGTCAAGCGGGCCGTCCCGTTCAGGCGTTCGACCTTGTGCTTTTTGAACAGCCCGGCGACCCCCTGGGTTAAGCCCTTGACGACCTTGTCCTTGCGCCGAATCATTGCCGGAACGTCGATCTCGAGGCCGTCGAGCTTGATGCCGTGGTCGACGAATTGGTGCTGGGCCAATGAAAAATATTCGCTGGAATCCAGCAGCGCCTTTGAGGGAATGCAGCCGACGCGCAGGCACGTGCCGCCGAGCGAGGCTTCCTTTTCGACGCAGGCCACGCTCATGCCGAGCTGCGCCGCGCGAATGGCCGCGACGTAGCCGCCCGGGCCGGCGCCAATGACGACCAGATCGTAACGCGGGTTCGCAGCCATGGATCTTTAAACCTCGATGACGAGCCGTCGGGGATCCTCGATGTATTCCTTGACGCGCCGCAGGAACGTCACGGACTCGCGGCCGTCGACGATGCGATGATCGTAGGAGAGCGCGACGTACATCATCGGCCGAACCTCCACTTGGCCGTTCACCGCCACGGGGCGTTCTTCGATGCGATGCATGCCGAGAATGCCGGATTGGGGCGGGTTCAGCAAGGGCGTCGCCATCAGCGAGCCGAACACGCCGCCGTTGGTGATGGAGAACGTCCCGCCGGAGAGCTCATCCGGCGTGATCTTCTTGTCGCGGGCCTTCTGGGCCAACTCGCCGATCTGGGCTTCGAGCTCGTGGAACTTCAACGTGTCGGCGTACTTGATGACGGGCACCAAGAGCCCGCGATCGGTCGAGACGGCGATCCCCATGTGGACGTGCTTGTGGTAGACGATGTCGGTCCCGTCCACGGACGCGTTCAGCTCGGGAATCTCCTCCAGCGCCAGAGTGCAGGCCTTGGCGAAGAACGACATGAACCCCAGCCGCACGCCGTAGCGCTGCTCGAACGAGTCGCGGTACTGCTTGCGCATCTCCATGATATGGGACATGTCGACGTCGTTGAACGTCGTCAGCGCGGCGGCCTCTTGCTGGGCCTCGACGAGGCGCTCGGCGACGCGCTGTCGCAGCCCGCTCATCGGCTCGCGCCGAACCTCGGCCTCGTCGCTCACCTCGCGCTTCGTTGGCGAGGGTTGGGATGGCGTCGGCGCAGCGGGGCTTGCCTCGGGGGTCGACTCAGCTTCGGTCGTGGTGGGGCCATCGGCCGATTCGAGGTGACTGAGCACGTCCGCCTTGGTGAGCCGACCGCCCTTGCCCGTTCCCTCGATCTGGGCGGGATCGAGGTCATGTTCCTCGACGAGCTTCTGCACCGCCGGGCTCAACGTCGGCTCGTCCGCGGTGGTGCCTTCAGTCGTCTCGGACGAGGCGGGCGCTTCCGACTGAGCTGCGGGGCGATCGGCTTCGGACTCCCCCATCTGCTGCTCTCCGCCGTCCTCGGACACGGGCGCCTCGGCCGACTGTTCCGCGGCTTCGCCCGGATGGACTTTGGCCACGACGTCGCCGACGGCGACGGTCTCGCCCTCCTCGACGACGATCTCCAGGCGCCCCCCGGATTCCGCCGGAATCTCCATGACGGCCTTGTCCGTTTCGAGCTCTAACAACGCGTCGTCGGCCTGGACGACCTCGCCGTCGCTTTTGAGCCAGTTGGCAATCGTCCCCTCACTGACGGATTCGCCCAGGTCGGGAATCGTGATCTCAATGGTCTCAGCCATAATCGCTCCTCAGTGGTCGTTACGGGCTCTGGCCAGCTTTGGCGGAGGCGGCGTCCGCTTGCTCGGACGTGAGCTCGGCGAGGGCCTCGTCGATGAGGAGCTCCTCCTCGCGCTTGTGGGTCTTGAAGTTGCCGGTGGCGGGGCTGGCGGCTTCCGGGCGTCCGATGTAGCGAACCGGCCGATCGTCGCCGATCACCAGCGGCAGCCGCGTCTGCATGTAGCGCCAGGCGCCCTGGTTCTGCGGCTCCTCTTGCACCCAGACAAGCTCGGCCTCTTCCGAATATTGGCCCAGCGCTTCGCGCAGCTCTCGCTCCGGGAAGGGATAGAGCTGCTCCACGCGCACGAGCGCCACCTGATCGTCGAGGCCGCGCTCCTCTCGGGCCTCGAGCAGCGTGTAATAGACCTTGCCCGAGCACATGACGACGCGTTGCGGATCCGACGGGACGTCATCGCGCAGGACCGTCTGGAAGTCCTGCGCGGTGAACTCGGACAGCGAGGACACGGCCCGCTTGTGGCGCAGCATGCTCTTCGGCGTCATGACGATGAGCGGTTTCCGGAAATCGCGGTGCATCTGGCGGCGCAACAGGTGGAAGAACTGGGCCGGCGTCGTCGGGTACGCGACCTGGATGTTGTTCTCGCCCGCCAGTTGCAGGAATCGCTCCAATCGGGCGCTGGAGTGCTCCGGACCTTGGCCCTCGTAGCCGTGCGGCAACAGCATCACGAGGCCGTTCTGGCGGCTCCACTTCGCCTCGCCGCTGGTGACGAACTGGTCGATCACGACTTGGGCGCCGTTGGCGAAGTCGCCGTATTGGGCTTCCCAAATGACCAGTCGATAGGGGTCCGAGCTGGCCATGCCGTACTCGAACCCCAGCACGCCCAGCTCGCTCAACGGGCTGTTGACGACCTCGAACTGGGCCTGCGCTTCGTCGAGATCGTTGAGCGGCACGTAGCGATTGGCGTTCTCCGCGTCGTAGAGGACGGCGTGTCGGTGGGAGAACGTCCCCCGCTCGCTGTCCTGGCCACAGAGGCGGATGGGATAGTTCTCCAAGAGCAGGCTGCCGTAGGCGAGCGTCTCGCCGATGGCCCAATGGAGGTCCTCGCCCTCGTGGACGAGGTCCCGGATCTGATTGAACATCTTCGGGATGCGCCGATGGGGCGTGAAGTCCACCGGAAACTCGGGCAACTGATCCGCGATGCTCTTCAGGGTGTCGGCGTCCAAGCGGGTGCGGGCGCCCCAGTCGTTGCCGGCCGGGCCGAATCCCTCCCAAAAGCGACGGAAGGGAACTTCCTTGGTCTCCACACACGCTTCGTCCCTGGCGCACTCGAGGGCCTCGTCCAAGTCGGCGCGGACCTCGTCGCGCATCCGTTGCAGATCGCCCTCGCCGATGATGCCTTCGCCCTGCAATTGTTCGGCATAAATGTCGGTTACGCTGGGATGATTGCTGATCAAGTTGTACATCGCCGGCTGCGTGAATGCCGGATCGTCCAGCTCGTTGTGCCCGTATTGGCGATAGCAGACGAAGTCGATAACGACGTCAGTGCCGAACGTCTGGCGATAGTCGAGCGCAAGCTCCGCGGCCCAGATGACGGCTTCGGGATCGTCGGCGTTGACGTGGAAGACAGGGGCGCCGACGATCTTGGCGATGTCGCTGGCGTATCGGGTAGAGCGCGCGTCCTTGGGTCGGGTGGTGAAGCCGAGTTGGTTGTTGATCAGCAGATGGACGGTGCCCCCGGTTTTGAACCCGTCCAGCGCCGAGAGTTGCTGCGTTTCGTAAACGATTCCCTGAGCGGAAAACGCGGCGTCGCCGTGCATCAAGACCGGAATGACCTTGGCTTGGGCCTGGTCGCCGCGGATGCGCTGCTTGGCGCGAACCTGGCCAAGCACGACGGGATCGACAGCCTCGAGGTGGCTCGGGTTGTGGGCAAGGGTCAGGTGCATCTGTTGGCCGCTTTCTGTCGTGTAGTCCCGCGAGTAGCCCATGTGGTACTTGACGTCCTCGTTCTCTTGGAGGCCCTCGAACTCGGCCAGAATGAGCTCCTTCGGCTTGTGCAGCACGTGGGCCAGCACCGTGAGGCGGCCCCGGTGGGGCATGCCCATGACCGTTTCCTGGACGCCCTGCGAGCCGGCGCGCTCCAAGAGCGAATTCAGCAGTGGAATGAGGGCCTCGCCGCCCTCGCTGGAGAAGCGCTTGGCGCCGCGATAGTGAGCATGGAGGAACCGTTCCAGCCCGTTGGCTTCCACGAGCTGGCGCAGGAGCCACTTCCGCTGCTCGGCCGAGCGGTGGGGCCGGTTGTAGGTCGGCTCCATACGCTCCAGGAGCCATTCGCGGCGCTCGGTATCGCCGATGTGCATGAACTCCACGCCCAGCGATCGGCAGTAGGTCCTCTGCAGCGCGTCGTAGACTTCGCCCAACGCGGCGACTTCCAGCCCGTAGAAGGGGCTGGAGACCTCTCGATCCAAGTCGTCCTCGCTAAGCCCAAACTCCTCAAGCCGCAATAGCGGATGCTCGCGCGAGCGGCGCCCGAGCGGATCGATCTCGGCGATCAGGTGCCCGAACTCGCGATAGGAGTGGACGAGGTCAAGCACGCCCGGTGGGTTGCCATCCTTATCCGTACCGCTAGCCGGAGCTGATGCCTCAAGGCCGAACTCGTAGCCCTTGAAGACGAGCGCCCACTCCTCCGGTACGCTGGTGGGGTCCTGTCGGAACTGTTGGTAAAGCTCTTCGACGTAAGTCGGACTGGATCGAGCGATTCGCTCCAACGAGTCAGTCATCGTGATCCCCCGGTGCGGCCCCTATTGTACGCACTGGGGCCGGAATCTCAAAGGCCCGAAGATCACGCCCGTTCCCAGTCGACGGAGGGCTCAAGTACGTCTGCTCGCCGCAGGCCGATATTCGATCTCCTGCCGTCACGACGCTGCGCACTTGACGCCGTCAACAAGTGGAGTGGATGAGCGCGCCGACCGATCGCCCGTCGTTGACTAAGTCATTGTACGTACTCACCGCGGCCTTGGTCGGCATGATGCGGACGTCCAGATCGTGGTCATGCAGCCATTGCCGTGTCTCGGGGCTAACTTGGAGGCGCTCGAAGACGCCCTTGGCGAGCACGATGACCTTGGCGCCATGGTCAATCAACTCCTGCACGTCGGCGGGCTGGATTCCGGGTGAGTGGCGCGTTCCGGTCTCGTTCCAGTCCCATTCGCGAGCCCCGCCCGGGTAGAGTTTGGCGTCTTTGTGGACTGAGCCGTCGTCCAGATGGATGTGGCCCCATGTGCATTCGACAATTCGAGGCGCGTCATCGCTAGCCCTCGTCATCCGACATCACCCTGCATTGAATTTAGGTGGCATTTTTCGCGTGAATCTAGCTGGAGGCTAACGTCAGACGGAATCTTTCCGCAAATCGCGACATCCTAAGCCTCCGCCACGTTAGCAGTGAGCCGACACGTCGTTGGGTTGTCAAGCACGAAACATCGTGTGATCAGGAGTGCCCCCTCGGTCTCCATGTTCCCCATGAAAGCGGTAGAAACTTCAACCTCGGAGTAGGCGAAGATCGCGACAAAGACGAAGCGGATGCTGACGACGAGCGAGGCCGTGTTGACGTAATACCGCTCCACCATCGCCTTGAGCATGACCAGCGTCGCCATCAGTGCTCCTCCCTCACAGTGCTCTCCCTCACAAGGATCCAGAAGATCTCTTCCAGGTTCGGATCACGGCGGTCGATGGACTCGATCATCTCGAACTGCTCGATCAGGCGACGCGTCTGTGTCTCGCTCAGATGGCCGCTGACCGAAAACTCGTACGCTTTGGCGCGGACCAATTCCAAGCGATTGGCCACGTGGTCGTCGATGACGGTGCGGCTTGATTGATGACAATAACTCGGTCATAGATGTCCTGGCCGACGTTCATGTCGTGATTGGAGAGCAGGACGGTCCGCTCGCCACGGCCGGCCATGTCCTTGAGGATCTGCCGGAGTTCGTGGGAGGTCTCGACGTCGAGGCCGAGCGTGGGCTCGTCCAGCAACAGGACCTCCGTCTGCTTGACCATGGCACAGGCCAACACCAGCTTCTGTTGCATGCCGCGCGGAGCATCCGCGCCGGCGTCTTCGTTTTGTCGCCGAGGTCGAACAGCTCAATCAGCTCGTCCATGTAGGGACGGATTTGGCGCATCGGGATGCCCTGGATGCCGGTAAACAATGTAATGCTGGACGGACAGCGTCGTTCCCCTCATCGCATCAGCAAGTCGTTCGATAGGGCCTACGTTTGCGCCGTCTCTGCAACATCTGCTTGATCGTGGACGCGAATCTCGTCCTCGTACTCCACCCGCTCGATCTCGCAGTCCGGCCCGATTAGGACCCGCTTTCCTCGGACGAGCTTAGCCTGGGTTGACTCCAGATAGATCTCGTCGCCCTCGATCGCGTCGGCTCGCAGCGTTCCGTGGCCGCCGATGCCCGTCATCGATAGCCCGAGGTTGCCGAGCTTGGATCCAAGCTTGCTCATTTCTCGCGTCATCTTTCGCCAATCCACGTCGATGCCAAGGCCCATCTCCCGGAACGTCCAGGGATCGTCCCGACTCTGGCGCTCCGCATGCTTGGAGCCCTCCTCCGGGTCAAAGCCCCGGGACGCGCCGCTGCGCACCTCGATCCGTTCGCCGCCGATCTCTTGGGCCTGGCAGTTGCCGCCCAATTGGATGGCAACCTCGTCGCCGGAGAGCAGCCCTTCGACCCTGAACGAGCCCTCGGAAACGAATCTGTCGGTTTCAAGGTTGCCCTTCACCCGGATGGAGCCGCTGATCTTGACGTAGCCGGCATTGACGCTGTCGTCGACGCGCTGCGATCCGGAGCACTTGAGGGTGTCAGCGGCAATGGCGCCGTCGATCGCACAGGAGCCCGACGTGCGAAGCTCCTCAGCGCGCACCTCGCCCTTGACGCGGCAGGAGCCCGCGGTCTTGATCTCGTCGGCCCTGGCGCTGCCGTTGATCTTGCAGGACCCAGCCACGCCGATCGTTCCCGCCGAGACGTCACCGTCGACGACACCCGACCCGGACACCTTGACGCTTTCATATGTCCCGCCGCTGATGCGGCCCACTCCGGCGATCTTGGCGCGCTCTGCATGGTCGTTCGATTCCGTGCGTTCGTTCACCATCGCGTCCTCCTTCCCGTCACACGGGGTCCGTAACGCTGCCACCAACGATAGCCCAGATACAGGGCACCAACTCCGAACAATACGGGCACGAGCAAGCCCATCAAAACGACCGCAAGCTTCAGGACGCCGACCGCGACCAGCAGGCCGACGACCACGAACGTCCCCGCGATCAACAGTCGCACCAGATCCCGAAGCACGATCATCGCGCCTCCCGTCGTTGGCTGAATCGCCGTCGAGTTCGTTCCAACACCATGCCCAAGGCCATTCGGATTCGCACAGTCGCCATCGGCTCGACGTGGATCTGCGCTGCCGGCGACAGGCACCCGAGCTTCTCGCCCCCGCGGGTCTCCACCAGGTAGACTGTCCACTCGGCGCCCTCGGCGCCGACGTCGATGCGACTGTGCCAGACCGTGGCGACCATCCGGTCGACCGACGTTCGGTCCAGGCCGTAGTCCTGCTCCAGCGCGTCGATCAGCTCCATGAGCACGAGGTCGCGAAAGCGGTACGGGCCGACTTCTCCAGTGAGCGCGCGATAGCGATCCAGCGTCTCGGGGCGGATCCAGCCCTGTTGTCGGAGTTCGTCAGCGCGGAACGTGTGCTTGGAGGGCTCCGGCGACAGCAGCTCCGCGATCTCCTCCAGGCTGTGGTCGTCCTTGAGGGACTTGATCGCCTCGATGCGATCCAGAATCAGCCCGCGCGGCAGGAACGTCTCCTGACCGGTAAACGTGCTCTTGCGCATGAACCAGCTTTCCGGAATCAGTCCCTTCCGCTTCCAGCGGTAGAACTGGCCGTAGGAGATGTCCATAAGCTCCAGAACGTCCTTCTTGGCAATCAGGGACTCGTTTGCGGTTGAGTCGTACTGCTCGGCGGTCATGGCGGTCTCCTCGTGACCCCCGTACTCAACTCGGCCGTAGCGCGGCACGACGGCGTGGCGGTTGGGGACGAGTTGCCCCAGGGATTCACTTGCCGGTCGTGGCCGACGGGGGGCGATGGGCGTCAGTCAATCCCTTAGCGTCCGAGACGGGCACCCGCTTGAGTCGGCACCCGAGCCGAATGAGCAAGTTGCCCAGTCGATCGCCGACGCGCTGTCGCTGGGTCGCCCTACCCTGCAATCGCTGCATCGCCCGGTCGATTGCCGCGTCGTCCCACAGCAACGGATAGCGCTCGCCAGGTCACTCCAGATTCGGTTTTCCCGGCTTGGGGATCAGCGACGGTGGCAACATGGGCATCACCCCGACGGCTATCACCATAACATAACACTGTTACGTTAACAAGCGGAAGCGGGAAACGCACTTCCCGCTCCCGCGCATATGGGCGATGCGACAGGCTCCTTACGCGACCTGCTCGCTGGCGAGGAACCAGTGCAACGCGTCCGCGATCACGATGTCGGTCGGGCGTTGCTCCTCGTGGGCCCGTCGAGCGGCGGTGAGGAAGACCATGTCGTCGACCGGAACGTGGCGTTTGGGCGCGTCCACGGGGACCGCGGCCAGTCGATCGCACCGGCACAGGAAATAGCTGCCCAGCGCCTCTTTGATCGTCTCCGCCGGGTCGCTGGACGCTTGCAGCAGCGCCCAGAGGTCGTCGGTCAGTCGGATCTCGGTTTGCCGCATGGTCTCCTCCTTCCGATTCTCGAACGGCGTCTTGGCCCGTTTCGGGTCAACTCGACGCCCCATCTACGACCGTCGCACGGACGAGGTTTCGCGGACCCGTCCACTGTCCCCTTGGCGCGTCCGCTCTGCTCGATTCAGGACAGACAGGTTTCGTCGGGGTCGGATACGGCTCGTGGACGGAATCGGCCGCTGCGCTTATCATCGGGCCCTGTCGCGCGCGTGTCCCCTGAAAAAACGGAGAGCCGAAAGGATCTGCCCATGAGCGACCCGCAGAGCCAGTTGAGCACGACGGTGCGCCTGCTCGGCGACATGCTCGGTGAGACGATCATTGCCCAAGAGGGGCCGGATCTGTTCGACCTTATTGAGGAGATCCGGAGCACCACCAAGTCGCTTCGGGCGGGCGACGCCGACGCCGAAGCCCACATGGCGGAGCACATGGCCGATCTGGTGCACGATCTGCCACAGACGCGTTCGGTGCTGAAGGCGTTTACCGTCTACTTTCAGCTCATCAATCTCGCCGAGGAGAATCACCGCGTTCGCGTGCTCCGACACCGTCTGTCCGAGGCGCATCAAGATGAGGTACCGATGCGTGAGACCATCGACGACGCCGTTGCCCGTTTGAAACAGTCTGGCGCCTCGGCCGAGACGGTTCGAAATCGTCTGGCGCATCTGCTGATCAAGCCGGTCTTCACGGCGCATCCCACCGAAGCCAAGCGACGGACGATTTTGGAAAAGCAGCGCGCCATTGGCGACATCCTCGACGAGCGGGACCGCCTGGCGCTGACGCCGCCCGAACGTGCCCAACATATGCATCGGCTCCGCGAGCTCATCACGGCGCTATGGCAGACCGACGAGACGCGCGACCGCCGACCCACGGTTTGGGATGAGGTCCACAACGGGCTCTATTTCTTCGACACGACGCTGTTCGACGTCGTGCCGCGCATCTACGCGGAGCTGGAATCGGCCCTGGCGCATCACTATCCCGACGCGTCCTTCGAGGTGGGCCCCGTGCTGCGCTTCGGCTCTTGGATCGGCGGCGATCGCGACGGCAACCCGAACGTCGACACGGCCACCACGGAAGCGACGCTGCGAATGCACCAGGAGCTTGCGCTCGCTCGCTACGGCGACGACCTCAACGCCTTGGGACATGACCTCAGCATGGCCCGGACTTACGTCACGATCTCCGACGAGCTTGACGCCAGCATCGCCGCGGATCGTGACCGACTCGGCGAACGTGGCGAGGCGATCTGTGAGCGCTTCCAACTCGAGCCCTATCGCCAGAAGGTTACCCTGATGGCCGAGCGCATCGAGGCGACGCAACGGCACGTCGCGCAGCCCTTGGCCGAACGCGGATCGGATCCGGCGGGCTATACGAGCGCCGCGGAATTCTTGGCCGATCTCGAGCTGATCCGGGAGAGCTTGATCGGCCATCAGGCGACCGCCTTGGCCGAAGGAGCCGTCGCTCGGCTGATCCAACGGGTGCAGGCATTCGGGTTCCACGTGGCCGAGCTGGACCTGCGCCAGCACGCCCATCGACATCACGAGGCGATTGCCGAGATCCTGGAGCGCTACGCCCTGACGGCGGACTATACGGATCTGACCGTGGCGGAGCGCGTCGAGCTGCTGCGCGGCGAGATCGCCAGCCCGCGCCCGCTCACGGCCGAGCTCCACTTCAGCGAGCCGACCAACGACCTGGTGCGGCTCGTGAGGTTGGCGCGCCACGCGAAGGACCGAATTGCTCCCCATGCCATCGGCAGCTACGTCATCAGCATGACCGAGGACACCAGCGACGTGCTCGAGATCCTGCTGTTGGCCTCGGACGCGGCGCTGTTCGGTCGTCTGGACATCGCGCCGTTGTTCGAGACGATCGCGGATTTGGGCCATGCCCCCCAGGTGCTCGACGCGCTCTTCCGGATCCCCGAGTATCGGGACCACTTGGCGAGGCGCGGCGACCATCAGGAAGTCATGATCGGCTACAGCGACTCCAACAAGGACGGCGGCTATCTGGAGGCGAACTGGGCGCTCTATCGGGCTCAGCAGGAGATCGCCCGCGTCTGCGAGCGCCATGACGTCGAGCTGACGCTGTTCCACGGTCGCGGCGGGTCGGTCGGCCGCGGCGGCGGCCCGGCCAATCGGGCCATCCGCGCGCAGCCTTCGGAGTCGCTGCGGGGACGCTTGAAGCTGACCGAGCAGGGCGAGGTCATCAGCGATCGTTACGCGGACGCCGAGATCGCCCATCGCCACCTGGAGCAGATCGTGCACGCCGTGCTGCTGTCGGGGCAGGAGGACCCCGAACCCGACCAATTGGCGGCATGGCTGCCCAAACTCGAAGCGCTCGCCAAGCGGGCCTACGACGCCTATCGCGACCTCGTGGATCGCCCCGAGTTCGTCGCGGCGTTCCATCGCATGACCCCGATCGACCACATCGACGAGCTCAACATCGGCTCCCGCCCGTCCCGACGCAAGGGGAGCGAGCGCATCGAAGATCTGCGCGCGATCCCCTGGGTCTTCGCCTGGACCCAAGCTCGCGTGGGGCTGCCCGGCTGGTACGGGGTCGGTCAGGCGCTCCAGAGCGAGTTGCGGGGCCACTCAACGGACGGGCCCGAGGAGCTGGAACGGATGTATGCGGAATGGCCGTTCTTCCGCACGCTCGTCGACAACGCGCAGCTCAGCCTCTGCCAAGCCGATCTGACCATCATGCGGCGCTACGCCACGCTGGCTCGTGACGAGGAAGCTCCGGTTATTGACGCGATCGAGGCCGAGTATCGCCGGACGGAGGACGCGATCTTGACGATCACCGGCCAGTCGGCGTTGCTTGACAACGAAGCCTGGCTGCAGCACAGCATCCGGCGCCGCAATCCCTACATCGACCCGCTCAACTTCCTTCAGGTCGAGCTGATGAAGCGGCTCCAGGCGGGAACGACTTCGGACGCCGACGCCGACCTGCGCGGCGCTGTTCTGCTCTCGCTCAACGGCATCGCGGCCGGGTTGCGGAACACAGGTTAGCACCGCCGACATACGCCCCCGAGCGGGCAGACAGCCTTCGGCGACGCACGGCGGCTGGGCGCTATACTGGGACGTTCAGGGGGGATGTTCGCGATGGAGACGACGCTTGACGGCGTCCGCATCGAGTTGATTCAGGGCGACATCGCCAATCAGCCGGACGTCGATGCGGTTGTGAATGCGGCCAATGCGGAGTTGAAGACGGGAGGCGGCGTTGCCGGCGCGATCCACCGAGCAGCCGGACCAGAGTTGGCCGAGGAGTGCCGTCCGTTGGCGCCCATCAAGCCGGGTGAGGCGGTCATCACGGGCGGCCAAAACCTGCCCAATCCCCACGTTATTCACTGCCTTGGCCCGGTCTACGGGCGCGACGAGCCGGCCGACGAGCTTTTGGCCAACTGCTATCGCCGGGCGCTGGAGTTGGCCGAAGAGCACGAGCTTTCCTCGCTGGCGTTCCCCGCCATTTCCACGGGCGCGTTCGACTATCCCACCCCGGATGCGGCTCGCATCGCGTTCGCCACGATCCGGGAGATGGTCCCCTCGCTAGCGAGCGTGCAACTCGTCCGCTTTGTCCTCTTTTCGGCTCAGGATCTGGAAATCCACGAACAACTGCTCCGCGAAGCGGTGGAATAACCGGCCCCAATTCGAGACCGAGCGCGATGGAGCATGGGTCGATTCCGCGCAACAAAATCGCCAAACTTTCTACAAAACAATAGGGCAAGCAAACGGCTTCCCGACGGATCTGAGGGTTCATGAGACGCTTCTTGGGACACTCGGGCGCCGACCTCAACTTGGCACTCCCCGTTAAGCCGACCCGAGACCGCTAACGAGCTTCTACGATGGATGACGAGGCGCGATACGTGGTCTAGAATAGCGCCCGGAGGTGGCATCCCGTGAGCACTCGATCTCTCATGATTGCGTTGTTGGCGGTCGGTTTGCCCATGACTGTCGTGGCAGAGCTCGGGCAGGCCCAACCCGTCAGACCGGTCTACACGACCACGAGCAAGGACGGTCGACTCGTCGGATTCGATACGAATCTCCCCGCCATAGGCGGCCTGTGGAAGCCTCGGGCGGCGGCAGCCTATGGCTTCGATAGCGGGCGCGTCCGCTATCAGGCTGGCTTGAAAGTGACCACGGGAGTTTCGATCCCGGTGCTTGATCAACGCGTCGGTAACCCGAGCTTGGCGGTCGTCGACTGGCCGAGCAGCCCCATCTTGGGTCGTGAGGGCCAAAGCGGCGTGGAGCTCGGCATCAGCGTCGGCGAGACCCGCGCGACGGGCTTTGTCGGCTCGCTCTGGGGCCGAGACGATCAACCCGACCGCAACGTCGGCTACATCCAGTTGGATTCGGGGACGTCGTTCGACTTGGCCTACGGCGTCCGGGCCCGCACCAACTCGGTCATGACCTTCGGCGCGCTCATGGACGGCTCCACGCTTGGGAAGACGTTCCAGTCCAACAGGGGCTCGGTGAGCTTGTCACTTGACGGCTTCAGCGCCAACGTCCGGTACGGCTCGCTCACCAACGCAGCGGATCTCGCGGGATACGAGTTCAGCACCGGGGTCCCGGGTCTGGGGGGCTCGCTCACGGGCGAGCGCTACTGGCAGTTAACGCTGAGCCGATCCTTCCCCATGTACGAGACGGGCATCCCGCTCCCGGTGCCGCCGGAGTGGCCGAACACCATACCGACCGAGATTCCGCTGACGCTGCGCGGCGACATCGGCGTCCACGTCGCCAACGCGGACCGGCGATCGGAGGCCAAGAGCGAATCGCCCAACGGCTCCTCCGAAACGACAGGCGCCCAACAAGCGGATTCGCCGGACGAGATCGACATGGAATGGACCTCGAAGATGGGCTTCAGTTGGACCGCATCGCTTACGCTGAGCGTGCGGAACGTCTCCGTGAAGGCCCGACTTGCGGTGCCGCAAGACGGCTCACCGCGGTTCACCGTGAACTTCTGACGAGCTTGCTTCTCAACCAGCGACCTTGATGTCCGTGGCTCAACTTTTCAACCGTTACGCGGACCAACATGAACAATCAGAGGAGGAAACGATGGCTCCGATGTGGCATCGACGATGCCTGCGCGCGATTCTCATGGCCGCCATCTGTGCGGTGGCATTCGGGTCGGTCGCCTCGGCCCAGATCGGCGTGGCCAGCTTGGACTTCAACGACGATCTCGAGTGGCGAACGCTGACGACAGAGCATTTCCGGATTCACTTCCACAACGGCCTCGAGGGCGTCGCCCGCCAGGTCTCGTCCCTGGCTGAAGACGCCTACACCCAACTGCGGGACGAGTTCGGCGAGGCGCCCGCGACGATCGATCTCGTGTTGACTGATCCGTTCGACTTTCCCAACGGTTTCAGCAATCCCGTCTCGGATCAGGTGGCGATTTTCGCCTCGCATCGGGAACTGGCCGAGAACTTCAACGTTCGCCCCGATTCCTGGTGGAAGACGGTGGTCACCCACGAGCTCGTCCACGCGGTCGATCTGCGCCAGACCCGCGGGATTCACAACCTCCTGGAGCGGCTATTCGGCAACATCATTACGCCGAACGCCGTCAAGCCCATTCCGTTCGTGGAAGGGCTCGCGGTCTACGAAAAACACGAGATCGTGGAGGAGTCACGCCTGAACGACAGCCGCACGCGCATGATGATTCGCCAGATGGTGCTGGACAACGATTTCCCTACGTGGGCGGAAATTCGGGGGGTCAACCAGCGGGACGAGTGGCCGTCACTCGGCCTGCTCGTCTACAACTACAGCGCCTGGCTGATGAAATATCTCGAACAGACGCACGGCGACGACGCGCTGCAGCGCTTCACCGACGCCAACGCGGACAAGCCGCTGCAAATCTCCGCCCTGTTCGGCATGGGGCCGAAGTTCAGCGAGGTCACCCAAGAGGCCTTCGGCGTCTCCCCTGAAACGATGTACGCCAACTTCACGGATTGGCTCCGCACGCAGTTTGTGCCCGAGATTCGATCGATTCGAGAAGCGGGCGTGCTCGTGGGCCGCGACCTCACCGATCACGGATTCTCCACGGATGATCCGGCTTGGTCGTCGCGGGACCTGATCGCCTACACGCACAGCGATCCGAGCCGCAATGGCCTGCGCGTCGTGCGGCCCGATGGAACGGATGACACGGAAATCGTCGCCGGGTCGGCGAGTGGGCCGGCCTGGTCGCCCGATGGCCAGACGCTCGTCTTTTCTCGACAAGACCCCGTCGACCGACGTTCCATTCGTAGCGACCTCTATCAGGTGAGCGTGCAGACGGACGGAGCCGACATCGAGTCCACCGAGCCCAAGCGTCTGACCCACGGCGAACGTGCTTACAGTCCGGCGTTTTCCCCCGATGGGGAGACGCTTTACTACGCCAAGCAGGTCAACCATGCCGGCCAGAGCGCATTAATGGCTCGCGACATGGACTCGGGTGAGATCCGAACTGTTCGGAATTTCGCCGACATGGGCGCGGTGATCCAGTCGCTGTCGATCTCGCCAGATGGCGAGCGGATCGCGCTGGCGCTCTGGCGCCCCGGCGGCTATCAGGACATCTACACCATGCCCGCTGACGGCGGCGAACTGACGGCGCTCACCCAAAACAAGAACGAGGACAGCGATCCGGTCTTCTCGGCCGATGGGCAATACGTCATCTTCAGTTCGGATCTGAATCGCCGCGACAACCTGTTCGCCATCGACGTGGACAGCGGCGAGAGCTTCCAGATCACCAACGCGATGAGCGGCGCTTTCGCGCCGACGGTATCGTCCGACGGACAGTCGCTGGCGTATCTCGGCTACGAAGGCGATGGCTACGACGTTGCGCGGCTCCCGCTCCAGCCCGAGCAATGGCGGCCCGTGGAGCTGCCCGAGACCGACGTTCCGTCCTGGGATGGCTATCCCACGGACGGCGGGGAGCCCCAGCCGTACAACCCGATTCCGCTCATGACCCCGAAGCTCTGGATTCCGACGCCCCTGCAAGGCGGGTTCGGTGTCATGACGATGGGCAACGATCCGCTTTTGACGCATACCTACAGTGCGACCCTCGGGTGGGATCTCCAGTCGGAACGACCCGTCTACGCGCTCAGCTATCAGAACAACGGCTCGCTGCCGCTGACCGTCAGCGCCAGCGGGAATCGGGCACGGACGTCGGTCGGGCTCAATGTCACGGTTCCGCTGGAGGTGTCCTCGGATCGAAATCAGAGCTTGGGCCTGGGATACCGTCGCCTTATCAATCGAGAGGCCCCAAACAATGGAGGTTCATCCAGCGAAAAATCCTCCAAGGCCGCTTCCTCACCGGACAAATCGTCGCAAAACGGGTCTGACACGTCCACGTCCTCCGCAACTCGCACGACGACGACGCTGTCAGGTCAGTACGTCTACGACGCGGTCCAGCGGAGCGAGCGGTTTGCTCACAGCTCGAACGTGTCGATCTCGGGTGAGTTGATCAACGTGGAGACGCTCGGCGAATGGTACCGGCGCCTGACGCTGAGTTGGAGCGAGACCGTTCGACTTCCGATCGCCGAGACGCATCGCGTTTCGTTGGAGGTGCGCGGCGGCTGGACGGACAGCCCGCACGACGCGGAAAGCTTCGCCCTCGGTGGCCCGACGTTGGAGGCACCCATGACGGGCGGTGGCTTCACCGTTCGCGGATTCGGCCCGTCGGTCGCTCAGGGCCAACAGGCCGTGACGGCCAGCGTCCAATACGACTTCCCGCTGTTCCAGGTGGACCGAACCGTCAACAGCCGCCCCGTGCTCGTGGACAACGTCGGCGGTGGCGTCTTCGTCGATGCCGGCATGGCCGGCGATACGCTCAACCCGAAGGACGTTCGGATCGGCTACGGCGCGGAACTGCAGGTGTCGCTGACGCTCGGGTATCGCTCCTCGATTGCCCTTGTGGGCGGCATCGGCCAAGGCCTCGGCGAGGACCGACCGCAGGCGTATCTGGACGTCCAGTTGCCACAGCTGTTCTGATCCGGTTTTCGGGACCGCTCCGGGAATCGAGGCGACCAAACGGAATGGGAATGACGACCTGGGCTCGGCGACAGATGGGCCAGCCGTGAGCGCGGAAGACGACGCCTGAATGGCCCGCGTCTCCACCGAGCAGATCCTGCACGGGCCGCTGGTGCGCACCATGGTGCGCCTCGGCTGGCCCGCCATGGTGACGAGCCTGCTCCAGGCGCTCTACAACCTGGCCGACGCCTTCTGGATCGGCCACCTCCCGCCGGAGACGAGCGGCCCGTCGGTGGCGGCCATTCAGGTCTCCTGGCCGGTCGTCTGGCTGCTGATCTCGTTCGTGGCCGGGTTGAGCGGCGCAGCGGCCAGCGCGCTCATTGGCCAATACACGGGTGCGCGGCGTCACAACGATGCCAACGTCGCCCTGACCCAGATCTTTGCCTTTCTGGTCACGGCGGGGGTCGCCATGGCCGCGGCCGGCTTTGTGCTCGCGCCCAAGCTCCTGCCGCTGCTCGTGACCGAAGGGGCCGTCACCGAGCAGGCCTCGCTCTACATTCGGGTGATCTTTCTCGGCCTACCGCTGTTGGGCGTGCCGTTTCTGTTCCAGTTCGCGCTGTCGGCCTACGGCGACACCGTCACGCCGATGCTCGTCAACAGCACGGGCGTTGCGCTGAACCTTCTCCTTGACCCTGCGCTCATCTTTGGCCTCGGCCCGTTCCCGTCGCTCGGGCTGTTGGGCGCCGCAATCGCGACTGTGGCGAGCCAGGGATCGGCCGCGGTGCTCGCGTTGGGCGTGCTGAGCCGCGGCACCAAGGGGATCCGGTTGATCCCGACGCAACTTCGGCCCCGATGGCCCTGGTTCCGTAAGATTACCTGGATCGGCTTGCCGGCCGCCGTCGGACAATCGGGAACGGCCTTCGGCTTCGTCGTGCTCATGGCCATTATCGGCCGGGTGCCGAACGCGACGGTCGCGCTGGCCGCCTACGGAATCGGCGACCGCATCTTCGGGCTGTTGTTCATTGCGATGCATGGGCTCGGCGTCGGGCTGACGACGATTTTGGGCCAGACCTTGGGCGCCGACATGCTCGAGCGGGCCTGGACGGCCGTCAGGCGGGGCATGGCGTTCATGTTCGCGTTACTGGCGGTGGAGGCAACGGTCATCTGGCTCATTCGCGCCCCACTCATGGCGGCTTTTATTCCCGGACGCGAGGACGTCATCGCCGCGGGCGTGGAGTTCATGGGAATCTTCGTCTGGGGCTTGCCTTTCTTTGGCATCTTCGTCGCCATCGAATCGGTGTTTCGCGGATCCGGGCACAACGTCCCGACGATGATCATGGGCTTGGCGCGACTGTGGGCGCTCCGGGTCCCGTTGTGTGCGCTGCTCGGCTTGGTCTGGCAGATGGGCGCCACAGGCGTCTGGTACGGCATGATGGTCAGCAACGTGGCGGCGGCCGCCATTGCCCTGGGCCTGTTTGCCACGGGGTCGTGGCAACGCAAGGTCATCGATTGAGGAAAACGCCTGTTTACATCGGAGACGCTGGGAGCTACACTGAGGCCATCATGCGCTTAACCCTGGCCAGCGGAATCACGCTGATGCGATTGGCGTTCATGCCGCCGGTCATTTGGGCTCTCCTCAGCGGGGAGCGTCTGCTCGCGTTCGCGCTGGTGCTCGTCGCGCAAGCCGCCGACCTGCTGGATGGGGTGGTTGCGCGACTGCGCCGAGAGGAGACGCCGCTCGGCCAGCTCCTCGATCCCGTCATCGACAAGTTCGTCTTTCTCTTGCTGTTCACGACGCTGGTCGCCATTGGCGATCTGCCTTGGGCGACGATCGCGTTCCTCGTGGTCATCGAGGGCGGCATGGCGATCGGCGCGTTCATCTGGATGCGCCGTGTTCCCCATCCGCCTCCCACTCGGTCCCTGGGCAAGACGGCGTCGTTCGTGCTCTCCCTTGCGCTCCTGGCGGAGCTGCTCAACCTGCCTTACGAGCCCTACGACAACTACCTCGTCTACGGCGCGCTCGGGTTGGTCCTCCTCGCAGGCGGCGACTACCTGCGCAACTTCATTCGGATGCTTCGGGCGGACGTGCCCACGCCGTCAACTCAAGCTCCTCAACCGCCTCGACGACGCTCCGGAATCGGGGCGGAAGAGCGGCCGTGAACGCCATCCGCTCGCCCGTCGCCGGATGATCAAGGGCCAGTCTCCACGCGTGCAACATGAGGGTTTCTCCGTTGACGCTCCGGCCGTAAAGCGGATCGCCCACCACGGGGTGCCCGATGGCTGCCAGGTGGACGCGAATCTGATGCGTCCGGCCCGTCCTCGGAAAGGCCGCTACGAGCGTGCGATCCCCGAACGTGCGCAGAGCGCGGAAGTCCGTGAGCGCGGCCTTGCCGCCGTCGGCGCGCACGGCCTGCTCCCGAGCGTGCTTCGGATGGCGCCCGATCGGCGCGTCGATGCGCCCTTCCGAGTCGGCCAAGACGCCATGGACCAGCGCCACGTACGTCTTCCCCACGGATCGAGCCTTGAACTGCTCCACGAGGCTCGCGTGCGCGCGCTCGCGCTTGGCGACGACGATGGCGCCGCTGGTCGCCTTGTCCAGCCGATGGACGATGCCGGGACGACTTGGGTCGTGGCCCGAGGCCAGCGCGCGCTCGTGCAACAGCCCGTTGACGAGCGTGCCGCGCTCGTGGCCGGCGGCGGGGTGGACGACCAGCCCGGAGGGCTTGTTCACGACGACGATATCGTCGTCCTCGTGGAGGATGGCCAGATCCATCGGTTCGGGCTCCACGACCGCGCGCGGATGGGGCGGGATCTCGAATGTGACCCGAGCGCCGGACGTCAACCGAGTGCTCGGCTTGGCGCCTCGGCCGTCGAGCTGCACGGATCCCCCGCGAATGAGCGTCTGAATCCGGGCTCGTGACAGCTCCGGACGCTGGCCGACCAGCCAGCGATCGAGCCGTTCGCCCTCGGCCTCGGCGGGCACGGTCCAGACGTATGGCATGGCGTCACCCCGATGACGTTATATCCGTCGAGCGCGGAACATGCATCCGATTGATCCGCAGACGCTTTCCCGTATAATGGGGGTTGCAATGAGCAAGCGAGACGAGTTGAGCGAGATCGCGGCGTCGATCGCCGAAACGGAAGGCGTCGAGCTCTATTGGCTCGAACTGCGCCAGACGCCCGGCCGTTGGCTGCTGCAGGTGATGATCGACAAGGCGGGCGGCGTGACGCTGGACGACTGCGAGCGCGTCAGCCGCGCGCTGGAGGATCCGTTTGACGAGGCCGTCGATCAAGGATACGAGCTGGAGGTCTCCTCGCCCGGCCTGGATCGGCCCCTGCGGACCGAGGGGCATTTCCATCGGGTCATCGGCGAAGCGATCCGGATCAAGACGTACGCCCCCATTGCGGGCCAGCGCAACTGGACGGGGACGCTCCAGACGGTCGACAGCGAGAACGTGGCGCTGGCGACCGACCAGGGCGAGCTGGAGGTTCCGCTGGCCCAGCTGGCCGACGCCCGCGTTTGTCCCCCGTTCGACCCCGCCTGAGAGACGTCCAGAACGAGGAGCTGTGATGCGACGATGAACGTCGAGTTTTTAGAGGCCTTGGAAGAGATGGCGAAAGAGGAGGGCCTGGAGCGCGAGGAGCTCTACGATGCCGTCCGCAAGGGACTGGCCATGGCCTACCGCGAGCAGTTCGGCACCGCCGACGACGTCGACGTGGCGATCGATCGCAGCTCCGGGGACATCACGATCGTCGACAAGGGCGAATCGATCGAGTTCGACGTGACGCAGTTGGGCCGCATCGCCACGCGCCGAGCCGAGGAGACGATCCGCCAAGAGATTTTGAAGCGCCGTCGCCAGATGGTCTACGAGCGCTTCCATGCCCGCGTCGGCGAATTGATCAACGGCAGCGTCCATCGCTTTGAGGGACGCGACGTGTGGCTCAACCTGGGCCAAGCGGAGGCGCTGTTGCCCGACAGCGAGCGCATCCCCGGCGAACACTATCGCCCGGGCCAGACGCTGCGGACGTATCTCTATCGCGTGGAGGAGACCCAGGGTGACCCGCGCGTGCTCGTCTCCCGCGGCCACCCGGATTTCGTGCGACGCTTGATGGAACTGGAAGTTCCCGAGGTCGAGCAGGGGCTCGTGGAGGTCGTGGCCGTGGCGCGCGAGCCGGGCGTGCGCAGCAAGGTGGCCGTGCGTGCTCGAGTTCCCGAGATCGAGCCCGTCGGCACGTGCGTGGGATCGTCGGGGGCCCGCGTGCGGCAGATCGTCCGCGAGCTCTCGGGCGAGAAGATCGACGTCATCCGCTGGAGCGAAAACCTCCAGGAGCTCATCCAGAACAGCCTTGAGCCCGCAACAGTCATGCGCATCGAGCTGGATGAGGACGAAAAACACGCCATGGTCGTCGTCCCCGACGGCGAGTTGAGCTTGGCCATCGGCAAGGGCGGGCAGAACGTCCGGCTGACCGCCAAGTTGACGGGCTGGCACATCGACGCCACAAGCCCCGACGAGATCGCCAAGGAGTTCCAATCGGACGAGGGAACCGAGGAACTGGACGCCCAACCGGCCGAGGAGCCTGAAGCCACCGACGCAGAGGCATGAGGCGTGCGCATGCGTCCGATGCTCGCTCTCTTTGCCTCCATCCGCCGATTAGCCGGAGTCTTCCTGCTGATCGCGCTCGTCTTGGCCGTGGGATCGGTCCTGGACCTGCGGACGCTCCCGGTCGACAGCACGTTCAATAACCTCCTGCCCCAAGACGACCCCTTGCTGGAACGCGTCGAGCGTTACCAGAAGATCCTGGATAGAGAGGTCAACCAGGACGCCGTGCTCCTGCGCCTCAAGTCTCCCGGCGACGTTCCCCGCGGTGAGCGCGTCAAGCGGCTCCTGGCGGCGGGGCGCCGAGTGGAAGACGCCCTTAAGGCCCACACCGAGATCGAGCAGGCAAGCTTCGAGCGCAACCGGCTCCAGGCGCTCAACGTCGACCCGCTGGCGCTCGATGAGGCCACCATCGACGAGATCGAAGCGCGCATCGACAAGCTCCGTCAAGCCGTCGATCAGGACGGCGCACTTCCGAACACCGAGCAATCGCTCGCGCAGGTCTACGGCGGCACGGCCGAGGCGCTCAAGCAGCTCATGAGCGGGCTTGCCATCCTCGATCCCAACAAGCTGACCTCGACCATCAAGGACCTGAGCGATCAGCTGACCAAGTTGAACGACCTGAACGAAGCGGTGCTGGCCGCGCTGGAGGATCTCCCCGATCGGTTGGAGACGCTCTCGGAGGGCGTCAAGACGTTCCGGGCCGAGCTGTCGTCCCTGCAGAGCACCCTCAAGCCCGTCTCGGAGGAGGCCAGCCCGTACTGGCTCTCGGAGGATGCGAACGCGCTGATGATCCAATTCCAGCCGGATCAACCGGCCTCGCAGAGCATCGCCTACAACCGACGCGTCGTCCATGCCGTCAAGAGCGACCTGAGCTCGCTCAACCTGGAATCCCAAGGCATCACGTGGGGAATCAAGGGGCCGCACGTCTTTTCCGTCCAGTCCGACAACATGCTGCGGTCGGATATGAACCGGACGGCGTTGATTACCGTCGTCGGCGTGCTGGCCCTGTTCGTCTTCGTCCTGCGGCGGTTTCTGTATCCGATTATTGCGACGATCCCCGTCTCAATCGCGCTGCTATTGACGTTGGCCATCGCTAAGCACCTCTTCGGCGGGCTGAACCTCTTGACCGCGTTCCTGCCGGCGATCGTGTTGGGCCTCGGCATCGACTACGGCATCCAGTTCATCTCCCATTACCTGGAGCTCCGCCAAGGCTCACGACGGATCGTGCCCGCCTTGCGCCATGCCGTTACCGTCAAGGGCCAGGCGATGATCACGGCGGCGACGGCGACGTCGCTGGTGCTCTTTGCGGTGGGCTTCGTCTCCCAGACGACAGGGCTGTCCGAGATGGGCTTCATTCTGGGATTCGGGGTGCTGTTGTCCTGCCTGATGACGCTCGTTGTCCTCCCATCGCTGCTGGTGGTGGGGCAGCGGGCCATCGGCCGGCGCCAGCTCGTCCGGCCCCCACGGCCATGGAACCTTGAGCCGTTTGCGCGGGCGATCACGAGCCGTCCGTGGGTCGTGGTGGCGCTCGTGATCGCGGGCACGGCCGCCATGGCCTGGCCGGCCGTCCGGGTCGACTTCACGTTCATCTCCAAGGGCGTCAGCCAGCGGAACTTGCCCAGTCAAGAGGTCGCGGGCTTCATCAACGACAACTTCGAAACGCGCGGACAAATAGCCGATCCGGAGAACTACTTTTTCTTCTTCGTCGAGCCGTCGCTGGAGCGCGTCCGCGAGGTCAGCAACCGGCTCTATCGGATGCCGGAGGTCAACAAGCGGCCGTTGAGCTACTATAGCGCGATCGGCATCGAGAAGCCGGAAGAGCGCGCTCGGTTCAAGCGGCTGCTGGGCCGACTGCGGGCGCTTGAACCCGTCAAGCCGCTAAAACAGGCCTCCAACCAGCTCTCGGCCCTGCGCCAGCCCTTCACCGAGCCCGAAGCGCTGCTTGACGCGCTCCAAAACCTGAGCGAGCAGCTCCAGTCCAGCGCCGACAACGTCGTCCGGACAACCGGCAATCGCGAGCTGGAAGAGCGCTTCCTTGAGCTCAAAAGCGAAACTGACCGCATCCGTGAACGCTTCCAGGCGCTTGTTGACAAAAACACGGGCGACCGTCTGTTCGCCCTTCAACAGAGCGTCGACTCGCTCATCGAGCGTGTCCGATCGCTGCAAGCCCAGCTGCCGACCCCCGAGCGCATCGACCAGTTGATCGAAAATCCGCCGGAACAGTACCGCAAGCTCGGCTTCGCGCCCGATGGCGACGCCATCGTGGCGGCGCGCGTCAAGGAAGACGTGATCTGGAACAGCGACCGCTACAATGCCTTCATCGACAAGGCCAAGCGGATATCGGACGAGGTCTTTGGCGTGCCCATGACCCGCTCGCGTCTGGAGACCTACATGCGTCAGGACTTTGCCTACTCCACGGCGGCAGCCGGGGTCATCATCATGGGGGTTCTGTGGTTGACACTGCGACGCTCCCGCATGCGCGGCGGAACGTGGCTGTCGCTGATCACGCTCGGGCTCGGGTACCTCTGGATGCTCGGGGCGCTCTATCTGCTCGAGATCGACTTCAACGTGGCCAACATCCTGATCTCGCCTCTGCTGATCGGCCTCGGCGTCGACAACTGTGTCTATCTGCTCGCCCGGTTCCGCGACATGGGCGGCCGAAGCATCGCCGACGCGACCGCCTCGACGGCCTTGCCGATCCTGGCCAATACGCTCGCGACGATGATCGGCTTCGGAAGCCTCATCCTCGCCCAGACCCCCATTCTCGAGGTGCTCGGCCAGTCGGCCGTGCTCGGCATCGGGTTCATGGCCCTGTTCAGCCTGACGTTCCTCCCGGCCGCGATGGCCATCCGACGTTGATCATCCTTGACGTTTCCCGCTATAATTCCCGGTTGGCAATGGCTAACAAACCGAAGCATCCGAACCTGCATGCCGATCCCCGCGCGAGGCTTATCGGGCTGGGGTGCCGAGATCGCCTCAGGGTGCCGACTGTCTGGTTCTTGCCCACGGCGGGGATTCGTCGCAAAGCCATCGCCTGTCTGAATCGACCAAAGGAGTGTGCCCACGATGGATCCCGTGTTGATGATTGCTTTGGGAGGAGTGGGAGTTCTCCTCCTGGTTCTGGGATACGGTGTCGGAACTCGCCGCTTCGCCACGGCGCTCGCCGAAGCTCGGCAGCGCGCCGACGAAGTCCAAGCGAGCCTCGATCAGCTCAAGCGCGACATCGAGGCCGAACGCAGCCAGTGGCAGGAGACGGAACGGCGCCTGAACCGCCAGATCGAAGAGGAAGCCGAGGCCCGTGAGGCGCAGCGCCGCCAGAACGAGGAACGGGCCCAGCAACTCGAGGAGCGCGAAGGCCGCCTCAAGAGCCGCGAGGAGAAGCTGGAGCAGTTCGAGTCGCGGCTGTTGAAGCGCGAGGAGCGCATCGAGCGCCAGGCCTCGGAGCTGCAACAGCTTGAGCAGGACCTGAACGCGGACCTCGAGTCCGTCTCGAGCTACATCGAAGAGGGCCAGTCCCTCATCGAAGGCGAACAGAAGCGCCTCGAAGAGATCTCCGGGCTAACCCAAGAGGAAGCCAAAGAGGAGCTGCTACGCCGTGTCCGCGAGGACGCGGAACGCCACTACGCCAAGACGGTCCGCGAGATCAAGGAGCGCTACGAGCAAGAGGCCGAGCAGGAAGCCCGAAAGATCATCGCAACGGCCATTCAGCGCTACGCGGCCGAGGAAGTGGAGCTCTCCACCGTCAGCCTCGTGCCGTTGCCCGATAACGATTTTAAGGGACGCGTCATCGGCCGCGAGGGCCGCAACATCCGGACGTTTGAGGCACTGACGGGCGTCGACGTCCTGGTCGACGACACGCCCGATACGGTGGTGCTGTCGTGCTTCAATCCCGTCCGGCGCGAGATCGCCCGCGTCGCCATGGCCAAGCTCGTCGAGGACGGGCGCATCCATCCCGCGCAAATCAAGAAACAGGTCGACACGGCCCAAGAGCGCGTCGCCCAGCTCATCAAAGAGGAGGGCGAGAAGGCCGCCTTCGAGGTCGGCCTTGAGGGTCTCCACCAGGAGCTGATCAAGATGGTCGGTCGACTCAAGTTCCGCACGAGTTACGGCCAGAACCAGTTGCAGCACACCATCGAGGTCAGCTTCATTGCCGGCGCGCTTGCCGGTGAGCTGGGCATTGATCCCAAATCCGCCCGCCGCGCGGGCCTGCTGCACGACATCGGCAAAGGTGTTGACCACAAGGTTGAGGGCCCGCACTCGTTGATTAGCGCCGAATTGGCCTGGCGCTACGGCGAGAGCGAGGAGGTCGTCCATGCCATCGCCGCGCACAACAATGAGGTCGAGCCCCAGTCCGCGATGGCGGTGCTGTTGCAGGCAGCGGACGCCCTGTCGGCAGCGCGCCCCGGGGCGCGGCAGGAGACGTTCGAGGCCTACATCCAGCGGCTGCAGGCCTTGGAAGACCTCTGCAACAGCTTCGACGGCGTCCAGGAGGCCTACGCCATCCAGGCTGGCCGCGAGGTGCGCATCATGGTCCAGCCGAACGAGATCGACGACGACATGACGGCGAAGCTCTCCTACGAGGTGGCCCGCACCATCGAAGAGGAACTGGACTATCCGGGCGAGATCAAGGTCCAGGTCATCCGGACCACGCAGTTTACCGAGCGGGCGCGCTGACGGCTGGCAAGGTTGGGTCTTGTCTGTGGGAGACGCCTCGATTATACTCAATGCCAGTACCCGTCAGGGAGGGGGAGAGGGAGCCATGGAAACCCTCAAAGTCTCTGCTCAGTCCGACGCCTCTGCCACGGCTGGCGCGCTTGCCAACACCATTCGCGAATCCGGAGAGGCGGAACTGCAAGGAATCGGCCCCAAAGCCATCAACCAAGCCGTCAAGGCCATCGCCATTGCGCGCAGCTATCTCGCCTCGAGCGGGGTGGATTTGATCTCCATGCCGAGCTTCGTCGACGTCGAGATCGACGGCGAGCAGCGGACGGCGTTGCGCTTTTCGATCACGCCGCGCCATCGGCTCCATCGGCCCCACGAAGATGGCCATTCGGGGGGTGGCGAGGAACCGGCCTACCGCGAGGAACGCGACGAAGCCGACGAAGCCTGGGCGCCCGATGTCGAAGCCTCCGAAGAAGCGGATGCCGAAGAAGGGCTGAGGTCTCGACCAACATCGCTGTCCGAGGCGATCACTGGTCGACCGGCCTCCGAGCTGTCCGAGTCGACTGAGGAGCGGGCCTCAAGCGAGACCTCGGAGGACGAGCCGGAAAGCCATTCCAACGAGGAGGCCAAGACCGAGCGGCGCTCGTCATTCTTCGGGCGTTCCCGGCGTTCCGGGTTTGACACCGACCGGGACGTCTCCTAAACTCGCATCAGGCCAGCAAAGACGCGACCATCAACGGGGATGAGCGGGGCGCCGGGGTTCGGCGCCCGATGCTTAATGGTCGCTCGAAGGCGAGTACCGGATTGATGCCGACTGTCATGACAACCCGTCCGCGTGTATCTCCAACTTCCCGTGCGGCCTTACCATTGCGATAGTTTAGGAGATGGCACGTGAGGCGAAAATCAAGAGGAAGGGATTGACCATATGAACCAGGGGCAAAAGCTCTGGGTCACCGTAACGCTTTGGGTCGTCATTATTGGGTTCGGGGCCGGCGGCGTGCTCTTCTTCACGCCGGGCGGTCCGCAGGGATTCTTCGGAAGCAACAACCAACAGCAGCAAGAGCAGCAACAACCGGCGATCGTCGTCAACGGCGAGGAGATACCCACCTCCAAGCTGGAAACGCGACACCAGCAGACCATCCAGCGCTATCAGCGACTGTACTCGCAGTTCGGCGGCAACTTCGAACAGCGGCTGAAGGGTGCCAGTGGCGCCCACTATCGCCTGCAGTTGCGAAAC
This sequence comes from Bipolaricaulia bacterium, assembly GCA_042219045.1. GTDB lineage: Bacteria > Bipolaricaulota > Bipolaricaulia > RBG-16-55-9 > RBG-16-55-9 > CAZMNF01. The sequence goes on along the minus strand of JBDGQO010000013.1, from coordinate 37,962 downwards.
GAGGCCGCCAACCAGCTGATCCGAACCACGCTCATTTCCCAAAAGGCGGATGAACGTGGGCTCTCGGTGAAGCAGACCGAGGTCGATAAGCGCTTCAAACAGCAATATGACCGCTTTCTCAAACAGAACAAAGTAACCGAAGACCGATTGAGGAGGTTACTGGAAAATAATCCGCAAGTTCGCCAGCGCTTCGCGCAGGCGTTCAACCTCTCGACGGGATCGATCTCGGAGTTCAAAAACTATCTGCGCGAGCAAGCTCGACAGCAACTTAAGCAACAGAAACTCCAGGACCAGGTCGTCGGCAAGATCAATCCGACGACGGCCGACCTGATTTCGTACGTCCAGAGCAACTCGCAGCAGTTCAAGTCGCAGATCGTCAAGCCCGTCGTGCCGTCCGAGAAGGAGTTGCGAGCGTACTTCGAAAAGAACAAGGATCAGTATGGCAAAGAGGAGATCCACGCTCGCCACATCCTGATTGAGCTGCCCCAGGACGCCTCCGATGCCCAAGTGCAGTCCGCCCAGCGGCAGATTGCCCAGATCCAGAAGCGTCTGGAAGAAGGGGCGGACTTCGCTGAGATGGCACGTCAGTACTCGGATGGGCCCAGTGCTTCCAAGGGCGGCGACCTCGGCTGGTTCGGCAAGGGCCAGATGGTCAAGCCGTTCCAGAAGGCCGCGTTCAAGCTCGAAAAGGGCGAGATCTCCGATCCCGTCCGCACGAAGTTCGGCCTCCATTTGATCAAGCTGGAAGGCAGGCGGACCAGCAGCTTCCAAGACGTCCGAGATCAGGTGCGCAAAGACTACGTCTCCAGTCAGAAGGACCAACGCTTCCAGAAATGGCTCAAGTCAGCTCGAGAGAAGGGGGCTTTCCCGAAGCAACCCGAAGTTCAGGTGCAACAGATCCAGATCAGCCTTCCGTCGGATCCGTCCAAGGAACAAGTGCAGTCTGCCGAGCGGCAGATTCAGAATGTGTACAATCAGCTCCAGTCCGATGGGGCCAACTTCGCATCGCTCGCGAAGAAGCACTCCGACGGCAATAAGGCCAGCAACGGCGGAAAACTCGGCTGGATTGGGGATGGCGCCAGCCAACCGAAGAAGCTGAAGGCCAAGGCGTTCAACCTCCAATCTGGCCAAGTGAGCAAACCTTTCCGCACTGACAAGGGCTTCCACGTCATCAAAGTCAGTAAGCGAAGGACCACGGACAAGCTCAAGCAACAGGTCACCGACGCCTACAAGCAACAGGAGCGCCAGAGCCGCTTCGATCAGTGGGTCCAGGAACAGAAGGACGACGCGAACATCGTCATCAAGGAACAGCTCCTCAAAGCCTATCGGCTGGAAGAGAAAGCCAAGAACACCGACGACACGGCCAAGAAGCTGGACCTCCTCGATCAGGCCATTGCGGCCTACGACAAGGCCAGCTCCTCAGGAGCCAACGATCCGCACATCGGGTATTATCAGAGCCTCCTGTATCAGAACAAAGCCAACATCCTGCAGAGCCAGCTCGATAATCTGGGCGAAGACGCCGCCAAGGACAAGCGCCAGTCGTTGCAGAAGCGCCTGGACCAGGCGAAGCAGAACGCGGTCGACGCGTTCCTGGCCAGCGTCGGCAACTACGGCAAGAGCGACGACTCCGAGTTCCAAAAGATCGTCAAGCTCGCGCCGAAGAACGCCGAGCTCCACTATTACTATGCTCGATTCCTGAACAACACGGTCGGCAAGGCTGATCGCGCGTTAACCCAGATCAACCGGGCGCTTGAGATCAACCCGGACTACGTGGAGGCCCACACGTTGGCGGCCGACATTCGCACCAAACAGGGCAACTACGCCAAGGCCGTGGAGCACCTCTCAAGCGCAGCCGATCTGGCCGAGCAGGGCTCATCGACCTGGCGCAACATTCGCATCGACCTGGCCAAGACCTATCTGGACCAGGCCGAGTCGACGGGCAAGGAGAAGCCGCTCACCAAGGCCCGCGACGTGTTGACCAACTTGCGCGACCAGCTCTCCTCCTCCGATCGACGGCTGGGTGAGGTGCAGAAGCTGCTCGGCGACCTCCACATGGATCGGCAGGCATATGAGAAAGCCATCAGCGCCTACGAAGCGGCGCTGGAAGCCGGGGTCAATAATCCCATGGAGGCGGAGATCCAGCTCGGCGAGGCCCAACTTCAGGCCGGCCAGGTTGAGGACGCCGTGGCCACGCTTGAGGGCGTCGTCGATCGCTCAGCGGGCCAGTACTCCGCGCCCGCCCATATCAACCTGGGCGACGCCTATCGCGCGCAGGGCAACACCGAGGACGCGCTGTCCGAGTACCGCCGGGCGCTGGAGCTGCGGGCCAGCCAGTCCACCCAAATCGAGGTCGCTCGGAAGATCCTCGAGGTCAAGCCGAGCGATCAGGACACCCGCTTCCGGCTCGCCAAGCTCTACCGCACTGCCCAGCAGCACAGCAAGGCGATGGAGCAGTATCGGAAGATTCTGGAAAGCTCGCCGGACAACTGGCGCGCGCACCACGGCATGGGCCGAGCCCATCTCGCGCTCAACCAGCCCGAGCAGGCGAAGAACCATCTGAAGTCCGCGCTGCTCCAGAAGCCGTCGACGTCCGACAAGATCTCCATCTATCAGTCGCTGTTGGAGGCCGCTCGGGCGATCAACGGCAAGGGCTCGCTCGGCGAGGACGGCAAGGATGCGCTCGTCCAGTTGGCCAGCCTCTATCTCGAACAGGGTCAGGCCAGTCAGGCGCAGCAGCCGCTGAAGACACTGCAGCAGAATTATCCGAACTATCGCCCTGATCGGGTGGCCGAGCTGCAGAGCCAAATGGAGACGCAGATGTCGCAACAGGGTCAAGGCAGCGGCTCGTCCTCGACGTCGCCAAGTGGCTCTGGGCAGGATGGCTGAATGGGCGAGAGCCAATAGCGGTTGACGCACGCGTATCGGTGTCACGACGAGGTTAACCGGCGTTCGTGGCCTCACAAGACATCGACAGTGACAGTCCGGCGCGCGGTGTTGGCGACACAGTGACGGTCGCCCAATACCGCGCGCCCAACATCCACAACCGGCGGTTAGAACCCGATCGTCCGTGCTCGCAGATACGGAGACCATGAGCCACGGCCCCGCGAGTTGCGACACTGTTGAGCTTTACGTCGAGATGGCAGCGCGTGACATCTACTTTTTGGAGACGATCATCGAAGCCTATGACGGGATCGCCCAGGTGCGTCGGGATTGGCACATGGCAGACGGGCAGCGCTATGTGAAAATCCTGGTCTCGCCCGACTTCGGGGATGACGTCCATCGCGTTCTCGACCACGCCGCCCGTCACATTCCGATCGGCGAGGTGCGAACATCGCTGCCATGATGCCGCGTCTGACGCCCCACCAGCACCTGAGCTCGGTCTTCGAGCTCGACCTCGACGGGCTCCGTGCTCGCGGCATCCGCGGCGTGATCTTCGACCTGGACAACACGCTCGGACCCTGGGGGTTCACTGAGTGGGACGAGCGCATCCTGCGCTGGTTGGCCGATGTGGAAGCGGCCGGGTTTGCGCTGGCGTTTCTGAGCAATGACGAGGGGATCGACCGCAAGAGCGTTCGGGTCGAACTCAGCGGTTATCCGCTGCGGTTCAACGCTGGCAAGCCCGGTACACGTGCCTTCTGGGAGATGCTCGGCGCGCTGGGCATGGACCCCAATGAAGTCGCCATGGTCGGCGACCAGATATTCACCGACGTGCTGGGGGCCACCCGCGTCGGGCTCCATACCGTGCTCGTCCGCCCGTTTGACCCCGCGACCGAATCGCGATCCACGCGGGTACGCCGTTGGCTCGAGCGCCAAATTCTGCGCCTCAGCGGCCAAAGGGAGCCCGAAGCGCGCGTCTCGACGCCGGATCGCGGAACCGACAACCGACCAACCGGGGAGGTGATGAGCCATGACCAAAACGTTGAGCATTGACGGCATGAGCTGCGAGCACTGCGTGACCCACGTCCAGAGCGCCCTGCAAGGCGTCGACGGCGTGGCGTCGGCCGACGTCTCGCTCGAAGTCGGCACGGCCCACGTCGAACTAGCACAGGACGTCGCCACCGACGCGCTCATTCGGGCCGTCCAAGAGGCCGGTTATGAGGCCGAGGCCGCCGACTGAGCGATTGATTCAGATCATGGACTGAATCGGTCCTCATTTATACACTTCCACCATGTCTGAAACGCCACGGCCCAATGCCGAATCCGAGCCACGGAAGCTACGGATGCTGAAGTACGCCGCCATCACAGCCACGGCGCTTGCGGGTGTGGGCGTGCTCGCGCTGGTGACGTACGCGTACTTCGGGCTTGCTCCGGGGTCCAAGACGCCGGAAATCGCCGAGGTCGATACGAGCCAGATGGTCGCGCGCGGCAGCAACGGTGAGTTCCTGGATGAACAGGCTCAAGTGCGCCCCGACCAGACGTCGGCCGAGTTGGGCTATCGGGCGCCGAACATCTCGCTGAGCGACTTCGAGGGCAACGAGGTCTCGCTCCGTCAGTTCCGCGGCACGCCCGTGCTGCTCAACTTCTGGGGCACATGGTGCGCGCCCTGCCGGGCCGAAATGCCGGCTCTACAGAACTTCCACGAGCAGTACGGGGATCGGGTCGCCGTGGTCGGGATCAACTGGGACCATTCCATATCCGAGGCCCGGTCGTTCTTGGAGCGACTGGGCATCACCTATACCAACCTGATCGACCGCCAAGGGGAAGCGTTTGTGCAGTATGGCCTGACCGCGCTGCCGACCTCATTCTGGATCGACGAGCGCGGCATCATCATGGGCTACTGGAACGGCGCCATGGACGAGAAGACCATGTTGCGGGGCTTCCAGAAGACAACGAATGTGCTGGATGGGGTGAGCCCACCGAAGCCATGATTCGGCAGATGGCCCGCGATATTGAAGCCGTCTTTACCGCCCGCTGGACCGTCTATGGGCTGCTGGCGATCGGGACGATTGGCTCGATCGTCTCGCTCAGCGAGCCGGGCTTCTTCCCGCCGACGGTGGCATTCGCCGGCGCCTGGCCGACGTTGCTGTTCTGGCTGGTGCTAGGCTTCAGCCTGGCCTTGACGTTCCTCAAGTGGCTGCGCGGCACGATCCAGGAAGCCCGACGGCGCGGGCTCGGCCGGACGTTGACCCGCGTGCTCACCTCGATTCCGCTGGGCGTCTCGCTGATTGCGCTGTTGGTCCTCATCGGGCTGATCCAGACGCTGGTGCCCCAGCTCGACTTCAATCGCCGCGTCGACTTGGTCGCCCAATACGGCCCGGACAACTTCGAGGTCCTCAATTCGATGGGCCTGTTCCAGATCTTCGGGGCCTGGTACACCTACGCCATTTTGGGCCTGTTCCTGATCAACATGACCGCCTGCACGGTCAAGCGCCTCCAGGCGTCGCGCAACTACGTCAAGCGACCCATGGCGCGCAAGAAGCCCGAGGCGCTGTACAACATGCCCTGCAATACGACAATTGACGCGGCCGACCAGCCGCCCGGCACGATCCGGGAACATGTCAAGAACGCCCTTCGCGCGCGTCGCTACAAGGTGCGCGAGCAGGACGGTCAGATCGTGGCGGAGCGGCGCCGTTGGGAGCGCTACGCCATCGACGTCTTCCACGTGGCCCTCATCGTCGCGATCATCGGCCTGGGCGTGACCAACTTCTTCGGCTACAACGAGATGAACCTCGCCCACAAGGGCGACGTCATCGAAGTCCCGAACCGGGATTTCCATTTCCGCGTGGACAAGTTCTGGAGCGAGAACTACCGGGGGACCGAGCGCGTCATGGACTGGAAGACGCGGCTGACCGTCATCGACGAAGACGGCAACGAGGTCAAAACCGGCATCACCGAGGTCAACAACCCGTTCACCTACGGCGGCATCAGCCTGTTCCAGACCGCCATGGGCAAGGACTGGATGAATGCGGCGACAGCAACGTTCCGCATCGCGAACGCCCAAGGGGAATCGATCGGGGAATTCCAGGCTTCGGTCGGTGAGACGTTCCGCATTCCCAGCCAGGGCCTTGAGGTCGAGTTCAACGCGTTCCTGCCTGATTTTGCGCTCTCGCAGGGCGTCGCGTACAGCAAGACACAGAAACTCAACAATCCCGCGGCGTTCGTCATTGTGCGCGACGCGCAGACGGGTAAGCGGGTGCTGCGCACCTGGGCCTTCTCCCGCATGCCGCAAATGCAGAACGCCGTGGACAGCGACTACAAGATCTATTTGGAGGGCTTCAAGGCGCCGCAGTTTACGGGATTGGAAATGAGCTGGGACCCCGGCGTCCCGATCGCCTACTCGGCGTTCGCCTTGATGGTCGTCATGCTGGTCGGCAATCTCCTGTTGAGCCACCAGTCCGTCTGGGCGCACGTGGACGAGGCGACGGGCCAGATCCTTGTGGGCGGCCGGAGCCGCAAGGGCGACTTCACCCCCGAGTTCAACCACATCACCGAGCGCATTCAGCAGGAATTGGAGCGCGTGCCCGCTGGATCTGAGGGCGAGGCGCTAGCCACGGTCTCCAAAGGAGGATCGTCATGAGTTTCGACAGCACCTTTTTCTTCTTTCTGGCAACACCGGCGTACTTTCTCGCGTTTTTCGGTTATCTCCTCGGGGCCGTGCTGGGCGATCGGGAGCCGAATGCAGGGCCAGCCGAGCGGTCCTCGCAGGCCATGGGCATCGCGGCCAGTCCGGCCCTGCCCCGGACGCTCGGCTGGTTCCGATGGGCGACGACGTTGACCGTGGTCGGCGTCGGCCTCGGCACGATCGGCGTCGTGCTGCGCTCCATCGAGCTCGGCCAGGCCTCCGATTGGGCGATCAGCGTCTTTCTCCCGATTACGACGACCTATGAAACGCTGACGTTCATGGCTTGGCTTATCCCGCTGGCCTATCTCATCTTTGAGCGTCGTTACCACTTTCCCGGCGTCGGGGCCATTGTGACCGGCATCAGCTTCACCATGCTGGCGCTGTCGGCCTCGCCGACGATTGCGCCCCGCGCCGTGGCGCCCGTGGTGCCCGCGTTGCAGAGCTATTGGCTCGTCATCCACGTCATCTTCATGATCATCGGCATCGCGCTGTTCACCACGGGTTTTGGCGCCAGCCTCCTGCTTTTGTGGCGCCGCTTCCGCGGCCAGCCGCCCGAGGCGCTGAAGAAGCTGGAGGAGCTCAGCTACAAGGCCAATGCGATCGGCTTTCCCTTCTACGGGATCGGCGGAATCGTCTTCGGCGGCATCTGGGCCAAGCAGGCCTGGGGCGCCTACTGGGAATGGGATCCCAAGGAGACGGCCATGCTCATCGCCTGGCTTGCGTATGCCGTCTACCTCCATCTTCGCCTGCACTTCGGCTGGCGCGACATCAAGGTGGCCTGGGCGTCCGTCGCGGCCTATGGGGTTGTGCTCTACGCCTGGATCGGCATCAACTACTTCGTTGCGAGCCTGCACAGCTTTACTTGATATAGCGCAGCGGGGCAGGAGCTCCGCCTGCCCCGCTTGATCTGGCTACTCGGACGGGCTCGGACTAGAATAAGCCCGGCTGCTCCATCTCAATCTGAACGTCGTCGAGGTAGTGGGTCACTTCGGTCTCCCAGACGACGTTGATCCCGACGGCGACCCAGAGCTGTCCGTCGGAGCCGCTCTGCGCGGCGAGCTGATAGCGGTAAGCGTCCCAGCCGGCGACGCGGTAGCCGGGGCGCTCCGTGTTGAAGTCCGACTCGGCCTGCGGGGCGCTCGGCCCGGCATAGACGCTGGCCTGCGTGATCTCGTTGGCCATACTGGCGGTTTGGCTCCAGAGTTGGAAGCTCAGCGAGACGTTCAGTTGAGCGTTCGGCGGGACGTCGAACGGACGTGCCAGCCAGATCGTCCCGTCGTCCTGGCGGCCATCCAGGAAGAACCGCGCCGACCGTTGGCCAGTCTCGGCCCGTTCGGAGCTGGCCTCGATCGCCCAGGCGACCGGATTGCCCGGATTGTTCGGATCTTCCGGCACGTCGGCACCCGTCTGCCAGGCGCTCAAGTCGCCGCCTTCAAAGCCGCCCTCGAATGAGAGCGAGACGGGATCGTGGAAGCAGGATGTCAACATCAGCGGCCCCAGAACGACCAAAAGCAAGGTCAGCGCCGTACGTCGCACCTGAATCCCCCCTTAGTGAGATTGAGCTCCGAAAGCGTTCCTAGTGGGTCGCTCGAGGGACGCGCCCCATTGGAGTTCGGGCGACCCCGCTGGTAACGACGCCACGATAGCGCCTCTCACGATGCTTCAGATAGCTCACGGATGCGCCAAAGCCTAGGTGGCGACGCTTTCCGATACTTGCGGCTGTGCCATCTCATAGACCGGAAAGCGACGACAGAGATCGGTCACTTGAGACCGGACACGCTCGATCGTCGCCTCGTCCTCGACATCGTCAAGGATATCGCACATCCAGTGGGCCAGCTCGCGGCTCTCGGCCTCCCGGAAGCCGCGCGTGGTGATCGCCGGCGTTCCGATGCGCAGTCCCGATGAAATCGAGGGCGGCTGCGGGTCGCCGGGCACAGCGTTCTTGTTGACGGTGATGTGAGCGCGTTCGAGCGCCGCATCGGCCGCCTTGCCCGTGACTCCGCTGTCGATCAGGTCGATCAGAAAGAGTTGGTCGTCTGTGCCGCCACTCACGACGTTGTAGCCGCGCTCCATGACGGTCTCGGCCATCGCGCTGGCGTTGGCCACCACTTGCTTCTGGTAATCGACGAATTCCGGCTGGAGCGCCTCCTTGAGCGCGACGGCCTTGGCGGCGATGACGTGCATCAGCGGCCCGCCCTGGGTGCCGGGGAAGACGAGCGACTGGAGCTTCTTCGTGATCTCCGGGTTCTCCCGAGCCAGGATCAAGCCGCCGCGCGGTCCGCGCAGCGTCTTGTGCGTCGTCGTCGTGACGACGTCGGCATGCGGAATCGGATTGGGATAGACGCCGGCCGCGATCAATCCGGCCACGTGGGCCATGTCGACGACGAGGTAGGCCCCGACAGCATCGGCGATCTCGCGGAAGCTCGCCCAATCGACGATGCGCGAGTACGCCGAGAATCCCGCAATAACGATCGACGGTTGATGGTCGTGTGCCAACCGCTCGACTTGGTCGTAGTCAATCTCGCCCGTGTCCGGGTCGAGGCCATACTGAACCGCGTTGTAGAACTTGCCGGAGAAGTTGGGCTTTGCGCCGTGCGTGAGGTGCCCGCCGTGGTCGAGGCTCATGCCGAGGATCGTCTCGCCCGGCGCCGCCAGGGCGAAGTAGACCGCCGCATTGGCCTGTGACCCCGAATGCGGCTGGACGTTGGCGTAGTCGGCCCCGAAGAGCTCCTTGGCCCGGTCGATGGCGAGCTGTTCCGCCACATCGACGTGCTCGCAGCCGCCGTAGTAGCGCTTGCCCGGATACCCTTCGGCGTACTTGTTGGTGAGAACGGTCCCTTGGGCCTCCAGCACGCGCGGGCTGGCATAGTTCTCCGAGGCGATCAGCTCGATGTGCGTCTCCTGGCGACCTCGCTCGCCCTCCAGCGCTTCCGCAAGCTCGTCGTCGAAGCCGGCCACTTCCATGTTCGCGCGGAACACGACGGACCCTCCTTCCACCGTTGGCAAGCCGTTTCCGGATCGCTCGGGACTCCATGATGACCGACGATCCGTCCCATGCCCACGATTTGAAGGCGAATCTTACCATAGATATTTTGGACGATCAAGATCCATATACGCCTCAATTGTCGATGGCGTCGATAATTGAATAAATGATCTTGATTGACCGCCAAAACAACATTCATCCGCCGAAGGGGCGATTTGTCGGGAAATAAATGCCGTCAGCGACGGTTATCGAGTCGTGATCGTGACACCGCGTCAAGGGAGACGCGTCGCAGAAGAAGGGGATTCGCCCCCATCGATGGATGACCTGTGCTACAGTGTCGGGATCGACGACCCGAGCAGGGCCGTTCGACGACGGCGAGTGGGCGGCCGTGCTATTTGGGGGTGACACATTGCGACAGTTTTACCAGAAAAACGGTCGATCTTACTCGATCGCGTTCGGCTTACGTGTTCAGACGATCCGGGACAAGTTCGGAGGTCTCCCATGACAACCCACGTTCACAACTTCTATCCTGGCCCGGCGGCGCTGCCCCGACCGGTGCTCGAGCAAGCCCAGCAGGATCTCAGTGACTTCGACGGAACCGGCGTGTCCATCCTCGAGATCAGCCACCGCAGCGACGCATACGAGCGGGTCCACAACGAGGCGATCGCCCACCTGCGCTCGCTTCTCGACCTGGGCGAGGACTGGTCCATTCTCTTCATGGGCGGCGGCGCTCGGACGCAGTTCGCGCTCGCGCCGATGAACCTGCTGTCCGAGGACGGCGTCGCGGAGCACGTCGTCACGGGCAAGTGGAGCGAGACCGCGCTGAGCCAAGCCCAGACGGTCGGCACGGCCCGCGAGCTCTGGTCCAGCGCCGACACGGGCCACGACCGGGTGCCCGACTTGGGCGGGCTCCCGCCCAGCTCCGATGCCGCCTATGTCCATATCACGACCAACAATACGACCGCCGGCACGCAGTTCTCCACTTATGCCCGACCCGCTAATGTCCCGCTGATCGCCGACATGACGTCGGATTTTCTGAGTCGACCGCTGGACCCTTCGCCGTTCAATCTGATCTATGCCAGCGCCCAGAAGAACGCGGGACCGGCCGGCGTGACGATCGTGCTGGTGCGGACGTCGCTGTTGGCGCGCGTCCCGGCGACGCTGCCGGACATGCTCAGCTACGCGACGCTCCACGAGAAAAACTCCATGCTGAACACGCCGCCGGTCTTTCCCATCCGCGTCGTCGGCTTGGTCGCTCGAGATTTGGCTGAGCGGGGCGGCCTGACCGCGCAAGCCGAGCGCAATCGGCGCAAAGCCGAGTTGCTTTACGACGCCATCGACAGCTCCGAGGGCTTCTACCAAGGGCACGCCCAGCCCGAGAGTCGGTCCCGCATGAACGTCACGTTCCGACTCCCCTCCACGGACCTCGAGGCCCGTTTCCTCGAGGAGAGCGCCCAGGCGGGCCTGATCGGCCTCAAGGGGTATCGCTCGGTCGGTGGCGTTCGCGCTTCGCTCTACAACGCCGTGCCCTGGGAGTCTGTCCAGGCGCTGGTGGCGTTCATGTCCGATTTCCAGGCGAGATGGGGCTGATCGACTCGACGCTCGCCATCGTTCGATCGATGGAAAGGATGGAAAGGAGGAAGAGATGAGTTCGGAGTCCCGGCATCCCCGGGTGCTAATCTGCGATCCGATTGACGACGCCGGCGTCGAGATGTTGCGCGAGCACACGGACGTCGACGTTCAGACCGGACTGTCCGACGACGAACTGCTGACCGTCATTCCCGACTACGAGGCGATCATCGTGCGCAGCGGCACCCAAGTGACCCGAGACGTCATCGAGCACGGGCTCAACTTGAAGGTGATCGCGCGGGCCGGGGCGGGCTTGGACAACATCGACGTCGCCGCTGCCAAGGACCACGGCATCGACGTCGTCAACAGTCCCGACGCCAACACGCTGGCCGTCGCCGAACATGCCATGGGGCTGATGCTCGCGGTTGCCCGACGGCTGCCTCGGGCGGACGTCAGCCTCAAATCCGGCAAGTGGGCGAAGAAGCAACTGTTGGGGGCAGGGCTGGCCGGCAAGACCCTCGGCATCGTCGGTTTCGGCCGCATCGGTCGCCAAGTCGCCATCCGTGCCGAGGCGTTCGGGATGCGGGTGGTGGCCAACCAGCGTCGCGCGACGCCCGAGCTCGACCTCGAGGCCAACATCGAGCCGGTTGACCTGACGGCACTGTTGGAGCATTCTGACTTCGTCTCCATCCACGTGCCGCTCAACGACGAAACGCGCGGCCTCATCGGGGCCGAGGAACTCGCCCGCATGAAGTCGACCGCCTATCTGATCAACACCGCCCGAGGCGGCGTCGTCGACGAAAACGCGCTGCTGGAAGCTCTCAACACCGATGAGATCGCCGGCGCGGCGCTCGACGTCTTCAACGAGGAGCCGCCCACCGACAGTGCCTTGGTCCAGCACGAGCGGGTCATCGCCACGCCCCATATCGCCGCCAGCACGGAGGACGCCCAACGGGCTGCCGCCACCACCGTCGCCGAAGCGATCATCGACCGGCTCGGCAGCATGGAGCCCCAAGGCATCCTCCCTCTACAGGTGGTGCCGCTAGCCGAAGTCCATCCCCACGAGCACGTTGACCCGAGGCGGGTCGATCGCATGGCCAAGCGCCTCCAAGAGGATCGCGTGCTGCGCAACCCGCCAGTCGTGGCCGAGGCCGAGCACGGCAACATCGTCCTGGACGGGGCGACGCGCGTGGCGGCGTTCCAAGAGCTCGGCTTCCGGGACATCGTCGTTCAGGTGACCTCGCCGGACGCGGGTTTGGAGCTCGGCACCTGGCATCACGTCATCCAGAACGTGGAGCCGACCGAGCTGATCGATGAGCTAAGCGACCTGAAGCAGACGAAGATCGAGCCACCGCCGTCCGACGACCCGGACGCGACGCCGAGGGAGCTGCTCGCCTACGGCGGGCTGTGCATCGTGGAGTCCGTCGATGGCGATCGCTACGCGGTCGACCCCAAGCCCGGCGCGGACTGGATCGAGGCCCTCAACGAGCTGACGCAGGCCTACATCGAGCAGACCACGGTCTCGCGCACCCTGGAGAGCGATCGAATCCGTTTGGCCCATCAGTATCCGGACATGGCGGCGGTGGTGGTCTTCCCCGAATACACCGTCTCTCAGGTGCTACAGGCGGCCCAAGCCGGGCGGCGCTTCCCAGCGGGCATCACCCGCTTCATCATCCCCGAGCGCGTGCTGCACGCCGACATCGAGATCGACCCGCTTACCCGCGAGGCGCCGTTGCACGAAAAGAACCGCTGGCTCCACGAGCAGCTCTTGGAGAAGAATCGCCAGGGAAAGATCCGCTACTACGCCGAATCGATCTATCTCCTCGACGCGTGAGGCCGAGGCGCAGAGCCCCCGCACAACGAAGGCGACGACCAATCCCAGGTCGTCGAGGCTCTGGGAAATCGGGAAAGAAAAGGCGGCCGCCGCAGGGACGACCGCCGGTGGAGGTGAGAGGGTTTAGCAACCACTTGGCTCCAGAAGCCCGATCCGGGCGCGTGGGCCAAGCCCAAGGAGGTGATACCATGGTGATGGTGGCAGACGCAGCTCGTCCCATCTGTGACGCGTCACACACTCATTCGCCGGCATGTTTGCGCATGAGCCGCTTTGCCTCACCCAACGCCGCTTCCCGGCTGATCAGTTCGCCCGCATAGATCTTCTCGTAAAGCATCTCCAGAACGGCGCCGATCTGCGGGCCCGGCTCCATGCCGATTTCGATCAGATCGTGCCCGTCGATCAGCTTGCGCGCGCGCATCCGTCGGTCGAGGGCCTCCATATGCAATAGCAGTCGGGCGAAGGTTGCCAGAACGGGCAGCCAGCCTCCGGACTTCATGGCGCTCGCTTGGCAATCGACGATCATGAGGCGCAGCAACCCGGCAAAGCGCGGATAGCGTTCCAGGGGATGGGCAATGGGGACATCGGCTTCCTCCACGGTTTTGAGCAGCTTGACCTGCTTGCCTCGGCCCATGTCGGGAAAATGCCCGATGCGCTGGTGCTCCGCCACCCAGTTGACAATCCGGTCGGTCACCGCGTTGCTGAGTCGCAGCCGTTCGCAAGCGTCCCGTGCCATGTGAGCACCGATCTCGTCGTGGCCGGCCATGTTCTCGCCCCGGTTGCGGCGCAGCGCCTCCGGCTTGCCGATGTCATGGAGCAGCACCGCCAGCTTGAGGATCGGATCGGATGTGGCCCGATCCGCGATCTCCAGGGCGAGCAGCGTGTGGACGTAGACGTCGCCCTCGGGGTGGTAGACCTCGGGTTGGGGCACCTCCCGACAGTGGGCGAGCTCAGGCAGAATCTCGCCGAGTAGCCCCAACTCCTCCATCAGGTCAAGCCCATATCGGGAACGCGGGGTGCGCAGCAGGGCGATCAGCTCGTCGCGGATCCGCTCCCAGGAGATCGTCGCCATGCGATCGGCATGGGCTCGAATCGCCTCGCGCGTGTCAAGCGTCAGCGCGGCGTCGACGACGCAGGCGAAGCGAACGGCGCGCAGCATGCGGAGGTAGTCCTCCCGAATGCGCGCGTCGGCGTCGCCGATGGGCCGAACGGTGCGCGCCCGGAGGTCCTCGATGCCGCCGACCCAGTCGACGACGGTGCCGTCGGCGCGTGCGGCGAGTCCGTTGATGGTGAAATCCCGCCGAGCCAGATCCCGCTTCAGATCGCGGACCAGCTCAACGCGACCGGGCCAACGGCCGTCGTATTCGTCCTCGACGCGATAGGTGGCGACCTCGTAGGGTTCCCCGTCCGGGCTGACGATGACCTGGACGCCGAACTCCTTGCCGACGTTCAGGACCTTGTAGCCGTCAAAGATTCCCTCAATTTCCTCGGTATGGGCCGACGTGGCGATGTCGACCTCGTGGGGCCGGAAGGCGTAATCGGGCTCCAGCTGGGCACGCAGCCCATCGCGCACGACGCCGCCGACGAGGACGGCTTCATGGCCGGCCTCGTCGAGCTTTTCCAGAATGGTTTTCGCAAAGGGATGCTGTTCGTAGACTCGGTCGATGTCGATGGTCCAGCCGGAGTCGCCATTCATGGTCGTTTCACGACGAGATCCGTGCCGATGTCCGAGCCCAGCTCGGCCCCCGCGCTTCCCTCGCGAACCGACACCTCAATCCGGGCATGGCTGCCGCCCACGAGGCAGAGATCGCCCCGCTCGACGAACGCGAAGCTCGGAACGCGCTCGATGCGGTGTTCCTCGCCGTTGATCTGTAGAACGAGCTGTTCCCCGGCCTCAGCGTGCTCCTCGAACTCGCGGGTGGGGAGATTGGTGATCAGGTTGCCGAAGCCGTCCACGTAGACGACTTGCGCCTCGAACGCGTCGCGGTCGGGGGCGTAAGCTCCGCCCGTGAAGTCCGTGTCGAGGCCCTGCCACGTGTCGACCCGAGGGCCAATGGCTCCCAGGGCAACGCCCGACGCAAGATGGGCAGCCGCGGGTGCGAAGACGTCCCGGCCGTGGAAGGTTGACGAAATGGGCGGTCGCAGATAGCTCGTTCGCGTCAAGTCGATCTCGTGGACGGCTCGAACGGGGCCAACGCTCTTCGCTGCTGGATCGAGCAGGCCGTTGTCGGGGCCGACGAACGTCTGCCGGTCGGTGGCGATGACCAAGCCGGCCCGGTCGGTGCCGACGCCCGGATCGACGACGGCACAGTGGACGGTGCCGTCGGGGGATTCCGGCGCGAGGCTCCCGAGGACGAACGCGGCTTCGCCCACGTGCTGCGGACGGATCTCATGAGTCAAGTCGACCATCCGGACGCTGTCGGGAACGATTCCGGCCGCGACGACGCGCATCGCTGCCGGATACGGGCTGCGGTCGCCGAAGTCGGAAAGGAACGTCAAGAGTCCCATGGAACGCTCATCCTAGGTGTCAGCAGCGAGCGGATCAAGCGGACGCTGTCCATTGGGTGGTCGCTGGGCTGCGAGCCGACAGTTGATGCGACGGAATGCCGAGGCCTATAATTGGTCCATCAATGAGGTGATGCGCAATGGCCGACGAAACGATCGACGAAATGCGCCAGCACATGCAAAAATCTCTCAAGGTCTTCGAGGACGAGATGCAGAAGCTGCGGACGGGCCGGGCCAACCCGAGCATGATCGAAGACCTGCATGTGGACTACTACGGCACGCAGACCCCGCTCCAGCATATCGCGAACGTGACCGCCCCGGACGCGAATATGCTCCTCGTGCGGCCGTTCGACAAGAACGCCATGAAGGAAATCGAAAAGGCCATCGTGGAATCCGACCTCGGGCTGAACCCCTCTGCGGATCAGGACGTCATCCGCGTCGTGATTCCCAAATTGACCGAAGAGCGCCGCAAGGAGCTCATCAAACACGTCCACGACAAGGCGGAGGAGACGAAGGTCGCCATCCGCAACATTCGCCGAGACCTGAAGGACAAATTCGAAAAACAACAAAAAGAGGGCGAGATGAGCGAGGACGACGTCCATCGCGTGCTCAAGGAGATCGACGACATCACCCACGAATTCACGGAAAAAGTCGACGAGGTCATGAACGAGAAAGAAGAGCAGCTGTCGCACGTTTAGCTCGGTTCCGTCGAGCCGTCGGATGGAGCTTGACGCGTCTCTGGGCAACGGGTAGACGGGCGACTAACGGACGAGTTCGATCTCGAAGAGTTTCGGCCAGTATTTGCCCGTGACGAACAGCCGATCGTTCGCCCCGTCGTAGGCGATGCCGTTGAGCACGTCCGTGCGCGACGTGCGATCCTCGGGATCCAGCAGCCCGCTGAGGTCAATCCAAGCGTCCACGTCCCCGCTTTCGGGATCGACGATCGCGATGCGATCCGTCTGCCAGACGTTGGCGTAGACCTGACCGTCGACGTATTCGAGCTCGTTGAGTTGGTCGATCCCCTCGCCGTCGTCTCGGACCTCAACGCTGTCCGTCCGCCGGAACGTCTCTGGATCGAGAAAGTAGAGCGAGGACGATCCGTCGCTCATGATCAGTCGCTCATCGTCGTGGGTCAGTCCCCAGCCTTCGGTGGGATATGAAAACTCATCCACTCGCTCGAACGAGTCTCGTTCGTAGATGAAACCGACGTTGGATTGCCACGTCAGTTGAATGAGCGAGTCCTGCCAGAGCGTGATGCCCTCGCCGAAGTACCGATCGTCAATCTCTCGCTTCCGGATGACGTTGCCGGATTCCAGTTCGACCTCGCGGATGTCGGACTCGCCCCGGATGCCCGTCCCCTCGAAGAGCGTCCCCTTGTGATAGACGAGCCCCTGCGTGAACGCCCCCGGGTCGTGGGGATAGACGTTGACGATCTCGTAGCCATGGACGGGCGCCGTGCCGTTCTCGGCGGACTGCGTCGACGACGTGCAGGCAACGACGAGGGAACTCAGGACAAGCAGAGCTAGGACACGGATGAGCATCGTCACAGTGCGCATGTCTCTCGCCATTATCGGGGATCCAGCCCCGTGGACAAGCCAACCCAGGCGGCGTCGATGGTGGGCGTCAAATGTAGGTCGAGTCGGCCTCCAGCCAGTAGATCGTGCGCGCGCAGATGTTGACCGCGTGGTCGGCGACGCGTTCGAGATCCCGGATCGACCAGAGGACCGTGATGATGTCGTCGGCGATCTCCTGGGCCTGTTCAGACGACGTCCGTTCGTTGGCGGTCCGGATGATCTCGGTCAACAACGTCGAGCGCAAGTCCCAGCAGCGTTGATCCATCTCACGGTCTCGCTTGATGACTTCCAGGGCTTTCGTCGTGTCCTTGTGACGGAACGCCTCCAACGCGTCGTTGAGCATCCCGTCGGCGACGTCGCCTAGGCCCTTCAACGCGTCTTGGGAGACGAGCACGAAGGCCTCGGTCTCCAGCGCGTATTCCCCCAAATTGACGGCCAAGTCGGCGACGCGCTCCAGGTCGGTCACGATCTTGAACGCGCTCAGGATCTGGCGAAGGTCGATGGCGACGGGCTGTTGCAGCGCCAGGAGGTTGGTGCACTGCTGCTCGACCTCCAGCGTGCGATCGTCGATGGCGTCGTCCCAATCGTCGAGGCTCTGGCCCAAGTCGTGATCGTGGGTCGTGATCGCGGTGAGCCCCATGTCCAGGCCTTCGCGGACATCGTGGCCGATCTCCGAGACCCGCTCCAATAGCTCGTCGAGTTGCTGCTGATAGCTCTCGCGTACCATGCGTGCATCAACCGAACTTTCCGGTGACGTAATCCTCCGTCTGTTGGTTGTCGGGGTTTTCGAAGATCTTCGGGGTCGATCCGACCTCGATCAGTTGGCCGAGATAAAAGAACGCCGTGCGGTCCGAGACGCGCGCGGCCTGTTGCATGTTGTGGGTCACGATGCCCACCGTGTAGTTCTGCTTCAGTTCGTGGATGAGGTCCTCAATCTTGGCAGTGGCCACGGGATCCAGCGCCGAGGCGGGCTCGTCCATGAGCAGCACATCGGGTTCGATGGCGAGCGCGCGGGCGATGCAGAGGCGCTGTTGTTGGCCGCCCGACAGGTCGAGGCCCTTTTTGTCGTGAAGATCGTCCTTGACCTCGTCCCAGAGGGCCGCCCGCTTGAGCGCCTTCTCGACACGGTCGTCCATGGCGTCGTTGAAGCCGTTAATGCGCAGCCCGAACGCGATGTTCTCGTAGATCGACTTGGGGAACGGGTTCGGTTTTTGGAACACCATGCCGATGTGGCGCCGCACCTGGACGGGATCCACGCGGCGATCGTAGATGTTCTGTCCGTGATAGAGCACTTGCCCGTCGACCTCGACGTTGGCGATGAGGTCGTTCATGCGGTTGAGCGCCCGGAGATAAGTGCTCTTGCCGCAGCCGCTCGGGCCAATGATGGCGGTGACCTGATTCTTCGGGATATCCAGCGTGATGCCGTCGATGGCCTGGAAATCCCCGTACCAGAGGCTGAAGTCCTCCGAGCGCAGGACGGCGTCCGTGCTCACGTCCGTCGAGGATCTGGGTTCGGTCGTGGGGGTCATTCCGTTCGTCATGGCGTCACCAACTCTTTTGGTAGCGGTTGCGCAGCCAGATTGCAAGCGCGTTCAGGATGATCATCACGACCAGCAGCAGCAGGATCGCCACGGAGGCGACCGTGTTGAACCCGGCTTTGGCGCGGAAGACCCAGGAAAAGATCTGCAACGGCACGGCCGTGAAGCCGCTCAACAGCCCGTCCGGCACGTAGTTCACATACAGCGAAGCGCCCAGCAGGATCAACGGGGCGGCTTCCCCGATGGCCTGGGCTAACGACAGGATCATGCCCGTGAACATGCCGGGAAGCGAGACGGGCAGCACTTGGGATTGAATCACCTGCCAGCGGGTGGCGCCGACGCCATATGCCGCTTCTCGGACCCAGGGCGGCACGGCCCGAAGCGTCTCCCGCGCGGCGATAATCATGATAGGCAGGATGACCAGCCCGAGCGTCAGGCCGCCGGCCAGGACGCTGTTGCCCATGCCGAGCTCGCGTGCGAAGATCTGCAGGCCGATAATCCCGTAAGCGACCGACGGAATCCCCGCCAGGTTGGCGATCAGGATCTGCACCGTGTCGGTGAAGACGTTCTTGGAGGCGTATTCCTCCAGATAGATCGCGCCCATCGCGCCGATGGGGAACGCGAAGACCATCATGACCAGCATGATGTAGATGGTGCCGAGCAACGCGCTCTTCAAGCCCGCGCGCTCCGGGCGATTGGGCGAGTCGAGGCTCGTCGCGAAGTCCCAGATGGCCTCCCAGGTGTTGCGTTCGGCCACGAGCGTGCCGCTGAGTTCGGCGTCCAAGCCGATGTCCATCGTGTTGCCGTTTCGGCGAATCGTGAGTTGGATCGGTTGATCGGCAGGGTTCTCCTTGGCGGCCGCCACGATCGCGCCCCAAGCCTTGCGACGCCCCTGGATCGGCAAGTCATTCGCATCGACCAGGACGTCGCCCTCTTGGAGTCCGGCTCGGGCTGCGGGCGAATCGGGATTGAGCGATTTGACCGAGGCTCGATACTGGCCCAGCTCCCCTGGAACCGACGCCGATCCGAGTTCCCCAATGAGGCGATCGACGGCGGGGACCCAGGAAATCGGCAAGCGCAACTTCCCGTCTTCGTCGGCCTTGGCGGTTGCCATGATCCGCCAAGCCTGGTGCATGGTGCTGAGCGGCTCGCCGTTCAAGGACGTGATGGCGTCGTACTGGTTGATGCCGCTCTGTTCTGCTGAGGAGTCCGTCGTGATCTCGGAGACCGTGAGATAGGGGATCGATTGTCGTTCTTGGTCGGTCTCGTAGTTGAACGCCCGCACCGACATGGCGATCCCGGCCTCAGCCATGGCGTCCATGCCGGTCAGCTTGGATGCCTCCAGCGTCGTCGTCGTGATCAGGACCACCAAGACCGCCAGTGCCAACACGAGCGCGATCGAGGCGACGACCACGAAGATCCCGCCTTTGGCGCGGCGCCAACGCAGTTGCCGAGCCTGGTTCTGATCCCCGATCGGCCTCATTCGTACTGCTCCCGGTAGCGTTCCACGATGACGTAGCTGGTCACGTTCAGCACGAGCGTCACGACGAACAGGTACAGCCCGATGGCGAAGACCGCGCCCCAGATGAAGTCGGTCATGGCGTGCTCGCCGCCGGTGGCGATGTTCACGATGCTGGCGGTCATCGTCATCATTGTGCCCGTCGGATCCGGTGGCCAGGCCGGCTGCATCCCCGCGGCCATCGTCACGATCATCGTCTCGCCGATGGCTCGCGACATGGACAGGATGAACGCCGCGCCGATGCCCGAAATGCCAGCGGGAAGGAGAATTTTCCACACGGTTTCAAATTTGGTCGCGCCCATGGCGAGCGCGCCTTCCCGAATGGAACGCGGAACGGCGTAGAGGACGTCCTCGATGATTGAGGCGGCCAGCGGAAGGATCATGAACCCCATGACGAGCCCGGCGGATATGCCGTTGGCGTAGCCCAATCCGGGCCTGATCGTCGACTGAAGCAGGGGCGTGATCGTCTCCAGCGCGAAAAAGCCATAGACGACTGTCGGAATCCCGGCGAGAATCTCCAAGATCGGTTTGCAGATCTTGCGCAATCGGGTGCTGAGGTATTCGCTGACCAGAACCGCGGTCAACAGCGCCAGCGGCAACGCCACCGCGACGGCAATGGCCGTAATGACGAGCGTGTTGGTCATCAGCGCCAGCGCCCCGAAATCCGGACTGAAGTCCGAGATAGGGTTCCAGTCGGCGGTGGCGACGAACGTCCAGACCGAGACCTCTTGGAAGAACGGGATGCTGCGCACCACGAACGTGCCGACCGTCAGCAGCGTGATGACGATGGCGGCCGAGCCTGCCAGGAGAAAGACCCCATAGATGAGGTTCTCTTTCAGTTGGCGGCCGCGGGGGGCGTGGAGGCGAATGCGCTGTCCGTTGCCGCGGTCGGGGCGAGAGGCTGAGGAGCTGTGGTTCGCCATAGCGCAAGCTTGGAACGACGGTTAAGGTTCGCTTGTATGGTAGAGCGGGGCACTCGTCGGAGACAAGCGCCCCGCTCGTACCGGTTCGTCAGCGTCGGGTCACTAAGTGGGTGCGTGGGCTGCTACTGACTGCAGTGGCTCGTGTACGCCTCGCGGATCTCTTTTCCGCTTCCGGGCAACGAGCCGCCGAAGGCGGTGCCGGTCACGCGGTTCTCCCAGCACTGGCGCGACGCCTCACGCAGCGTCTCGCTGGCCGTGACGTAACCGACGTCGAGGACGAACTCCTGGCTGCCGATGCGCTGCTCGTCGAGGAAGAAGTTCACGTAGTTCTGGACCATGGGGCGCTGGGCGCTGACGGGATTGGTGTAGAAGAACAGCGGCCGGGTGATCGGGTAGTCGAACGCCCCGATGCTGTCCGTGCTGGGGGCGACGCCCTGGCAGCTGTCCGCGCTGTTGGACACCGTGGAGAGGCCGGCCTCCTCGCGAGCCGCGTTGTACTCGTCGAGGATGCTTTGCGGGGCGTCGACGGTGCCGCGGCTCGGGTCGATTGCGACCGGCTGGACGGCATCTTGGTTGTTCACGAAGAAGGCAAAGCCGAAGTAGGTCAACTCGAGCGGATTCTCCGACACGCGCTCGACGAGCTGGCTGTCCTCCTCGGTGGCGAAGTAGTCCTCACGGCTGTCGTCTTCCTTGCCGGTGACCTTCTCGGTGAAGAAGTCGAAGGTGCCGGAGGTCGTGGCGGCGCCGCTTAGCGTGATCGGCTCGTCGGCGAAGCGGCTGCCCAAGTCGGACCAGTTGGTGACGATGCCCTCCGAGGCGGCGCTCCAGAGCAGCTGCAGCTCGCCGAAGGTCATGCAGGGCTGGTTGCCCTCTTTCCAGATGTTGGTCTCCTGGTCAACCGCGACGGTCAGGCCATCGAAAGCGACGAGGCTCTCGATGAACTTGGTGCCGGCCTCTTTGGCCCGCTCGATCTCGCTGGCCTTGATGGGGCGGGAGGCGTTGTTGATGTCGGTCTCCTTGGGAATGAAGAGGTCGAAGCCGCCGCCGCTGCCGGTGGAGCGGACGTTGACCTCGGCCTCCGGGAACTCCTGGCTGAACTCCTCCACGACGGACGTGGCGAGCGGGAAAACGGTGCTGGAGCCGGCGATCTCAATCTTGTTCGAGTCCTGGGGCAGACTCGGCTGCGAACTGGATGGTGCCGCAATGAGGCCCAGCACGGCCACACCCACCACGAGCGCTGTCGCGATTCGACGAACGTTAAACATGGGGAACGGTCCCTCCTATGTAGGATTGTTAATTTAAATATAGATAAGACCGCCGAGTCCGTCAATCCTGCCGTCTGTCCCAAGTCGAGGAATCGCTCCATGTGAAGCGCTCAGGAAAGCGATGCTGATCGACATAGGTATATAGGTTTAATATCGCTCCAAAGCGAACGGACGGCTCTGAAACGTCGGTACCGTTGAGTGCCAAAAAAACGGGAGAGGGCGAGAAACCGCCAGATTGAACACCTAGGTGCTGGCGGTTCCCCGCCCTAAGGCCGAGACGAGGCGAACCCAGGAGAGGGAGTTTAATGTGCTACTATATATTTCTATCGTAGAGTATAGCCGGAGTGCGTACACGTCAAGAGGGGCCGGCTCCGGATGCCAAGTTTTGTCGCAACCCGATGTGCAAACCGCTTATGTCGATCGCCGCTTCCGCTATAGCGGATGGAGGAGTCCAAACTCTACATAATGAGCCAGGCGTTTGCGCAGCTAAGGGCATTTTCCCGACGGCATCCACGACGTCATGGCGGTTCGCAAGAGAGGCTTTCATTGGCGGTCAGCCGGAGGCGGCCTGATCAGCGTCATTGTAATTAGGATGACACGACCTGATACTCTATTTATGATGGCGCATGAATGCATAGCTAGCGTTGCCTTAACGTCGCCGAATCCCTCGCGAGAAGCGGAGATCTTTAGCGCGCTCGGCCATCCCGTGCGACTGACGTTGGTGAAGCTGCTAGCGGATGGCCCGCGCTGCGCTTGCGAGCTGGAGCCGCAGTTCGACCTGAACCAGTCGACCATCTCCCGGCACCTGACGACGCTCCGCCGGGCCGGCGTCATCGAGGGGCATAAGGATGGCGTCAAAAGGACCTACGCCATGCGGTGTTGCGCTACTTCAGCTCGGGCGCGCCTCGTCCGGTGGCTTACGGCGTCGCGTCGGTCTCGGGGGTGCTGTTGAGCGTCTGTGCCTGGACAAGCCTCGCCCTGTTCGCGATCATCTACTGGCGCGGCGCGAGCCTTGGGCCCGCCATGGCGTTTCTGTTCTCGGGGCCGGCGATCGACCTCTTCGCGGCCGGCCTCGTCGTGGTCGTTGGCCGCTGGTTCGACTGGAGTGAGGTCAGGGCCTGGCTTGTCGCCACATGGGATTTTGTCAAACAGATCGCCCCGTGGCTGCTCGGCGGCAGCTTCGTCGCGGGCATGATCCGCGGCTACATGCCCGACGCCTGGATCGCCGCCACCGTCGGCGACAACTCGGAACTGGCCAATGCCTTCGCGTCGGTGGTCGGGGCGGTCTTCTACTTCGCCACGCTGACGGAGGTTCCGATCGTGCGCTCGTTCATGGACTTGGGGATGCATCAGGGACCCGTCCTGGCGCTGCTCTTGGCCGGACCGGCGCTCAGCCTGCCCAACGTCCTCGTGGTCCGCAGCGTGCTCGGCACGCGCAAGGCGCTCAGCTATCTGGCCATCGTCGTCGTGTTGGCGACGCTGGTCGGCTGGACCCTCGGCACGTTCTTCGCCAACTAAGTCGGCAGAAAGGAGCCCTCCATGAAAGTCGAGATTCTCGGAACCGGCTGTCCCAAGTGCCAGAAGACGGAAGAATTGGTCCATCAAGCCCTGGGCGAGTTGGACGTTGAGGCGGATGTCGAGCACGTCACCGATCCCACGGCCATCGCTGACTACGGCGTCTTCATGACGCCGGGCCTCGTCGTCGACGGCGAGGTCAAGTTGAGCGGCAAGGTCCCGGCTGTGGACGACCTCAAGGCCATGCTCCAGCAGAGCGAGTCGACGGGATGACCCCGCGTGTTGCATCTCGTCATCGCGGTTGAATTGACATCGCCGCAACTCCACGTCTGATGGATCTCAGTTGCGCTGGGCTCCGGCGCGTGGCGCCACAAAGCCACCACGATCTCCTCAGGAGGATTCACGATGATAGGCACAGCAATGGCGGCAACGATCTCGTTGGGCCAATACATCAGGGCCTTAGGTCCGGTCTTTGAGAAACTGTTGCCCTTGGCGCTTTCGATCGGGCGCCACATCGGGGCCGGGCGTTTGACGTCCGTCGTTATGGGGGTCACGCTGTGGCCATCGAACTCGGCGACGTAAAGAGCGCGTTCCCCCGAACGCCCTGACGTTCACTCGTTGAATGGGATGCCTGATATGAGCGATGTCCGCGGCAAGATGTCGTTCTTTGACCGCTACTTGACGCTCTGGATTTTCCTCGCCATGACGGTCGGCGTCGGCTCGGGCTATCTGTTCCAGTCCGGCGTCGAGCGCTTCAATGCGGCCCTAACGGTGGGCAAGCAGACCAACCTGCTGATTGCGGTCGGACTGATTCTCATGATGTATCCGCCTCTGGCGAAGGTGAGGTACAAGACGATGCCCCAGGTCTTCGCTGACGCACGAATCATCGGCCTGTCGCTCGTGCAGAACTGGCTCGTGGGACCGATCCTGATGTTCGTGTTGGCGATCGGGTTCTTCGGCGGGCTGGCTCCGGTTCTGTTCGGTCCCGATCCGCGCTGGGGCCTCTACATGACTGGGTTGATTCTTGTCGGCATTGCGCGATGTATTGCCATGGTGCTGGTCTGGAACGACCTCGCGGAGGGCAGCAGCGAGTACGGCGCGGGTCTCGTGGCGCTCAACAGCGTCTTCCAGGTGCTGACCTATGGCGTCTACGCCTGGATCTTCGTCACGATCCTGCCGACACTGTTCGGCTTGGAGGGAACCGTTGTCCAAGTCAGCATCGGCGAGATCTTTGCCAGCGTGATGATCTACCTCGGGATCCCGTTTGCCGCGGGCGTTCTGAGTCGCGTGGTCCTCGTGCGCGTCAAGGGGGAATCGTGGTACGATCGGGTGTTCGTCCCGACAATTTCCCCGCTGACCCCGATTGCGCTGCTGTTTACCATCGTGGTGATGTTCTCCACCCAAGGCCAACAGATCCTGACCCAGCCGCTCGACGTGTTGTGGATCGCCATTCCGCTGAGCGCCTACTTCACGATCATGTTCCTGGTCAGCTTTGTCATGGCGTGGCGCATCGGGGCCGACTACGAGCGCGCCACGACGCTGGCGTTCACCGCCTCGGGCAACAACTTCGAGTTGGCCATTGCGGTCGCCATCGCGGTTTTCGGAATCGCCTCGCCGATCGCCTTCGCCACCGTTGTGGGCCCGCTCATTGAGGTGCCCGTGCTGATCGGCCTCGTCCACGTGGCGCTTCGCTTTCGCCGGCGCTATTTCACACCCGACTCGCATCAACGCCAGACATCGGTGCCGGCCGATTAGGCGTTCGCCATCATCGGGCGAAGGCTACTGTCGAAAGAGCACGGACTCGCTCCGGAACATCCGCACGGCCAGGCCCAAGCTGGCGACGCTGTAGACCGCCGAGCTGGCCAGCGTTACCCCGAGTTGGCCCCAGTTGACGTTGCCGAGGACCAGCTCTTTGATCGAGGCCGTCGCGTTGTAGATCGGAATCAAAAACGACGCCAGCGAGCTCGGCGTGTCGGTGAACGCGACGATGAACGCCGGAATCATCACCACGAAGGAGATGTAGGACGAATACGTCTGCGCCTCCTTGAAGTTGCGCGTCCAAGTAAACAGCGCGAACGTGAGCGCGCTCATCATGGCGGCCACCAGCGCCGTCACGCCGAAGATCAGCGCAATGATGGATGGGGCCAGCGCCAGCTCGAGCTGGGCGATCACCGGGTTGTCGCCCATGGTCTGTCGCGCCACGACGACGGCGAGCACGAACCCGAGCAACGCCAGGACCGTCGCCACCAGCGTCACGGATGCGATCGTGAGGAATTTTCCCATGACGAGACTCGATCGCGACGGCGGCGCGACCAAGAGCGATTCGAGCGTGCCGCGCTCCTTCTCGCCCGCGGAGACGTCGATGGCGGTCTGGGAGCCGCCGACGGAGGCATACAGGACGAGAAACAGTGGCAGAATGAAGCTGAGCAGAAACGCGCCGAACTCCTGTTGAGAAGCCACGTTTTGCGATTGGACCGAGAACGGCTCCAACAGGTCGGGCGAGAGGTTCCGGCTCTGGAGTCGGTCGCGGACGACGGCCTCACGGTAGGCGCTCAAGAGCGCGCTTAGCTTCTCTTGCGCCGCGCGCGAGCTGGATTCCGTGGCGTCGAAGCGGATGCGCACGGGCGAGGGGGTCGTCTCGGCTTCCACGGCGCTTGCGAAGGATTCGGGAATCTTCAGGATCGCTTTGACGTCGCCGTTTTGCAGGGCTTGCTCGGGATCGTCGGCGGGATCGACGATCCGGAGCGCGTCGCTCTGGCGAATGCGGTCCACGAGACCGGGCGCGGCCTCCGGGCGGACCACGGCGATGGCCTGGGTGGTCTGCTCCGACTGCGACTCTTGGGAGCCGGCCAACAGCGATGGCCCGAGGGCGAAGATGGGCATGACCACCAAGGGCACCACGATCATCAGCACGAGCGTGCGCCGCTCGCGGATCGTGTCCAGCAGCTCCTTGCGCCAGACGACGCCGACGTGACGGAAGCTCATTGGGGAACCTCCTCCACCAGCTTGACGAAGACGGCCTCCAGGTCGTCTTCCCCGCTCTGGTTGCGCAGCTCATCCGGGGTGCCCACGGCCACGATGCGCCCATCGTTGATGATGGCGATGCGATCGCAGAGCCGTTCGGCCTCGGGCATCAAGTGGGTGGATAACAGCACCGTCTTGTCGGTCTGGCGGAACCCGTCGAGGAAGTCGCGCACTTGCCGCGACGACATGACATCGAGCCCCGAGGTCGGCTCGTCGAAGATCAACACGGGCGGATCGTGCAACAACGAAATGGCCATGGCCACCTTCTGCTTCATGCCCTTGGAGAGCTTGCCCGCTTTCCTGTCCGCGTAATCGTCGATGCCGAGCATGGGAAAAATCTCGTCGATGCGTTGTCGGGTCTCGGATTTGGCCATATCGCGCAGTTGCGCGAAGTAGCGCACGTTCTCCTCGGCAGTCAGGCGATCGTAGAGGCCCGTCGCCTCGCTCAGCACGCCGAACTGGTGACGGACGCGTTCGGGCTCGTTGACCGCGTCGCAGCCGTGGATATGGATGGAGCCGCTCGTCGGCTTGAGGATCGTCGTGACCATGCGCAGCGTCGTCGTCTTGCCCGCACCGTTCGGGCCCAACAGCCCGAAGATCTCGCCCGGTTCGACGCGAAAACTGACGTCGTCGACAGCGGCGAATGATCCGAAATCCTTGCGCAGGTTGGCGACGTCGATCATGGCATGCCCCCGTATATAGAAATTACGTTACCGTATTGGCTGTGAAATGAGGTGTCAAACGGCAAGCGAACGCGTCAGGTTGTGTAAACTATTGACAATGTGTGTCCGGTATATAGAATGGGACGATAAAGGAGTCACCCCATGTCGCCAGAGAGAATGGACCGCGAACGACGCACACTCGGGACGACGGCCGGCGGCAGCACGTACATGATCACCCTGCCCAAGAGCTGGATCGAGGCCATGCAACTGCAAAAGGGCGAGGAGGTCTCGCTCGTCCGGATTAAGCCCGGCATCTACGTCAGCCCCGATCGCGACCGTGAGGCCCCCAAAGCCAAGGCGTCTCTGGGCGTCGACGGGTCGTTGCGGGATGCCGCGTTGTCGCGGGCGCTCATCTCCCAGTACGTCGGCGGCTACGACGTCATCGAAGTGACGGGCACGATCGACAACGACCAGCGGGAGACGGTACGCGACACGGTGCAGCGCCTGATCGGCGCAGAGATCCTCCAAGAGACCGCCGACTTCATGCTCATCCAGACGCTGCGCGATCCCCAGGTATTGTCGCCGCCGCAGTTGATGGCCTACATCCGCGAGAACGCCGAGGCGATGATCACGGACGCGCCGTCTGCGCTTCTGGAGGGCGATCTCGAGCGGGCTCAGGGCGTGATTCAGCGAGACGAGCGCGTCGATCGCTTCTTTCTCTTGCTGTCGCGCCAGCTCTATGCTGCTCTGCGTGATCCCCTTGCCGAGGTTGATCGTGGCGTCTCGCGCGTGGAGTTTTTCAACACCCACACGGTCGCCCGGCAGTTGGAGCGCGTGGCCGATCACGCGGTCAAGATTGCCCAGTCCGCCGAAGCGCTCATCCTGGAGGATCGCGTCGTGCCGAGCGACGTGGCCGACGAGTTCCGCAGCACGGAGGGCATGGTCCGCGAGCTGCTCGATCAAGTGTTGGGGGCGTTCCTCCAACTGGACGTCACGAAGGCACAGACGGCGCTGATTACGCTGCCCGACATCGACGACGCCATCGCCCAGATCGACCGCGAGTTGCTCGAGTTGAACGATTCTCACCTGGCGTTCCATCTCGGGATCGTCGTCGACAGCATCGGTCGCGTGAAGGACTATGCCGCCAACGTCGCCGAGCTGGCGCTCAACGCCGAGGCGCTCCAATAGCCAATCGGCAATCCGGGGCCTGTGTTAGCGCTGCTGGCCCGGGGGCCGCTCCTGAAGCGTCACGTCGGCGGTCATCTCCTGGCCATCGCGCACCAACGTCAGCGTGACGGTCTGCCCGACTTCGGTCTCGGTCTCCAGATACCGGATGATGTCCTCGTGGCTGGCGACCTCGACGCCGTCGACGGCCG
Source organism: Bipolaricaulia bacterium (assembly GCA_042219045.1). Classification (GTDB taxonomy): domain Bacteria; phylum Bipolaricaulota; class Bipolaricaulia; order RBG-16-55-9; family RBG-16-55-9; genus CAZMNF01. The sequence goes on along the minus strand of JBDGQO010000013.1, from coordinate 9,116 downwards.
TGATGATATCGCCGCCGATGGGCACCTGGCGGTTGCCTACGCGAATGGCTCGGTCGGCCCCTTGAATCCCGGCCTGATCCGCCGGACCGCCTGGTGTGGCTTCAATGACGAACACGCCGCGGTCGGCCCCAAGATCCAAGTCCGCTCCCCGTCGGAGCCGTTCGGCCAGATCAGGCGTGAGCGGAAAGGGCGGCGTCGTGATTCCGACCCAGGGGTGCGGATAGCGCCCGCGCTCGATCAACACCGGGACCTCCTGCGCGACGGTATCGGCAGGGACGGCAAAGCCGATACCCACCGAGCCGCCGCTCGGGCTGTAGATCGCCGTCGTGATCCCGATGACTTTCCCTCGGGAGTTGAGCAGTGGCCCGCCCGAGTTGCCTCGGTTGATGGAGGCGTCGGTCTGGATGAGGCCGAAAATGGGGCGTTGCCCCTCACGATTGATCGTCCGGTCCAGCGCGCTCACGACGCCCATGGTGATCGTCCGCTCGAACTGGCCGAAGGGGTTGCCGATGGCGATGGCGAGCTGGCCCGGCATGAGCTGGCTGGAGTCGCCCATCTCAACCGGGTGGAGCTGATCGGCCGGAATGTCGTCGACGTCGATCACCGCGAGGTCGTTGAGCGGATCGGTCCCGATCACCTCGGCTGTGGCGATGGAGCCGTCGGGGAACGTCACTTCGATCTGGGAGGCGTTCTGCACGACGTGATGGTTGGTGATGATCCGGCCGTCGTTGTCGTAGACGAAGCCCGATCCGGTGCCCTCTTGGGCACGTTCCCCGAAGAACGTCTCCGTGACGACGGTGCTCGTGATGTTGACGACCGAGGGCTCGACGTCCCGATGGACCTGAGAGGCCCGTCGCTCCCACCGGAGTAGGCCGTTCTCCGTGGTGGCGGGCTGGCCGTTGGCCGAAGTCTCCGCTGGAGATGGAGCGGGGTCGGTGCCCATCTGGGTCCCAGCCCACCAGGCGGTACCGACGGCGACGATGAGCACCGCTAGGGCCAAAATGGCCCCTTGTCGGGTCATGATCAACCGGCGTCCATGCTCACTTGGACCGCCGACCGTCGGTTGATGCCTCGGCGTCCGCGGCGTCCTTGGCAGCCTCCGCTTCGGCAGCCTTGCGGGCTTGAATGCGCTTGACCATCTTCAATCGGAAGATCTCCTCACGCTCGTTCTGCTCCAACGCGTCGGTGATGTAGCTGATGGTGTTCTCCAGGTCGGGGATGATGGTCTCCTCCAGCGCGTTGATCTTGCGGTTGAGCGTGCCCATCTCCTTGCCGACGGTCTTGATGTTGTGCTCCAGGTGCGCGATGTCGAGCATCTTGTCCATGAGGCTCTCCGCGGTGCCGGCGACGGCCTCGATGCGCGAGCTCGTGCTGGCCGGGTTGTAGCCGCGCGAGAGCAGATCGCGGCTCATTTCAGGATGGGCCATGTTGAAGATCTTGGTCCCCATGACGTTGTCCGTCTCGATCTCAAGTTCGACGTCCTGGCCCGTGGCCATGGCGACCGAACTGACGGCCACGCCGCCGTCTCGGGCGCGGGCGAAGAAGATCGTGTCCTCGAGATACTTCAAGTCGTCCAGGAGTTCTTCCCGCTTGCCCTTGTAGCGCTTGATCATGTCGAGGAAGCGACTCAACAGGGCTTCCTTCTTTTTCTCCAGGATGTCCTTGCCCTCTTTGGCCGTGTCGAGCTCTTGGCGAGTACGCAGGAGCACGTCACGGGTCGCGTTGATGCTCTCCGACATCGTCGCTCACGCCTCCGAGGTCCCGGCTGCCGATTCGGCCGTAGTGCCCTCCGACTCGGATCCGTCCGACGTGCCCGCGCCGTCCCCGCTTGACTGGGGCATGTACTTTTGGATCTGTTCGGCTTTGACGCGCCTCAGCTCGCTGCGCGGCACGTCGGCCAAGAGCTCCCAGGCGAGATCGAGGCTTTCCTCGATCGACCGCGGCTCCGTGCCTTGCCCGACGAACTCGGACTCAAAGCGCTCGGTGAAGGTGAGGATGCGCTGCTCGTCCTCGCCGAGCCCCTCGCTTCCGATGATGGCCGTCAACTTCTCCAGTTCCTTGCCACGGGCGTAGAGCGCGTAGAGCTGGTCGGAAAGCTTGTCGTGGTCGTCGCGCGTCTTGCCCTCGCCGACGCCCTCGTCCATGAGTCGGGACAGGCTGGGCAACACGTCGATGGGCGGGAACTCGTTCTCGCGGTTGAGCGGGCGGCTCAAGCGGATCTGGCCCTCCGTGATGTAGCCCGTCAGGTCGATCACGGGGTGGGTGATGTCGTCGTTCGGCATGGTACAGATGGGCATCTGGGTGACGCTGCCCTGCTCGCCGTAGACGACGCCGGCGCGCTCGTAGATCGAGGCGAGGTCGGTGTAGAGATACCCGGGATAGCCGCGGCGGCCGGGGATCTCCTCGCGTGCCGAGGAGATCTCGCGCAACGCGTTGGCGTAGTTGAGCATGTCGCTCATGATCACGAGCACGTCGCGGCCCTTATCAAAGGCGAAGTACTCGGCCGTCGTCAGCGCCAGGCGCGGCGTGAGCGTCCGCTCAATGGCCGCGTCGTCGGCCAGGTTCAAAAACAGCACCGAGCTGGCGAGCGCGCCGCTGTCCTGGAATTGGCTGTAGAAGTAGTTGTACTCCCGCGACGTGATGCCCATGCCGGCGAAGACGACGACGAGCTCCTCCTCGGACTGGCGGATCACCTGGCGGGCCACCTGCATGGTCACTTCGTTCAGCGGCAGGCCGGGCCCGCCCCAGATGGGCAGCTTCTGGCCCTTAATGAGCGTGAACAGCGAGTCGATGGCGGTCACGCCCGTCTCGATCCACTCGTCGGGCTGCTGGCGCGCGACGGGGTTGATCGGGGCGCCGCCGATGGGGCGCTCGAGCTCGGGATAGATCTCGCCCAGGCCGTCGCGCGGGTTGCCGGACCCGCCGAACACCCGGCCGAGCATGTCCTCGCTCAGCCCGAGCTTGACGATGTCGCCGGTGAAAAAGACCGCGGTGCCCTGGCGGTCCAGGCCGTCGTTGCCCTCGAAGACCTGGACGATGACCGCGTCCTCGCCGACGTCGAGCACCTGGCCGCTCTTTTGGCGGCCCTCGCTGTCGACGATCTGGACCCGCTCGCCGAACTTGACGTCGGCGACGGGGTCCAGGAAGAGCAGGGGCCCCTTGATGTCCTGAATCTTGCGATGGGCCTTCGCGTAGAGTTCCGTTGCCATGGAAACATCCTCCTTCGCTCAGTCGCCGGCCACGGCCTCGCCGGCCTCTGCCTGCTCGGACGTGGCGCGGCCGGCCGCGCGCAGCTGTTCGATGAGCTCCTCGAACCGACCCTGGAAATCCTCGTTGGGATAGCTGCCCATCTCGGCGAGCTGATCCCACTCGGGCAGCTCCAAGATGGCGTTGTAGCTCGTCTCGTCGAGAAGCTCCTGACAGCGCTCGTAGAACGTCAAGATCGCCCGCATCATGTAGTGGCTCTTCAGCGGCGAGCAGTGGGCCTCAATGGGATCGAAGGCGTTCTGGCGCAGGAAGACCTCCCGGATGAATCGAGCGAGGTCCAACAGCAGCTTGTCCGGGTTGCTGAGGGACTCCTTGCCCACGAGCTGGACGATTTTGTTCAGCTCGTCCTCCTTCTGCAGGATCTGCATGATCTCGTTGCGCATGTCGATGAACGACTCGCCCAGCTCCTCGTTGAACCAGTCGCGCAGCGCGTCGGTGTAGAGGGTGTAGCTCGTCAGCCAGTTGATGGCGGGGAAGTGGCGGCTGTAGGCCAGCGAGGCGTCCAGCGCCCAGAAGGCGCCGCCGATGCGCAGGGAATTCTGCGTCACGGGCTCGGAGAAGTCGCCGCCCGGCGGACTGACCGCGCCGATGACGGTCACGGAGCCCTCGCGGCCGGAGGCCGCCTCGGTCTCGACGCGCTCCTGGCCCTCGGGCACGCCCTCCCCGATGCAGACGGTGCGGCCGCTGCGCTCGTAGAACTGGGCGATGCGGCTGGCGAGATACGGCGGATAGCCCTCTTCACCGGGCATCTCCTCCAGACGCCCGGAGATCTCGCGCAGCGCCTCGGCCCAGCGGCTCGTGGAGTCGGCCATGAGCGAGACGTCGTAGCCCATGTCGCGGTAGTATTCCGCCAGCGTGATGCCCGTGTAAATGGAGGTCTCCCGGGCCGCCACCGGCATGTTGGAGGTGTTGGCGATGAGGATCGTGCGGTCCATCAGGGGCGTGCCGGTGGTCGGGTCCTCCAACTCGGGGAACTTGGTCAACACCTCGGTCATCTCGTTGCCGCGCTCGCCGCAGCCGATGTAGATGACGATGTCGGCGTCGGACCACTTGGCCAACGACTGTTGCGTGACCGTCTTGCCCGAGCCGAAGGGGCCGGGAATGATGGCGTTGCCGCCCTTGGGGACGGGAAAGAAGACGTCGAAGATTCGCTGGCCCGTAATGAGCGGAATGCTCGTGGGAATCTTCTGTTGAGCCGGGCGGGGCGTCCGGATGGGCCAAGTCTGAGTCATCCCGATCTCGGTGCCGTCCTCCAAGCGGGCGACGGGATCCTGAATGGTGAACTCGCCCGACTCGACCCCCTCGACGCGGCCCTCGATGCCCTGCGGGACCATGATTCGATGGGTGATCGCGGGCGTCTCGTTGACGGTGCCGATGATGTCGCCGAAGCTGACCTCGTCGCCCGATTGGACCCAGGGCTCAAAGCTCCATTTTGTGTCGAGCGGGAGCGGGTCGCCCGTGGTGCCGCGCTCGATGAAGTTGCCCGACTGCTCGCGGATGGCGTTGAGCGGGCGCTGAATCCCGTCGTAGATCGATCCCAATAGACCGGGACCGAGCTCCACAAGGAACGGCTGCCCGTCGCTCGTAACGGGTTCGCCGACCGTCAGCCCATCGGTCTCCTCGTAGACTTGGATGGAAATTTCTTCGCCCTGGATCTCGATGACCTCGCCGATGAGGCCGAGGTCACCGACCTCGACGAGGTCGCGAATCTTGATGCCTTCCATGTCCTTCGCGTTGACAACCGGCCCGGATATCCGGGTGATCTGTCCTTCAATGCGGCTCATTCGTCTTCGCCCCCTATGTGAAGCTTCTGGCCCAAATATCGCAGCGTCAGCTCGTCGATGTAGGGTTGGTCGTGGTCAATCTGATTCGACGGAAACGAGGCGACCATGGGGAGGTCGTTCGCGGCGAAAGCCTCCTCGAACGGGGCCATGTAGCGCTCGTCGACCAGCACGATCGCCGCGTCCGCCATCTCGCCAATCGCGGTGATGATCTCCTCGATCCGCGGTTGAATTTCGTATCGTTCGTCGATCTCGAAGACGCGGATCCCGGCCAGGCGGAACCCGTCGGCCAACTCCGTGGGCGAGACGATGATCGGCTTCATGCGCTCGCCACCTCCTCGGGGATCATGCCGGGCACCCGGATCAGTCGGCGTTCGATCTCCGCGCGCGACGCCCGGCGATAGAGGCCGCCGGCGATGACCCGGAGATTGATGGCCTCGGCGTTGATCCGCCAGATGTAGGTGGCGGCGAGGCCGATGTCGAAGAACTGGCCCGGCTCCAAGTGCGTCATTTCTCGATATAATAGGTTTTCCAACTGCTCCTGGAAGGCGTTGGCGTCCATGGACTCGTCCAGCGCCTCCAGGCGCCGACCGTAGTAGGTCTCCGCCACGTTGCGAACGAACGTCGCCCGGTCCGGACTCTCGATCAGCGATCGGATCGTGCCCTCGTCGAGCCGTGCGCCGCGCTGGAGAACGTATCGATCCCGTTCGGCCGTGTCGACCGTCGTCTCGAGCACGCGCATGGCGTAGACGAGGTTGAGGATGTCGACCTCGGTGCCGAGCATGTGGCGCACCGCTTCGGCGTTGGGGCTGTCCATCTGATCGAGCATGGACTCCGAGCCAGCGAAGTAATGGCGGTCGAGCGCCACTTCCAGCGTCGCCAGCTGCCCGCTCGACTCGTAGTCGGGATACGCCGCCGAAAGCGGGCGGTAGTAACGGTTCCCCACGCTGAGGAGCTCATCGATGATGGCGTCGATGCCCTCGCGCTCCAGGAGCGTCTCGTAGAACGAGGTCGGATACAGGATGGTCGGAAAGAGGCTCTCACGGATGGTGTCGGCGTCGGTGCCCGCATGGAACCCACGGAAGATGGTCTTCAAGTTGAAAACCTCGAAGCGCTCCAGGATCAGCCCGATCAACTGTTTCGGCTCGTCGAACGCCATGTCGTGCAGCTTCTGAAAAACGCGCTGGGTGTGTGCGACGATGGCTTGCTCGACCATGTTGTAACCGGCATGCTCCACCGACGCGCGCTCGAGCTCGTCGGCGTAGTCCGTCTCCGCCAGCGCGGCCGTGAACTCCTCGAAGTCGGTCGTATCGAGATAGGATCCGAATTCCGTGGGACCCAGAAGCCGCGACCTCAGGTAGCGGAGCCGGGTGTTGAGGTACTCGTAAGCCATGCCTGCCTCCTCCATCTCACGCCGCAGCGCGCCTCGGCTTGCTTATTCCTGGAATAGCTGCTTGCTCAGTTCGGGCCGATGCTGGCGAATGAGGTTCTCGATGCGCGTCTCCAGTCGATTGTCCAGGAGCAGGTCGCCCGACGCGCTGGTGGCGATGAAGCCGCCGATCGTCTGGATCGACGTGCCCATCTGGTGGTTCGTGCCGCTCAACAGCTCGTCGAAGATGGCCCGATCGCGCTCGTCAAACTGGACGACTAGATCCCCGCCGATCTCCGATTCGGCTTCCTTGAGGCAGTTCTGGAGGAACGACTTGTAGGCGTCAGCGTCCTCACGGAGCCGCTCGGCTTCCTCGGATAGTTTATCGTAGAGCGCGCGGGCGGCGTCGGCCTTGGCGCGTAGCACCGTCGAGCGGGCCTGGGCGCGGGCGCGGCTGGTGATGAGTCGCTTTTCGTTCTCGATGCGCGCCTTGGCGTCTGTCAGCGTCTGTTCGCGCCACTGTTCAATCTCGCGTTCGGCCTCCTCGCGGCGGCGCTGGGCCTGTTCTTCCGCCTCCTCGCGAATCTGTTGGGCCTTCTGCTCGCCCTCTTGTTCGATCCGATTGAGTAGTTCCATAGGGAACGTCGCTTAGATTAGGAAGAGCGCCACGAAGCCGAGGATGACCAGCGTCTCGGGAATCACGATCAACAGAATCCCCGTGCCAAGCTGGCCCGGATCCTCGGCGACCGAGCCGACGACGGCGGCCACGGCACGCGACTGGGCCAATCCCGTGCCGATCGCCCCGCCCAAAAAGGCGAGGCCCGCGCCCAAACTGGCCAGGCCCTCACCTATCGACGAACCGGTAGCCGCTTCGCCCTCCTCTTGGGCCAAGCCGATCGCCGTTCCCCCGATGAGGGCCACGCCGATAAGGAACAGCACCAAGCTGATCTGCCGAACTCGCTTATGGGTCATGCCGATGTCCTCCTCTCGGTTGTTTCCGTGATGGATTGGTTTCCTTGCTCTGGGTTATCTGAATCGGTTCGCGTTAGCGGTCCTCGCTGAGCACCTCGACCCCCACTCGATCGAACGGCTGATAGGGGATGCCTCCCAACTCCTCCAGCAAAAACTTTTCGAAGAACTCCACCCACTGAAGACGAGCGGACTGGATGGCGCCCTCGAAGATGTGCAGCACCAGGTTGAACGTGTGCAGCACGACAGCGGCGATCGCGGCAAGGATCACGCCTAGAATGACGACCGTCCCGGAGAGCCAGCCGACGAAGTTGTTGATGACGACCGCCAGCATGACGGCCGCGACCGCAAACCCCATGATTCGGGCAAACGAGAGCAAGTGAATGAACGGCGACAACATCTCCAACAACGTCGTCACGCCGCCCATTGCCATGAACGGGATCCCGATCGCGAGCACGACCGCACCGGGCAGAGCCATGTTCGCCAAGAACGGAACCTGGCTCGACAGATCGCCGATGATCAGCGTGAAAGCGATCAGGCCGAGCAACAGCCCGAACTTCGCGTAAGCGTGTCGGCGGTCCGCGAAGCGCAGCGTCGTCACCATGCCGTAGATAAGCCCGACCACGACTTGGACGGCCCCGAGGATCAGCGTCAAGGGCAACAGCCAGGCGGCCGGACTGGGGCTGGCGCCATAGGCATGCTCGACGCGCGGGAAGGGCCAAGGACCGATGTGGATGAGCCCATGGATTTCAAGGCCAAACACTTCGCCGAAAAGCACGCCCGCGATCACGGAGAAGATGCCGCCATGCTGGAGCATCTTCATGGCGCCCCGCCCGGTATCGGACTCGGGCAGTCGCTTCAGTGTCGGGTTGCTTAGGCCGGGAAAGCCGCGCAAAGCCCACAGCGCCAGCCCGACGATGATCAATCCATAACCGAGATCGCCGACGACGAGGGCGAACAGAATGGGAAAGAACAGGCTGATCACGGGGACCGGATCGACCGTGCCGTGTTTCGGCGTGCCGAAGATGTTCAAAATAAGTTGATACGGGCGCGACCAGTCGGATTGCACGAACGCCACGGGCACCTCGTCGTGGCCTACCTCGCTCGGGTCCTCATTGATGACGATGTCAGGGAATTCCTGCTGAAGCGTCGACTGGAGCTCGTCGTACTCATCGCTGGGAATCCACCCAGAGACGACGAACGCATAGTCCGTGTAGCCGAATCGCTCCGACGCGTCGACTTGGGTGAGCCGATTCTCTAAGGCCCACGCGAGCGCCAGCATGCGCGGGCCGTGTTCTTGGCCCAGTTCGCGAAGCTCGCGATTGATCTCCTCGAGGCGTTCCGGAATCTCTTGGTCGTCCCGGCGCAGTTGAGGGATCGCCTCGGGGAAGTCAAGCTCCTCGACGTGGGCCGGAAGCGAGATGGGACGGAATCCTTTGGCATCCAGGTATTCTTGGACGGCCTCGGCGAATTCCGGCTCCACGCTGACGACGACCTGGACGCGGTCATTGGACAGGTCTTGAGAGGCCAGCTGGTAGCGCTCGCCCAGCTGCTCGCTGAGGGCGTTCCGGATCTCGTCCACGGCCACTTGGCCCCGGTCCTCCGCGAGCATGGCGACAATGGAGCGCCCCTCGCGCGGAACCTGATCCAATAGATCGGGGCTGGCGTCGACGATGTCCTTGACCATCTCGATCGCCGAATGCCGGTCACGGAGCTTGCGGCGCTCGGCG
>JBDGQO010000012.1:0-4974 GCA_042219045.1 Bipolaricaulia bacterium | reverse complement strand
GTTCGGAATGGCTTCAGCCAAGGGGCGCATCGCCGTGGGCGGCTTAATCAGGTCGAGTTCGCCACAGAGGGCCATCGTAGGAACGTTGATTTCCGACAGACGGGCGGAGACATCGTAGTCGAGGTAACCCTCAAGAAGGCCAGCGATCGAATCGAGATCCAGCGCGTGAAATCCCTGTTGGATCGTCGACATCGTCTCGGGATTTGAGGCAATGAAGGCCGCCGAAAAGATGTCCGACGTGCAGACGCGATAGAGCAGGTCGGCATCGCCCGTCCGGGCTGCAGCCCACCATGCCTCCCCTCGGCAGGCCAAGTACGTGCCCACGGCAGCGACGCTATCGGCAACCACGAGGCCCTGCAAGTAGCCGGGATGATCCACAGCCAACTGCAAGCCGACCTCGCCGCCGTAGGAGATGCCGATCCAGTGGATCGGCACCGCGTCCAATGTATGCAACAGAGCCGTCACACCTTCGGCCTGTTCGGAGATGCTCAGGGATCGCTCCAACGGATCGGATTGCCCTTGGCCGGGAAAGTCGAACGTCAGGACGCGATAGTCGCTCGCGAGCACCTCGACATGCGAGTGCCAGTCGCGCGCTTCCGCCAGGACCCCGTTTGCGAGGACAACGAGCGGGGCATGCTCGTCCCCATGGAGATCGTAAAACCAGCGTCGGCCATCGATGGAGATATGGGGCATGGGGCTACCAGTCGAACGCCGCCGCGGCCATGGCGTAGCCGCCGCCGGAGGCGCAAAAGACGACGAAGTCCCCGGGCTGTGGCCCGTTGCCTTGCTCGATGTGATCGTCGAGCGCCATGGGGATGCAGGCCGAGCCGGTGTAGCCGTACTTGTCCATAATCCAGTGGGTCCGGTCCAGCGGCAAGTCCAAATCCTCCATGACGGCCTTGATCGTGTTGACGTTGATCTGGGTGAAGTAGACGCGGTCGATCTCGCTCACCTCGCGACCGGCGTTGGCGACGACCTCGCGGATGAGCTTCGGCCAGTTCGTGACGTTGAGCTCCGGTGGGAAGCGCTTGGCAATGACGAGATGCTTGTCGTCGAGGTTGGCCTCGTCGGGGATTTGATACGTGCCGCCGACGTAGACGCCCATGTAGTCGTGGTATTGGCCATCTGCGGCGAGGCTGGAGCTGAGGATGCCCGGATTTTCGGAAGCCCGCAGCGCCACGGCCCCGGCGCCGTCGGCAAAGATCGTGGCGGTTTTGTAGTCGTCCCAGTTGACGTAATGGCTCATCGCGTACGTCCCGATCACCAACGCGTGTTGGTACCGATCTGGCTCCGTGCCCAGGTACTTCGACGCGGTAATCAAGCCGCTCACGAACGCGGCACAGGCGTTGTTGAGGTCAAACACCCCAGCGTTGGTGGCGCCCAGCTTGTGCTGGACGACGTTGGCGGTCGCGGGCGAGATGTAGTCGGGCGTGTCGGTGGCGACGATGAGCATGTCGACGTCCTCGGGGCTCAAGCCGGCCTCGTCGAGGGCCTTCTGGCCCGCATTCACAGCCAAATCCGAGCCGAGTTCGTCTTCGGCGGCGAAGTGGCGCTCCTCGATGCCGACTTGCTCGCGGAGGAACGTGTCGACGTCCTGGCCGTAGCGCTCGTTGAACGCCTCATTGGTGACGCATTGGTCGGGGACGTAGCGGCCGGTCCCGACGATCTTCGCGGAGCCCATCTAGACGACAACCCCCCCGTCGACGCTGATGACCGTGCCGTTGATGTAGCTGGCCTCATCCGAGGCCAAAAACGCGTAGACGGCCGCGACCTCCTCGGGGTCGCCGAGGCGGCCCATGGGCACCTGGCTCTGCATCTGATCGAGGACTTTCTCGGGCATGCTCTGGATCATCTCCGTGCCGATGAAGCCGGGCGCGACGGCGTTGACGCGCACGCCCTTGCGGCCCAGCTCCTTGGCCCAGGTCTTGGCCATGCCGATGACGCCGGCCTTGCTGGCGACGTAGTTGGTCTGCCCGAAGTTGCCGTGGAGGCCGACGACGGATGCGGCGTTGACGATTGATCCCGAGCCTTGCTCGCGCATGATCGGCGCGACGGCCTGGGTGCAGTTGAACGTGCCCTTCAGGTTGACGTTGATGACGTCGTCGAAGTCGCTCTCCTCCATTTTGTGGAGCTGGGCGTCGCGCAGGATGCCCGCGTTGTTGATCAGAACATCGATCCTGCCGAAGTGCTCGTGGACCGTGTCGACCATGCGCGCCGCATCGGCGTTGTCCGCCACGTCAGCGTGGACGAAGAACGCCTCAGCGCCTTGATCCTGGATTGCCTGGACGGTCGATTGGCCCGTCTCCTCGTTGATCTCCACGACGGCGACCTGGGCGCCGTCGCGGGCGAAGCGCAGTGCCGTCGTGCGGCCGATGCCTTGGCCGGCCCCGGTCACAATCGCGACTTTGTCCTCGAGTGACATCGTAACGTCCTCCTATTCCTCCTCGTCGATCAAATTGGCAATCTGCTTGCGGTCGATCTTTCCCGCGCCAGTCAACGGGAGCTCGTCCACAACGCGCACGTGCTTGGGCACTTTAAAGCCCGCCAGGTGCTCGCGACAGAATCGTTGCAACGCCGCTTCGTCCGCGGTCTCCTCGTCCGACTCCAGCACGACGGCCGCCAATCCGACCTGGCCCCACTCCTCGTCGGGGACGCCGGTGACCCCAACCTGGGCCACCGCTGGATGCCGGGCGAGCGCGGTCTCGATTTCCTCGGGCGAGATGTTTTCGCCGCCGCTGAAGAAGACGTTGTCGGCGCGGCCGACGATTGTGACGAAGCCGTCCTCATCCTGCTTGGCCAAGTCGCCGGAATAGACCCAGCCCTCGTCGTCGATCGTCTCGGCCGTGCGATCCGGATCGTCCAGATACCCCTCGAAGTTGTGCGGGCTGCGGAAGCGGATCTCGCCGATCTCGCCCTGCGGGACGGGCTCGTGCGAGTCGGGGTCGACGATCTCGGCGTCGCAATGATACATGGGGAAGCCGATGCTGTCCGCGTGGCGCTCTATGTCGGCTTTGTCGAAGCTCGCCTCGTCGGGGACGAAGATGAAGTTGCTCGGGCCGGCTTCGGTGAGCCCATACGACTGGGTCATCGGCACGCCTTTGGCCCAGAACGCCTCCATGACGTCTTCGGCGCAGGGCGCTCCCGCCGAGTTGATATAGGCAACGCTCGACAGATCGGCGTCGTCGAATTTCTCGCTGTTCATCATGAACCGGAACATCGCCTCGACGCCGCCGAAGTGGGTAATCCGCTCGCGTTCGATGAGCTCCAACGCGAGATCAGGGGCAAAATCACGCATCAGCACCGCAGATCCGCCCAGATGGAAGATGGGCGTGACGGTGTTCCAGCCGCCGACGTGGAAGAACGGGAACGTGACGAGCTCTCGGCCCTCCATGCCGGCCCCGCCGGATCCCGTGGCGATGAGATCGAAGGAGTTCCAGATCATCTGCCGATGCGTCACGATGCAGATCTTCGGGGTGGCGGTGGTGCCGCCGGTGTGGACGTACAAAAAGGGCGCGTTCATGGCCAAGGGCCGATTCATGTCGCGCGGCTCGGCGCCCGCGAGGCGTCGGTCATAATCCGAGTCGGCGTCGTCGGCGAGGGGGATCGACGCGGCCACGGACGCGGGGACGGCCAGCGTGTCGACGGTCTCGGCGAGCGCGGTCTCATGGAGGAACGCCTTCGGTCGCAGTCGGTCGAGCAGATCGTCCAGTTCGGGCTTGGCGAGGCGATGGCTGAGCGGCGCCAGGATCAAGCCCGTCTTGCCGCAGGCGAAGTAGAGATCAAGCAACTCGACGCGATTGCGGGCGATGAAGCTCACGACATCGCCCGACTCAAGCCCCACCTCATCCACCAGATGGGCCGCGAGGCGGTTGGCGCGCTCGTTCAAGGCCTCGTAGGTGAACCGCTCCTCGCCGCCCGTGTCGTAGATCGCTTCGCGCTTCGGGGTCAGCTGCGCCCGTCGACCGACCCAATCGCCGACCCAAGCAAGCGGAATGTTGTCATAGGACTCGCGCAGCGTCATGACGCTCCTTTCAGCAGGAACTGGATCGCCGTCTGATTGAACGTCTCGGCCCGCTCGATGAAACAGAGATGGCCGGCGCCGTTCAGGATCTCCAATTGGGCGTTCGGCAGCTTCTCCGCCAGGCGCTCGCTGTTGGCCGGCGGCACGACGCGGTCCGCGCTGCCGGTGATGACGAGCGCAGGATGAATGATCTCGCCGAGGCGCGGCTCCGCGTTGAACGTGATCGGCGCCATCGCTTGGCGGTTGTAGGCGTCGTCCGGCTGCCGACGATCACGCAGCTGATCGCGGAGGCGTTCGAGCTCCGGAGGGTTCGATCGGCGAAACGCGTCGCTGAATGACAGCTCGAGGCCCTTCTGGAACCGCTCCTCGGGCGTTCCGGATCGCTGGCCGAGAAACTGGATGACCTCCATGTCGGGGTAGTCGATGTTCGGGCCGCCGTGCGTGGTCGCGCCTAGGATGAGCCGCGCCACTCGATCCGGGGCATCCAGCGCCATCTGCAATGCGACCATGCCCCCTTGGGACACGCCGAGGACGTGGGCCCGCTCGATGTCGAGCGCGTCCATGAGGCCGAGCGTGTCCTGCGCAAACAGATCGATGGAATAGGGCTCGTCCGGTTTGTCGCTGTCGCCGACGCCGCGATTGTCGAAGGCGATCGTGTCGAAATGAGGAGTGAAAGCCGGCAGCTGCTTCTCGAAGACCCAAGCGCCGTAGCCAATACCCGCGATCATGACGAGCGATGGGCCTTGGCCGCGTCGATCGTAGGCGATCCGGATGCCATTGGCTTCAACGGTGCTCAATTGGGGTCGTTCTTTCCTGACACCTGATTCACCTCTCATGCTAGACCTCGCCCTCCGCTGCCGTCAACTTCAGACGTCAGTTGACGCTCAAGCAACCGTTAAAGCGGGCAAGGTTGCAACGGCGGCGCATCCGGAAACGCCAGCCACTCGAGCCGT
>JBDGQO010000011.1:11296-12645 GCA_042219045.1 Bipolaricaulia bacterium | reverse complement strand
CGAGTTGATGCCTGCCGGAACCACCGGCTTTTCTTAGGCGCGATCTCATTCGCCATTCTTATTGCCCTCGCGGAATCGGACGCGGCGCGGTCGCGACGCCGCATGCGGATAATTGATCGAGATCAATGTGCCGCGGCGTCGTCCGTGCTACGCTAAACGTGGACCAGATAAGTCCGAGTTTTGCCGGCTCGAGATCTGGAAGGGAGTCCACGATGGCGTTTGTGATCACGGAGCTGTGCACGCGCGACGGCGCCTGCGTCGAGGTCTGCCCGGTTGACTGCATCGTACCGGGCCCAAGAGGTAGTGAGGCATGGCCCCACTTCTACATCGACCCCGAAACCTGCATCAACTGCGGAGCCTGCGCCGCCGTCTGTCCCTCGGACGCGATCTATCCCGAGGAGGACCTGCCAGCCGCCTATCGAGATGCCATCGAGCGCAACGCGCGGTTCTTCACGGAGGGGCCGGGCTACTGGGATTACGATCTCGAAGAAGAACGGGAGAGGTGAGCGACATGACGAGAACCCAACCGACCGATCGACTGGAGCGAGGCCGATACCTCGCGCCCGAGTTCGCCTTCGACGCGCATGCCCGTCTGACCGATCCGGACACGGGCGATGAGGTTTTGGCCGAAGGGCCAGCGATCCTGACCGCCGAGGGCGGTTGGATGCTTGCGACGGATTCGGCATGGGCCGAGATCCAGCGGGCCCTTCGGACGGGCGAGCCGCTGCGGCTGCGCTGCAACTGCGATTCCCACCTGCGTCCGAACGCGCTCCGGGTCAAGCGGTTCGTCGCCTATTCCGACACGCTCGAAGTGGAGCCGATCACCAACGACGCCGACCCGGCCGAACATCAAGGGAGAAACCCGACATCCGAAAGCGAGGGACGCTCATGAGCGACGCGCCAGACGAGATGCTGCCGCCCGCCTCGCGGGAAATCGCCCGGCGTCGGGCCGAGCTGGCCCCGGAGGCGGCCGAAGCCTTTAAAAACTTCAGTCGAGCCGCCTTTGCCGAGGGCGAGTTGTCGGAGGCGACGAAGCAGCTGATCGCGGTCGCCGTGGCCCACGTGACGCAATGCCCCTACTGCATTCGAAGTCACACGGAGGAAGCCAAACGGCATGGGGCCTCCGACGAGCAGATCATGGAGGCGATCTGGGTGGCGGCCGAGATGCGGGCCGGGGGTGCCTACGCCCACTCGGCTGTGGCGATCGACGAGATGGGACGACACGAGCCCAACGAATGACCGCGAGCCATCACCAACAGAAAGGGAGACGGATCCAACATGAACACAGCCCACACGACCCAGACGCAGGCGGACCGCACGGTCGGGGCGATCGTCGCCGAGGACTATCG
>JBDGQO010000011.1:6963-11196 GCA_042219045.1 Bipolaricaulia bacterium | reverse complement strand
CACACCGGAGACGACGGTCGCCGAGGCGCTGGAGCGAGTTCCGAACGCCGTCGAGGTCTTCGAGCAGCACGGCGTCGACCCACGGTCGGAGTGTGGGCCGCGGATCCATATCACGCCGCTGGCGGACACCCCGTTCGTCTGCCACGTGGACGACCTCGACGCGCTGCTGGCGGACCTTCAACGGGAACTAGCGGCCGGGGCGCAAGCGCGAGGCGGGCGGCCATGACGGCCCGTCTGGACATGGCCGACGTCGCCCCCGGCGCGCTCGAGGCGATGGACACGCTGGAGGACTACGTCCGGGAGAGCGGCCTGGAGTCGTCGCTGCTTGAACTGGTCAAGGTGCGGGTCTCCCAGATCAACGGCTGCGCCTTCTGTATCGACATGCACACCAAGGACGCCCGCGCGGGCGGCGAGCGCGAACAGCGGCTCTACGCGCTGGACGCCTGGCGCGAGACCCCGTTCTTCAGCGATCGGGAGCGGGCGGCGCTCGCCTGGGGCGAGGCCGTCACGCAGGTCAGTGGGAGCCGCGTCCCCGACGCGATCTACGCCGAGGCTCGGCGCCACTTCAACGAGCGCGAGTTGGTCGATCTGACCGTGGCGGTCGTGGCCATCAACGGCTGGAATCGTCTCGC
This sequence comes from Bipolaricaulia bacterium, assembly GCA_042219045.1. GTDB lineage: Bacteria > Bipolaricaulota > Bipolaricaulia > RBG-16-55-9 > RBG-16-55-9 > CAZMNF01. The sequence goes on along the minus strand of JBDGQO010000011.1, from coordinate 10,564 downwards.
GATCAGCTTCCGCAGCGTGCCGGGCGCGTACGAGCCGACGGAGGGCTGAGGGTACGGGCGTCTTGGCGCACCCATCCGCCGCTGATCGTGAGGTGCCCGGGCGCCTGAGGAAGACACAGATCGACAGTGCAACATATGAGCCGTTCAGTTCCGCAACGCTGTCCAACGGCCGCTGACAGAGCCGGCGTCAACTTTGTGCGTCGCCCGTCGCTCACAAGGAAGGGCTCAAGCCGCCCGATCCGACCCGCCCGAGCGGATCTGGATGTAACAGGAGCCGGACTTCACGTCTTCTTAAAGGGCCGGTCATTGAGAGGGTGGGTTCTGAGAGCCGTAGCGCCACCAAACTCCTGTTGAACCGTTGAGCGGACAGTCTGGGTGATGCGGAAGACAAAACTCATTCTGGTTGGTTTTGCACCCGGGTGTCCTTCCTACAACGGCACAGAGGGTTATTTGAGTGAAGAGTTGATGAATCATCATGTGGATCCCTGAGCTTTTGTGGATGGAAGCTACCTCAGCATCATGAGGATGAGGAAGACCATGAAACCGGCAGCCATCATAGCGATGGTCCAGGTGCTCTCCTTGATCTCGTAGGCCTCAACCAGCAGTTCCGCAATCGCGGTGTACAGCAGCGCGGCGGCACCGAAGCCCAGACCCACGACCAGCACCGGAGCGGGGACACCCGCGAAAACCAAGGCGCCGAGCACGGCACCGATCGGCATCATGACGGCGACGAAGGCACTGACACCGATCGACCGGCCGATCGAGCCACCGCTCGCCCGCATGGACCCGGCCGTGGAAGCAGCGACGAAGAGCAGGTCGATGGAGAGGGCGATCGCGATCAGGACGGCGCCGCCCGCGCCTCCGGCGGAAACAGCGACGCCGATGATGGCGCCATCGATCAGGACGACGATCGCGAGCGCGATGGCCAGGCGCAAATTGCCACCTGTGTGCACCGCCGCTTGAGTGTCACCGAGGTCGTGCTCGTGACCCCCCCCGATCGTGGTCATCGCGGCGCCGCTCATCATGCGAGTGGCCATGGCCGAACCTGTTTAGCAGCGCCCGCAACGTCAGCATGAAGGCGGTGCCCAATACGAATCCCAAGAGCAAAGGCCATCCTCCGCCTGATTGCAGCGCCTTCGGGGTCAGATCGAGCGTGGCCGCCGCGATGATCAGGCCGGCCGCGAAATGTTGCACATAACTGGTGAGGGTGGATGTCTCACTTCGGGTCGCGTAAGCGGCAACCACGGCTCCCACCAAGCCTGCGACAAAACCGATGGTCCCCAGTGCGAGCGCTATGCCGAACAGCTCCATTGTCATGTTCCCTTCCGGAAAGGCTATTGGGCCAACCTTATCCTATGTTGAATTCACGGGGCTTCTTGGGCAGCGGTCACCATCGGCCCATCCATCGTGTCACAGTGCAGCGGCACGATGATCCTCCCCTTCGTTGCAGAATCCGCTTAGTCGAACTTGATGATTCGGGTTGTGCTATTCCATGACGGCGATCATCGAATCATCCGTTGACCCGTTGTTGCGGCACGGCCTCGGCGATCAATCATTCTGATTACTCGCGAGACGCCTCCGTCCCGAACGTCGCCCTTAGCCCTTGAACGAGCCGCTGGCGCTCCGCATCGCTCAGACGGGCCTCCGAATGGAGCCAGGTATAGATGGCTATGGGCATCTCGCCCTCTTGGACCGCCTCGGCGGCTTCGCTCGCCTCATCGCCGTTCTGGGGCCATTCGGAGACGTTGAGCGCCTTGCGGCCCTCCATGACGTCGCGCTGCACCAGCCAGGACGCCGGCGCGATGTGACTGTACCAGGGCCAGTCGGTCTCGTTGCTGTGGCAGTCGAAACATGCTCGCTCGACGAGCGTCCGTGTCTCTGGACTGTCCCACGACGGCTCGCCTTTAACGGGCGGGTTGCTGTGATCGCGTCCATAGGGCACGAATTGGATCACGATCGCCAAATGCGACAATCGCGACCCCGCTCCATTTAAGAATGCTGCCGATCATTGGCGGACTTCCTTCTTGCTACGTTCAAGTGTCCAAGGGATTCCGAGCGAACGCCGGCGCATCGGGGCCTGAAGCTCAATAGAGCACCTCGCGAACCTCGTCGCGATAGCCCGCGTGGCAGGAGACGCACCCCTGTTGGAGCTGGCCATATGACTGGACGATCGCACGCATGTCCGCCTTCGGTGCGCTCTGGGCGAGCTCGGCCGCCATGTCGTGCACGGCTTGATCGAGCCCCACGAAGCCCGAGAACCGTTCGCCCAGCTTCTCCTTGAGGGTCTCCATTTGGCTCGGGAGGATCTCCGGATGGTCGGCGATGGCTTGGGCGCCGTCCGCGATCATCGTTCGGTCGCCGTGCCAGATGCCGTCGTTGACCCGGGCCATGTCCTGAGCGAGTTCGACCATGAGCAGCTTGAGCGGGCGCGGCTCGCTCGAGTCCACGTCCGAACTGGATTCAATGGAGGTTGGCCGGGCTGATTCGGTCGGGCTCCGCTCCGGCGTCAGCCAGACGGCTGCTCCACCCACCGCCACCAGCACAACCAGAACGATCCACATTATGGGCCGCATATCGGCTTCTTTCCGGGCAATGGTTCGTTCTGAGCTTAGGCGGTCGTCACTCGCGATTCCATGAGCCAGATCAAATATCCGCACATATCACGCGTCGTCAGTCGTCATCGACGCTGGAACGGATTGAGGCAAATTAAGCCAGCTCATGTATGCTTCGATTGGAGAGGCGTAGGTTGAGGGTGCAATCCCAGCACATGGAGGCGAACGAACCATGACGACGACACTGCGCAGCGACGACCTCTCGTGCCCCTCGTGCGTGGCCAACATCGAAAGCGCCTTGACCGCGCTCGACGGCGTCGATGACGCCACTGTTCACTTCAACACGGGGCGCATCGAAGTTCAGCACGACGCCGAGCGCGTGAGCCAAGAGACGCTCCGCGAGACGATCCAATCCGTCGGCTACGACGCCCAAGTTTCGGCGTTTTGAGGAGTGACACTATGACACTGACAACCCTGATTTCTTGGTGGGGCATACCGGCCCAGCGCCGTCTGGTCCTGACCATCGTGAGTGGCGGACTGATCGCGGCGGCGCTGGTCGCCAGCACGTTCTTCTCATGGCAACTAGCAAGGCTCGTTTTGATGACCGCAGCGGCCGCCGCGGCCGGCGCCGACATCGCGTGGCGAGCGCTCCAATATGCGCTCAACCGCCGCGTCAGCATCGAGCTGCTGGTGACAATTGCCGCTATAGGCGCCTTAGTGATCGGCAACGCCTGGGAGGCCGCCGCCGTGACGTTCCTCTTCATCCTGGGAGCCTATCTGGAGGCGCGCACGATGAGCCGCACCCGCCGGGCGCTCAAGGACCTTCTCGACCTGGCGCCCGCACGGGCCACTGTCCTGCGTGACGGCCAAGAGGTCGAGGTCGCGCCCCAGGCGATTCAAGTCGGCGAGACGGTCATCGTGAAGCCTGGTGGAAACGTGCCCGTTGACGGCACCGTCGTCGACGGTCAGTCCCATGTCGACGAGAGCGCGATCACGGGTGAGCCGATACCCACGAACAAAGCGAGCGACGATCCGGTCTTCGCCGGCAC
>JBDGQO010000011.1:5385-6863 GCA_042219045.1 Bipolaricaulia bacterium | reverse complement strand
CGGGTGAGCCGATACCCACGAACAAAGCGAGCGACGATCCGGTCTTCGCCGGCACGGTCAACCAAGCCGCCCTGCTGAACATCCGCGCCGAGGGCGTCGGCGCCGACACGACGCTGGCGCGCATCGTGCGGCGTGTCGAACAGGCCCAAGAAGCCAAAGCCCCGACCCAGCGCTTCATTGAACACTTCGCTAACTGGTACACCCCCGCCATCATCGGCCTGAGCGTTGTGGCGTTTCTCATCTCCTGGAATATCGAACTAGCCTTGACGCTGCTCGTCATCGGCTGCCCCGGCGCGCTGGTCATCTCGACGCCCGTGTCCGTGGTTGCGGGCATCGGCCGCGCCGCCAAGTCGGGCATCCTTATCAAGGGAGGCGAGCACCTGGAACGGGCGGGCAAGATCCGCACCGTCGCGCTGGACAAGACGGGCACCATCACGGAAGGCCGACCCAAGCTCACCGACGTCATTGCCCTCCAGCCGACGGCTGTGGCCGTCACAGCCGGCAGTAAGCCGCTTCCATCGTCCATGGAAAACCCGGAAGACGAGGTGGTCTATTGGGCCGCGACCGCCGAGGGCGGCTCCGAGCACCCCCTAGCCCGGCCGATCCTGGACAGCGCCCGCGAGCGAGGGATCGACGTCGCCGAAGCCGAGTCGTTCGAGACGCAAACGGGCCGAGGCATCCGAGTCCATGACGGGGGCCACGAGATCGTCGTCGGATCGCGGGCCTGGCTGAGCGACCTCAACATTCCGGTGACCGAGGACGCCGACGCGTCGCTCGCCCAGCTCAAGGCTGAGGGCAAGACGGCCGTTCTGGTGGCGCTCGATGACGAGGTTATCGGTGTACTCGGAGTCGCCGACGAGATCCGTGAGATGGCGCCCGCGATGATCCATTGGCTACACGAGGCCGGGGTCGAGCGCGTCGTCATGCTCACGGGCGACGATGAACGAACAGCTTGGGCCATTGCCACCGAAGCCGGCATCGATGACGTCCGAGCTGACCTCTTGCCGGAAGAGAAACAGCACGCCATTCGAGGACTCCAAGACGAAGGGGACGTCGTGGCCATGGTCGGCGATGGGATCAACGACGCGCCCGCGATGGCCCAAGCCGACATCGGGATCGCCATGGGCGCGGCCGGCACCGACGTCGCGATCGAGACGGCCGATATCGCGCTGATGGCCGACAATCTGGGGAAAATCCCAGAGGCGATTGCCCTTTCCAAACGGTTGTTGCACAACATCCGACAGAACGTCGGCATCGCACTCCTCACCGTTTTGGCGCTGCTGGCCGGCGTGCTCGTCGGGGAAGTTCGCATGGCCGGCGGGATGTTCGTCCACGAGGCGTCGGTGCTGATCGTCATCCTGAACGGGATGCGGCTGATGCGAGCCTGAGGGCAAGGCCGTCGTGCGCCATTGATCAGTCCGATGCCGTTTCGAACCCGTCCGGGAAACGCTCGAGGTCATAGATGCGAAAGGGCGAAC
>JBDGQO010000011.1:0-5285 GCA_042219045.1 Bipolaricaulia bacterium | reverse complement strand
GCCGTTTCGAACCCGTCCGGGAAACGCTCGAGGTCATAGATGCGAAAGGGCGAACTCTCCTCGGAGAAACGCCCGTGGAGCGCGAGGAACCTATCTCCCTGGATGTAGACGTCCAACGGCGGCGACGCCTCCTTGCTCGAGCCGACGTTGAACGTCAGCTCCACATGGGTGACGTCGATCGCGTCGCCGCCCGACGCGGGGCGGATCTTGGCTGGGCCTGCCCGCTGGATGCGCAGGGGCACAATGGCCAGCTTGTCGTCGCTCGGCCCATCCTCGCCGCGGAAGCTGACGACCATGGCGGAGAGATTCACCACGTCGGCGTCACCGAGCAGCTTGGGGATCAGCGTGTAGGAGGCAAGCATGCCGACGATCGCGGAGCGGTCGCGCTCGAGCTGATACGTCTGCGGCTCGCTGTCGCCGCCCCCGCGGGTGACGTCGGCCGAGCGAGCGTTGAACTCGGCTTCGATGTGGCGATTGCCGAAGCCGAGCGGCCCGCTGAGGTCGAACGTGTAACTGCGCGGTTGCCATGCCGACGCAAGTCGAATCGTCTGCGTGTAATCGAAGCTGACGTCGGCAACCATGACCGGCACGGAGAACGTCCCCTCCGAATGCAGCCGGTGCGTGCCGTCCTCACGGCGGGCCAGCTTGTAGGTCTCCTCCGAAAACCGGTCCCCATCGATTTCCAGCGCAAGCTCCCCCCGCTCCACGACGCCGACGGGCTGGGTTTTCTCGGTTTTGGGGGCCGTGGATGGCGAGGGGGTCGATGACGAGCGGGAGGCCGATGCCGACGAAGATTCATCAGGGGCCTCGGCATCCGACGGCGTCCCATTGGGGCTGGCTGTCCCCTCGTCGGTGTCGGGTTGCGATGAGGGTTGCGCCGACGGCGTTTGGGGCTCGGCCGAGCTGGGAACTCGGGACGTATCATCGGCCGTTTCGGATGCGGCGGTTGATGGATCGGGTGTGTCGGATGCCTCAGTCGCCTCCGTTTCGGCCTCCGATGCGGACCCCGAGGCCGTCGACGTCGTCCCGTCCGGTCCGTCCGGTGCCGAGGCTTCTTGCGCGGTTGAATCCGACGACGGAGCCGTCTCGGACGAGGACGAACGGGCCTGGTTCGTCGACGTCGCTTGATTAGCGGAATCCGGCGGATTGGACGGGAACGACGGCAGCAGCGTCCAGCCGGCCACGCCGACGACGGCGATCACCCCGATGATCAACAGCAGCAGCCCAACACGTTTGCCACGTCGCATACAAACGGTAGTTTAGCAATTGTGGCATCGGGCTTTCAATGCTTACGGAGACAATTCGTTTGAAAGCGGAGATATATCGCGCTCAAAGCTCGTATTGTCGGGAAAGAGTCGATGACGTCGTTAAAAGCGAACGGTGGTAGAAATATCGGCTTGATTCAGGCCTTGGGTCGTAAATCGGGATGCTGCTCGAAGCTCCAAAGCGCCCACGGTCGCGGTTACGTCAAAGTCGATGGCCTTGAAGCTGGGCGGCGGTCCGTCGGCAAAGACGGTCGTCATGGTCAACTCCAGGTTACTGCGGATCACCTGGATCTCGCTGGTGACGGTCTCCAGTCCCTTGCCGGGCACCACGTAGGCCCGCGTGGAGAACGAGGCCGGATGTTGATCGGGATTGAGCGTGCCATAGACGCGGAAGATCGCCCAGTTGAGCGTCCCATCCGGCAGGATCCGCAGGGTCAACTCGGCGGGCCCGGGCGCGAACGTGAGCGTGACGTCCTCCAATTGGAAAAGCCCGGTCCAGTCGGTCCGCACGGAAAAGGGCATCAAGCCCTTCTTGACCGAGACGCGCTTGCTGACCTCACAGCTCGCAATGGGGAAGCACTCCACGGAGACGCCGCTGGTGACGCCGGGCGCCCAGGGGATGCCTTCAACGTCCAGACGCTGGAACGTGACGAGCAGATTCGGCAGCGGCTTCGTGACGCAGGCCGGACTGACCGTGACGTCGCCGAGGACGTGCTTTTTGATCTTGTTGAGGGCCGGATCGAGGCAGAGACCGGTTTTCGAGGTGATCGTGATGCCGCTCAGCGTCTGGCCCCGGACGCGGATCAGATCGCCGATGCCGAGGGCCGGGCTCTGCGGCCAGCCGGTGTCCTCAATCCAGAGGGTGTTTCCCACGGTGAATCCGCCCAGGCTCAGCTCGACGCCGAACTGCTTGCTGACGAAGCGCAAGTCGGCCGGGGCCAACGTGGCCGCCGGGAAGCGCGCAAAGGCGAACTTGCTCAGCACGTTGAACGCGCCGAGCGTCGCGTTGAGGGAGAAGATCACGTCCTCGATGCCGGCCAACCCGTAGTGCGTGTGCACTGAGGCCGACAGGCCGCTGACGGTCAACGTGGTCGTCGCATCGCTTTGCAGGTCGAACTCCAACGAGCCGATCTCATCGGAGGTCGTCTGCGGCACCGCGCCGACGTGGAAGGAGATGTGGCCGGTGACGTCGGCCAGCGCCGTCGGGCTGATGACGAGCAGCGCCAAGGCCAGAAGCAGCCCAACGGCGATGGCCGGCTCGCGTCGGTTCCTGGGTGCTGTCAGCCGTGGTGTGGGCTCCATGGCATCACGGAATGAAGATGACGCACGTGGGATCCTGCGGATCCGGCGTGGTCGGGTCGTCGGTGGGCTGGACCGCGTTATTCGTCCCGTCGTTGTTGGCGTCGAAGCGGAGCTCGCCCTGGTTGCACAGCGATGTCGGGCTGTCCGGCGAAGCCGGTGCCGTCCAGAAGCCGGAGCAGCCCATGAATCCCATTGACGCAACCATCAGTGCCACCAGGATCGCGAGCCGGCGCCGCCGAGTGGCGACCAGCGTGCCCAGCAATGCCAAACCGATCCAAGCGAACGCGATATGAGCGCGTCGTTGGGGAGAAGACGCGGCCACGATCAGCCCCCGGTTCGTCCCCACAGCAAACTCCAACGTGACTCGATCGTTCGCGGGAATCTCGCCGTTCCAAATAATTCGGTCGTTCGCGGCGTCGTACGAGATCGTGCCCGAGCTGGCGCGCAACGTGTGCGGGACGATGTCCACGGCCTCCGGAAGGGGATCGACGTACTCGTTGCCCGGGTTGTCCGGCTGATCCAAGTTGCCGTCGTTGATCAGCTCGACCTCGTAGCGGACGACCGGGTCCTGGACGGTCCGTTTGACGCGTTTGAGCGCGCGGAAGTCGGCCGCGATGACCTTCGTGTCCTCGGAGACGGCGTTGTTCGTGGCATCCGGGTCGTTGGTTGGCGTTGAGACCGTTGCCGTGTTGGTGATCGTGCCGGATTGGGTCGGGATGAGCTCGAGCTCGATCGTGACGCTGGCCCCATTGGCGACGTCGCCGAGGTTACACTCGACAGTGCCGCTCGGCGTCAGAAAACAGCTCCCTTGGGTGGCCCGGGCGTCCGTGAAGTTGACGTTGGCGGGCAGCGTGTCCTCCACAGTGACGTCGGCAGCCTGATCCGGCCCGTTGTTCGTCACCGTCAAGGTGTAGACGAGCACCTGGCCGACCTGAACCGGATCGGGCGCGTCGGCCTTGGTGATGCCCAGGTCCGCATCGGCCCATGTCGGGACGGACCAAAGTGCTGTTAGACAGACGATCCACAGCAACGTCTGCCCCGTCGATCGAAGCATGGCTTGACCGCATTGGCGAACCATATGGGCGTTCATTTCCGAAGGCGCGCTTGGTCGCACGTCGTTCATCGTGGAGGCCGGCGTCGGCTGACGTAAGGATGGCTGTCACGGACGAGCGGACGCTGCGTCCATTCCGCGGGCGCCCGGTGTCCCCGATGGCCGGACATGCGTTTGGCCCAAACGCTTGACGCAGGGCCCGCCAGTCGTTATAAACCCCGTGTCATTTGAGATCGCACGCTCTCAAATCGGGAATCAACCATGATCTACTCCAAGGCCTGCGAATACGGCATCCGTGCGATGACTCACCTGGCGCTGCACCCGGACGAGCGCTCCGTGGTTCGCGACATCTCTGCCGATGAGGACGTGCCTCACTACTTCCTCGGCAAGATCCTGCAGACGCTCGCCAAGCACGGCCTCGTCTCCTCGACGAAGGGCCCCGGCGGCGGGTTCGGGCTGGCCAAGCCGGCCGCCGAGATCACGCTCTACGACATCCGCGCCGCCATCGACGGCAACGATGACCTCTACGCCTGTGCCGTCGGCTATGAGAGCTGCTCAACCGAAAGCCCTTGCGCCCTGCACGACGACTTTGAGCCGCTCCGCGATCAGATCATCGACTACCTGCAATCCACCACGCTTGCCGCCATGGCGAACGCCGTGGAGAGCAAGCGCACTTCCGCCGCGTAGCCCGACTGACGTAAATCATGCCCCGAGGTTGATCCGGGGCAAAGTGCCAAACCGGACTCCGGAGTACTCTATCGGCAGATCGACGACTCCGAAGGAGGACCGGCATGAGCGTCAGTCGACGAGGTTTTCTGAAAGGCGCGGGAGCCGCAGCCTTAGTCAGCACGCTCGAGTGGCGATTCTTTGAGGCCCGCGCTGGGGCCGCGCCCGTGACCGTCCAAGGCTATCGGGATTGGGAGGATCTGTATCGCCAGCAGTGGAGCTGGGACAAGATCGCCCGCAGCACCCATTCTGTGAATTGCACAGGCTCCTGTTCTTGGAAGGTGTTTGTGAAGGACGGGATGATCTGGCGCGAGGAACAGGCCGCCGACTACCCGGCCGTCAACGACGACGTGCCGGACGTCAACCCGCGCGGCTGCAACAAGGGCGCCTGCTACGTCGACTACGTCCACGGCGAGCAGCGCGTCAAATACCCGCTCAAGCGCGTCGGCGCCCGCGGCGAGGGCAAGTGGCAGCGGGTCTCCTGGGATCAAGCGCTCACGGAGATCTCCGATCAACTCCTGGACATCATCGAGGAGAGCGGGCCCGAATACCTGATGTTCTTCTCGCCCATTCCGGCGATGAGCCCGGTGTCCTACGCTTCAGGGGCTCGATTGGCCAATCTGCTCGGCGGAGCGGTGGGAAGTTTCTACGACTGGTACTGCGACCTGCCGCCGGGCGAGCCCATCACTTGGGGCGAGCAGACCGACGCCGCCGAGTCGGCCGACTGGTTCCACGCCAAATACATCGTCTTCTGGGGCTCGAACCCGAACGTCACCCGCATCCCCGACGCCCACTTCTTCTGGGAGGCCAAGTACAACGGCGCCCAAGTCGTCTCCATCTCGCCCGACTACAACCCGAGCTCCATTCATGCGGATCTCTGGATCGGCCCCAAGCCGGGCACCGACGGCGCGCTCGCGCTCGGCATGGCCCACGAGATCGTC
>JBDGQO010000105.1:0-5085 GCA_042219045.1 Bipolaricaulia bacterium | reverse complement strand
CAAGCAGTTCGGCGAGTACCGCACCAAGCGCCTGGTGCTGGAGGCGTGGGAGCGGCTTTCGCAGGAAAGTGAATCCGGGAGAGAAGGTTGAGCACGAACAGCTACTTCGACTATGCCCCCCTTATCCGTAAGTTCGTTGAAGAGCGCCGTATTCCCTATCTGTGCCACTTCACGCGTCAGGCGAACCTGAGTAGTATTCTGACCCATGGTCTGCTTTCTGTGGAAACACTGAGCGCCCGGAGCATACCGTTCATCGAAACGGATCGGACGCGACTGGATCATGCGCCGAGTGCCATCAGCCTCTCCATCAGTTTCCCCAATTATCGCATGTTCTCGGCATACCGGAATGCGCAATCGGACCCCTGTACATGGGTTGTACTTGTGATTCATTCGAGTGTGCTATGGGAAAAGCGTTGCCAGTTTGCCGATATGAATGCTGCCAGTCAACGGGCGCAAGACATGTGGGCACGCTGTGATCCAGATCCAGTGAGGAGTTTTCGCAACCTTTTCGCGGAGAACGTTCGCGACTCAAACGGGAAACTGTATCGAAGGAAAGACCTCGCGATTCCGCCATTTTTCCCCACCAATCCTCAAGCTGAAGTGCTTGTATATGGCTCGATCGAACCAGATTGCGTTATTGAAGTACATTTCGAGTCTGAGGGTTGCATACACCGTTTTCGGGATTCATTTGGCAGTGGCTCAACAGCTCGTCGTTATCTGGCAAGTCCACGGTTTTTCCAACCTCGACAAGACTGGCACCATTGGCGATAGTGTCCATTCATATGGATAATCAAAGTGAGTGATTGATGTATGGCCAATCGACCGGTCTTCGTGCCTCAAGAAGACGGACCATTCGTTGAGCAGTTGGACGTCGAGTTCGCTTGGTTTCCCGGAATGTCCGTTAAACAAAAGCAACGCTCCATTGGATCGCTTCACGAGGCGGCTCGAGCGAGTTATCAGCTGACCTCGATCCTGGAGATTTCCAGCAAATCCCTCGATGAGCTGGGTGTCGAACTGAGTGCGTTTCAGCTTGAGTTGAGCATGAAGAATGGGCACCAGTTGAGCGTCGAGAATGCCTTCCAGGGCAGCAAGGTCTTCCGAGCGGGCGGACCGTATGTCGATCTCTATGGGGTCTCTCCGAAGGCGGCCAAGAAAGACCCTCGACTCCGAGAATCCGGTGATTTGAAGGCATTCAGTTTTGAAGGTCGGACGTGGCCGCTCCGTCCGTCGACCCTGTTCTACGACTGGCTCTATCTCAATGCACTTGCTCAAAACCCCGATATGGCCCGTTGTCTTCTCGGCTATGAGGCGTTCACCGACATTGAATTCAACCCGAAGAAGTCCGTCAACTGTCAAGCCTATTCGGCTGCGCTCTACGTATCGCTGAGTGCGCGAGAACTTCTGGATGAGGCGATGAAGAGCCCCGATGCTTTTCAAAAGCTCGTCTCAAAATCGAAATATTCCACTCAACCCTCTCTGTTCTTTGATTAAGTACGCGGCTTTTCCCGTTCCAGGTGACACGAACCCTCACTTGATCTATAATGTTAAACGAGCTAAGAAGGGCCTATGGCCGAAGTCGATGACCGGACGGAGTACGAATTGCCGCGACGGCGCGAGCCGCTGGTCTTCGAGGACCGGGAGCTGGGCTGCGTGGTCCGACTTGATTCGTGGATGCAACGGAAGAAGGTGCCCGGTCAGAAGTGGGAGCTGCACGCGTTCGGCGTCAATCTCAGCTACATGGAGCTGGGGGACGTGCCCGACGGCGAGTTTCGCGATGTCCTTCGCTACGACTGCGAGCACTACCACGTCGAGGTGCATCGGTTCTGGGAGTCGCGACATCCGGTCGAGTTGGAGGCGTTCCGCGATCAACCGTTGGGCGAGGCGTATCGTTTCTGTGAGCGGGATCTTCGACGGCATTATCGAGACTACATTCGCAAGCTACGACGGCGCTTGGGCCAGAACGGAGAGGACGGTGATTGACGCATGGCCGAGAAGGACACGCTGGCTGAACTGGAGGAGCTGACCGAACGGGGCCGCCGTCTCCTGGAACGGGTCGAACTGAGCGAGCGCACCCGAGCCCTGGAGTATCTCCAACAGGGCCTGAACTATTTGCAGGCGGCTGTCGAAGCAATGGCCACGCGGGAGGGCGTCATGGAGGCCTGGTTCGCGAACTTTGAGGGCGAGCTGTCGGACCCCGAGCATTGGGACGAGGCCGATCACGCGCCTGCACTGGTGGCACTGTCGTCGGAGACCTCGCGACAGGTGCTGACGCCGAAACGACTCGAGTTGATGTCGCTTTTGGCTGAGGACGAGAGCGAGTCGGTGACGGCTTTGGCGGAGCGCGCCCGGCGGCCCATCGAGTCGGTCTCACGGGACCTGCATGTGCTGGCGAACTTCGGGTTCATCGCGTTCGAGCGGGATGGCAAGTGGAAAAAGCCCGTGCTACTGCGCGACCACGTGCTGATTCAGTTGAAGGATGCGGCATGAATTGGATCGTCGGCGCCCTGGCCGCGGCCGTCCTCTACGAGATCATCAAGGAGTGGGGATGGAAGCGCGGCTACCGGCGCACGGACGAGGCCATCGACGAGGTGCCGGAGACGCCCGGCGTCTATGTGCTCCACTTCCCCGGGCTGAATGCGGTCTACGTCGGGTCTTCCAAGCAACTGCGAACGCGACTCAAGCAGCATCAGCGGACGAAGCCGGGCTGGAGCACCTTCGATTGGAAGACGACGGCGACGGAGCGCGAGGCGCGCAACCTGGAACGCCGGCTGCAGCGGACGGTGAAGCGCCGGAGCGGGAAGTAGCTTGTCCCTTCCGTCGCTTGAGAGGGCGTAAGGTTACATGCCTCCCGTCTTCATCCCCCGATGCAACGCAATGCTCGCCACGGTCCAGTCCGGCCTCTCCTTGACCGCATGCAGTGACAGTTGATCGACGTCAACGCATCCGGGGCAGCGCGCCCCATTCATCAAGCCGACCTCGCTCTGGCGATCATGAGACGTTACGCTGGCGTCCATGGCGCACGATCCCCTGCAGATGCTTGAGGAGGCGTTGGGCCGGGCCGAGCAGGCCGAGCCGACCAACCCGAACGCGGCCGCCCTCGGCACCGTGGATCTCGACGGGCGGCCGACGATCCGGATGGTCAACGTGCGAAGGGTCGAATCGCGCGGGCCCGTGTTTTGACCAATCGCGAGAGCCCGAAGGCCCAGCACATCGACGCCCATTCGTACGCGTCGCTCTGCTTTTACTGGCGGGCGTTGGGCGAGCAGGTCCGGGTGGACGGGCCCGTCGAGCCCTTGACGGACGCCGAGGCTGACGCGTATTGGGCCCGGCGCCGCCGCTCGCACCAGCTGGGCGACTGGGCCTCGAACCAAAGCCATGAACTCGACTCCCTTGAGACGCTGCAGGCTCGCTACGACGAAAGCGACGAGGCCTTCGCAGCCCAAGACGTTCCCCGGCCGCCATCGTGGGGCGGGTTCCGGGTCGTGCCCGATCGGGTCGAGTTCTGGGTCCAAGGGGAGGCGCTGTTGCACGAGCGGGTGCTCTACGAGCACGACGGCACGAGCTGGCGTCGGCGTCGGTTGCAGCCATGAGCGTTCCGTTGTCACCGGCATGCCGCGGCGCGTAGCCTGGGCCCGCCATGGCCTCCCATGCCGATGCCGACCGGCAAGCGACCGTCCAGCGTTGGGCCCGCCAGAGGCTCGAACGCGATCTGCGTCGTTGCGTTTATTTCGTTTAATGGCTAGACTGTCGATCGAGGTGGTCATCATGGCCCGAGCGGTGACGGAGACAAATGGATTGAGCATGCCGTCCGAGCAAGAGATGAAGGCGGCTCAGGAGACGAGTCGCAAACTGGCCGCTCACGCGCAACGGCATGAGAACCTCCGAGTTCGGCTGGTCGACGGCGGCCAGGCCGATGCCGAGACGCTCGATCTGCCGGCCTCGGCCGTCCCCTTGCTCCTCGGCATTTTGGAGGAGATGGCGCAGGGCAATGCGGTAACGATGATGCCCGTGCATGCCGAGTTGACCACCCAACAAGCGGCGGATCTATTGAACGTGTCACGGCCTCACCTCGTCAAGCTGTTGGACAGCGGCGATATTCCACACCACAGAGTCGGCACGCATCGGCGCGTGCGGGCGGAAGACCTGCTCGACTACAAGCGTCGCCAAGAACAGGCCCGCCGCGAGACCTTGGATGAACTCACTGCCCATGACCAGAAACTGGGCCTCCAGTAGTTGCCAACTCGATGGATCCGTTCACGGCGTTTCTCGACTCCAACGTCCTTTACCCTTCGACCCTTCGCGATCTGTTGATGCGGCTGGCGCTGCGCGGATTGTTCCGGGCGAAATGGTCCGATGACGTTCACGAGGAATGGATCCAAGCCGTACTGCGGGATTATCCGGACATCACGCGCGACCAGCTTGAACGAACTCGTGCGTTGATGGATCGCCACTCCGAGGATAGCCTGGTGACCGGCTATCAACCCCTAACCGACGGATTGCAGCTTCCCGATCCGAACGATCGCCACGTCTTGGCCGCGGCGATCTGTGCCCGCGCCGACGTGATCGTGACGGGCAATCTAAAGCACTTCCCTCAAGATAACCTCGATCCCTTCGACATCGAAGCGCAACATCCAGACATGTTCATCGGCCATCTTGTCGATCTCTATTCCGGAGAGGTCGTGGCAGCAGCTCAGGAACACCGCGCCAGCCTCAACAACCCGCCCAAGGATGTGGACGCCTATCTCGACTCCCTCGAACGTGCCGGCCTGACCCATGTGACCGCAGCGCTCCGCAAGTATGCGAGCGAGCTCTAGCTCCGTCTTTGAAATCTCTAACCGGATGTCATTGCGCGCCATAAGCGGACTCTGCTAGCATTCATTCCCATCATGGGACGCGGCTCGCCCAACCGGCATCAACAGAACTGCTCCCAGACCGCCCGCCAATGGCTCGACCGCGCTCCGCTCTTCCTCGACACCGAGACGACCGGCATTGACGAGCGCGCCGAGATCTGCGAGATCGCGGTGGTCGCTGCCGACGGCACGTCGCTCGTGGACACGCTCGTGCGCCCGACGGGGCCCATTCCGA
>JBDGQO010000104.1:0-5514 GCA_042219045.1 Bipolaricaulia bacterium | reverse complement strand
GGATCGACCGGTCGGCAAACACCGTGACAAACACGATTACGGACAACGAGGGAATCCAGGTGTTCGAGTTTACGGTCCTCAAGAACTTTACGGTCGCCTCCATCTCCCCGAGCGTGGGCTTCAACCGTGTCCCGAACACCAATGCGTACCGGTGGGTGGGGTCGGGCCCGCCCCCAACCAAGGTGGACTTCACCCTGCAGGCCGGGCCCTCGGGGCAGGGCACCTACTTCCTCGAAGCGACGGACGCGTGCCCGGTCGGCTCGAAGACGCTCGTGGCCGACCCCTCTTACAACCTGGGCCCGTCCGAGCGGCAGTTCCGCCTCGCAGGGCCGAATCCGTTCGGAGATCAGACGACCATTGAGTTTGGCGTGCCCGAGCAGACGAGCGTCTCGCTCTCGGTGTACAACCTGATAGGTCAGAAGGTCGCCACGCTTGTCGAGGACACAAAGACCTCCGGCCTGTACACGGTGTCCTGGGACGGACAGTCCGGAAGCGGGGAGACGCTCCCGAGTGGTACCTACCTGCTGCGCCTGCAGGCGGACGGCTGGACGGACACCCGGCGCGTGACCATCGTGCGCTGACCCGTCCGGGTGAGGCCCCGCGCTGCGTTTGGAGCACAGACATTCGACTTCGTTGGCGCGGAAGCGAGGCCCCTCCGTCTCCATGACAGTAGCGGCCGAACGGCCACCTCTCTCCGGAAGGGGTGGTCGTTCGTTATTTTGGCATTCAGCGGTCGTTTCCTCCTCGCACACGCGCTTAGCATTCGTGCGTTCAGTGTTTGCAATGCGGTTCGTAGCGATTCTTCTCACGCTTGGCCTCCTTGGTGGCACGGCCCACGCCCAGGACTTCTTCGTTGAAAAGTCCATGCCCGTCCACGGAGCGACGGAAGTGCCCTTGTCGGACACCGTTGCGTTTTCCTTCAACGAAGAGGTAGACGTAAATACCAACTGGAACACGGCATTTGTCCAGGAGCCTGAGGACCAGCTACAGTTCGACCGGGTCTCGCTCTGCATCAATTTCCGGGGCGTGTGCGACACGGGCGAGGGCACGCCTCGCCACGTCCGATTCCGGGAGCTGGAGCACGAGCCGGACACCGACTATACCTGGCTGGTCTACGCGGTTCGGAGCGCAGGGGGCCGCTCGATGACAGAGCCGTACGTTCTCCGCTACACCACCGCCTCGAGCCTCGGCCAGGGCCGGATTCAGGGATC
Source organism: Bipolaricaulia bacterium (assembly GCA_042219045.1). GTDB lineage: Bacteria > Bipolaricaulota > Bipolaricaulia > RBG-16-55-9 > RBG-16-55-9 > CAZMNF01. Next base: position 4,303 of record JBDGQO010000104.1, on the reverse strand, counting down.
GGTCGTGGCGCCGAAAACGACGGGCCGCTGGACGGAGTCGCTGCGCTCGTCGCTACGGACGATTGCGGAGGGCCTCCGGCATGGCGGCCGGGGCCATCTGGTTTTCGACCGGCCCAAGGGAGACGCTTCCGACCGAACCGCCCCTGCCGCTTCCGGGGCACGGCCCGGGGCCCGCTTTGGAACTGTGGGCAATGCGTCGGCGAGCGCCGGGCCCTACACTCAGATTCTCCTGATCGACGAGTTTTCAATGCGCGAGAGCGAATGGACCGTGCGGGCGGCGGACGTCCTCATCGGCTCGTCGGGGTCGTACACCCTCGATTTTGTGCGGTCGGGGTCCTACGTCCCCATTGCGGTCCGCTATACCGACGGCACAAACAGCGAGATCGACGCCCTCGGCTTCTACGATCCCGACGGGGACGGAACGCCCAACTCCATCGACGTGCAGAACGACCAGCGTACCGGCATCGACCTTGAGCTCTTCGATTTTCCGCTCACCGAAGCCCGCGCCGACAGCAATCTGCCCGTTGCCGTCGACTCGGCCGCCCAATACGCGTCCGACCAGGAGCTGCGCTGGATCGAGGCGGGATACGGAATCCGCACCACTGGACGGGCCTACGAGTGGACGTATCGCTTCTACTCGCCGTCGAAGGAATTGAAGACCGAGGTCACCGTCGACCCCCTAGGGGCAGACGTTGACACCACCACTATCTCGCCGGGGGGAGGAGGCTTCCTTCCCAACATGCGTCCTCTTCCGGATGACTTTCTCGATAGCGGCGAGGCGCTAGGGATCGCGCTGGACGATGGGGGCCGGGACTTCATCGACCAGTTTCGTTCCGGCACCGTCACGACCGTCCTCGAGGGCGGGAACTTGTACTGGACGGACAGCCCGTGGGAGGGCAGGGAGTTCTGGCGTGTGCGGTTTATCGCTGCCACCGGCAGGGGCGTCGAGTCCTACAAGCGCTTCGTCGACATGCAGACCGGTGCGTCCATCCCGGTCGAGCTGGCCCGTTTTACGGCCGTCGTGGACGGGCGCGAGGCGACACTACGATGGCAGACGGCAAGCGAAACCCAGAACGCCGGGTTTGAGGTTCAGCACACCCCCGGCGACTCGGCGACGGCCGCCCGCTGGCGGACGCTGGGCTTCGTTGAGGGGGCCGGGACCACCCAGACGCCGCAGACCTACCAGCTTCGGACCGACCCGCTCGTCCCCGGTCGCCACCGGTTTCGCCTGAAGCAGATCGATACGGACGGCACCGCTCACTTCTCGGACGTTGTGTCGGTAACCCTGCAAATGGAGCAGCCTCTTCGCCTTTCGGCACCGCGGCCGCACCCGGTCCGGGAAACGTCGACGCTCCGCTTTGGCGTGCAGGATGGTCGCCAGGCCACGCTCACCGTGTACGATGCGCTCGGCCGACACATCGAGACGCTCTTCGACGGCACGCCCTCACCCGGCACGATGCGGACCGTGCGCCTCGATGCCGATCGGCTGTCGAGTGGGACTTATTTCGTGCGGCTGCAGGCCGGGGGACGATCACGAACCCGAAGAGTGACGGTCGTACGGTAGGAAGATCGGGCCGGGCCGTCCCGTCCAAGTCCTCACCTCCATTCGCAAGGACAGGTCTCTCTCCGATCCCGTCCCCCTTTGTCGTGTTCTGTGCGACGTGTGGGGAAAGGCTGGTCGCTCGGCCCCCAGCCGGACCGGGACTCGCGCGCCGCCCGGCCCGGCAAGCGATCGGGTGGCCACGCTACCGGGCAACGACCATGCGGCGCGTTTCGGTGCGGCCGCCCGCCGCGAGGCGCAAGACGTACACGCCACTGGCGAGATCCGCGGCATTCAGCCGCACGCGCTGCGCAGTTGCGGCGGGCGGGGTGCCCCGGTAGACGTGCTTCTGCAGGCGGCCGAGCACGTCGTAGAGGGCCAGGCGCACCTCCGTTTCGGCCCGGACGGCGAAGAAAAGGGTTGCCCGCTGGGACACGGGATGGGGTGACGGGGCGGACAGCCGGAGGTCTTCCTCCATCTGAACGGTGACCGCCACCGGATCCGACCGGTGGCGAGTCCCGTCGTGGTCCACCTGGACGAGGCGGAAGTGGTGGGGGCCGGGGCGGAGGGGCTCCGTCGACACGCGGTACGTCGTGGACTCCGCGGTCGTCCCGCCCCGGGCCGTGCTCTCCACGAACGTGAGGGTCCGCCAGTCCTTCGCTTCTGTTTCGCGCTCGGGTGGGGTCCGGCCCCGGTCCCCCGGACGATGCTGCACCCGAAAGCCGGCATTGTTCGTCTCCGAGGCTGTCGTCCACCGGAGGCGAACGCGCTGGCCCGTGACCGTTCCGGTAAAGGACACGAGCTCCACGGGCAGGGCATCGCCGCTCGCGGTGCGGGCCGGGGAGAACGGGTCGTCGCTCACCTGCGTGTGCGGCACAAAGTCGCCCGTAAATTCCGGGTCCCGCGTCATCGACTCGCCGGTCACCGAGCCGTCATACTCGAAGCTGAGCACCCCGTCGTCGGACGCACCGGTGCCGGATGCCTTCAGCTTGGACGTTCCGGTGACCACCGCAGTGTCGACGAGGCGCACGGTGGTCCCGTCGTCGGCGAGCCCGAGTCCTCCACTCGAGGCCGTCTGGGTGGGACTGGGCAGGCTGTTCGCCGGGGCGCCGCCCCCAAACACAACAAGGCCGCTCTCCGGGCCCACCGAGGTGCCCTCCGGAAAGACGTGCTGCCGCCCCCCGCTGGCGGTTCGGAGGGCGAGCCCGCCCAGCTTCATGGCCTCGGTGGAGGAGGTGTTGTAGAGCTCAATGAACTCGTCTTCCTGCGCGTCCCGCGTCCCGTCGCCGTTGGCGTCCCCCTCTGGACCGGCAGGCGGGGCCGTGAGGACCTCGTTGATCGTGAGGCTGTTGCCGGTTAGCGCAAACGTGGGCGCAGGCGGATCGGCGGGCACCTCGCCCCCGCTAAACCGCAGGTCCTCCAGCGACAGGGCATGGGTCCCCGTGTCCTTCACGGCAAATGTTAGCCGGAGGAGCACGCCCTCGTCGGCCACGGCGTTCAGTGGTTTCGAGGAGAAAAAGGCTCCGATGCGGGGGATGTCGGGGTTTTCGCGGACCGTGAAGTTGGCCGCGCCGCTGAGGGTGTTCGTCGCCGTGAACCCGGCGTACGAGACGGCAGTTTTGTTGAGGCCGATGTCGAAGCCGTACGACTTTACGTCCCCAACCTGGTCCAGGTTGTCGATGCGGATCGGGACGGTGACCGTGTCGCCGGGAGAAACCGTCCGATCCGGGATGTCGACGGCGAGGCTGAATTGAGCGTGGGCTGGGCGGCCCAGGGCGACGCCGAGGAGTAGGACGGCACCGAGCAGGGGGACGAGGAGCCAGCGGTCTGTAGGAGGAATCACCGTGTGGAGGGGGCTGTTGGGGAAGACTGCGCAGGAATCTGCCGGTGCGGATTGGGGCCCGGCAGCGGTCTTTTTCTTCTTTGAACCTCCGTATAGACGTGGGGCGGCCCAGAAGCGTTCTGAGGGCTCGAGAATTCCGGGATGTCCGTTTGTGCTTTTCACGGAGTTCTCCACTGGTTCGGACCGACGGCTCCCGCTCGCCAAGGGATCGCCCTGACTGCCAGCGAGGAATTTTTCCCGCGAATGGCCAGCCCCGACCGGAGAAAGGCTGTCCTCGGTTCGTTCTGCGCCTGCCGAAGTGAGCTTTCAGCGCGCGGCTTATCGACTCGTCGAAGCTGTGACTCGAAACCGGCCTGTGCTCTGAAAGGTCCCACCGCCTGTCGAACCATCGATCCGATTCCATGTACGCACAGCGTGGCTTGATATTCCCATGACTGGTTTCTCTATGTCCCCATCTGATCGTTTGTCCGCGTCTCTTCTCTGCATCATTGTTCTTCTCGCAGGGGCGCTTCTTCTGCCCCATCCGGCATCCGCTCAGGCGGAGCTTCGGGTTGGGATACGAGAGGGCGGAAATTCGGCGACGCTTCTGGGCAGCGGACGGACCCGGGTGGCCACACCCCCGTTCAGCGACATGGCTACGCTGAGTCGCCGGCCCGGGCTGATCATCGGCGGCCTCGCGCAACTCGACCCCAACGGGCCGCTGGCGTTCCAGTCCGAAGCGCTGTGGATCTGGAAGGGACTGAAGGCCACCACGAGCAGGGGGAAGGTCGTTACGACGCTCAACTACCTGGAGGTCCCGGTGCTGGCGAAGTACCGCCTCCCCGTCTCCTGGAAGTCCATCACGGGACACCTGCTGGCCGGTCCCACCTTTGGCCTTGTCACGCAGGCCGAGCGAAAGCAGACGACGGCCGACGCCGAGG
>JBDGQO010000103.1:12565-15723 GCA_042219045.1 Bipolaricaulia bacterium | reverse complement strand
TTCCCGGATCGGCGCTGAATCCGGTTTCCAAGGTCAGAACGGCGCCGCCCTCCAAACGCCCTTGGAGGGTAACGATGTCACCGAAGGCAAATGACTGCGATTGAGCTGTGTATGAGGGAAGTTTCGGAGCATTGACCTGATTCCCTAGGGGCAATGTGGCAAACGGATGCCGAAAGTTGAGGTCCTCGTAGATCAATCGGTTGGTCAATGTGACGCCGAAGACATTCGCCCTCGCGGCCAGTCGTTCGGTCACGAACAGCAGCTCGTCGCCGATCGGCGCAATCAACGTGTCTCAGGCAATGCTGATGGAGGCGAATGGCATTGCAAATGCGATGTCGTTGCGCACGTCGACGCTGCCCAGCGTGGTTGATGCCGAAGCCACGACGTGCTCCATGCCTGCAAGCCCCGTGGCAAAATCCAGCGTGCCAGTGACCCCGCTCAGCGTCACGTCCAGGTTCAGCCGGGTTACCAGGTCAAACGACAGCTTGGAAAGCTCGCTGGCGTCCGTCTGCGGAACCATGGTGGCATTGACGTTGAATTGGCCGGTCACATCGGCCCAGGCCGTTCCAACGTGCAACAGCAGACAAATCAAGACGGCAGTGGACAGCAACACAACTTTTGGGAACCGCAAGCGAAGCGCCAACCTCCTTGCAGGGTTTTCGTGCGTCAGTCGCTAGCTGGGCATACGACCGTAATAAACGTAACAGAGGTTACGTCCTCATCCAAGTGCTCACGGCTACAAATTCGGCTCAAGCGAGCGGATGCGATGGGTGTCAGACCGCTTCGTGCAGCCCATGAAGGGCTGAGGCTTACAGACCACCGCACAAGTCGAGTCAACCGACGGTCGCAACGTTGGCCCCGCTGACAGCAACTGACTTGATCGGACATTCGCGGTGATCAGTATGTGTTCCCCCAATGCCTCAACTCAGGGCTGGCACTGGGCTTGGCTCGGCTTATTAAAAGTTGATCACGAACGAGCTGCTCCAGCTGCGGAATTCGAACGTGCCGAAGGTGGCCTCCATGTTGATGTCGACAACGCCGACGGTCGTTCCCAAGTCAAAGCTGATCGCGTCGAACGTCGCCGGCGGACCGCCGTCGAACGCTGCCGTGGTGCCAAAGGTCACACTGGAACGCTGAATGTCCAAGGACACATCGGCTTCCGTCAACCCCGTTCCCGGTTCAATGGAGCTCGTGATTCGGAAGTTCGCGGGATTCGCGTCCGGGTTGAGCGTCGTCGCGATGTCCAAGTGGATCGCCGAGATGGTTCCGTTGGGAGCCAACTCGAGTTCCAGGCTCCCGGTCCCCGTGCTGAACATCAGCGCGAGCTTGTCGAAGTCCAAGGTGAACAAGTCGGTAAAGACGACGTCGACGCTGAACGGGATGGGCCCCATGCTGCTGAAGGTGAACTCGTTGGACAGTTCGCACTCGAACGTTCGCACACAGACGACGCTTACGCTGGAGTTGACGCCGCTGGCGACGGGAATCCCCGAGATGTCGAGCCGCTCGAAGTCGAAGGCCAGGTTCGGTTTCTGGCTCGGCGTCTGCACTTGACCTTCGACGGTTTCGCCACCGCAGTGCGGATTGACTTCATAGGGGAAGCTGTGCTTCTTGATCACGTTCGGACTGCGCTCAGCGCAGATGCCGGTGCCCATTTCGATGTCAATCCCGCTCGGTGTCTGGCCCTTGAGAGTGATGACGTCGCCAAAGGCGAAGGTCTGATCGTCGGTCTGGTGCGTGACGGCAGCCTGCGTCTCCGGAAAGTTGACGTCCTCGAACATGGCGAGGTTTTGCAGGTTGATGCCGCCCAACGTGAGCGTCGTCTTCACCCGTTTCTTGATGAACAGCAGGTCGCTCGTCAGCGGGCGCGGGTTGTTCAGGACTTCCTCACAGGTCTCATCGCCGTCAGGGTCCGGCGTGTTCTCGATGCAGGTTCCCGCGAAACGTCCGAAGATGAACGAACCACGAATTGACAGCGCCCCCAACGTGGCCGCATACGTCAGCGTCACGTCCTCCACGCCGGCCAACCCGAAGTGGCTGTGCAGCGTCGTGCTCAGTCCGCTGATCACGACCGTCAGGTTGATGGCGTTCTGAATATCGAACTGGAGGGCTTCCTGCTCCGTGACGGTCTGAATGTCGTCCGGGAGGTGAATGCCGATGTGGGTGCCGAAACTGCCGGTCACGTCGGCGTGGGCGACGTATCCCGAGGCCAAGCCACACACGACTAGCGCTGCCGCCAAACAACAGATCGCGTTGATCTTGCGAGTCACAGTGAATCACCGGCTTCAAAGGGTTTCGTCCGTTCCCAAGGATCGATCGGCACATGTCTTGGGACGTGTGCGCCGATTCCATCTCATGGTACGTGAACGTGACCCTCAGATATGTGACTGGCGTAACGACAAAATGTAGCGATAAGGCCGGATTTTTGGGCGCTCTGAAAGTAATTGAGGCTACATTGCAGTTCATAAGTATCGTCCCTAGCCAGATGCGCAATGGGGCTGTCGCCGTGGGCACCCCGAATTGAAACGGGGTCCCCCATCAAGGCCTCGTTGGCGATCGAGGGTGGGCCTGCTAAGCTATGGCCGGGGGGCGCATGCTCAAATTCTGGACATGGCCGCGCCGTCTGTTTCGGATTCTGAACTCCGAACTGACGCCGCACCAGATCGCTGCCGGCGTGCTGTTCGGCATGTTCGTTGGCCTGGTCCCGCTTGGGGCCAACCCGGTCGTCCTGTTGGCCTTGGCGCTCCTCGTTCGTTGCAGCTTCAGCGCGACGCTGTTGGCATTGGCCGTCTTCAAGCTGCTCGCGTGGCCGCTGGCGCCCGTGAGCGAGGCCGTCGGTCGCGCTGTATTGACCAATCTGACCGGGCTGGATCCGTTCTGGCGCTCGATCGTCCACGCCCCCGTGCTGGCCTGGATGGAGCTGTCCCGCTACGTGGTCTTGGGCGGCTATCTCATCGGGTTGGTCATCGCGGTTCCCGTGTTCTTCCTCGTTCGGCGCAGCGTTCACTCCTATCGCACGTCATTCCTCGCGTTCCTGGAGGAGCGCCGGTCGATCCGTGCTCTTGAGGGACGCGAGCGGCTCGCGCGGGCACTCCAATGGCTCATTATGGGCGGCGGCCTGAGGTTCCGAGACGCGCCGCCGAAGCGCGGCTGGGCGCGCG
>JBDGQO010000103.1:0-12465 GCA_042219045.1 Bipolaricaulia bacterium | reverse complement strand
ATGGGCGGCGGCCTGAGGTTCCGAGACGCGCCGCCGAAGCGCGGCTGGGCGCGCGTCGTTCGACCCGGGTCGTGGGTCGCGCTGCCCCTGTTGGCGCTCTTGGTTTACGGGATCGGCGCGGTTGCGGCGCCCTGGTTCATCGACGACGTGGTCGTCCGTGGCACCTCGGCCGTGGCGAGGACGGACGTGGACGTGCGGTCCGCCTCGTTCAACGCCCTGACGGGTCGGCTGAGTCTCCAAGGCCTGCGCGTCCAGGATCCGTCCAAGCCGGACACCAGCATGGTGGAGGTGGCCGAGTTGACCGGTGACTTGGGCATGCTGCCGCTGCTGAGCCGGCGGACGGTGCTCAATGAGATCCGCATCGGCGAGGTTCAACTCCACGTCAAGCGCCAACCGGACGGATCGCTCAACATCCAGAGCGTGCGGGCGCCCGAGGTTGACGTCCGTCCCTACGTGGCATGGCTCGTCCAACACCACGACCAATTGGATTGGATCCAGCAGCTCTGGCGCTACGTGCGGAGCTATCTGTTGCCGACGCGCCCCTCCGATGGCGAACCTCGGCAGTTCGGCACCCAGCGGCGCCGCCTGGAGCCGTACGCGCCGACGACGGCCATCGAGCGCCTCGAGATCGGCCGGCTGCAGCTGTCGCTCGAGACGGCCAACAATGGGGCCAGCCTGCCGCGGATTTCGATGATCGACGTCACGGCGGAGAACTTGGCGTGGCCGTTGGCGAGCAATCGAAAGCCGATTCGCTTGAGCTTGCGCGCCCACATCGCCAATCAGCCGGATGCTCACCTCGAAGCGACGCTGACCTCGCGCGCTCACCTCGATCCGCCCCGGACCGAGCTGACGCTGGAGGCGCGCAAGATCCGCCTCGCCGATCTCCAAGCGCTCTACGCGCAGACGCTTCCGGCGGTGCCCCAAACCGGAACGGCCACGCTGGAGAGCGAGCTGACGTTGGCGGGGCGGGAGATGTCGGGCGAGACGGAGCTCGTCGTCGAGGGGTTGGCGCTCAACTCGCCCGATGAGGACGTGTCGCTGCTGGGGCTGTCCCCGTCGGCTTCCAACAGACTGATCGAGGGGATCAGCGCTTATGCGACCCAGTGTCCCGTCGCCCTCGATTTGACCATGGGCGGCACGCTGGCCAATCCGACGTTCGAGGGCGACGAGGCGCTATTGGCGCTGGCCAAACGGGGCCTTGCCATGGCCGGCCGGACGGCGGCGGATCCCGCGATCGATCAGATCGACGATCGACTGGCCGAGATGGGCGCGAGCGGAGAAAACCCGGTCGGGCAGATGCTGGGCAAGGCCGTCGGGAAGCTCGTCCAGGACGCCCTCAGCGGACAGACGGACGAGAACTGTCTCTTCCCGGCGTCGTTCGAGGAGGGCGCGCCTTAGAGGTCGAAGTCCTCCAGGCGGAATCCCTCGGCGTCCTCGATGACCTGTTTGACGCGCAGCTCGCTCTGTTCGAGGCGTTGCTTCAGCCCGTCCGCCAGTTGGACGCCCTCTTCGAACAGCGCCAGCGATCGCTCCAACGACACGTCCTCGCCCTCCAGCGCCGCGACGATCTCTTCAAGGCGGGCGAGGGTCGCTTCCACGTCCGGCTGGGCGTCCTCGGGGGCAGCTTCGTCCGAATTCGGGATGGGCTCTTCGGGCGCGTGGTCGCTCATACGGTCGTTGGTAGCAGATGGGCCCGCATCGAGCAAGCCGCGCTAGCGCGACGCCACCTCGATCGTCCGGGTGAGCGAGCCGGTCAGGCCGTCGTCGTCCGTGACCGTCAGCGTCACCTCGAACGTGTCCGCGCGCTCGTAGACGGTCTCAACCCGCTCGCCCGTGGCATCCACCGCCCCGTCGCCGTCCAGGTCCCACTCGAACGTCTCGACCGTGCCGTCGGGGTCGAACGAGGCGCTCCCGTCGAACTCGACGGCCTCGCCAACTCGGGGCTCAGACGGGCGAACCGTGAAGTCGGCCGTGGGCGAGAAGCGAACCTCGGGGGCCCGCTCCACGGCGCCGAAGGCGACCTCCGCCTGCTCGCCCGGGCCGACGTCGACCGTCGTCTCGCCGCCCGTGGTCAGCTCGACGTTCTCCGGCAGCGTTCCCGTTGCGACGACAACGCGCCAGGTACCGGGCGTCAAGCCGCCGAACGTCACCGTGCCGCTTGAGGGCGTGCGCTTGGCGCGCGTCGCGTCGTCCGGCCCCACGGCCCGAATCCGAACGCCGCCAAAGCCCGTCTCGTCAGGATCCTGGGTGCCGTCCTCGTCGGCGTCGTTGAACACCGTGGCGCGGATGCTGGCGACGGGAACCAGCGGAATGTTGACGCGCCTGCGTTCGCCGGCCTCCAACGACACACGCTTCGGCATTGACGACGAGGGTTGCAGCGTGGCCGGACGCGCGTCGATCGACAGCTCGTAGGTCCCCGGCTCAACGGGCGGGAAGCGATACAGACCGTCGTCGTTCGTGCGGGCTTGCGTGCCGTCGAGGGTCAAGCGCAAATCCGGCACGCCCTTCTCGTCGGGCTCGCGCGTGCCGTTGCCGTTGGCGTCGACAAAGGCGCGGCCCTCGACCTGGCCGTCGACGTCGATGAACGGCACCGACAACGTGAAGTCCAGTCCGGCCCTGACGTTGAGGCGGATGCGATTGGGGGCGTCGTCATCGAGCACGACCGTGCCGTCGGTGGCAAGCCGCAAGCGCTCAAAGGTCCCGTTGACCTGGGCTGTGAAGCGGGACTCGCCCTGGTTGCGTTCGATGCCGAAGCCGACATTGAGGCCTCAAAGTCCCAATTGGCCCTCAAGGAAGCCGACAGGAAGCGATCCTTGATCGTCCCCGTGTCGAGATCGACGTCGGTGGTCATGCCGAGCCGGCCGGCCAACAGCGCTGACCTCAGGCGCAGCTCCGCCTCCGTGCGCCACTGCGATCTCGCGATTCGGTTGTTGGTTGTGCGATCATGGGTCACCTTCCGAAGCGCGTGGGCGGCGATCGTCAGGGGCCCGAAGGTCTGGGACGCTCGCGCCTCGGCCTTAAACACGGACGCGTCCGTGAGCCTCACTTGCGCGACCGAGGTCTCGATCTCGTAGTCGACCTGGGCGGTGATGACGGGCAAGGGCTCAAGTTCGAGCCGGGCGTTGGCGCCGATCCGCGTTTCCACGGACGAGGTCTGCGTCGCCGACGACGCCAGCCCGTCGCGTTGCCATTCGAACACGGCGTTGGCGGTCGAGTCGTCGAACGCCACGCCCGGTCGGAGCTCGACGCGCGCCTCGTCGGAGACCGTGCCCAGGAAGTTCGGGCCTGCCCGCAGTATCTCGCCATCGAAAGTGAAGGGGAGTCGTTCCGTGTTGGCACGCACTAGGAACGCGCTGTCGACGCTGGCGGGATTCCGGCTGAGCGCGCCGGCGACGCGCAGCGCGGGGGCATCAAGGGGAAGCCGCAAGAGCGATATCCCGGTGACCGACTCCTCGGGGCTCGCCTGGCGCCGCCCGGCGAGCGACGCGACCCATGAGCCGCCCTGCAGCGCTGCCTGGACGCCGAAGTTGACCTCGTCCGTGTCCAAGTCGCGGGCCGTGACGACCGTCGCGCCGGTCGCTGAGTCGGGGCCGGTCCCGACGCTCACCCGCGCGCCACGGCCCTCGACGTCGATCAGCTCGCTCAACCTCGCCGTGAGGTCGCCCAGCGTAACGCCGTACGTGGGCCGTTTGAGTTGGGCACGTAGCGTGTCCAACGCAATCAGCTCATCGATGGTTACCCGATAGCTGAACGTGCTGGCCTCGCCGAAGTCGGTATCGCCCAGGGCCGAAATCGTCACATCGAAGGGATCGTCGTCGGTCGTTGACTCGCGGAGGCGCAGCTCGCTCGGCACGCTTCATGACAGATCTTGGCTGACCTCGCTCGGTGAGGGCGGCAGGACGGTCAGATCGACGGTCGCGGAGGTCTCCGCCTCGAACGTCGCGGATCGGGCCGTCAACGTCACCCGATCTCGGCCGGCATCTGCCTCGTCGGGCACGTCGACGCGGACCTCGGCCGTGATGGCCTCGCCCGGCATGAGTTCTGCCGACGACGGGGTGACGTCCACGGAGAAGCCGCGGAAGGAGCGGGCCTCGAGGACGGCTCGATCGATGACGTTGCCGCGGTTGACGACCTCGAAGGAGAACGTGACGGCCTCGCCGGGCAGGACTTGTCGGGAAGCCGGTGGCCGGACCGCCAACGCGGGGCGGGCTTCGACGTCGATCGCGACCGCAGCCGTGTCGCGAATGGACGCGTCAGATCGCGCGACCGCGGCGAGCGTGACCTCGCGTTGCCCCGCCTGGGCTTGGCGGTTGACGTTGATGGAGATGAAGATCCGTTCGGACGCATCCGGATCGAGCGTCACGGACCTAGGCGGTGCCAACGGCGTCAACCCCGAGGGCAGCTCGAGGTCCAAGTCGAACGTCTCGGTCGAATTGCTGAGGTTTGTTATCTCAAAAACGGCCGTGACGAAATCGCCAGGCGAGGCCGTCTGCCCCTCGGACACGGCCGACACGTCGACTTGGGCAGTAGCGCCGACCGCGGAGGCAAGGCAGACGAAGAGGACAACAAGCAGCGACGTGCCGCAACGACCCATTGGGAATTATGATAGATCGCTTCGGTTCCGGCATGAATCGAACCCGCCCTGCAGGCACTGGACATGGGTTGGCTCAAGCGTGGACAAATGCCGACCTGGAGGCAGCGTCCATCAGGTCCGGGGGCGGCCTCCCGTATCGGGGTCGGAGCTGGCCTGGCCCCGACTCTGGAGCTGACGGCGCAGTTCCTGAACGTCGGCAAAGCTGACTGTGCCATCGCCATTGAAGTCGAAACGCGAGACGTTCTCCTGGATAACAGAGCTGTTCAGATTGAGCGCCAAGAGGATGGCGTCAGCCTCGGTGAGCGAGCCGTCGCCGTTGACGTCCTCAAACAGGCCGTCGCCGTTCAGGTCGCGCGGCGGTCGATCGGAATCCCCCACGGGCGAGACCACGGGCGTGATCGACATGGACAAGGGCCGCACAAAGGGATCGAGCGACTGGCTCTTGTCGTCGATGAACGTCACGACATCCAGCGAGATCTCGGCATCGCCCGGCTGGCGCGGGCGCACGTCGAGTTTTGCCAGTGCCACGTTTTGCGCTCCGTTCGTCACCTGATCGTCAACGTCCACGGCCTGGATCTCCAAGACGCCCTTCGACGGCCGCGTCACCTGCGTGAGCCCTGACGAGGTCTCGGCGCCCCTTGCTGACAAGATCTCCACGGCCGCGCCCGAAGTCCGCATCCGAACGCGATAGCTCTGCAGGCCCGTCGGGGCTCCAATTAGGCGCAGCGTCACGGTCGTCGTCTTGTCGACGAGGAACGGGCCACCCGTCAGTTCAAGCGCCGTCACGCCGGTACCCGGTGTGGGCTGCGGTTTCTCGGGGTTCTCAGGCTGCTCGGGCTCCTCGGCTTGGGCGGCCTCAAGCAAATCGGCCAGCGCAAACGGATCGTCGCTGTTCACTTGCCCGTCCCCGTTGAAGTCGAACGCGGAGGGGCGGTTCTGCACGGGGTCGCTGTCCCACTGCAGCGCGAAGAGCGCCACGTCGGCCGGGGTGAACGCGCCGTCACCGTTCGTGTCCTCGAGCAGGCCATCTCCATCGAGATCCTGAGGCACATTTTCAGTCCCCGGAAGCGGCTGCGGGGACGTCTCCGGTGACTCCTCGGGTTCTTCAGGCTTCTCCGGTTGCTCCTCGCTCGGTTTCGTGACCTCAAGCGTCGCGCCGTTCGTCGTCACCGAGTAGGGCGAGCCTTCCTCGTCGAAAACTTCGACGCTGGCCAGCGTGACGTCCGTCGTTCCGACGCCCTTTCCCTTAAGGGAGACGGTCAGCACCTCAATCGGCTTATCGTTTGAGGTGATCTGGTTGTCCAGGTCGACCCCTTGAACGCGAATGGACGTGGGGGACTGGCTCACGATCCGAAGGAAGTTTTGGTTGATCCCTTTCGCCGTGATTCCTGCAATCTCGGCAACGCTGCTGTCGGCAACCTTGATCGTTAGATCGAAGCGTTGCAGGCCTCGAGGTGGAACGATCGTCACGCTCAACTCGGCCGTCTCGTTCAGCGCTATCTTGCCGCTTTCCAGGGCAACGGTTGCTCCCTCTTGGGCCAGCCCTGGAACGGTCGATACAACCGCGACGAAGACGATCAGGCCGAGCAACCATGCAGTCCACGAACCCCGTTCAATCATATTTTGAATGTCAGTCATGACTTTCAAAGCGTATCTGACGTGTTGATAAACTGCGGGGACATAAACCCAGCGCTCGATGGACACCTATCATCGAACGACCACCTAGACACAGTAGGGCTCGATATGATCATATCACCGTCGTGGGCCATGCCTGACGTCTCCCGAGCTGACCGATACTGAGTGCGGAAATACGCTCGACCGTTCGCGAGAGGAACCAGCGCGGGATCGCTTGTCGAAAGATCTGTTTCATCATGGCGCCGGCATACGGAAAGGCCGCAAGCGGAAGAGGCTCGATAGGGTGGAAGGCGGATGGCAGGCCGAGGACGCTCTGCGGGATCTCATCGATGGCGCGCCACCGGCGCAGGATGATGTGATCCGCCTGGCGCATTAGAGACCGCCGCCCAAGCCGGCTCAACCGATGGTCGCCACGTTAGCTCAGCCGACAGCCACTGGCTTGACCGGACTCTCGCGGTGATCAGTAGGTTATGAGCCGAGGGACTGACGTCGGGGCGGACCGAGCGGGCGTCGGGCATCGCCACTCGCGATCGCCCGTCGTCCAAGTGATCGGTTTGACGGGTCCCCCATCGCGTTGGCAGGGGGCCGTCGAGTCCATGGCGAAGAAGGCGACCTCGCGGTTGGGGTTGCCTGCATGAGGTTGCCGGCGTCCACGTCCTAGGTTGCCTGGGTTAAACCGGCGGTGAGAGGTTACTCGGCCTCGATGAGCTCGAGATCCATGAGCGAGAGCGCCTTCCGCTCGCCGATCTGGCGGTAGAAGCGCAGTTCATGGTCTCGGGCGGTAAAGATCCCTTCGATGTAGCGATCGGGAACGTCCTCTGATTGGAAGTAGCTTCGCACGTCCTGCTGCGAGGGCATGGGGATGTTCGACACGGGATGGGAATGGATGTGGCCGAGCATCGCATCGGACGACCCGCAGCGCATGCGGATGTGGCCGCGGCTGCGGTCGAGCATGTCGGCCATGGCGATATCATCAACCCGATAGATGTCGTTCTTGGCGCGACGTCCGAGGATGCACCAGCCGGTCTCCAGTTGCGGGTTGGACGTCTCCTTGAGGAAGTCGTACTGGGCCTGCTTCAACACCACGACGTTGGAGCGGCCGCTCAGGTCGAGCTCCGCTCTCGTCTCGTCGCCTGGAGCGGGCGGAGTGACGACGGCCTGATAGGCGCCGAACGCCCACACGGCGGCGAAGACAAGGACGATTAGGACGATCTCGGGCTTGAGGCTGCGCAGTCGTTGCACGGACGATCGCACCCTACTTCCAGTTTAGCGGACCGCGTCGCCGGCACAAGGACCCAGTATGATCTGGATCAGCCTCGGGGCGCACGGCGCGACGTCGACCCTGACTCCCCCGGATTGCCCGCCTGACGGTCGACGCTTGTCGAGATGAGCTGGCCGAGCGCAACGCCGCCGTCGTTGGATGGGGTCCGTCCGTGTCCATACACTTGAATCGACGATGGGCGCAGACGCCGCTCCGCCAGCCGCTGCAACGACGGATTCTGGAAACAACCGCCTGTCAGCACCACGGTTGGAGCCTGCGCACGTTCCGCAAGAGCGCATACGGCGGTCGCCAACGCGTCGTGGAAACGGGCGGAGGTCCCTGCGGTCGCCGTGTTTTCGTTGAGGTCTGCAAGGACCGCATCGAGGATTGGGGCCCAGTCGAGTGTCCACGGTCGCTCTTCCTCACCCGAAGTGATGTGGAGCCCTTTGTTATCGGGCGAGTGGGCCTCGCTCCCATCTAGAGCAAACTCCAACGCCATCGCCGCCTCGCCTTCAAAATCAATCGTCTGTCGCAGGTCACACAGCGACGCGACGGCATCAAAGAGCCGTCCGACGCTCGACGTCCGCGGCGCGTTGATCCCCTGTTTCAATGACTGTTTCAGGACCTTGAGCTCTGACGAGGTGAAGCTGCGGATCGGGGCAAGATGGTCCATCTCGAAGGCGTCGTCGCCGAAGCGCTCGTACAGCAGCCCGAGCGCGGAGCGGCGCGGCTCCTTGATGGCCCGATGGCCACCCGGCAACGGGAACGTCCGCAGGTGCGCGACGCGCTCGTAGCCCTCGTCGGTGATGGTGAAAAGCTCGTCTCGGTCTGGGACCAAGACGAGACGATCGGCTGGGTCTATCAGTACTTCACGCCGAAGGAGCTGCGCGAGCGGGCTCGCAGTGAGAGCTCGGCGCCACGGAACGCCTATGAGCTGGCGTTCCGCAACCAGTTCTACACCCCTCGCTATGTGGTGCGGTTTTTGACCGAGAACACGCTCGGTCGGCTCTGGTACGAGATGCGCCGTGGCCAGACCGAGCTGATCGACGCTTGCCCGTATCTCGTCTACCGGCCGAACGAGGTCTTTCTGGCACCCGGTGACGTGACGTCCGATCAGCCGGACAGCAACACCGCCAATGCCGACGAGCCGCCCGTCTACGTCCCCCATCGCCCCAAGAAGGACCCGCGCGAGATCAGGGTGCTCGATCCCGCCTGCAGCAGCGGCCACTTCCTGCTCTACTGCTTCGACCTCCTGGAACGGATCTACGAGGAGGCCTACGCCGATGCCGACCTGGGGCCCGACCTACAGGCCGAGTACGGCAGCTACGAGGCATTTGAAAGGGCGGTTCCGCAGCTGATCCTGCGCCACAACCTGCACGGGATCGACATCGACCTGCGGGCCACCCAGATCGCCGGGCTGGCACTCTGGCTACGCGCCCAACGCTTCTTCGCGGAACGGGAGATCCCGCGCGACGACCGCCCTCCGATCCGCCGGGCCAACGTCGTCTGCGCCGAGCCCATGCCGGGCGAGACCTCGATGCTCGAGGAGTTCCTCCAGACGCTCGACGGCGACCGCCTGCGCGCGCTCGTCAGCGACGCGCTCGAGCTGGCCCCCGATCAAGCCCCTCAGGTGACGGCGACGATGGCGGAGAGCCTGCGCAACCTGGTGCGCACCGTCTGGGGGCAGATGGAGCTGGTCAGCGAGGCCGGCAGCCTGCTCAAGGTGGACGAGGCCCTGCAAGCGGCCATCGACGACGGCCGCCGCGAGTGGGAGGAGCAACTGCCGCTGTTGCGCATGACCGAGCTGAGCCTGACGGAACAGCCCAAGGAGCACTACTATCGCTTTATCCCCGAAGACGTGAACAGCTTCTGGACGCAAGCCGAGCGCATCGTCGACGTCGCGCTGCGCGACTACATCGAACACGCCACCAACGGCCGCGACTATCAGCGCCGGCTCTTTGCCGAGGACGCCCTCCAAGGGTTCGCGTTCATCGACCTCTGCCGCCGGTCGTACGACGTCGTCCTGATGAATCCGCCCTTCGGCAAGCCGAGCAAGCCCTCCAAGGCCTACGTCGACAAGACCTATCCGCGGACCAAGAACGACGTCTACGCGGCGTTCGTGGAGCGCGGCCTGGGCTGGCTTCAGCCGGGCGGCCTGTTGGGCGCGATCACCTCACGCACGGGGTTCTTCCTCTCCTCGTTCCAGAAGTGGCGCGAGGAGATCCTGCTGGGCGAGGCCCATCCGACCGTGGTGGCCGATCTGGGCTACGGCGTGCTGGACACGGCCATGGTGGAGACGGCCGCATATTGCCTGGCCAAACCGTGAGGGCGCCATTGTTGTCGTCATTGTTGTCGCCGCGCGTCATACCGCAACGGCCACGGGCCTCTTGTTTTAACATATACCCATCTGCTAAAATAACGAGCCGCCGCGCGGCGGCTTGTTGTCGCGAGGCAACATTGGGGCCAGCTACAGGGAGCGACATGACACGCAGCGGCCGATACGTGAAACAGCTTGAGGGGTACCGCGCCTTCATCCCGGCGCCGTTGCCGCCCGACCCCGACGTCCAATACGACGCCGAGCTCACCCAGCTCCTCTCCGACGCCGATCGGGCGCTCGGTCGGCTCGACGGCGTCGCCTCCATTCTGCCCAACCCCGACCTGTTTGTCGCCATGTATGTGCGCCAGGAGGCGGTGCTCAGCTCGCAGATCGAGGGGACCCAGAGCACCCTGGAGGACGTGCTCGCCTACGAGGCCGATCCCCAGTACCGCGACACGCCGCAAGACGTCGAAGAGGTCGTCAACTACGTCCGCGCCATGAATCACGGCCTGCGCCGATTGGACGAGTTCCCGCTCAGCCTCCGGCTGATCCGGGAGATCCACGGCCAGCTCCTGGAGGGCGTCCGCGGCGAGGAGCGCACGCCGGGCGAGTTCCGCCGCAGCCAGAACTGGCTCGGCCCCGAGGGCTGCACCCTGGGCACCGCGTCGTTCGTGCCCCCGCCCGTCGGCGAGATGCACGACGCCCTGGACAACCTGGAGAAGTTCCTGCACGACGACTCGCGCTACCCGATCCTCGTCCACTGCGGCCTGGCGCACGCCCAGTTCGAGACGATCCATCCCTTCTTGGACGGCAATGGGCGCGTCGGCCGGCTGCTCATTACCCTGCTGCTGTGCCAACGCGGCGTCCTCCAACGGCCGCTGCTCTATCTCAGCCACTACTTCAAGGCCCACCGCGCCCAGTACTACGATCGACTGACCGCGATCCGCCACGACGGCGACTGGGAGGGCTGGCTCAGGTTCTTCCTGCGCGGCGTGGCCGAGGTGAGCGACGCGGCGACCGAGACCGCCCGAGCGATCCTGGAGCTGCGCGAGCGCCATCGCGCCACGGTGAGCGAGACGCTCAGCAACAACGCCTACGCGTTGCCGCTCTTGGACTATCTCTTCGAGGTCCCCATCGTCTCCGTCCGCATGGTCGAGAGGCACCTCGACTGCGCCTTCGCCACGGCCAACAAGCTCGTGGAGCAGTTCGTCGCGCTGGGCCTGCTGAGCGAGATCACCGGCGGGAAACGGAACCGGCGCTTCCGCTACGATCCGTACCTGGCGCTCTTCGAGGCCAGCACGCAACTGCCGGCCACCGAGGAGGCCGTCTCCCAAGAGATCGAGACCACGGGGAGCGATGCGCCATGAGCGAGAGCGTCTTCCTGCGCCTGCTGGGCGAGGACGATCAACCCGAAGCCCTGCGGGCCTCCATCGAAGCCGTTCGCCAAGGCCGGACTGACGACGACACCGTCCATGCCGTCGATCCGAGCTCGTTCGAGCAAGTGCCCGGCTCGCCCTTCGCGTATTGGGTGAGCGAGCGCATTCGACGCCTGTTCACGGAGCTGCCGCCCTTCGAGAGCGAGGGGCGCACGGCCAAGCAGGGATTGGCCACCGCGGATGACTTCCGCTTCGTTCGGGCCTGGTGGGAGGTGCCGCCGGAGCGAATCCTCGACGGGGCCAACGGCCCCGACTGGCGCCAGGACCTCGACGCGTTCCAAGCCTGGTGCCGCGAGCGGACGTATCAGGGCAAGCGCTGGGTGCCGTTCGCCAAGGGCGGGGCGTACTCGCCCTACTACGCCGACGTCTATCTCGTGGTGAACTGGGAGAACGACGGGGAGGAGATCAAGAACCGAGTGAATCCGGAGACTGGGAAACCCTACTCGAATGTATGGCAGCTGAAAAGGACAGAGAGAGAATACTTATTCCGTCCTGGGTTGACGTGGCCACTGAGAACGAATGGGCTCAGCTTTCGAGCGATGCCAGCTGGAAGCGTGTTTGGGCACAAAGGCCCTTCGATCTTTCTTGAACGCGATGATTACCAGGAACTCGTCAACCTGCTCGCTATTATCAACAGCCTTGGCTTTTTCGCCTTTGTCCAGGCGATGTTGGCCCGCGTGTCATTGGCTCAGTCCTTTGAGGTTGGCCTGATTCAGTCCACCCCCATCACGCAATTCTCACATGACGACCAGACCACAATTAACGCGCAAGTCGCCGAAGCGATCCGGACAAAGATGGCGTTCGCCTCGACCAATCATCAGACGCATGGCTTCGTTCTGCCGGCACTACTCCAAACCCAAGGTCCCTGCCCGTCCGAAAGGCTGGAGCGCTTTACCCGAGAGATAGGCGATTCGGAACAACGGCTGACTGCCATAGAACGGGAGATCGATGAGCAGACCTTTGAACTCTACGGCATCCCTGATCGAGACCGTGAGAGGTTGATGACTACGCTCCATGGAGATCAGAGTGCGCTGAGCGAAGCTGATTCAGATGCCGACGTTGGCGAGAACGCCGAGGAACTCCAAGATATTGTTGATCCCGTTCAGCCCGTTCATCAGTTGCTCTCGTACAGCCTCGGATGCAGCTACGGACGGTGGGACATCCGTTTCGCAAGGGCCGAGAGGGAGCAGCCGGAGTATCCCGATCCCTTCGATCCATTGCC
>JBDGQO010000102.1:16305-25397 GCA_042219045.1 Bipolaricaulia bacterium | reverse complement strand
GCGATCGTCCCGAAAGGCGCCATGGCACAACCGGGGCAGGCCATGCCGCGTTCCAGGAACACCATCGCGGTCTCCGGCCATTGCTCCAGCACGTCGGCGATGGTCATGTCCGATCGCGGTTCCATCGCCCTTGATGATGGCCTTCCACCCGGATGGCGGTCGTTGCGCCAGCACAATGCTTCGATGGGGGGAGACGACGGGTGGCTCAGTCGTCGCTGGCGGGGGGAAGGTCCTCGGCCAACTCGACCATCTCGTGCGGTCGACGGATCGTCACTTGGCCCTTGCCGGACTCCACGAGCCCCTGTTCATGCCAACGGCTCATGATTCGACTGACGGTGAACACCGTCGTGCCCGTCATCTCGGCCAAGGTCTGCCGGGTGAGAGGGAGGTCGATCTGGACGCCCGAGTCGACCTTGCGGCCGGCTTGGCGGACGAGACGCAACAGCGCTCGGGCGAGCCGCTGCTCGACCTGCTCGGTGGCCAGCTCGCGGTAGCGGTTCTGCAGCTCGATGACGTGATTGACCAAGAGGTTCGTCAGGTTGAGCGCGATGCGCGGGTGCGCTTCCATGAAGCGGCCCATCTCACGCCCGTCCCACGCGAGCACGTCGCAGGCCTCGACGGCCTCGGCGCTGACGGGGTAGCGGATCTGGGCCCCGAGCGCCGCGAGGCCGCCGAACAACGTCCCCGGATGGAGCAACTGCAGCGTGATGCGCTCGCCGTCCAGCGAAATCTGGTAGACCTTGACTTGGCCGCGTTCGAGCGCGTACAGCTCCACAGCCGGGTCGTCTTGGTGGAAGAAGACCTCGCCTGCCTCGAGGTGCCGATGCCGTGCCGCCGCTCGGATCGTCTGCAGCGTGTCGGCGTCGAGTCCCTGGAAAATGTGGAGTTGGCTCAGATCGAGGGCCATCGCCCTCTATCTTAGCAACGCGCTGGGACTGGCCCAACTGACGATGATAGGGCATGGCTCGGTTAGTCTTCGTCCGACGTCTCTTGAGTTGTCGCCGGCGTTCCGCGGATCTCGGGGTGATTGATCTGACCGCCCAACGTGGCGGTCCAGACGAACAATCCGCTTACCACAATCGCCACAATTAGCACGCTTGGGCCAATCCACCTTGGAATCGCCGTTTCGCCGCGCGCGCTCCACAAGGCCACGAGCGCCAGTAGCCCAAGCACAGCCACCGCAATGAGGGCGATCAGCCCCATCGACTCGTGTTGTTCGATCACCGACTCAGCCGCAATGCCCGGCCCACCTTCGATAGCCTCTTCGGCCCCCTCGCCCGTCAGGTAGACGGGCACGGTGACCAGGGCGGCGATCACGAAGACAGCCAAGCTCGTGCGCACCAACGTACGATTGCGCAGGATCAAAGCAACGATCAGCAACAATGCGGCGAAGATCGTCCCCAACACGGGGACGTGGTTGAGCAGCAAGTGCCAGTGGGCTGAGGTCATCATCCACCTCGCTTCTAAATTTGGATGGCGGGGCGACGAGAGCCCGTCGACGTTTCGCGACGGGCTCTCGTGCTATTGGGCGTCTGTCCCCGTTAGTGGGTCGAGTGGGGTGAGGGTTAGTCGTCCTCGCCGTCGTCATCGTCGTCTTCATTGTCTTCGTCGTCCGAACTGTCGTCATCGGAATTGTCGTCGGAGTTGTCGTCATTCGAGTCATCGTTATCTGAGTTGTCTTCTGAATTGTCGTCGTTGTCTGAGGAATCGCCGGAGTCGTCGTCTTCGCCGTTGTCATCGTTCGCATCGTCGTTCTCGGAGTCATCGTTGTCCGAGTTGTCGTCGGAATCGTCATTGTTGGTGTCATCGTCGTCTTCCGAATCGTCATCGGCGCTGTCGTCGTCATTGGAGTCGTCGTCCTCGCCGTTGTCATCGCTCGAATCGTCGTTTTCGGAGTCATCCTCGTCCGAGCTGTCGTCGTTGGCGTCGTCGCCGGAGCTCTCGTCGTCCGCCTGGTCCTCTGCCGACTCCTGGATCGCCTCGGGGCTTTCCCCCTGATCTAGTCGATCCTGCACTTCCTGCGTCGCCTCCGAGACGCTCAACCCGGCCTGTACAAAGGCATCGATCGCCTCGGCCACTTCGTCGGACTGATCGGGTGAGATCGTCCCCTGCTGGAGGTTTTGGTCAATTGACTGCACGGCGTTCAGCGCCTCGTCCGGGGTCATGCGGCCGGAATCGAGGGCTTCGAGAAAGGTCTCGGTCAGATCGCTCTTCACATCGGCCGGTGCGTTGAGACGACCGATGGCCGTCAGCACGTCGACCTCGCTGGCTGTGTCGGTCTGGGCACTGCCCGGGACCCCCACAGCGACGCTCATCAGCAAGGCGGCCAGCACCACCAGCGACAACAGTTGGGTTAAACGGCGTGACGTCATCGTTTCTCCTCCTTCGGTTTGGATGATTAATCTTCGGGCTTCGCCCTTATGGGGCCTGGACTCCGTCTCGCCATGGATTCGCTTGCTCGGTCTCTTTGGGCTCATTCGAGGATCACCGCCCGCTCTGCACGATAGTAGCCGAGGTCGGAACGGAAGCGGTAGTCGGTCACGCGCAGCCTGCGGCCACTGCGCAGGGCGTCGGTGTCAAGCGGTGCCCCCTCTGAGTCGACGAGGCGTGTCGCCGAGTCGATGCGGACCGGGTAGTCCTCAAAGCCGTCCCCGTCGGCGTCGAGCCGCACATAGCGGGCCTCGTCGAGGTGAGCGACCGCCACAATCTCGCCGATCAATAGCGCTCCCTCCGTCGCTTTTGGCGTGCGGCGGGGGGCGACGATGACGTGGCGGCTCTCGTAGAGGCCTGTGTTGTTGCGCTCGTAGACGACCAGCGTCAACTCCGCGTTCGGTCGAATCGCGGCAAAGCCGAGCGGAGTCGCATCCGAACGGAAGATACGGGCCTCGGAAACCACTGTAACTTCGATATCAGCGGTTCCGTCACCGCCGGTGTCGAGTCCGACGAAGAGGCCGGTGCCGAACCAGAAGCGCCGCGTGACGACGCCATGGATCGGCTCTTGGGTCGTGCCATCCGACTCGTGGACGACGATTCGGGCCGCCTCGTAGTAATCGTCGTCGAACTCGTAGTCCGTGACGGCTAACGTGACGCCATCCTGAACGGCATCGACGCCCAAATGGCGGCCTTGCGGATCGACGATGACAGTCTCGTCCTCAATCTTGATCCAGACGTCACCGGTCCCATCGCCGCTCGCGTCAAGCTGCACAAAAAGCTCGTCACCGCGCTGAGATGTTTGCGTAATCGGGCCGACGATGGCCACCATCGACGTGTCGTCGCCATTCTCATCGTCCTCGCCTTCGTCGTCGTCCCCATCGGCCATGACGAGAGGGCCGACGAGGAGCGCCACAATGAGCAGCGCTACCAGCATGCTGCGCCAAGTCGAACGGCGAGATTCGATCACGGTAGCTTCTCCCTTCCAGACGGTGGTTCGTCGGTTCGATCCGGCGCGGTCAACCAACCGACAAAACCCAGTCTAACCGACGGACGGTGACACGTTGATAGATGCGCGGTGAAGGGCGCCTAATCGTGGAGTGAAAATCGGGTGAAGGTTCAATCGGCCAGCTTGTAGCCGAAGCCGGCGACCGTCACAATCAATGTCGGCCGTCGCGGATCGCGCTCCAACTTGCGTCGCAACAGGTGGATGTAGCGCTTGACATCGCTGGAGGAGGCGAGGCTGCCCTCGGGCCACACGCGCGCGACCAGTTCCTCGTCGGCAAAGACGCGGCCCGGCTCGGCGGCGAGGGTCCGGAGCAGTTCGTACTCCTTCGGCGAGAGCGACACGGGCTCACCGGCCAGCGCGACGGTCTTGCGGCGATCGTCGATCACCAGGTCCCCCACGCCGATCCGCTCCAAGGCCGACCCGGAATCTTTCAGGCGAGCTTTGAGCCGGGCGGCGACCTCGCGCAGCTTGAACGGCTTGACGACGTAGTCGTCCGCACCCATCTCGAGCGCCTTAACGACCTCGTCGGTCGCGTCTCGGGCGGTAATGACCAATACCGGCGTCTCCCCCTGGGCCCGGACGGCGCTGAGCACCTCCCAACCGTCGAGGCGCGGCATCATCAGATCGAGCAATAGCGCGTCCGGCCGTTCACGCTCGAGGGCGCTCAGGGCTTCCATGCCGTCCGCCGCCTCGTGGACTTGGTAGCCGATCGAGGTCAAGTAGCGGGCCAAAATTCCCCGAGCCTCGGCGTCGTCCTCGGCGACCAAGATCGTCAACGTCGGGTTGATGAGAGTCCCTCCTGCGAAGGCGGCGGCGTTCGCCTCGCTCTCGGCAGCCAGATCGAGAATCGGCTGCCGGGCGCGGCGTCGCCGACCCAGACTTGACCGCCATGAAGCTCGGCGTAACGGCGTGCGATGGTCAGACCGAGGCCGAGTCCCTCTCGCTCGCCCGAGCGCCGAGGTGTGGCGCTGGAGAGGCGTTCGTAGGGTTTGAAGATCCGCTCGCGCATGTCTGGGGAGATCCCCGGTCCCTCGTCGCGGACCCAAAGCGTCCATCCGGTGTCGTCGGCATCGGGCTCGGCCCCGATCTCGACGCGACCGCCGGCTGGGCTGTGCCGGACTGCGTTTTTGACGAGATTGACCAGCATGCTGCGTAACTTGGTGCGGTCCGCGCGCAACGACAACGCGGGCACCCGAACGTCGAGCGTGACTCCGGTCTGCTCGGCCGATTGCTGGAACGTCGCGACAACGTCTTCGACGAGCGGGGCCAAGTCGATGTCCTCCGGGTTGAGCTGCTCCACCCCGCGCTCCAACTTCGCGAAGTCGAGGACGTCGCCGAGCAGCGCCTGCAGGTGCTCGCCAGCCCGGTAGGCGGCCTCGGCATGTTCGCGCTGCTGGGCCGGGAGCGGGCCGTCGACGCCCTCGATCAGCAATTCCAAGTAGCCGAGCATCACCCCGAGCGGCGTCCGCAGCTCATGGCCCATCATTGCAATGAACTCCGACTTGGCTTCGCTGGCCTCCTTCAGCTCCTCGCGCATGGTCGCCATGGCGTCGGCCATCCGGTTGAACTCCTCGGCCAACGTGCCGAGTTCGTCGGCGCGCTCCACCTTCGCCCGCACGTCCAGTTCGCCGTGCCCAAAGCGCTCCATGGCAGAGCTCACTCGCTCCAATGGTCGGGTGATCACCCACGAGAGCATCCAGGCAATGCCTAAACCAACCAGCGCGATTCCCAAGGCCGTCCCGCCGATCCAGAACAGCTCCCGACGGCGCTCTGTTGCCAGATAGTCCAGCGACAGCCCGAGGTGGACGTAGCTGCTCGTGCCGAGCGACGCCGGCGGCGTCGACGCCTTTGTCGGGGTCTCCACGATACGCTCGGACTGCATGTCGGCCTTAAGCACCGATTGCCAGACCTCTAGCGTCGGCCCGTCCGGGTAACGGCCGGCCCGTCCGAGCGTTTCCCCCTTTCGGACAATCTCCACAAAGGCGATGTCGGAGCCGAGCGCACTCTCGGCCAATGAGTTGAGGTCAGAGCGTCCCTGGACGAACCCCTGGGAGAACGCCTCGTTGGCCACGTACTGTGCCTGATTTTGGGCCCGCTGTTTAAACTGCTCAAACAGCTCATAATCGAGCCGCAGCACGGCAACCGTGCCGAGCGCCAGGGTGCTGAGCAGCACCATGCCCAGCAGGGCCCAGATCAATCGGGTGCGAAGCTGTCGAGATCGGTTCATCGGCTTGCCGTCCTCGTCCAACCTGCCCAAGTTCGCACAGCACCGCGGCGAATGTGGGCCATGAATCCCCCAACAAGGGGGTATCGTTGAGCGACAAGTGCAAGCGAGGTGTGGTCGCGACGATACCCTCTTCCAAGTATCAGGTCACGACGTCGGGTGCGGCACGATCAACACCGGCCGCGTCGTCGACTCCATGACTTCGCGCGAGACGCTGCCGAGCGCGCGCAGGCGCTCCAGGCCGTGCAGGCCGGCAAAGCCCATGACGATCATGCCGGCGTCGAGCTCATCGGCCAGGCGCAGCAGCTCTTCCGAGGGCTCCCCGATCGCCCCCTGCAACTTGTAATGGGCGCTTAGATCGCCGACGGTATCGACCGCTTCCTGCCCGACGATCGAGGCGCGCTCGGCCGCTTCGGAATAGCTGAGCTGGCTTTTGACGCGCTCATATTCGTCGTTGCTCAGGACGTGGCAGATGAGCATGCTGGCGCCGAGCGCGCCCGCGATCTCATCGGCCTTGCGGACGACGTGCTCGCGCATGGGGTCCTCGTCGACGGCTACCAAGATCCGTTCCATCGTTATCCCTCCGATTCGGCGTTCCCGATCGACTGCGGCCCCATCGTGTGGCATGCGGTTCTCCCCGATCAAGGGCTTGGCGCCGAGGCCAGAACGGGGCGTCCGCGCAAATGGGATAGGACTGAATGCTCGATCACGACGGGCTGACAAAATGATGGATGACGGAGATCCTGTGATCGGCCGGATCGATCTCTACAATAGATGCTGGGGCATGTGATCCCATGGCCACGCAGACCTATCATCAAGGGACCATTCTGCTTGCGGACTTCGTCGGCTACACCTCGCTCAGCCGGCGCAACCTCGAGCTGGCCATCGTGCTGCTGGAGGAGATGCGGTCGCTCATCCGCGATCGTCTCCAGGCGCACAACGGCCACGAGATCAAGACGATCGGCGACGCGCTGCTGGCCGAGTTCGCCGATCCCCACGAGGCCACGCGCTGCGCGCTCGACATTCAAGACAAGCTGCGCGCTCGCAACGAGGACGCCGACCCCGAGCGCACGATCCGCGTCCGGATCGGGCTCCATGAGGGGCCGATCGTCTACCGCGGCGGCGACGTCTACGGCGACGGCGTCAACGTCGCCTCGCGGCTCCAGCCGCTGGCCGCCCCGGGCGGGATCTGTCTGTCCGAGTCGATCTTCGAGCAGATCAAGGACGAGGCCGACGTGCCGACGTTTCCCATGGGCCCGCACGACCTGCGCGGGCTCGAGGAGCCGATGCCGCTGTATCAGCTCCTCATGCCCGGCCCATCGCCCTCGGGTGGGGAGTCGCTCAATGGCCGACCGGCCGTTGCCGTGCTGCCCTTCTCGGCGCTGGGCCACGACCCGGACGGCGCCTACGTCGCGGAGGGGTTGACGGATGAGCTGATCGGGGCGCTGTCGCGCCTGAAGGGGTTGAAGGTCATTTCCCGCACCTCGGCGTTCAGCCTACGGGACACGTCGATGGATCTGCCGACGATCGGACAGACGCTGGAGGTGGACTACGTCCTGGAGGGCAGCGTCCGCCGCGCCCGCAAACGCGTGCGCGTAACGGCCCAGTTGGTGCGCGCGGCCGACGAGCTGACGCTCTGGTCCGAGACCTACGATCGGGCGCTGGCGAACGTCTTCGACCTCGAAGAGGACCTGGCCGAGAAGATCGTCGAGTCGCTCCAGCTCCGGCTCTTGGGCGGGCGCGAGCTGGTCTCGCGCGCCACGGACGACCTCTCCGCCTACACGGTCTATCTGAAGGGGCGCTATCTCTGGAACCGACGGACCGAGCACAGCATCCGCGAGGCGATCGCGTGCTTCGAGGACGCCATCGAACGCGATCCCGACTTTGCGCTGGCGCACGTCGGCTTGGCCGATGCGTACTGCGTGTTGCCCGACTACAGCGCCTATCCCCCGCAGGACGCGTTCAAGCGGGCGCGCAACGCGGCTCGAAAAGCCCGCGAGCTCGATCCCTTCCTGGCCGAGGCCCACGCCTCGCGCGCCAACATTCGGCTGCTGCACGAGTGGGACTGGGCCGGCGCCGAGGCCGACTTCCGCCACGCGATCCAGCTCAATCCGGGCTACGCCGTCGCCCAGCACTGGTACGCCCACTGCCTGCTCTACACGGGGCGCGTCGACGGGGCCATCGAGTGGCTCGAACAGGCCCTGTCATTGGATCCGCTCTCCATGATCATCCACAGCACCTACGGACTGGCGCTCTACGCGGCCCATCGCTTCGACGAGGCGGTCACGGCGCTCGAGCAGGCCATCGAGCTGGATCCGGACTTCGGCCTCGCCCATCTCTACCTGGCGCTGGTCCACGTCGAACGGGACGGGACCGACGAGGCGTTGAGCTCGGTGGAGGCCGCGGCGGAGCGGCTCGGAAGCGGCGGCGGCCTGTTGGAGGCGACGCGGGTGACGGTGCTCGCTTGCCAAGGGGAGACCGAGCAGGCGCAAGCGCGCGTGGGGAGCCTGCTCGAGCAAGCCGAGGCGGGCGCGGCGTCGCCGGTCACCGTGGCAGCAGCTCTGGGCGCCTTGGGCGAGATGGATGAGGCGTTTGCGTGGATCGAACGGGCCTACAACCACCGCGACAGCCTGCTCCGCTTTCTGAAGGCCTTGCCCGTGTTCGATCCGCTGCGCGAGGACCCGCGCTACCGACACTGGCTCGAACAGCTCGGCCTCCCCACGGACGACTAGCGGACGTCATCGCCGTTCGTGGCCGGCACTGATACAATTTGCCGAGAGCACCCATGGCAACTGACAGCGACTTCGAACTGTTCGAGTCGATCCTCTGGGAGCCGGCCGACGGCTGGTTCCTGTTGGAGTTGCACCTAGGGCGCTTGGCCCAAGGTGCGCACGCGTTCGGCTTCAACTACGACGAAGCTCGCATTCGAACGGCGCTCGAGGAGACCGCAACCACCCTCGGCGATGAACCGTACAAGGTTCGCCTCTATCTCGCGCCCCACGGAACGGTCCGCACCGAGGCGCGCACGTTCGCTCAGGACCCCATTCCCGACCCGTTGCCGATCGGCCTCGCGCGCCGGCCCATCCGCTCCGACGACCCGCTCGTGCTGAACAAGACGACCGATCGCACCCCCTACGACGAAGCGAGGGCCACCCGGCCCGATTGCGAGGACGTGCTGCTCTGGAACGAGCGCGAGGAGCTGACCGAAACGACCCGCGCCAACCTCGTGGTGCGCATCGACGGCGAGCTGCTCACGCCGCCGCTGTCCAGCGGGCTGCTCAACGGGACGTTCCGCCAGTGGCTGCTGAACCGGGGCGAGATCTGCGAGCACGTCCTCCACGTCGACGACGTCGAGCGATTCGAGGCCATGTGGCTCGTCAGCTCCATCCGGCGCTGGTACGGCGTCGAGTGGGTGCCGCTAAGCGGGTA
>JBDGQO010000102.1:2342-16205 GCA_042219045.1 Bipolaricaulia bacterium | reverse complement strand
TCGTCAGCTCCATCCGGCGCTGGTACGGCGTCGAGTGGGTGCCGCTAAGCGGGTAAGCCCGCCACGATCTCCTCGGTGGCGGCCCAGAGCCGTTCGGCCAGCGCCGGGTCTTGGGCGGGCGAGCTGGCCTCGGCGACGTTGCAGTCGGCAAGGTAGGCCCCGTTCAGCCTAGCTGCATCCGGATGGACGGCGGCATAGACTTGGGTCGCTGCCCCCTGCGGAATGGACTTCAACAAGACAGGGCGTATAACCGACAGGACCCGCTGCAAGAGGGGGTTCAAGTGCCGTGCCAGGTTGGTCTGAATCACGCCGGGATGGACGGCGGTCGCGACGTTGGAGGTGCCTTCGAACCGCCGGGCGAGCTCCCGCGCAAAGAGGAGATTGGCCAGCTTCGACTGCCCATAGGCGGTCCAGGGATCGTACGTGCCCTCGCCGGAGAGGTCGTCGAAGCGGATGCCCTCGGCCGGGGCCCGCTCGTGCGCCGAGCTGCTCAGCATGACCACGCGCCCATGCTCGGACAACCGATCCAGCAGGCCCGTCACGAGCATGAAGTGACCGACGTGGTTGGTGAGGAACTGCCGCTCGTAGCCGTAGGCCTGCTGGCGCTGGGGAAGTGCCATGATGCCCGCGTTGGCGATGATGGCATCCAACGACTGGCCGTGAGCGCGCACGGCCTCCACGCAGCCCCGCACGGATGCCGGCTCAGCCAGGTCACAGACGAGCGGCACGGCGTCGCCGTCGATGGACTCGCAGGCGTGCCGGGCTTTCGCTTCGGTGCGGGCCGTGCCCAGGACCGTCGCGCCGCGCTCGGCGAGCACGCGCATCGTCTCGAAGCCGAGCCCGGAGTTGCAGCCGGTGACCAGGGCCGTCCAATCGCTCAGGTCGAGCCCGCGGGTGACCTCGTCGGCGGTTGAGCAAGGGCCGAACCCGCTGGGGCCCGGCCCCTTCAACCAAGTGGCCAGCGACATGTTGGCATTCTACGGGGACCGTCAAGGTCGCACCGTCGTGCTCAGGGGCTGTTGACGGTCCACTGGAACGTCTCCGAGGCGCTGCCGCCGTTGCCGTCCTCGGCCGTGATCGTCACCGAGAACGGGCTGTTCTGCGACGCGCCGCTGTCGATCGTCCCGCTGATGACGCCCGTGGCCCCATCGATGCTCAAGCCGGATGGGAGCCCGCTGGCGCTGTAGCTGAGCGTGTCGGAGCCGTCCGGGTCGCTGAAGTTGCCGGAGACGTCGAGATTGACCGAGTCGCCCTCGGTGTTGGTCTGATCCGAGATGGCGGTGGAGGTCGGGGCGTCGTTGGCGCCATTGACGGTGATCGTCACCGTGGCGCTGGCCGTGGCGCCGTCGGCGTCCTGGACCGTGTAGCTGAAGCTGTCCGTGTCCGACTCGCCCTGGGCCAGGTCCTCGAACTGCCCGTTCGGGTCGTAGGTGAACGTGCCGTCGCCATTGTCGGTGACGGTCCCCTGCGTGCTCGAGTCATCGAAGGAGCTAATGTTGAGCGTGTCGCCATCGGGGTCGGAGTCGTTGTCCAGCACGTTGGCGGTGGTGATCGCTGTGTCCTCGTCCGTGCTCGCGCTGTCGTCGGAGGCGGTCGGCGCCGGGTTGGTGACCGTCCAGGCGAAGCTCGACGAGGCGCTGCCGCCGTTGCCGTCATCGGCCGTAATCGTCACCGAGTAGGGACTGTTCTGCGAGGCGCTGCTCGCGAGCGTCCCGCTGACGACGCCCGTTGACGCGTCGATGCTCAGGCCCGAGGGGAGCCCGCTGGCGCTGTAGCTGAGCGTATCCGAGCCGTCGACGTCGCTGAAGTTGGCGGAGACGTCCAGACTGACGGAATCGCCGTCCGCGTTCGTCTGATCGGCAATCGAGGTTGAGCTAGGCGCGTCGTTCGCGCCGCTGATCGTGACCGTCACGGTCGCGGTATCCGTGCCGCCGTTGCCATCAACCACAGTGTAGCCAAAGCTGTCGGTGGCGGTCTCACCCTGGGCGAGGGTCTCAAACTGCCCGTTCGGGTCGTAGGTGAACGTGCCGTCGCCGTTGTCGGTGACGGTCCCCACGGTTGACGAGTCGTCGACGGAGCTGACGCTGAGCGTGTCGCCGTCGGGGTCCGTGTCCTTGTCGAGCACGTTGGCGGTGGTGACCGGCGTGTCCTCGTCCGTGCTCGCGCTGTCGTCCGAGGCCGTTGGGGCGTCATTGACCGCGTTGACCGTGACGTCGACGTCGGCGGTCGCGCACTTGGCCGGCGTCGGCGTGCCGTCGTCGCAGACCTCGTAACTGAACGCGTCGCTGCCGTTGAAGTTCTGATCGGGCGAGTACGTGATGGACCCGTCGCCGTTGACCGTCGTGGAGCCGTCGGTCGGGGCGCCGGTGACCGTCACGCTGGCGGGATCGAGCGATCCGTCGATGTCGCTATCGTTGCTCAAGACGTCGATGGTGACGTCGTTGTCCTCGTCGGTGGTGGCGCTGTCGTTGCTCGCGGTGGGCGCGTCGTTGACGGGGTTGACCGTGATCGTGAACGTCTGGTCGCCGGAGGTGTCGCTGCCGCCGTTCGATGTGCCGCCGTCGTCGCTCAGCGACGCCGTCACCGTGGCGCTGCCGTTGGCGTCGGGAGCGGGCGTGTAGCTGAGCGTCCCGCTCGCGTCGATCGACGGTTGGGCGCTGAACAGCGCGTTGTTGTCGTTGCTTACGTTGAACGTGAGGGTCTGGCCAGACTCATTGGACGGTCCGGCGCTGATCTCCGTGGCCCAGCCGCTGACCGTTTGCGCCCCCGCGTCCTCGTCGACGGTCTGGTCACTGCCCGCGGTGAAGCTCGGGGCGTCGTTGACCGGGTCCACCGTGATGTCGACGGTTTCGGACACGGACCCGCCGAAGCCGTCCTCGACGGTGTAGCTGAAGCTGTCGGCCCCGTTGAAGTCGGCGGGCGGCTCGTAGCTGAAGCTGCCGTCGGCGCTCAGCGTCACCGTGCCGCCTGCTGAGCTGTTCGAGTCGCTGGCACTCGTGTTCACGCTCAGGCTGTCGCCGTCGGCGTCGCTGTCGTTGCCCAGCACGCCCGATGCCGCGTCGACGTTGAGGGTGTTGTCCTCGTCGACGCTGTAGGCGTCGGCGCTCGTCGACGGGGCCCGGTTGGTGTCGCTGACGGTGATCTGGAAGCCCTCCGAGTCGTTGAGGGAGCCGTCGTCGCAGCGGATCAGCGGATCGGTGAACGTCACGGGCGAGGTCGGCGGCGAGCTCGGGTGGCTGACCACGTTGAAGCTCGGCGTGTAGGTGACGGTGCCCGTGCCGTCGCCGTTGGCGGTGAAGTTGGCCCCGCTGGGCAGGTTGGCCGCCGTGACCGTCAGGTTCGAGCTTGCGGTGTCGACGTCCGTGCAGGTGACGTCGACGGTCAACTGGCTGTTCTCCGCCGTCGTCTGGTCCGCGATGGCCTGGATCTTCGGGTCATCGTTGACCGCCGTGATGCTGAGCGAGACGGTCGCGGTGTCGGTGCCGCCGAGGCCGTCGTCGACTTGGAAATCGAAGGTGTCGTCCCCGTTGTAGTTCGTGTCGGGCTCATAAGTGGCCGTGCAGTCGCTGTTCACCGTGGCGGTGCCGTTGCTGGGCCCGCTCACCAAGCTGCACGTCAGCGTGTCGCCGTCGGGATCGCTGCCGTTGAGCGTCAGGTTGACCTGGCCGTCCTCGTCGAGGTCGGCGCTGAGGTCAAACGCCGTCGGCTGGCGGTTGTTGACGGTGATCGTCACGGACGCTTGGTCGCAACGGACGGAGCCGTTGGAGCCGTCGTCGCAGACCTCGTAGTCGAACGTCTCGTCGCCGACGAAGCCATCGTTCGACGTGTAGCTGAGTACGCAGTCGTTGTAGCTGGCCGTGCCGTTGCTCGGCGCGGTTGCGCCCGTGCTGCAGCTCAGCGTCTCGCCTTCCCAGTCGAGGTCGACGTCGTCCACGTCGAGGTCGATCTGGACTTCGGTCTCCTGGAACGTGTCGCCGCTGACGTTGTTGGCCGTCGGCGCGTCGTTGATGGGGCTGACCGGAATGGTCACCGTCGCCGTGTCCGTCTCGCCGTTGCCGTCATCAACCTGGAACGTGAACGAATCGTCGCCGTTGAAGTCGGCGTCCGGAAGATACGTGCACGTCTGGTCGACGTCGATGTTGGCGCAATCCAGCGTCCCGTGGGAGACGCCGCTCGCCAAGCTGTAGGTCAACGAATCGCCGTCGACGTCGCTGCCGCTGACGGTGATCGTGAACTCGCTTGTCCGGTCCTCGTCGATGGCGCTCGTCGTCTGCGGGTCGGCGGTCGGGGCGTCGTTGACCGGGGCGATGTCGAAGCTGTACGTGCCGACATCCGTCCCGCCGAAGCCGTCCTTGACCCGGAACTTGAACGAGTCCGAGCCGTTGTAGTTCAGATCCGGCTCGTAAGTGCAGCCCCCGTCGTTGGGCAGGTTGTTGCAGGTCAGCGTGCCGTTGGAGGGGCGTTCGCCGCTGACGATCTCGAACTCGAGCGTGTCGCCGTCGAGGTCACCGCCGGAGAGCTCCAACGGGGCCTGCCGGTCCTCGTTCATGTCGATCGTCGTGTCGTTGGCCGTCGGGGCGCGGTTGGTGTCATCCACGGTCAGGTTGAACAGCTCGTCGGTCGAGGCGTTGGTGTCCGAGCAGGTGAACGTCACGTCGTTGAAGACCCTTTGGGTGTCCGGATGTTGCACGACCTCGAAATCCGGGGTGTAGGTTAGTTCGGCCTGGCCGCCGCCGAGGTCGGTGAAGACGACGTTCTCCGGAGGCAGGTTCGAGGCCGTCAGCGACAGATCCTCAGCCGGGGTGTCCACGTCGGTGCAGGTGACGCTGAGGCTGAACTCGGCATTTTCCGTTGTGGTTTGATCGTTGATGGCGTCGATCGTCGGCGGGTCGTCCACGGCGGTGATCGTGATCGACACCGTGGCGGTGTCGCAGCGTTGATTCGTCGCGTCGTCGTCGCAGATCTCGTAGCTGAAGCTGTCGCTGCCGTTGTAGTTGAGGTTCGGACTGTAAGTGATGGTTCCGTCGCTCTCGACCGTGGCTGTGCCGTTGCTCGGGCCGCTCGTGACCGTCGGCTGGGACAACACGTCGCCGTCGGGCTCGGTGTCGTTGGCGCGCACGTCAATGTTGAGGTCGGTGTCCTCGCTCGTGGACGGCGAATCGTCGACGGCGTTCGGGGCCTGGTTGATCACGTCGATCGTCACCGTGGCCGTGTCGCAATTCTGGGGGCTGTCGTCGTCACACGCCTCGAACTGGAAGCTATCCGTGCCGACAAAGTCGGTGTTGGGAGTATAGGTGCAGCTCGGGATGCTGCTGCAGTCGAGCGATCCATTGCTGACGCCGCTCGTGATCGTGTAGCTGACCGGATCGCCGTTCGGATCCGATGTGGTGATGTCGATGCCGAGCGAGGTGTTCTTCGGCGTGGCGAGCGTCTGATCTTGGGCGTCGGGAGTCTGCGATTCCACGTCGAGCGCCACGGTGGCCGTGTCGCTGCCGCCGAAGCCGTCGTCGATGGTATAGCTGAAG
The DNA here is from genome assembly GCA_042219045.1 of Bipolaricaulia bacterium. Taxonomy (GTDB): domain Bacteria; phylum Bipolaricaulota; class Bipolaricaulia; order RBG-16-55-9; family RBG-16-55-9; genus CAZMNF01. The sequence goes on along the minus strand of JBDGQO010000102.1, from coordinate 10,680 downwards.
CTGTCGGTGCCGCTGAAGCCGCTCGGCGGATCGTAGGTGAACGATCCGTCGGCGTCCACGCTCACCGTGCCGCCCTGGGCGCTCGTCGTGTCAAAATCCGAGACCTCCAACGTGTCCCCGTCGGGGTCGCTGTCGTTCGTCTGGATGACGCCGTTGCTCGCGTTGACGCTCAGTTGCGTGTCCTGGGGGGTCGAGTAGCTGTCGTTCTGGGCGTCGGGGGCGCGGTTGACGTCGTTGACGGTGATGTCCAACAGGTCGCTGTCCGTGGAGGTCCCGTCGTTGCACTCCACTTGGACGTCGCTGAACAGTCGGGTTGAGTCCGGATGCGCCACGACGTCGAAGCCCGGCGTGTACGTAAGCGTCCCGGTGCCGTCGCCGTTGTCGGTGAACGACACGCCGCTCGGGGCGTTGGCGACCGACAGCGAGAACGAGTCCTGGTCGGGATCAGTGCACGTGACCGTCGCCGTCATCGTGGCGTTCTCGTCGACGCTGATCGCGTTGTCCGCGTCGTCCCAGGTCACCGACGGCGGATCGTTCACGGCGGCGACGTTAATGGTGACGAGCGCGTCGTTGCTCAGGCCGTCCGGATCGGTCACGCGGTAGGCGAACTCGTCGGTGCCGTTGGCGTCAGCGTCCGGCGTGTAGGTCGCCTCGCACGTCGCGCTGTCGATGTTGACCGTTCCGCGGCTCGGCTGCGGCGTGATCTGGGCACAACTCAGGTCACTCGTCGCGTCGTCCACGTCGCTGACCGGCAGCGCAAACGTGATCGCCTTGTCCTCGTCGGTCGTCTTCGTGGCGTCGTCCGCCACCGGCGGGTCGTTGATCGGGTTGACGGAGATGACGTTGGCGGTGGCCGTGTCGCTGGCGCCGTGCGGGTCGGTGACGCGATAGTCGAAGCTGTCGTCGCCGTTGAAGTCCGGGTTCGGAATATAGGTGCAGTCGGGTTGGGTCGTCAGATCGGGACAGTCGAGCGTGCCGTGCGACGGCGGCGTGATGATCTCATAGCTGAGCGGGTCGTTGTTGTCGTCCTCAGCCGCTAACGCGAAGGGCAGCTCGGTGTCCTCTTCGGTCTCGGTCGAGATGCGGATCGCTTCCGGGGCGAGGTTTTCAATGGTGAAATCCACGGTTCCGCTGGCGCAGGCGTTGGAGCTGTCGCAGACCTCGTAGGTGACCGAGTCATTGCCGACAAAGCCGGCGTTCGGCGTGTAGCCATAGGTCGGCGAGCAGTCGGTCGAACTGTTCGGATCGAGCGTTCCGTGACTTGGGCCTGAGGTCACCGTGCACGTGAGCGAATCGCCTTCCCACTGGAGATCGGGATCGCTGACGGGCAGATCGAAGCTGATCTCTTGCGGGTTGGTGTGGTTTTCCGGCTCGCTGAAGCTGAGGTTGCCCGCGCTCGGGGAGTCGTTGGTGGGCGTGACCGTGACGGTCACCGTCGCGCTGGCGGTGTTGCCGCTTGTGTCCTCGATCGTGTAGACGAACGAGTCGGTGCCGCTGAAGTTGGTGTCAGGGTTGTAGTCGCAGTCGGACGGGCTGCAACTGACGCTGCCGTTCGATCCCTGCGTGAAGCCGATGATCGACAGACTGTCGCCGTCCGGGTCGCTGTCGTTGGCCAAGACGTCGATGGTGACGCTGGTGTCTTCGGCGGTTTCGGTGTTGTCGCTGCCGATCGAGCCGCCGTCGTCGTTGCTGGCTTCGGGCGGGTCCTCTTGGGGCAGGATCGTCAGGTTGACCGTCCCCGTATTCGTCTTGCCGAAGCCGTCGTCGACCTCGAAGGTGAACTGGTCATCGCCGCCGATGAGGTCCTTGTTGACGTCCTCGTCCGGAACGTAGGTGCAGTCGGGCAGGGTGCAACTGAGCGTCCCGTGGGACGGGCCGGACGCGATGGCGAACGTCAGCGAGTCGCCGTCGACGTCGCTGCCCGACAGCTGCAACGACGTCGAGCCGTCCTCCAACAGCGTCAGGCTCTGGCTGTTCGCCGTCGGCGCCCGATCGGTGTCCTTGACGGTGATGGTGAAGTCGTCGCTGTCGCTGGCGTTGGCGGTGTCTTCGCACGTCGTCGTCACGCCGGTGAAGTCGACGGGGGAGGTTGGGGGGGTGTCCGGGTGATCGACGATGTCGAACCCGGGCGAATAGGTGAACGTGCCCGTGCCGTCGCCGTTGTCGACGAAGCTGACCCCACTGGGAAGGTTGCTGGCGCTCATGGTGAGGCTGTCGCCCTCGACGTCGGTGCAGGCGACGTCGAAGCTGAGCGTGTTCCCCTCGAAGATCTCCTGGTCCGGGATCGACGTCAGGGTCGGGGCGTCGTTCACCGCCGAGACCGTGACGTCCACCGTCGCCGTGGTGCACTTGGGCGGCGTCGGCGTGCCGTCGTCGCAGACTTCGTAGACGAAGCTGTCGGAGCCGTTGAAGTTCAAATCCGGAGCGTAATCGATCGAGCCGTCGGCGTTGACCGTCGCGGTCCCGTTGCTCGGTCCCGAGGTCACCTGGACGGAACCGGGATCGATGTTGCCGTCGACGTCGCTGTCGTTGGCAATCACGTCCACGGTCGTGGCGTTGTCCTCCAGCGTCGAGGCGCTGTCGTCCTCGGCCACGGGCGGGTCGTTCAAGGCGTTGATGTTGACCGTCACCGTGGCCGTGGTACAGAGCTCGCCCGGCGCATCGTCGCAGACTTCATACCCGAACGAATCGCTCGGGCCGTCAAAGTTGAGATCCGGGTCGTATGTGATCGTCCCGTCACCGTTGATCGTCGTCGAGCCGTTGCTTGGGGCGCTGGTCACCCGATTGACGTAGAGATTCGGAACGTCCTCGCTGTCCGGGTCGCCGTCGCCCGTGAGAACATCTATCGTCGTGCTGGAATCCTCGTCGGTCGTGGTCGTTTCATCATCCGCCGTCGGTGCCCGGTTGACGTCGGTGGCCGTGATGGCGAAGTCGTCGCTGTCGCTCTGGCCGTTCGCCTCGCACGTCACGGTGATGCCGCTGAAGGCCTCCTGCGTCGAGGGGTGCTGGACCTCGTCGAACGGCGGCGTGTAAGTGATCGAGCCCGTCCCATCGCCGTTGTCGGTGAACGTGGCGCTTGTCGGAAGCGCAGAACTGCTCACCGACAGCGTCTTGGGGTCGCCCTCGACGTCGGTGCAGCTCAGATTCACCGTGAGCGTCTGACCCTCGGGGATCGTCTGATCGGCGATCGCCGTCAGTTCGGGGGCATCGTCCACGGCGGTGATGTCGATCGTGTGGGTCGCCGTGTCGCAGAGCTGCGGCGAGCCGTCGTCGCAGACCTCGAAGGTGAACGCGTCGGCGTCCGGCGTGTTGGTCGAGTTGACGTTCAGGTCGGGATCGTAGTCGCAGCTCGGGCCGCTGCAGTTGAGCGTCCCGAAATCCGGGCCGTCGGTGATGGCATAGCTGAGCGTCTCCCCCGTGTCGGGATCGTTCCCGACCAGTGTCAGCGAGAACGAGGTGTCCTCGTCGGTGGTATGCGAGTCGGGCTGGGCCATCGGCGGGTCGTTCACGGGCGCCACGTCGATCGTCACCGTGGCGGTGTCGGACTCGCCCTGCACGTCGGTCACGGAGAAGTCGAAGCTGTCCGCGCCGTTGAAGTTCTGGTCGGGATCGTAGGTGCAGTCGAGCTGACTGACGTCGGTGGCGTCGCCGGGACAAGTGAGCGTGCCGTCGCTCGGGCCGCTTTCGATGACAAAGTCGAGCGGGTCGCCGTTCGGGTCGCTGCCGGTCAGCGTCAGATCGACGGAGGTGTCCTCGTCGGTGCTGAGGCTGTCCGAATCGGCGGTCGGCGCGTCGTTGCTGATCGTGACGTCCACCGTGGCCGCCTCGCACATCTGCGGGCCGTTCGTCCCGTCGTCGCAGACCTCGTAGTCGAAGCTGTCCGGGCCGACGTAGTTCTGATCCGGCGTGTAGGTCACGGTGCAATCGGGCCCGAAGCTGACGCTCCCGTTGGCCGGCTCGCTCCCGCTGAGCGCGCAGTTGAGCGAGTCGGCGGCGACGGTGTCGTCGGCATCGAGGTCGCTGACGGGCAGCGTGACGTTGAGCTGTTGCGGATCGTTGGGCGTGTTGACCTTCATGGAGCGATCGACGCTGCCCGCCGTCGGCGGGTCGTTCACGGCCGCCACGTCGATCGTCGCGGTCGCGGTGTCGAACTCGCCGTTGTTGTCGGTGATCGTGTAGTCGAAGCTGTCCTGGCCGTTGAAATCCGGATTGGGAGTATAGACGCACTCCGTGCCGCCCGAGCAGTCGACGCTGCCGTTGGTCGGCTGCGTCGCGCTTGTGATCGTGAGCGAATCGCCGTCGACGTCGTTGTCGTTGTCCAGAACGGGAACTGTGACGGACGTGTCCTCGTCGGTGCTGTCGGTGTCGTCGCTGGCGACCGGCGGGTCGTTGACGGGATTCACGTCCACGCTCACCGTCGCCGTGCTGCAGGCTTGATCGGGGGCGGCGACGTCGTCGCAAACTTCATAGACGAATGAGTCCTCCCCGTTGAAGTCCGAGTCGGGCGTGTAGGTCACCGTTCCGTCGGCGTTGACGACGACGCTGCCGTTCGACGGGGCGGATGGGATCTGGGTCGTGTCGATGGCGTCCTCGCTGTCGGGATCGTCGTCGTTAGTCAGCACGTCGATGGTGACGTCGGTGTCTTCGTCGGTGCTCGCGCTGTCGTCGCTCGGCTGCGGGGCGCGGTTGACGTCGGTGACGGTCATGTCGAACGCCTCGGTGTCGGTCCCGCCGTTGCCGTCGTCGCACGTGACCTCAACATCGCTGAAGCGGCGCTCCGTGTCGGGATGGGTGACGACGCCGAACGCGGGCGCGTAGGTCAGCGTCCCTGTCCCGTCGCCGTTGTCGACGAAGCTGGCCCCGCTGGGGAGGTTGGCCGCGGCGACTGACAGTGTGTCGCCGTCGATGTCGGTGCAGCTCACGTCGACCGTGAGCGTCCGATCCTCCGGGATCGTCTGATTCGGAATCGTGGCCACATTGGGCGGGTCGTTGACGGGATTGACCGTGATCGTGACGGTCGCCTCGTTGCTGCACTCGATCGGGGTCGGCGAGCCGTCGTCACAGACGGTGTAGGTGAACGTGTCCGTGCCGTTGAAGTCGGGGTCGGGGACGTAGTCGACGCTGCCGTCGGAGTTGACAGTCACTTGCCCATGGCTGGGCGGCGTCCCGATCTGCACGGTGCTCGGATCGACGTTCCCGTCGACGTCCGTGTCCCCGTCGAGAATGTCGACGTTGACGGGCGTGTCCTCGTCCGTCGTGGCCGAGTCGTCGTCGGCCACCGGCGGATCGTTGACCGCGGTCACCTCGAGCGTGACCGTCGCGGTGTCGCACGCGTTGTCCGGGTCGCAGATGGTGTAGTCGAACGTGTCGGTGCCGTTGAAGTCCGCCAGCGGGGAGTAGGTCAGCGTGCCATCGGGGTTGACCGTCACGTTTCCGCCGTTGGCGGAGTCGGTGGCGTTCGTAATCGTCAGCTCGTCGCCGTCGACGTCGCGGTCGTTGCCGAGCACGTCGATCGTGGCGTCGGTGTCCTCGTCGGTGCTGATGCCCGTATTGTCCTCGGCCACAGGCGGGTCGTTGGTCGGCGTGACGGTAATATCCACTCGGCCGACGTCGGTGCCGCCCTGGCCATCGTCGACCTCGAACTCGAAGGCATCCTCGCCGTTGAAATCGGGGTCGGGAATGTATTCCGCGCTGCAGTCCTCGTTGACGACGACGTCGCCGTGCTCCGGCGGCGTCACCAGGCGACAGCTCAGCTCGTCGCCATCGGGATCGTCGCCGCCCAATGTCAACGGCAGCGTCGTGTCCTCAGCGATCTCGTGTTCTTGGTCGGTTGCCGTCGGCGGCGAGTTATCGACCGTGATGAAAACCTGCATGCGCGCGACGCCGCAGTTGGAGTCTTGGACCTCCACCTTGATGATATCGGTGCCGCGGAAGCCGTCCGGCGCCTCATAGGTGAGCTCGGGCGGGGTCCCGCGCAATCGACCGTTGATGGGCCCCTCCACAACCCGATAGCTCAAGGCATCGCCGTCGGGGTCCGTGGCCTCAAGCTCGAATGCCACCGAGTCGCCGGATTGGACGTTGACGATTCGATCGGTCGTCTGCGGAGCGCGATTGTCGGCGGGGCAGGCGCGGGGCGTCTCTTGGTCGGGGGGCGGATCGATGGGCTGATCGTCATCCTCCAATGGGTCTGGACATTCGGAAGAAAGCGGATCAAAGCCCTCATCGCGGTCGACCGACTCCTGGAAGAGGCAGCTGAAGTAGTCCTCCGTTTCGCCAAAGGGGAATCTGCCTTGGCCGTTCCAGCCGGAACCGCCGTCTCGGACGGGCACGAACCGCTCCGTGTCGATCGGCTCGGTCGTCACGGTCACCCGCACCCACATCTCGCCCATGTCGGGGCCGGTCGGCACGTCAGTCAAGCGGATCAGGCCGTTGAAGCCGGGGGCCAATTGGTAGGGCTCGGCATGCAGTTCCGCATTCTGAACGGTCCACTCGGGGACGAGGCCGTCGTCGCCGACGTCAGACGAACCCGGGCAGCGCACAGCCCCGCGCCAGCGGCCGTCGTGGTTCCAATCGACCAGGACGTTCAGGTAATATTCGGCGGCCGGCGCCTCCTCGGGAACATTGACTCGCACGTTCAGGTCACTCTGATTGCACGTGGGAAAGCTCCGCAATCCGGGAAACGAGGACCAGCTCTCCACGTCGTCGAAGAAGAACGTGTCGTCCTCGTCCTCGTCGACGGTCTTGCCGTTGCGCTCCACGGTGACCTCGCGGCCGAGAAAGACCCGCTAGGTCGGGTTGCGGTGTCGGACGAAGTCGAGTTCATCGGGGTTGTCCTCGTTTTGGAGGGTGGGAAAGCCGGCCTCGCGAGCGTCTGGATCGGCAAAGCGGTAGTTGGGGGATTGACCGTCCGGCGCGTCCCCGTAATCCGCGAGTTCGTCGTCGCCGGATTGGGCGATTCCGACGCTGGCCACCAGGACGACACTGAGCAGCGCTATGGCGAGCCGCCGATGCATAAAACGCCTCCCGACAGGGTTTTGCTTCCAGTTGGCAAAGCGTTGTCGATGCGAAGCGAGAAAAGACGGCGGCCCAGCCATCTCGGGAGGATCTGTGGCTTTGCGAGTCCGGATTGCTCCGGATGTGCCCTTATCGCTTTTCAAGCTCCGAGCGTACGCGTCGAGCCAATCTTATATGTCGTAGCTTGCCACTTTCAACTACATCATTATGTGACAAACGGTCTGTAACGCACGAAACGGGCTCCCGAGGAGCGAGCAAGCCAAGCCCGCATCCGATCGACTCGGCAGGCCACGACGGTTGAACGGATCGTCGCTCAAACCTCGGCCGGCGTCACGTCTCAAAGCCCCTATGTCTCGGCCTCGGTCGCCGTTGCCGGGCGGCGCTGTTGAGGCCCATACGACCGCGTCCCGAACCGCGTGCCCAGGACGATGCCGAAGCCGAACAGCCACAGCACCAGCGTGACGATCGCGCCCAACACGGGAATCAGGCGGATCAACCCGAGAATGACGAGCCCAATGGCGAGCGCCGCGACGGGGCTGATGTGCTCGCGCTTGAGCGGATCGCTCAGCTTGTGGCCCAACAAGAGCGCGCTCACGACCACGCCGACGATCCCGGCATACACGTAGGCCAGCACCAACAGCGGAATCAGCGCGATGCCGAGGACGGTGAAGATCAAAACCACCATCAACGGCACGAAGAGCAGAAACGCCAGCACGCCCCAACCGAGGGTGTGCATCGGGCTGGTGCGGAAGGCATCCATGTGTCGCTCCATCGGCTTAGGCAACAGGCTGAGCAGCAGCCAGCCGATCACGAACATGACGATCAGCCAGGCGACAAAGCCCCAGAGGCTGAGGCCGAGGAACGCCAGGACCCCGAAGCCGACGACCTCCTCCCAGCTCTCGCCGAGGCCGCTCCAAGCCACGACGGTGACGTCCCCGTTGACGACGGCGTTCGCGGCACGCCGCACGTTTCCGCCCACGGAGACGACGTCGCCATTGACCACCGCGCTCGCTTCCAGCACGACGTCCTGCCCCACGGACACGACGGCGTCGCCAACGCGACCCGATACGCGAACGTCGCCGCCAATGACGACGACGTTCTGCCGAACGTCGCCCATCACGGCCACGTCGCCGCCGAAGACGACGATGTTGTCGGTCCGCTCGTTGGGCCCGAGCGCGACGCCCTCGCCGAACTTGATGAGCGAGCCGCGCTCGACGCCCGCGCTCGGGCTCTGGGCCCCTTCGTCCTGCGCATTGCCGAATCCGACGACGGCCGTCGCCAGGAGGATCCCGATCGCGATGGCACACATGGCCCAACGCCGTCC
>JBDGQO010000102.1:0-2242 GCA_042219045.1 Bipolaricaulia bacterium | reverse complement strand
CGGCCGTCGCCAGGAGGATCCCGATCGCGATGGCACACATGGCCCAACGCCGTCCGCCCCAAGTCTGGCGCATAACCACCTGCTCCTTTTCCCCGTTGGCTCTCGATGCTTCGCGTCGGCCGACGTGCGCCAGCATACCTCGATATCGCAAGTCCGCCCATGACGGGGGACAGGAGCAGCCGGCCCACCGGCGTTCGCGATGCCATCCAGGCTATCACACAGACGACCTCAGCATGATTGGCACCGTTGACGCCCCGCACAGGGCGGGTCTACCATGCGTTGCAGCCATTCTCCCAAGCAACCCCGTGAAGGAGTGGAGCCATGGATTACCGTGTCGATCACGACTCCCTGGGCGAGGTTCAAGTGCCCCGAGACGCGTACTGGGGCGCTCAGACCCAGCGCGCCGTGGAAAATTTCCCGGTCAGCGACATCAAGCTTCAGTCCGCGTTCGTTCGCGCGCAGGCGATCATCAAGCGGGCCTGCGCCCAGGCGAACATGGACCTTGACAACCTGGATGCGTCGATCGGCCAGGCGATCGTGCAGGCCGCCGAGGAGGTCATGGACGGCCAGTGGCACGACCAGTTCGTCGTCGACGTCTACCAGGCGGGCGCCGGGACGTCGCAGAACATGAACGCCAACGAAGTCATCGCCAACCGCGCGATCGAGATCCTCGGCGGCGAGAAGGGCGAGTATTCGACCGTCCATCCGAACGACCACGTCAACCGCGGCCAGTCGACCAACGACACGATGCCGACGGCGATCCACATTTCCGCCCTCGAAGAGATTTCCCATCGACTGATTCCCGCGTTGGAGAACCTTCGAGACGCGCTCCAAGCCAAAGCCGACGAATTTGACGAGGTCGTCAAGTCCGGACGGACGCACTTGCAGGACGCCGTTCCCATGCGGCTCGGCCAGGAGTTCGGCGCGTACGCGCGCATGATCGAGCTCGGGGTCGAGCGCGTGCAGAAGAGTGCCGAGGAATTGAAGGAATTGGCGATCGGCGGCAACGCCGTCGGCACGGGGATCAACACGCCGGAGGGCTACAAGCAGAAGGCCGTCGACCACGTCAACGAAGCGACGGATCTGGGCTTCCGCCCGGCCGATGATCCCTTCGAGGCGATCCAGAATCGAGACGCCGCCGTCAACGTCTCCGGGGCACTGCGCACCGTCGCCACCAGCCTGACCAAGATCGCCGACGACTTTCGGCTGCTGTCCTCCGGACCGAAGACGGGGTTGCGCGAGATCAACCTGCCGGCCGTGCAGCCGGGCAGCTCCATCATGCCGGGCAAGGTCAACCCCGTGTTGGCCGAGATGCTCAACATGATCGCGTTCGGCGCGATGGGCTGCGATCAGGTCGTATCGCGCGGCGGGCAAGCCGGGCAGCTCGAGCTGAACGTCATGATGCCGGTGATGGGGTATTATCTCCTCCACGAGATCGAGATTCTTTCCAATGGCGCTCGGGCGTTCAACGAAAAATGCGTCCAGGGCGTGTCCGCGAACGAGGTCGTGTGTCAGAACTATGCGGAGAGCACGCCGCAGGTCGTGACGGCCCTGAGTCCCTACATCGGCTACGAAAAGGCCGCGGAGGTGCTCAAGAAGGCCCTCGATGCCGACAAGTCGATCCGCGAGGTCGTTTTGGCGGAAGGGCTGCTTCCCGAGGATCAGCTAAACGAGGCGATGGACCTCAAACGGTTGACTTGAGCGATCGTATGAGGCTGTTCTTGGATGTGGACGGCGTCCTCGTCGACGGCTACCACGCCAACCCGGCGCGCCGTCGACGCTGGGACGGGACGCTGCGTGGCGATCTGGGGATCGACCCCGAAGCGCTCCAGCGCCGGTTCTTCGAGCCCTACATCGAGCGCATCGTCGCCGGCGAGCTCGACCTCAAAGCGACGTTGGCCCAGGTCTTGCCGGAGCTCGGCTACACGGGGACGGTCGACTCGTTTCTCCAATACTGGTTCGAGCAGGATTCCCAACTGAACCCTGAGATGTGGGCGGCCGTGCGGACGCTGGCCCAACGCGACGACGTCGTCCTCTATCTGGCGACGGGACAGGAACATCACCGAGCGAGCTATCTTTGGAACGATGTCGGGTTGAGCGAGGTGTTTGCCGGCATCTTCTACAGCGCCCAAATCGGGCACCACAAAAGCTCGATCGCGTTCTTTGCGGCCATCAACGAGCGGCTGGGCATCGGCCGCGACGAGTCGCCCCTGTTCTTCGACGACAGCTCGGACGTCGTCAC
>JBDGQO010000101.1:1201-23123 GCA_042219045.1 Bipolaricaulia bacterium | reverse complement strand
CGATCCAAGAACGCCTCCGCCAGCGCGGCACGCTCGTCGTCGGGCAAGCGGAACGCATCCGGGCCCGATCGGCACCGCTGGCGCGTGATCTCGAAGAGACAGATCGCGGCGGCCACGGAGAGATTGAGGCTGCGGACCATGCCGCGCAGCGGGATCGTCAAATGCCGATCGGCCATCCCGACGGCCGTCTCCGAAAGCCCGCGGTGCTCATTGCCGAACATCAGCGCGATATGGGGGGTTGCCAGATCGGCTTCCAAGATCGACTCGGCGTCGCCGTCGGCCACGGTCGCGATCGTCTCGTGGCCAGCGGCCTTCAGGTCCGCCAGACAGGCCGCCGTTGAACGATAGATGGCAAAGTCGAGCCACTTGTTGGCCGACCCTGAGGATTCTTTCCCTATCCGCCGCGGGTTGTACGGCTCGTTGGCCTCGAAGACATAACAGACTTTCTGGAAGCCGAGCGCTTCGCTCGTGCGCAGCACGGCCGCGGCGTTGTGCGGGTCGGCAACGTCCTCCAAGACGATCACGCCGCGTTGACGCTGCGCGACCACCTCGTTCACTTTGGCACGGCGCCGTTCGGTCACCATGGCGTCCTGAATCACCGCACGGCCTGATCGACCCACCACCAAGCGTCCGAGTCCCGCTCGCGGATCGTCGCGGCCAGCTGTCGGGCCGTCTCGCTCTGCAGGCGCTGCACGACGTAGGGCATCCACTTGGCGGCGTTGGGATTGCCGATGTCCTGGAGCCGCTTCAGTTCCAGGATCATCTCCAACTGGTCGGCATCGCGAGCGATTTGCGCTTCGCGCGTTTCGCCGGCCTCGAACTCGTCAATGAGGCTCGCCACGTGGTCGCCGAACGGAAGGTCGCGCGTCTGGTCCGCGATCGCGCTCGATTCGTCGGGAACGTTGTAGCGCTTGGTGACGTTGTTGTGGTCCGACGTCCGCGTCTCGGGCAGGTCGTGGAAGAGGCACATCGCCATGAGGCGTCCCGCGTCGACGTTGCCGTCCAGTTGCGCCAGGACGAAGGCCGTCTGGCTCATTCGGAGGGAGTGCTCGGCGACGCTCTGCTCGCCGCTGCCGAGGTACGCGAACCCCGACCGGGGGACGCGGGCCAACATGCCGGCCTCGAAGAGGAAGTCGGCGATGCGCTCAGGGGACTCGGCCATGGGCACTTATGATAGCACGCTTGCGGAGATCGATCACGCCTCAACCAGCTCATGCGCGCGCCGGGCGAATGCGGACGTCAATTGCGCGGCGTTGTCCAGGTCGTCGAGGTCTAGAATGCTGAACGGCGAATGGATATACCGACAAGGGACCGAGACCACGCCGGCCAAGACGCCGCCGCGGCTCTGCTGAATCGCCCCTGCATCGGTGCTGCCCGAAGGCGGTGTCTTCAGCTGACAGGGGATCCCATCATCCGTTGCCACGTCCTGGATCAACCGGAGCAGCCGAGGGCTGGCAATAAGCGAACGGTCGGCGACGGTCAGAGCGGGGCCTTGACCGAGCTTTGTCGGCACCCGCGCGTCGTCAATGCCCGGCACATCCGCCGCCACCGTGCCTTCCAGCGCCAGCGCGACATCGGGCTCAATGGCGAACGCGGCCGTTCGCGCCCCGCGCAACCCGACCTCCTCGAAGACGGCGAAGTTGGCCACGAGCGTGACGTCGAGATCCGCGTTTTGGAGCGCGTCGAGCGTCTGAACCAGGACAGTACACCCAGCCCGATCGTCCAACGCCTTGCCCGTCACGAAGGGATGGTTCATCGTCCGGAATGGGTAATGGACCACGGCGGGAGAGCCCTTGTGAATGCCCATCCGGTGGGCGTCATCACGTGACCTCGCCCCCACGTCGATGAAGAGTTCGTCCAGCTCGAACGGCTTCTTGCGGTCCTCCGCTTTCAGGATGTGGGGCGGCGGGGTGCCGACGACGCCATGGACGTGGTCCCCAGTGTCAGCTTTGATCGACACGCCGTGCGAGGGGATCACGCGCGCGTCCCAGCCGCCGAGCGTGGCGAACCTCAGAAATCCCGTCTCCTCGACGTAGCTGACCATGAGGCCCACCTCGTCCATGTGCGCATCAAGCATGAGCGTCCGCTCGCTCCGGCCGTGACGGGTAGCGATGAGGTTGCCGAGCGGATCCACGCGCACGTCGTCGACGAGCGGCTCGACGACCTCGCGCAATGCCGCGCGCACGTCGTCCTCGAAGCCGGGCGGGCCGAACGCGTCGGACAGCGTCTGCAACAGATCGGTCGTGTCCATGGGATCACTCCTCAGACGATTGTATACGCCGCAGTATCGGGGCGAAACCGAACGGCTCATCTTGAGATCCCACCGATCGACGCCTATAATCGCGCGTCATGGCACGGCACGTGTTCACCTCCGAGTCCGTCACCGAAGGCCACCCCGACAAGCTCTGCGATCGCATCTCGGACACCATCCTCGACGCCATCATCGATGACGATCCCGACGCCCGGGTTGCCTGTGAGGCGTTCACGACAACGGGACTGGTGCTCGTCGGCGGGGAGATCACCACGCGGGCGAACCTCGACTACTCCGAGCTGGCCCGCAACGCCATCCAAGAGGCCGGATACGCGCGGCCCGAGTACGGCTTCGCCCATGACCAATGCTCGGTGCTGACGGCCATTCACGAACAGTCGTCCGACATCGCCCAGGCCGTGGAGAAACCCCAAGACGAGGACCCGTACGAAGCGTTCGGCGCCGGCGATCAGGGGATCATGTACGGCTACGCCTGTCGGGAGACCGACGCGCTCATGCCGTTGCCCGTCTACATCTCCCATCGGCTCGTGCAGCGCCTCGCCCGACTCCGCAAGGACGGGACGCTGCCCTACTTGCGCCCCGACGGCAAGTCGCAAGTCACGGTGGAGTACGAGAACCGTTATCCCACCCGCGTCGACACCGTCGTCATCTCCGCCCAGCACGATCCCGACGTGACGATCGACCAGCTGAACGACGACCTGATCGAGCACGTCGTTGAGCCCGTCGTCGGGACGTGGATGGACGAGCGCACGCACGCGCTGATCAATCCGTCGGGACGCTTCGTCATTGGGGGTCCGCCGGGCGACACGGGCATGACGGGTCGCAAGACCCAAGTCGACACCTACGGCGGCTACGGCAGCCATGGCGGCGGGGCGTTCTCCGGCAAAGACCCGACCAAAGTCGATCGGTCGGCGTCGTACATGGCCCGGTACTTGGCCGTCAACGTGGTGGCGGCGGCGTTGGCATCGGAGTGCGAGATTCAGATCGCCTACGCCATCGGCCAAGCAGCCCCTGTGGCCGTGACGGTGGATTCGTACGGCACCGGTGCGCTTCCCGATGACGACATCGTCCAGCTGCTGCGCGAACACTTCGACCTCCGACCGGCGGCCATCATTGACAACCTGGACCTGCAGCGACCGATCTACACGCCGCTTGCTGCCTATGGCCACTTCGGGCGGACCGAGCTCGACCCGCCCTGGGAGCGGACCGACCAAGCCGAAGCGCTCAAGGCCGCCGCCGGCCTGTAGTCTCCCGCCGCGATCCGACGATTTCTCGCTTGAAGGCGGCCAGATTAGGGCCTACAATATGGATCAATTGCGTCCCCATCGTCTAGCGGCCTAGGACTCCGGGCTTTCAATCCGGCGACAGGGGTTCGAATCCCCTTGGGGACGCCAAACCTCTCCTTCCCTCTCCGCTTTCTCAGACCGCTCGTGAGGTGTCGGCGCAGCTCATGAGGGCCCAGCCCATTGAGATTTTGGCTGGGGTTGTTCGCAGTTCGAGCAACTGCTCGGTTTGCCAGTTGACTCGGAAACGCGCTAGGTTTCCGTTGAACGATGGGAAAGGAGGCAGATCGGCATGAAGGAGTTTCGCGTCCAGATACCGAATAAACCGGGGACGTTGGCCCAAACAACGGAAATGCTGGCCGAAAAGGGCGTCAACCTCCGCTCGATTGCCGGCGTGGATGCCATCGGCACCGCGGTGGCCATCGTGCCCGATCGGGAGGACCTAGCCAGACAGGCCCTGAACGAGCTGGGATTCCAGTTCAAGGAGACCGACCTTTTGACGGTCACCCTTGAAGACAAGCCTGGGCAGCTGCAGGAGGTGTCCCGGACTCTAGGCGACGCGGGGGTCAACATTGATTCGGTCTATCTGTTGACGAGGGCCGGCGAGGAAGTTGAACTCGGCTTGACCGTCAGTGACCTGGACAAGGCCCGACGAACGCTAAGCACCGACTAGGGCGTTGGCACCGACTCCGGCGTGGGGTTCTCTTAGCCGCTATTCGAGGCCACGTTCAGCCCGTCGTCACGCGGGGCTCGTTGAGGCAGCGCTGGTTCCACATCGTTGCGAGTGGAACCGTCAAAGGGGGACACAGGCAGCGGGCCGTCAGGTCCCCAGCCGGCGCTGCTGCTGTCGGAAGCGCTCCCAGCAGGCGTCCAAGTCATCTCGCGTCAGGTCGGGGAAGTGCTTGGGCACGTGCTGGAACTCGGCGTAAGCGGACTGCCACAGCAGAAACCCGCTCTTGGCTTCGCGGGGCGCTTCCTCATAGCCCGTTCGGATGACCAGATCGCACGCCCTCGGTACGAGTAACTCGCGCTCGATGTCGCGATCAGTCAGACGGCCGGTCAGGTTTTTGAGGCGATTCCGGGGCTTGGCCACGGCTTGGCGGAGCTCGGACTGGCCCGTGTAGCCGAGCAGAACGTTCAAGCGCTTCCCCCGGCGACGGGCGCTTTGCTCGTGGACTTGCGCCACCAATCGGCGGATCTCGCGCGGCCAACGATCGGGGCATGTGGACACAATCCGGATGCGGACGTCCCTTTCGGCTACCTTCGGATTCGCCAGCAAGTCGGCAAGCTTGCGTTGATAAATCTGGAAGAGCCAGTCGAGCTCCTCGCCGCTGCGCTTGAAGTTCTCCTCGGAGAGGCCATACACGCTGAACTCGTCGATCTCGGGCTGATCATACGCCCACTCCAGGACCGCCTCGACCGTCTCGGCGCCGTGTTCGTGGCCCTCTCGTCGAGACATCCCGGCTTGGGCAGCCCAGCGCCGATTGCCGTCGGGAATCAAGCCGACGTGGAACGCCCCATCATCCATGGTGTCTCCTGTGCCCATTATTGAGGATCGGCCGCCGCTCGCCAAGCGCCTCGGACCGAGACTCGCGCGACGGTTGGCCCCCAGGCGCGCCATCAGTATCATGCCACCCGTGTTCCGATATGGCCTATCAACAGCTCAAGCTGGACCAAGACGGCCCCGTGGCGTTTGTGACGCTGAATCGCCCCGACGTGCGCAACGCGTTCAACGCCGAACTGATCGACGAATTGACCGAGTGCTTCCGGGAACTGAGCGGGGATAGCGAGCTGCGCGCGGTCGTGATCGGCGGCGCGGGCAAGGCGTTCTGCGCGGGGGCCGATCTCAATTGGATGCGCGACTCCATCGATCAATCCGAGGCGGCCAACCGCGAGGGCGCGCGGCGCATGGCCGCGATGTTCCGCACGGTCGACGAAGCCCCGTTCCCCGTGATCGGCCGCGTCCAGAAGGCTGCGTTCGGCGGCGGCCTCGGTCTGGTCTGCGTCTGTGACGTCGTCGTGGCGGATGACGATGCAACATTTTCCTTCAGCGAGACGCGGCTCGGCTTGGCGCCGGCGGTCATTGCCCCGTTCGCGCTGCGCAAGGTCGGGCTCGCCCAAGCCCGACGTTACTTTCTAAGCGCCGAGGTCTTCTCGGCGGCGGATGCCCAACGCTTGGGTCTCGTCCATGAGGTCTGCGACGAAGCTGAGCTGGATGAGCACGTCAAGTCATTCACAAATCGCTTTTTGAAAAACGGGCCGAACGCCGTCCGCGAGGCCAAGGCCCACATCCACCGCATGGCCGAGATGCCGTTCGAGGAAGCGTTGGAGGACAGCGCCGGCCAGATCGCCCAGTTGCGCACCTCCGAAGAGGGCCAAGAGGGCGTCCGCGCGTTCCTGGAAAAGCGAACGCCGAGCTGGGCCATCACGGATGATGACGATGATTGAGACGCTGCTCGTCGCCAACCGCGGTGAGATCGCGCTGCGAATCATCCGTGCGTGCCGTGAGCTCGACATCCGGACGGTGGCGGTCTACTCCGAAGCCGACCGGGGCGCACCCCATACGTGGGCCGCCGACGTCGCCGTGGAGATCGGCCCGCCGGCCGCTTCCGAGAGCTATCTGGACGTTGACAAGCTGCTCGACGTCGCTCGAGAGTGCGACGCCGACGCGGTCCACCCGGGCTATGGCTTCCTCTCGGAAAACCCCGACTTCGCCGAGGCCGTCCGGACCGCCGGGTTGACGTTCATCGGCCCGCCGCCCGAGGCCATGCGGGCGCTCGGCGATAAATCCCGAGCCCGTCGCTTGGCTCAGGAGAGCGGCGTTCCCGTCGTGCCCGGCACGCAGGCGTTGGAGGCCCCATCGGATTTGGAAGCGGCGGCCCGCGAGATCGGCCTGCCCGTGTTGCTCAAAGCCGCGGCGGGCGGCGGCGGCAAGGGGATGCGCCTCATTGGCGACGAGTCCGAACTGGCCGAGGTGATCCCCTCGGCCCAGCGCGAGGCCCAGGGCGCCTTCGGGGACGGGCGGCTGTTCGTGGAAAAAGCTGTTCATCCCGCGCGCCACGTGGAGGTCCAGATCGTCGGCGACCACGCGGGTCGCGTCGTGGCGCTCGGCGAGCGCGAGTGCAGCCTGCAGCGCCGCCATCAAAAGATCATCGAGGAAGCGCCCTCCCCCGCTGTGGATAGCGATCTGCGCGAGCGCTTGCAGGCGTCCGCCCGAGCTCTGGCTGAGGCGTCCGGGTATCACAACGCCGGCACCGTCGAATTCCTCTTGGGACCCGACGGATCGTTCTATTTTTTGGAAGTCAACGCGCGGCTCCAAGTCGAACATCCCGTCACCGAACTGGTGACGGGCCACGACCTCGTCCAGCTCCAGCTGCAGGTCGCCGACGGCGCGGCTTTGCCCCTCGATCAGCCAGACGTCGCCATACGCGGCCACGCCATCGAGGCCCGGCTCTACGCCGAAGATCCCGACAACCAATTTCTGCCCCAGACGGGCGAGCTGCTCGAGCTCCGGTGGCCCGAGCGGCCCGGCCTGCGGATCGACACCGGCGTCGTCGCGGGCCAATCGGTCCACGCGCACTACGATCCCATGCTCGCCAAGCTGATCGCCCATGGCCCCGATCGCGAGCGGGCCCGACGGCGGCTCCGGCAGAGCCTGGAGGAGACCGTCCTGCTCGGCGTCGTCACCAATCGGGCCTATTTGATGGAGCTGCTGGCGAGCGAGGCTTACGCCGACGCGGCGACGTACACGCACACCGTCGAGTCGATGGAGCGGGCGGAGCGCAAGCTGCCCCCCGAATTGCTCCTGGCGGCGGCGCTGGCCGAACGCCGCTCGGCCGAGCGGACGACGACCGAGGCGGGCGCCCGAGACGGCGACCCGTACTCCCCCTGGCAACGCCTGGGGAACTGGCGAGGAGCGGCCTGATGGCGGGGCGACGGACGTTGAGGCTGCGGCGCGGCAACGCGCGCTACGAACTCCGTCTCCAGGATCACGGCGACGGGTCGGTTCGACTGACCGGCACGCGCGACGACGACGCCCTGCCCCACGTGGATGCCGACATCGCGCGCCGGGGCGCGGAGATTCTTGTCCAGACGCCGCACGGCACGAAGCGTTGCGCGGCCGTCCAGACGCCGGAAGGGATCTGGGCCAGCTGCGACGGCCGGACGGCGTTCTTCGCGTTTGAGCGGGAGGACCACGTCGCGGCGGATTCCGCCGCCGACGAGCTTGCCGTGCGGGCGCCCATGACGGGGGTGCTCGTCGACGTGCGCGCCGCCGAGGGCGACGAGGTTGCCGAGGGCCAATTGTTGGGCGTTCTGGAGGCCATGAAGATGGAGTACCGCATTGAGGCCCCCGGCGACGCCGTTGTCGAGCGCGTCGAGGCCGAGGCGGGCCAGAACGTCGACCTCGATCAGCCGCTTTTCGACCTCCGCGCGCTTGAGGGCGAGGAGGCGACATGAGCCGGATTCGGGTTACCGAGGTCGGGCCGCGCGATGGGCTACAGAACGAGTCCGAGGTCATCCCGACCGAGGCCAAAGTCGCGTTCGTGAACGCATTGGGGGCCTCGGGCGTGGACGAGATCGAGGTGTCGGGCTTCGTCCATCCCAAGTGGGTCCCGCAACTGGCCGACGCCGCCGACGTGTTCAGCCAACTGGAGCGACCCGCGGGCGTCGTCTATTCCGCGCTGGTGCCGAACGAGAAGGGCCTCGAGCGAGCCCTCGACGCGGGCGTCGACAAGATCGCGGTCTTCACGGCCGCCTCGGAAACCTTCAATCGGACGAACATCAACGCCTCCATCGCCGAATCCCTCGAGCGATTCCGCCCCGTGCTCACCCAAGCCCAATCGCAAAGGTTGCCCGTGCGCGGCTACGTCTCGACGGCGTTCCATTGTCCCTACGAGGGCAAGGTCGATCCCAATCGGGTCGTGCCCGTGGTTGAGCAGCTCCTGGAACTCGGCGTCGACGAGGTCTCGATCGGCGACACCATTGGGAAAGCCTCGCCGCCTGAGGTCCGAGCCCTGCTTGACGTCCTCATGGAGACGCTGAACTCGGACCGTCTGGTGCTGCACTTCCACGACACCTACGGCATGGCCGTCGCCAACGCGCTGGCGGCTTGGGAGGACTACGGCATTGCGCGCTTCGACAGCTCCGCGGGCGGTTTGGGCGGGTGCCCGTTCGCGCCGGGTGCGGCCGGCAACGTCGCCACCGAGGATCTCGGCTACGCGCTCCAGGCGTCCGGGGCTGACGTGGCCGTCGACGGAGCCGCCCTCGTCAACGCGGCTCGGGGGATCGAGCCACACGTGAGCCGAGCCCTGAGTTCGCGGCTGGGTCGCGTCCTGGCCGCCTCAGACTAGAGCCCGAGGTCGTCCGAAATGCCCCGCATCGCATCGAGCGTCGTCTGCACGAGGTCGTCGACGGGCTCGCCAAGCTCCTCGGCGCCCTCTTCGATCTGTTCGCGGTGGACGCCCTTGGCGAACGATTTGTCCTTCCACTTGCGCTTGACGGCCTCAACGTCGACCTCGTCGAGCGACTTGTTGGGCCTGACCAACGCCGTCGCGACGATCAAGCCCGTCAATTCGTCGACCGCGTAGAGCGTCTTCGCCATGAGGGTTTCACGCGGGGCCCCCGTGTACGGCGCGTGAGCCAGGATCGCCTCGCAGACGTCCTCGGGATAGCCCTTCTCGCGCAACAGCCGGACTCCCCAGGACGGGTGCCCCTCGTCCGGCTTCTGCTCCTGATTCGGGTGCAGTTCGTAGTCGAAGTCGTGGAGCAACCCGACGACGCCCCATTTCGCCTCGTCGTCCCCGTACTTGCGCGCGTAGGCCCGCATGGCCGCCTCCACGCAGAGCATGTGCTTGACGAGGTTTTCGTTCTTCGTGTGCGCTTGCAGGATGGCCATCGCGGCGTCTCGGTCCATGTCCATGCCTCCTTCCGTCAAAGATCCAACGCTTGCTGCCTCGTTGATGCTGGAGTCGGCTCACGCGCGGCCTCGCGGCTGAGCGCGTCCGCCCGTCGAATCGGCTCCGGCAGCTTCCGCGACGAGGAGGCCAGCACCAAGTCGACCGCCGTGTCCAGGTCAACGCGATGCCCAACGGAGACGTAGATCGGATGCGCTCGCGCGGACGTCTTGATCGCTGCGCCTAGGCGTTGCTCGGGACGGTCGGAGTCCATCACCCAGCGGACCTCCCTCACCGCCATGCCGTCGGTCTCGACCGTGCCGTACAGCAGCCGCTTCGTGACCCCGACCGTCGGCACGTCCATGACGACGCCCAAGTGGGAGGCGATGCCCACGTGGCGATGATGCAGCAGCCCGGTCCCGTCGACGAGCACCACATCGGCCATTTGGCTCCTGTCCCGGACGGCATCGAGCAAAGCGAGCAAGACGGGCAGCTCGCGAAACGCCAGATACGTCGGAATGTAGGGGAAAGGGGTCGTCTGTTCGATCGTCATCGTGGCCTGGACGCGCTCTCCTTCGGCGTCCATCCGCACGTACGCGCCGACGCCGCGCCAGTTGCCCCGATAGGACAGATCGACGCCGGCCACTGTTTCGATGCGGCTTATGCTCAGGGTCCGGTCAACATGCGCCGCCAGCTCGTCTTGCAGGGCCTGCAGGCGCTTCAGCGGGGCGTCCGTGGCGAAATCTGCAAAGAGGGAGTCACGGACGCCGACGACTCGCCCCTCGCGAACGGGGACACCTTCCGCTTGGAGCCGCTCGGAGGCGGCGTCCGCTCCGTCGCCTCCCACACGCCCATCGCTGTGAACCACGCGATGCGTGGGCAGGGAGGAGCTTGGATCGGCTTCCGCGACGATCCGGCCCACGGCCCGGCTGGCCAGCTCGTCGCCGAGCGCCTGCGCGACGGCCCGATACGTGGTCACTTGGCCCGCTGGCACCTGCCGGATGAGTTCCCATGTGGCTCGGCAGAGATCGGGCACTTCCACGGAGGGGCGTCCCATGGCGCGTATTCTAGGCCCCATGTTCAACGGCCATCAAGGCGGCACGGACCGCCCTCGTGCGCTATACTCGCCGCGAGGTGATTGTTGCGATGCCGTTGACCCGAATTCCGGAAAAGACGATTCTGACGACGCTCTACTGCCCCCGCTGCGAGAACGTGGGGCGCCTCTATCGCAAGCCGACTCACGAGGCCCCCCGCGAGCTGGCGGGGAATTCGGACGCGGAATACTTCTACACGTTCCGCTGCTTACAGTGCGGCGAAATGGAACTTTGGTCAGTCCCCCAAGAGGCACACTCGCCAGCCTAAGCCGAACATCTTGACTCAGCGTCCAAATTGGCCTATAATTGCGCCAATTCAGCCTTAAGGAGGAGGGGTAGGAGATGAACAAGGCCGAGTTTGTCGACCACTTGGCCAAAAAGACGAACATGTCCAAGAAGGACGCCCGCGAGGCGCTTGACGCTGCCTTGGACCTGATCGTCGACACCTGCGCCAAGAACGACAAAGTCACCTTTACCGGGTTCGGCACCTTCGAGCCGCGCAAGCAGAAGGCGACCCAGCGGATCAATCCGCAGACGGGCAAGCAGATGAAGGTTCCGGCCAAGACGGTGCCGAAGTTCCGACCGGGCAAAGGGTTCAAAGACGCGCTCTGATCCGCGACCCCCAACGAGATCAGCGCGACGACGAGTTCATCATGATCGAGGCGTCGGCCTCAGCGTCGGCGCCTCGACCCTTTTATTGCCCACCGGGACATACGTCGCGGATTATCCATTCCCGCCAACTGCCAGAACCGAGTGCCTCTCAGCAACACGCTGTCTCTAGAGCGATCGAGCCAGCCGCAGTTGATTGGCGCCAGATGGACGCCTGTCTCTAGCCCAAGTGATCGGTGAGATCTGCATTACAGACCGACGTCCCCGAGCTGCTTAACCTTTGGGCAGCATGGCACGGACACGGCGGGGCGTCACGGCCATCATCACCCTTCTGCTCTGTCTGAGCGCAACGGCGCTCGGCAACGCCACCGGGCAGACGACGACCGCGAGCGACCACGTGCCGCTCAAGGCGAACTGGCGCCTGTACGCCGATCGAGGCGTCGTCACCTTCGACGTGCCCCAGTGCGCGGCCTCCCAACTGGCCCGACTCATCCCCCAAGCCGCCCAAGCGGCCGCCCGAGCCTGGAACCGCGCGGCGGAGCGCCCGCTGATCGCCGTTCAGCTCACGGGCTGTACCGACTCGACGTTTCCGGATCGGCACAACGCCATCTACGCGGTTAGCGCGCTGGAGGGCCAGCGCCTCGGCTCGCACCTGAGCCTCGCAAGCGGCTCCGGCGCCCGCTTGCTTGAGCACGACATCCAGCTCTCCCGGACCCGATTGGCCGACGACATCCAAAGTGCCTCCGACGGCGGTCGATCCGTCGTCTACAACGTCGTGCTCCACGAGATGGGCCACGCCCTCGGACTGGGCCACGTTGCGGCTCGGCCGGACAGCTGCGGCATGAGCGTCATGCGCGAGCAGCTGTGCCGCATGGGCGCCCGTCATTCGCCAACGTCGGCCGACGTGGCCGCCCTGCGCCAGATCTACGATCTCGGCGCCTCCACGGCCAACCCCCGATCCGCGCCGTCAAGGGCGGATGACCCCTTGGCCGACTACGATGCCAACGGCAACGGCGTCATTGACGACGCCGAATTCATGGCGATTCTCGATCGTTGGGTGGTTGATCAGCTGAGCACCCGAACGTTCCATCGTCTTCTCGACGCTTGGGCACAGGGGAGGCAGCTCCAGGCGTCGGACGCTTCCGCGCCACGACGTTCGATCCGGGTCTTCGACCTGGACGGCCAACCGGTCCTGACCCAGGCGTGTTCCCCCCAGGCACTGGCGTCCGTTCAGGACCGACTGGGCCGATACGCATCGAGGCCGCAGACGTTCGTGCTGCGGACCCAGGACTGCGACAGTGGGGCGACCTCCACCCGATTCATCACGATCGCGCCCCACTGACGCCAAACGACAACGGCCCGAGGGACCCCCCCTCGGGCCGTTGGTCCTCGCTTGCCGCATGATCCAACGCTGAACGCGATCACTCGGCTCGAGCGTGCGTTACCGCAGGAGCGCGAGCTTCCGGACGTCGGTCTTCACGGTCTGCCCATGCGCGTCCGTCAGATGGACGACGTAGACGTAGACGCCGTTCGCCAGCTGCTCGCCGTTGTCGGTCGTCCTCGACCAGGCAAGCCGGCCTCGGTTGGACGACTCGGCAAAGACGCGCTCGCCGCCCGCGTTGAAGACCGTGACGCGCAGCGACGCGGCCTCCACGCCGGCAGCGGCGAAGACGATCCGATCGTTCTGCGTCGAAACCGTCAGCGCGTCCGTCGTGAGCGGCTGGGGCGGGACCGCGGTGCTGGCGACGCGCGTCCCGCTGACCCAGGCGTCCATGAGCGCAAAGAACGTCTCGTCGCTCATGCCACCGTTGACCCAGCGATCCATTGCATCCAGGAATTCGGCATCGTCGATGACGCCGTTGCCGTTGGCGTCAAAGCGGGCCAACTCGGCATCCCCGGCCTGCTCGGGAGCCGAGGAACGATCCGACGTCGGCGGCGCCTGGCGCGGTGTGGCGGGCTCCGAACCCGTCAGCTCGTACGCTTGCACGATCGGGTCGGAGGTGTCGCCGTCGCGGTTGAGGTCCTCATCCGTCCAGCGCTCCCATCGATACGCCGAGATCGTGCCCTGATGGATGTCCGGCTCGGTGCCGAGCTGCTGCGTGTTGACGATCTCGTCGTCATCCATGTCGTAGACGCGGATCACGGAGCCGACGACGTCCCCGTCGCCGTTGAGGTCGCGCCCGACCGTGGCTTCGCTCGTGGCAAACGCCACGCGACTGTCGTGGAGCACGGGGTAGCGGCCGATCGCGCCCGTGTTGACCGTCTGCCCCGTCGACAGATCGTGGACGCGGATGACGCTCACGCCGTCGGTCGTGCCGTTGCCGTTCAGGTCCTGGCCAGCGTCGCTCTCGCGGGTTGCCAGGGCGACGTTGGCCCCGTCGATGCTGGGGTGCGTGCCGACGACGCCCGTGTCCTGAACGGAGCCGGTGGCCGTGTTGTGGATCCGCAGCGTCGGGGTCGAGCCCGCGCGATACGCGATGCGGTTGCCGTGGACGATCGGCTCGGTGCCCCGGATCTCGGGATCGATCGATTCGCCCGTTCTCAGGTTGATATAGCGAATCCAGCCCGAGGTTTCGTAGGCCACGGTCGAGCCGTGCACGGACGGATGCGACCCCCGCACGCCCAGATCACGCGACGTCCGGTCGGCGACATCGTAAGCGTAGAGTTGCCCGTCGCCGCTGGCGAACACGAGGGTGTCTTTGTGGAGATCGACGTCGGCGTGTCGGTCCGAGACCGACAGCCCCGTGTTGACGATCTCGCCCGTGTTGAGATTCCGGAAGCGGAGCACGCTGCCGCGCATCTCGCCGTTGTCGTCGAGGTCCTGGCCCATGGCCGGCTCGGGCGTGGGGAAGACCTGGATGTTGCCGAAGACCGGCGGATCGCCGCCGACGTCCTCCTCCTCGGGGCAGCCGTCGTCCATGTTCGGCGCCTGCGCCGTGGGACAGACGTCGTCGCGGTCGGTCAGGCCGTCGTCGTCACTGTCCGGGTTGGTCGGGTCCGTTCCCTGGTCGATTTCGTCCCCGTCATCAAGGCCGTCGAAGTCGCTGTCGGGATCGGTGGGATCCGTGCCCCGATCGACTTCGTCGCCGTCGTCCAGGCCGTCGTCGTCGGTGTCGGGGTCGGTGGGATCCGTGCCGCGATCGTCCTCGTCGTCGTTCGGGAGCCCGTCATTGTCGTCGTCGCCCGTGTCCGGCGGCTCGGTCACTTGGAACGAGCCGTCCTGGACGTCCACACAGGCGCAGTTGTTGTTGGCTAGGGTCAAGCCCAGCGACGTCTGGCCGGCGTCGTTGCCGACCGACTCCACGACCAGTCGGGCTAGCACGCCGTTGCGGACGCCTTGATCCTCGCTGACGAATTGGAAAAAGCTGAGCTCGCCTCGCTGATTGGCGATCCTGAGCGTCTCCGCCAGTTGGGGATTGGTGAAGGGCGCGTCGCCCGGTCGGACTTGGACCACGCGCAGGACGCTCGTGTCGAAGCTCATCCGAAGATGATAGTTCCAGATGCCCGGATCGTCGACGTTGCTCACGCGCACCGCAAGCTCCGCCTGCTCGCCGGGTGCCACGGTGGCGGTCTCGATGGTCAACGTGCCGCTCGCCTGCTGGGCTCCGACCGACCCGAAGTGGGTCAGCGCTGAGCTTACGAGGGCGTCGACGTCGATTTCGGGCGATGGGGACCCGGCGTCGGCGCTGAGGAGGCCGCCGCTTCCCCCAATCACCATTAAGCATGCCAGCGCGAGGACTGGCCCGATCTGTCGTTTCGGCATCGCTCCTCCTTACAGACCACCGCACAAGTCGAGTCAACCGATGGTCGACATGTTGGCCCCACCGACAGCAATTGCCTTGACCGGACTTTCGCGGTGATCAGTAACGGTTGTGAATCCAACAGATGATGCCACATCGCCCGGTGCCTGGCAACACGGCGTCGATGTCCGGCCAGCGTTCATTCCGGGTAACGTGCCCGTCCGCCGTCGACCCCGCCGTCCGCTTGTTGTGGGCCGTATCCCCCATTACAATCACGGCTCTCATGGCACGATACGCGGACACGGTTTTCCTCAACGGACGTCTCTGGTCGCCGGACGCGCTGCCCGAGGGCGCCGACGCGCTCGCCGTCATCGACGGACGGATCGCGGCGTTGGGCACCTCGGGCCGCATCCGCACGTGGGCCAACTCGGCCACCGAGACCGTCGACCTCGGCGGGCGAACCCTCATGCCCGGCTTCATCGACGCCCACACGCATCTGGTCACCGACGGCCTTCAAGCGTCGGGACTCCATCTGGACCTGGCCGAGACCGAGTCGCTTGAGGACGTCACGGATCAAGTTCGGCAAGCCGCTCGCTCGCGCGATGCGGGCCAATGGATCCGGGGTCGCGGTTGGGACGAGAGCCGCTGGGACGACGGGCGCTACCTCACGCGCGAGGACCTCGACGACGCGGCGCCCGACCATCCCGTTGCGCTCAGTCGCGTCGACGGACACCTGCTCGCCGTCAATTCCCGAGCGTTGGCATCGATCGAGGCGGGCGAGGAGTCGAGCGTCGTCGACTCCACCCAGGGCCTGCTGCGCGAGCAGGCCGCGTGGGCGTTCCTCGATGCGATCCCGCTGACGGACGACGAGATCGCCACGGCCATCCGCGCCGGCGTCGACAAAGCCCATTCGTTGGGCATCACGGCCATCCACGACGTCGTCGATGCGGACCGGGTTCGCGGCTATCAGCAGCTGCATCGCCGCGGCGAGCTGGGCCTGCGCGTTCGGCTGAATCCCTTGGTGCAGCACCTGACCGAGTTGGAAGGGGTCGGGCTCGGCTCGGAGTTCGGCGACGATTGGCTCCGGCTGGGCGCGATCAAGTACTTCACCGACGGCTCCGTCGGTGCCCGCAATGCGGCCCTGGCGGACGCCTACACCGACGATCCCGCGACAACGGGCGAATTGAACTACGACCAGTCGGCGCTGCACGGGCTCGTCCAGCAAGCCCACGACGCGGGATTCCAGGTGATGCTGCACGCCATCGGCGACCGGGCCATTGACGCCGCGCTGCTCGCGTTGGAGGCCGCCGACGTCGGCCCCGAGGATCGCGCGCGCATCGAGCACCTGGAGCTGCCGACCGACGATCACCTCCGCCGCATGGCCGAGCGCGGCATCGTTGCCTCCATGCAGCCGAACTTCCTGCAGTGGAGCGGCCCGAACGGCATGTACGCCGAGCGGCTCGGCGCGGAGCGCGACGCGCGCATCGACCCCCATCGGGACGTCCTCGACGCCGGCGTGCCGTTGGCGTTCGGCTCGGACACGATGCCGATGGGCCCCCTCTATGGGCTCTCCCTGGCGGTCAATGCCCCGCATGACGGGCAACGATTGACCGTGGAGGAGGCGCTCCGCGCGTACACGTCAGGGGCCGCCCACGTCGGCTTGGCAGGCACCCGATGCGGCACGCTGCAGTCCGGGGCGCTTGCGGATCTCGTCGTGCTGAGCGACGATCCCATGGCGCTGGACGCAGCCGACTTCGGCCAACTGCAGGTCGAGGCAACTTACGTCAACGGCCAACGCGTTTCGGCCGCGGCCCCTTGATGACGATGAGACGGCCCTGCTACCTTGATATGCGTCGAGAGGCCCCATTCCAGCCACGTTGGAGGTTCGGTCCATGAAAGCCGTCGTGTTGTGCGCAGGCGAGGGAACGCGACTCCGGCCGTTGACGTACACGACCGCCAAGCACCTGATTCCCGTCGCCAATCGCCCCGTCATCCACTATACGCTGGATGCGCTGCGCGAGGCCGGGATCACCGACATCGGCATCGTCGTCAGCCCGAACGTCGAGGCGCAGTTCAAGTCGGCCCTCGGCGACGGCTCGCCATGGGGCGTCCGGTTGAGCTACATCCGCCAGAGCGATCCAAAGGGACTGGCGCATGCGATTGGCTGTGCGCGCGAGTTCGTCGGCGACGACCCGTTCCTCGTCTATCTGGGCGACAACCTCCTGGAGCAGGGCCTCACGGGGTTCGTCCGCGACTACGAGGCCAACCCGACGGCGGCCGGCATCATGCTGACCGAGGTCGACGATCCGACCCGCTTCGGCGTCGCCCGCTTGGACGATGATCGCATCGCCGAGCTCGTGGAGAAGCCGAGCGAGCCGCCGAGCAACCTGGCGATCGTGGGGGTCTATCAGTTCGACCCCTCCATTTTTGAGGCCATCGACCGGATCGAGCCGTCGTGGCGCGGCGAGCTGGAGATCACCGACGCCATCCAGACGCTCATCGACGACGGCGAGACCGTCCGGCCGCATCAGGCGCAGGGCTGGTGGAAGGACGCCGGCAAGCCGGAGGACATGGTCGACGCCAATCGCCTCCTGCTCGACGGGATTCACCAACCTCGGATTGCATCGGACCTCGGCGAGGACGTGGAAGTCGCCGGCCGCGTGGCGGTCGCGCGCGACGTCAAGGTACACAACAGCGTCCTGCGCGGGCCGCTCGCGATCGGCGCTGGCTCGGTCATTCGCGACGCCTTCGTCGGCCCGTACACGTCCATCGACGACAACGTCCACGTGAGCGACAGCGAGATCGAACACTCCATCGTCATGGCCGAGGCGGAGATCGAGGGCATTCGTCGGGTGGACCACAGCCTCATCGGCCGCAACGTCCACTTGCGCCATCGGACGCGGCCGCCCGACGCCTATCGGTTCGTCATTGGTGACGACGGCGAGGTGGATCTGACGTGAGCGCATCGAAGTCGACGGAGACCGACCTGCGCCTCGCGGGCCGCGAGGAACTGGATCGGATCGTCTACACCGAGGCCCAGATCGCCGAGCGGGTCCGGGCGCTGGCCGCGGAGATCGCCGAGGACTATCGCGCGATCATCGGCGAGGAGCGCATCCACACCGAGCCGCCGATCGCCGTCGGGCTGCTGCGCGGCGCGTTCGTCTTCCTGGCCGACCTGGCGCGGGCGACGGCGATTCCCATGGAGTGCGACTTCATCCACATCTCCAGCTACGGTCGCGGCACCGAGCCGAGCGAGGTGAAGCTCCTCAAGGACCTGGATAACCCCATTAGCGGGCGGCACATCTTGGTTGTTGAAGACATCGTCGACACGGGCGGGACGCTGGACTATCTGGTCGAGATCCTCGAGGCGCGCCACCCGGCGTCCGTGAAGGTCTGCTCGCTCATCGACAAGACGCCGCGGCGCGAGCGAGGTGTCAACGCCCACTACGTCGGGTTCCGCATGGAGGAGGACGCGTTCGTCGTCGGCTACGGGCTCGACTACGCCGACCGCTACCGCAACCTCCCCTACATTGCCGCGCTGAACCCGGACTCGATCGGATCCTGAAGCACCTGGGCAATCACGAGGATTGCCCCTACAATCGCCCCGATCCGTCATGGCATTTCTCACCCTCGGCATCGAGACCTCCTGCGACGAGACGGCCGTGGCGGTCCTGAGGGACCGCCGCGAGGTGCTGGCCAACGTCGTGTATTCGCAAGCCAAGCTCCACGCGGAGTACGGCGGCGTTGTCCCCGAAGTCGCCTCGCGCGATCACGTCCGGAAGCTGCCGTACGTCCTCGACGAGGCCCTGGACGACGCCGGCCTGACGCTGGACCAACTCGACCTCATCGGGGCCACCCGAGGGCCCGGCCTCGTCGGCTGTCTGTTGGTGGGGCTGTCCGAGGCACGGGGGTTGGCCTACGGGCTCGACCTTCCCCTCGCCGGCGTCAACCATCTCGAAGGCCACCTCGTGGCGCACGACGTCGCGTGCGGCGACGAGGCGCCGCCGCCGCTGATGGCGCTGGTCGTCTCCGGCGGGCACACGTCGTTGGTCCATGTCCGCGATTGGGGCGACTACGAGGTCCTCGGCCAGACGCGCGACGACGCGGCGGGCGAAGCGTTCGACAAGGTGGGCAAGCTCCTGGAGCTCGGCTATCCGGCCGGGCCGCAGATCGAGACGTTGGCCAAGGACGGCGATCCGGGCGCGATTGACTTCCCCCGCCCCATGCTGGAGAACGAGGATCATGCCTTCAGCTTTGCCGGCTTGAAGACCTCCGTGCTCTACTACCTGCGCAAGCATCCCGATGCCAAACGCGCCGACGTGGCCGCGTCGTTCCAGGACGCCATCGTCGACGTCCTGGTGGGCAAGACGCTGCGGGCCGCTCGGCAATATAGCGTCAATCGCGTCGCCGTCGTGGGCGGGGTCGCTGCCAACGGCCGCCTGCGCGAGGGATTCCAGGCCGAGGCCGAGAAGATAGGCATCGACGTTCACTTCCCGCCCCTGGCGCTGTGCACCGACAACGGCGCCATGATCGCCGCCGCTGCGCACCTCCACCACGTGTCGAGCCCCGCCGAATGCGTCGAGACCCCGGACCTGACGCCGAATCCGCGCTTGAATCTTTGAATCCCCCAAACATCGCTGGCCCTGGTCCGTTTGCCCATCGTGAAGCCCTCCGAGCCTCGAGGCTGAAGGCCACCGACTGCGACCCGGCCATCGCGACCCGTCGCGGATTCTTTCTACGAAAAAATTGAGAATCAATTCAGATTTTCACTTGGGGAAAACCCTGTGGAAAACCCTGTGGACAACCTGTGGATAACTCGGCCGCGGCTGTGGAAAACTCTTGTGGAAAACTGGCCGCCGAAGTTTTCCACAGGCATTCTCCACAGGCAGTGGGGACTTTTCCACAAGTTCTCCACAAGGTTTTCCACAAGCACGTGTCCCGCCCCTTGCGGACAAACGGCAGTTTTCCACAAGACAACCGTCCCCCTACAACGACTACAGGGGAGGATAAATATTGACTGCCGTCCCTGTAGGGTCGTGGCCGAACGATGGATGACTGGGCTCCGAGGCGTTGCTCCCCCGCCGCCCGAGGCTTAAAATTCCCTCAATGGATGCGTCGCAAATCTCGCTGTCTGACCTAAGAGCGTTTTTCCGCAAGCAAGGGCTCGACGCCGACTTCGACGAGCAGGCGCCGATGCTCGCCTGGTTCCACGTCGCCGGCGAGCAGATGGACCGCCTCACGCGCCCGCTTCGGGTGCGCGGCGACACGCTCTACGTCGAGGTGTCTAACTCCGTCGTCGCCCAGCAGCTCAACCTCCTCAAGGACGACTACCTTGATCGCATCAACGCCCGACTGCGCGATCGCCAACTGAGCGACATTCGGTTCCGCGTCGGCTCCTTCCGACCGTCGCCGACGGACGACGATGAGATCGACTCCCAACAGTTGGATCTGCTCCAGACGGGCGACCTCCGCGCGTCCCTGGATGAGATCACCGATCCCCAGCTGCGCGAGGTCTTCGAGCAGTGGATCCTGACCAACGCCCGCATCGACCGTCGACGGGAAGTCGCCGGCGGGCGCGAGTGCCCCACCTGCGGGGTCCACCACGAGGACGCGACCGAGCTCTGCTACTTCTGCAAGCTGGAACAGGGGTATGGCCCGGAATGAGCCTGACGATCGGCTGTTTCTCCGACGCGTACGCGCCGCAGATCAACGGCATCACGACGCTCCTCAAACTCCTGAAGCGCGAGTTCGAGCGTCGCGGGCATCGCTTCGTGGTGCTCGCGCCGCGCTACGCCCGAACGCAACCGGCTCCTGATGAGCCCGACGTGGTCCGGTTCCCCGCGTTCAGGTTCATCCTGGACAAGCAGAGCCGCGTGACGGTGCCCATTCGGCGCGAGACGCGCAGGATCTTCCAGGACCTCGACGTCGTCCACAGCCACACGGAATTTTCCTTGGGACTACTGGGCATCCGGGCGGCGCGGGCGCAGGGCATCCCGCACCTGCACACCTACCACACGCTCTACGCCCAGTATCGCCACTATTTCCCCAAGCTCGTCCGACCGAGTGAGCGCTTTGTCGGCAACGTCAGCGCCGCGTTCATCAATCGCTGCGACGCCGTCACGGTCTCCACGACGCCCATGGTCGAGGAACTGCAGCGCTACGGCATCCATGTCCCCATCCACCGCGTCCCCTTCGGCATGGATCTTTCCACGTTCAAGGTGCCACCGTCTTCCGACCTACGACGGGAGTTTGACATTGGCCCTGAGGAAAAGATTCTGTTGTCGGCCGGGCGCGTGGCCCACGAAAAAAACCTCTCGTTCGTCATCGAGGCCTTCGATCGCGCCCGTCGCGAGCGGGACGACTTGCGGCTCTTGATCGTCGGGGACGGGCCCGCGCGCGCCGATCTGGAAGCTCAAGCGGCCGAGCTCCGGCTGGGCGATCGCGTGATCTTTACGGGCTATCGCGACTGGGCCCAGCTCGTGGATGACTACAAGCAGGCCGATCTCTTCGTTTACGGCTCACAGACCGAAACGCAGGGGATCGTCTTCATGGAGGCCCAGGCGGCCGCGCTGCCCGTGGTCGCCGTCGGCGCCATGGGCGCGCTGGAGGCGATCAAGCCGAATGAGACGGGGGTTTTGCTCCATCCCGACGACAACGCCTCCACCTTCGCCGAGACCATCCTGAGTCTCTTGGAGGACGACGATCAGCGCAGCCGGTTGAGCCAGAACGCCCAGGCTTGGGCCGAAGCGAACAGCCTCGAGCACACCGTGGACCAACTCCTGGGCATCTATCGACAGATGCTCGCAACCGAGTCCCCACCGACGGTCCAGTAATCGGAACGGCTTTTGAAGCCGGGCATTGCGCTGTGCTACCATCCACAAACAATGCCGATTGAGGCCACGACGATCCTTGCCCTCTACGCCCCGGACCAGGGGCGGGCCATTCTCGCCTGCGACGGCCAAGCGACGCTCAACGACCAGGTCATCAAGCACTCCGCCCGGAAGGTCCGACCGCTCCACGACGGGCAGGTGCT
>JBDGQO010000101.1:0-1101 GCA_042219045.1 Bipolaricaulia bacterium | reverse complement strand
ATCGGCAGCGGCGGCATGACGGCGCTGGCCGCGGCGCGGGCCTTACGCCGCCAGAACCCGGACATGCCCATCCGCGACGTCGTGGAGACCGCGATGGGGATCGCGGGCGAGATCGACGTCTACACGAACGACCGGATCACCGTGGAAGAACTGGAATGGTGATTGAGCACAGGATGCCGTTTGTAGGGGCAACCCTCGGTGGTTGCCCCCTGTGAAGTCGCACTTGAGGAGTCGATGAATGGCCGACATCATTGAGATCCAGCGGGGCCAACCCGACGATCGCCAGCGGCGCATGGACGAGCTGACGCCCCAGGCGATCGTCGCCGAGCTTGATAAATACATCATCGGCCAGCGCGAGGCGAAGCGCGCGGTCGCCATCGCGCTGCGCAACCGGACGCGGCGCCAGCGCGTCGACGATCCCATCCGATCCGAAATTCAACCGAAGAATATCTTGATGATCGGGCCGACGGGCGTGGGCAAGACGGAGATCTCCCGACGGCTGGCGAAGCTCGTGGCGTCCCCGTTTCTGAAGGTTGAAGCGACCAAGTTCACCGAGGTCGGCTACGTGGGCCGCGACGTCGACTCCATGATCCGCGATCTCGTGGAGACGAGCATCGGCATGGTCCGACAGGAGGAGATCGAGCGGGTCAAGCCCCAGGCCGAGCGCATGGTCGAGGATCGGGTGCTGGACGCGCTCATCCCCAAGCCCGAACACACCGACGAGGAGCGCCAGGAGTCCTACGAGCGCACCCGCGAAAAGTTTCGGCAGCGGCTCCGGGCGGGCGAGATGGAGGACCGCGAGATCGACGTCAACGTCCAGGAGTCCTCGATGCCGCAGATCAGCGTCTTCGGCGGCGAAGGCGACGATCAGATGGGCATGGACATGAACATCCTCTCCGACCTCTTCCCGAACAAGACGGTCGAGAAACGCCTGCCCATCCGCGATGCCCGCGATCTGTTGTTCAACCAGGAAGCGGAAAAGCTGATCAACGACGAGGAGATCCAGCGCCAGGGGCTCGAACGCGCCGAGGAGAGCGGCATCGTCTTCCTCGACGAGATCGACAAGCTGGCCACGGGCGGCCGCGAGGAGCAGGGCGGGCC
>JBDGQO010000100.1:7300-39435 GCA_042219045.1 Bipolaricaulia bacterium | reverse complement strand
CTATTGAGACTGCATTCCTCAACATTGACGCGAAGCGCGGATGCCTTGCGAGCGACGGACGAGGAAGTTGGCGCGCTCGACGTCTCCCGCGGGCTGAGCTCGACGCGTCGAAACGCGGGTGCCTCAGCAGTAGCGGGCTCTACGGCTTCCGCTGGCGAGGCGCCCGAGGGCGTGACGATGCCCCAATGGATGGCGAATGTGTCTACGGGTTCGGCCGTGACCCTCGTCCTCGATTCGCGCCGTATCCTCCGAATGCGGGGGGAGGGCCGGGACGGTCAAGCCAGACCGTCAAGCGTGTCAGCCATCGACCGAGAGATTCGAGATGAATTGACGGACCTGTTCCGGATCTTCGGTGACGACGAAGATTTCCTGGACCGCGCCTCCGCCCTTGGCCTGGAGTTTGGCGCCGGTTTCGGTGGGATATTGGAACTTGAGGCGCTTGATGCCTGAGCTGCTCCGGATCTGTGCGATTCGGGCGGGGATGACCGATTGAACGGCGTCCATGGCTGCAATGCGCTCTAGCGCCTCGTCAAAGCCTGGCAGGATCGTATGCTCCCGTTTGACACCTCGGCCTCGATATTTCGGCATGCGGTCAATGTATCAACGTCGATGGTAGGACACAGCCGCTTCGTCGAGCGCTACGGAAGCATCGACTTCCGTAAGCCCATAGCCCTTGCTCCCCGATAGACCATGTCTTTCGGTTCCAACAAGTCAGGGAATCCAACTTGAAGCAGCCCTGATTGCAGCTCGACGAATGATGCGCTAGACTCACAATACCTAGGGGCTATAGCTCAGTGGTAGAGCGCGCGCCTGATAAGCGCGAGGCCGGTGGTTCGAATCCACCTAGCCCCACCACTTGCCGACGCCATGGGGACGTAGCTCAGTCGGGAGAGCGCCTGCCTTGCACGCAGGAGGTCGCCGGTTCGAGTCCGGTCGTCTCCACCACCGCCCGTTCCAACTTCTCCCGTTGCTCGTTCGCCCAAATCTCAGTCGACCCGGAACATCGCATCCGTGTTCGGCAGTTACTGGGATCAACCCAACTCACCGAGACATGAGTCCTTGAAATCGCCTGTGACGTCAATCAAGCTCGATCCCATCCGATAACAGCGGTGGTGAGGACATGCGAACGATTGCGGTGGCATCGCAGAAGGGCGGTGTGGGCAAGACGTCCTTCGTGCAGAACGTCGGCTACGAGCTGGCCTCGCAGGGCCAGACCGTCGTCCTGATCGACTTCGATCCCCAAGCCAATCTCACCATGAGCTACGGCGTCGAGGCCGACGGCAAACGGACGACCGTGCTCGACGCGCTCGAGGACCCCGAGCGGACGCCGGAGACGCTGGCGCACGCCCGCGAGGAGCTTCCCTTGTATCTCATGCCCTCGTCGATGGATCTGTCCGCCGCGGAGGTCAACTACGCCTCGGACATCGAGCGCCAGTTCAAGCTGGACGAGGCGATCCGAGGGTTGGAAGGGCACGGCGTCGACATCGTCATGATCGACGCGCCCCCGTCATTGGGCTTCTACACGGTCAATGCCCTGGTGGCCGCCAATGAGTTTCTCATTCCGCTGCAGTGCCAAGGGCTAGCGTGGAAGGCCCTGGATCAGCTCTTCGGCATCATCGACCGCATCAAGCGCAAGCTGAATGCCGAGCTGAGCTTCGGCGGCATCGCGCTGACGTTTTTCGACTCGCGCAACAACCTCTCCATTCAAGTGGCCGATCAGGCGCGCGAGCAGTTCGACGGCAACGTCTTCGAATACGTGGTTCCCGTGAACGTCAAGATCGCCGAGGCGCCGCTGCGCGGGCTGACCGTCCTCGAACACGCGCCCGAGTCGCGAGGCGCTGAGGCGTATCGCCATCTCGCCGAGGAGGTGATCCAGCATGGCGAATGATCGACTGGAGCTGGGCAAGGTTCGCAATTGGGAGCACGCGATCGATGCCGGGCCGACCGAGAGTCGGCAGAAGGGAACGCCCAAGCCGGAGAAGTGGAAGCGGCGGACGTTCCTCTTGACGCCCGATCTCGCCGAGCGCATCGACGCGTTGGCCGAGCAGTACGCCGTGGAGAAGAACGCGCTCGTGCGCTACGCGCTCGACGCGATGATCTCCCAAATCGAGTCGGGTGAGCACGAGCTGCCCGTCAAGGAGAAGGTCGTGCGCGAGATCGAGTGGGAAGAATGATCCGCCTCGCTTGTGCCCAAATCGTTGTCCGACGTGGCGCTGTCGATCGTCATGCCTCGACGATCCGGCGCGCAAGCATCAGAAACCCCGTATGTCGGACCCCTTCGTGTTGAGGGCGCACGCTCGGCGGGTTGACGTGCCAGAAGCGCAACAACGACTCGAACGTGTCGAGCTGTTGGAACTCGGGATGCTCGCGTAGTTCGTCCGCGAACCGTTCGATCTGCGTCACGCTCGGGACGTAGACGGCCAACAGGCTACCGGGTTGGAGCGCATCGGTCAACTCGGACAGCGCAGCCCACGGCTCGGGCAAATCGAGGATGACCCGGTCCAGACCCCGTTCGGCAATGCCGTCTGAGATATCGCCAATTCGCAAATGGAGCCACGAGGGCGTCTTGTCGAAAAACTCAGTGGCGTTTTCGCGCGTCAGGGCCAGCATGTCCTCGCGGACATCGTAGCTGTAGACGCGGCCCTTCGGTCCGACGGCGCTCAACAGCGCCAGCGTTAACGCGCCCGAGCCGGCGCCGGCGGTCATGACGCGCATCCCCGCCCGAATGTCGGCCCACACGAACAGCGCGCCGATCTCCTTGGGGTAGACGATCCCGCTTTGGCGCTTCATGTTCAGCATGAAGTCGCTGAGGGTCGGTCGGACGATCGTCACCGGCCGGTCCAGGTGAGTGCGGACCTTCAAGCCCGGTGGGTGCCCGATGATCGCGTCGCAGGCGATCGTGCCCAGATGGAGCGACAGTTGCTCGCCCGCCTGGAGTCGCTTGAGCACGACGTTCTGCTTGGCGTGAATGGCAATCAGGTCGCGGTCTTGGAGGCGGTCGTCAGGCATGGCTCGAGGCCCAAATGCAAGACGTCAGGCTTGTCACGACGCCTCGCGCACGTCGTCAAGATAGCTCCGCACGCCCTTGGCGAAGAGGCCGCTTGTGCCGGTGCACAGCCACTGGATCCCGTTCTGGCGCCACCGTTCGGCGGCTTCCCCGTTCTGGGCGATCGTGCCGACGGCTTTGCCGGCATCGTGGGCGTGTTGCGACAGCTTCTCGATGATTCTGACCACGTCGGGATGCCGCGTCTGGCCCGGCAGCCCGAGTGCCGTCGACAAGTCGGACGGCCCGAAGAAGACGAGATCGACGTGCTCGGTGGCGACGATGGCGTCAAATTGATCAACAGCCTCGTGGGTTTCGATCTGAATGCCGATGAACGTCTCGCGATTGGCATCTTCAACGTGCTGGCCGATGCCGCCCTCGCCGAGGCCCCATTGGGAGGTCCGGCTCGGCGCCAGGCCGCGTTTGCCGAGGGGCGGATACTTGACGGCCTCAACGACGCGTTGGGCATCTTCACCTGTGTTGACCAACGGGATGAGCACGCCTTGGGCCCCGCTTTCTAAAAACTTCTGGATCGTCTGCGGGTCATTCCGGCCGACGCGGGCGACCGGGGTGACGTCATGGAGTTCGGCCGCGCGGATGAGCTCTTCGGCCTGCGTCGGCGTCAGGCTCGTGTGCTCGGCATCGACAATGACGAAGTCGATGCCGCTCAGGCCGAGGATTTCCACGAGTTCGGGATGCGCAACGTTGACGAACGCCCCAATGAGCGACTCGCCGTCTTGGATGCGTTGCTTCATTCGGTTGGGTCTCATGAAGAGGGTCCTAGCTCTGTTGCTGCTGCTGGCGTTGGCGTTCCTTTTCGCGCTCCTTCTCGCGCCGCTTTTTCGCCTTGCGTTCTTCCACCTGGATCTTGGACCACTGGTCTTTCAATGTCACGGCCCGGTTGAGGACAACGCGATCGTCGGAAGAGTCTTCATCGATGCGGAAGTAGCCGAGCCGCTCGAACTGGATCGTCTCGCCAGCCGCCAGCTCCTGGACGCTGGGCTCAGCCAAACACCCATCCACGACCTCGAGCGAATCGGGATTGAGGCTGTCCGTCCAGTCCTCGCCCTCGTCGACGTCAGTCGGGGCCTCGCGGTTGAAGAGCCGATCGTAGAGGCGGGCTTCGACTTGAACCGCGTGCGGCGCCGACACCCAGTGCAGCGTCGACTTCACCTTGCGCCCATCCGGGGCGTAGCCGCCGCGGGTTTCGGGATCGTAGGTGCAGCGCACTTCCACAATGTTGCCTTCATCGTCCTTCACGACGTCCGTGCACGTGACAAAATACCCGTAGCGCAGCCGAATCTCGCGGTCGGGCGTGAGCCGATAGAACTTCTTCGGCGGGTCCTCCATGAAGTCGTCCTGCTCGATGTAGAGCTCCCGGGAAAACGGGATCTGTCGCATGCCGGCGCTCTCGTCCTCAGGGTTGTTGACGGCGTCCAGATACTCGACCTCGCCCTCGGGATAGTTCTCAATCACCAGTTTCAGTGGCCGTAAGACGCCCATGCGGCGCGGCGCGCTCTGATTGAGCACGTCACGGACGCACTCCTCCAGCATCCCCATCTCATGGACGCTGTTCTTTTTCGCTACCCCGATTTGATGACAGAAGTCTCGAATCGCTTTGGGCGGAAACCCGCGCCGGCGCATCCCGCGCAACGTCGGCATGCGTGGGTCGTCCCAACCGCTTACATGGCCTTGCTCGACAAGCTCGATGAGCTTGCGCTTGCTCAGCACGGTGTAGCTGATGTTGAGTCGGGCAAACTCGATCTGCTTCGGCGGATTCTCGAATTCCAACTGCTCGATCAGCCAGTTGTAGAGTGGGCGATGGTCCTGGAACTCCAGCGAGCAGAGCGAGTGCGTGATCCCCTCGATGGCGTCGGATTGGCCATGGGCCATGTCGTAGGTCGGGTAGACGCACCAGTCATCGCCCGTGCGATGGTGCGAGGCGTGCAGCACGCGATAGAGCACGGGATCGCGCATGTTCATGTTCGAGGCGGCCATGTCGATCTTGGCCCGCAGCACGGCCTCGCCCTCGGCGAATTCTCCATTCTTCATCCGTTCAAAGAGGTCGAGATTTTCCTCGACGGAGCGATTGCGATAGGGGCTGTCCGTGCCGGGTTCGTTCCACGAGCCCCGATATTCGCGAATCTCATCGGGGCTGAGACTGTCGACATAGGCCTTTCCCTTTTTGATGAGATCGACGGCGAACTCATAAAGCTGGTCGAAGTAATCGGAGGCGTAGAACTCGCGATCCTCCCAGTCGAAGCCGAGCCATTGAACGTCTTCCTTCATCGCCTCGGCGTAGTGGTTCTCTTCCGCGATCGGGTTGGTGTCGTCGAAGCGCAAGTTGCACTTGCCATGGTATTCCTCGGCGACGCTGAAGTTGAGCACGATCGCCTTGGAGTGGCCGATGTGGAGATACCCGTTCGGCTCGGGCGGGAAACGGGTGTGCACGCGGCCGTCGTTGACCCCGTTGGCAACGTCCTCCTCGATGATTTGGCGGATGAAATCGAGGGGCTCGTCGGTGCCGTTGTCGCTCATAGGGTTGAGTCACTCCCGGTCATGACGTTCCGAATGCCTTGTTCGAACGGATGTGTCGAACCAATCATCGTAACCCGATCTTTCTTCAGCGTGCAATCGATGCGATCCGAGGATCGTATCGGTGGCGTTGGCAATCGGACTTCAACTTCGTATCTTCGTTGTGGATACGTCGCGGGAGGCGATCCATGGCGTCGACGGTGCAGAAATGCGGAAACAGCTTGGCCGTTCGCATTCCGAACGCGTTGGCAGTGGCGACGATTGTCAGCGGCCGGATCCGCGGGCGAGCTGACAGCCACGCCGGCTTCTTTGGCGCCGTCCACGCGCTCGCTATGCGCCCCGACATTGGGCAACCGCTTCAGCCCCGAATACCGATAGGAGGCCCCACATGCTGATCTTCCAGTTCCATCATCACGTCAAGCCCGAGCACGTCGAGACCTATAAGGACGCCATCCTGGCCAATGCCCGCGAAACGCTCAAGGAGCCGGGCATACTCCGTTTCGACGTCTTCCAGGACGCCGAGGACCCGACCCACTTCAGCCTGCTCGAGGTCTATCAAGATGAAGCCGCCCGCGAGCGCCATCTGGAGACCGAACACTTTCAAAGATTTCGGGACCTCGTCCGCGAGCACGACGTCTTCGCCGAGTCCGGCGCCAGCGATCAGTTTGAGGCGCTCTTTCCGGACGACTTTCCCGAGTGAGCGCCCCGCATGCGCTCGGGCATGAGCCCGCCCGACTCGACCGATAACTCTCCGGTTGAACGTTAGTCAAGCGCGCCGTAGATGCCGCTGTATTTGTGGCGGATGTAGTCGACGAAGTCGTCGGCGCCGAGCGTCTGGCCCGTGGCCCGCTTCAACAGGTCCTGGGGCGCGTACTTCTTGCCATGCTGATGGACGTTGGTGCGCATCCAGTTTAAGAGATCGCCGAACTGCCCGTTGGCGATCTGCTCTTCCAGATCGGGGATGTCGTCGTCCGCCGCCCGATAGAGCTGACACGACATCAGGTTGCCAAGCGCGTACGTCGGGAAGTAGCCGATGGCGCCCATCGACCAGTGGATGTCCTGCAGGACGCCCTCCGCATGGTTGGGCGGCGTGATGCCGAGATACTCTTCCATCTTCGAATTCCAGGCGTCGGGCAGGTCCTTGATGGCGATCTCGTCGTCGAGCATGGCGGTCTCCAGCTCGAACCGGAGCATGATGTGGAGGTTGTAGGTGACCTCATCGGCCTCCACACGGATGAATGAGGGCTCCGCTCGGTTGATCGCTCGATAGAACTGATCGAGGTCCACGTCGCTCAGTTGCTCGGGGAACGTCTGCTGTAACTGGGGGTAATAATGCTGCCAGAAGGCGTAACTCCGCCCGACGAGGTTCTCCCAAAGGCGCGACTGGGACTCGTGGAGCCCGAGCGAGGCGTTGCTGCCCAAGGGCGTGTCGGCCAGCTCCTCGGGAATGCCTTGCTCGTAGAGCCCGTGACCGCACTCGTGCAGCGTGCCGAAAAGCCCGCTCGGGAGATAGGTCTCCGACATCCGGGTCGTCAATCGGACGTCGGTCGGAGCGAAGCTGGTCGTGAACGGGTGCGTGGAGTAGTCCTGCCGGCCGCAGTTCGTGTCGAAGCCGTAGTCCCCGATCACGGCCAACCCGAATTTCCACTGCTTGTCTTTCGGGAAGTGCCGCCGCACGACGCCGTCATCGGGCGGCTCGCGCTCCGAGATCTGATCGACGATGGGGACGAGCTTGTCACGCAGATCTTGGAATATGCGTTCCACGTCGGCCGTCTTCATCTCGGGCTCAAAGTTGTCCAACAGCGCGTCATACATGCGGTCCTCGTAGCCGAGCGCGTCGGCCACCCGCTTGTTCAGATCGACGAGCTTCTCCAAATGCGGCTGGAATTTTTCAAAATCGTCGGTCTCGCGGGCCTCCTTCCAGGCCTCCTTGGCGTGGGAGCTCGTGCGGCTGAGCTCGGCAATCAGCTCGCTGGGGATCTTGGTCGCTTTGTCGAACTCCCGCCGCGTGACCCGGATGAGGCTGGCCTCGTACGAGTCGGGTTCGGCGTCGGCGTGCTCGCTCTCGAGCTGATCCAGCAACGTCCCGATCTCGTCGTCGGTGAAGAATTGGTGCGAGAGCTGGCTGAGCGTGGCCAGGTGCTGGGCCCGCGCCTCGGCGCCGCCGGCCGGCATGTAGGTCTCCTGGTCCCAGTTCAGCACGGCGGATGCCGATCCGAGGTGTGACGCGCGCGCCAACAGCTGGTGGAGTCGATCGAGTTTCTCGGACACGGTGCCTCCTTCTGTGCAATTCCATGGTTGTCGTGATGCCCTACGATAGCTGACCGTTCGGTCATGAATCAAGGATTCCTTGACAACATGGGGGATTACGCCGCCGTCTGCTAAGATAGATCGGAAGGAGGATGAGATCATGCCGAACGTCAACCTGACGGGGAATCGCGGCCTTCGCTTCGTGGCGCAGACGGACAGCGGCCACGCGGTGGCGACCGACACCGACCCCGACGTTGGTGGGCTGGCGTCCGCGGCCTCGCCCGTGGAACTGCTGTTGAGCGGCGTCGCCGGCTGCACGGCAATGGACGTCATGTCGATCTTGACGAAAAAGCGCGTCCAAGTGGACGACCTCGAGATCGAGACCGACGCGGAGATGGAATCCGAGCCCCCGAAGCACCTCAAGTCCATTCATCTGGTCTACAAGGTCTGGGGCCCGAACGTGACCGAGGAGGCGCTAGAGCGGGCGATCGAGCTCTCCCAAGAGAAGTACTGCACCGTCTCCAACACCGTCAACGGCGTCGCGACGATCACCTGGGAGCACCGGATCAATCCGCAAGAGTGAATCCGGAACGTCTGGACGATCCGGGTTGCCACGTCTAGAATCGATTGAGCAAGCGGTCATAAGTGCCGCGATCAGAATATCGCACACGCTTCGGCTGGTGTGATCCGAACAGCCCGAGCGTGGGCGATGCTCACAAAGGGGGATGTATGAAGGCAAGACTTTCGCTCAGGCTTGGCGTGTTGATGCTACTGGCGGTCGGCCTGATCGCGGGCGGGGCGCTGTCCCAATCGTCTCAGCAAGGCAAGACGACGAAGGTCACGTTCGAGAACGTCTGTTCGGAAGCGACCGTCCTCATTAACGAGATCGTGCTCACCGACGGCCGCAACCTCGACGTCACGCTCCAGGAGATCACGTTGGAGCCGGGCCAGACGTCGGCGCTGTCCAAAGACCTGTCGTTTACGCCGACCCGACTCGGGCTGGGGGGCACGATCGACGGGCAAGAGTTCAGCTTCACGATCGACCCGCTCCCGCTCAACGAGACGTTCAACCCCGACCAGGCCCAAGGCTGCCTGGAGATCACCGTCGAAGCGCCCGGCGACGGCGCGGAGATCCCGACCGAGCGCGACAAGCCGATCGCCGAGGGCGACAACCTGCAGACGGTGTTGAACACCCTCCAGCTGAACGGGATCGCCAAGGACAAGGTTGGGGGCAGCCAATCCAACCCGAAGATCGCCGACGTGGGGAGTCCGACGCTGGTGCGCGGCATCCCCGGCTCCAGCTTCCAACTCCTCTGGGTCGGATCCAGCGCGGGCCAGTTGCGCAGCGCGATCATGTGGGACACCCCCTCAGTCGATCTCGACTTGATCGTGTTCGGCAACGCCGGCGCCTGCTTCCAGCTGAACGCGCCGGGCAATCTGGCGGAGCTGTGCGACCGCCCTGCTGGGTCGCGACATGGCCCCACAGGCGGCCCCGTTGCCGGCAACGTCTTCGCCGTGCTCGTGATCAACTGGTCCTCGCAGAGCCAGTCCTACACGTTAGCCTTGTCCAAGTAGTGTCCACAGCGAGTTCCTTGAACCGAACGCGCAGCCGAGGGCGGGGCGCAAGGGCGAGGGAGGCTCCCCTTATGCCCCGTCGTTTTGCGAGCCGCAAAAGCTGAGGCATATCATGGCACTGCTCACTCGTGACGGGATCATTACCGCAGGGCTAAGACGGGAGGAGTGTTTCGATGATCAGCGCCGATCTCGATCTGGCTCAACACGGGGTTCGTCGGCCGGGTCACATCCACTGGAATCGCACTGTGCCGGCGCTCTATCAGGAATCGCTCAAGCGCAACGAGAGCTGGCTTGCCCAAGGGGGCCCGTTGGTGGTCAAGACGGGCCAGCACACAGGTCGATCCCCCAAGGATCGCTTCATCGTGGAGGACGACCTCACGCGCGAGGCGATCAACTGGGGCGAGATCAACCAGCCGATCTCCCCGGAACGCTTCGACCAGCTCCACGACCTGATCGCCCATCACCTGCAAGGCCGCGATCTGTTCGTGCAGGATCTGTA
Source organism: Bipolaricaulia bacterium (assembly GCA_042219045.1). GTDB lineage: Bacteria > Bipolaricaulota > Bipolaricaulia > RBG-16-55-9 > RBG-16-55-9 > CAZMNF01. The sequence goes on along the minus strand of JBDGQO010000100.1, from coordinate 29,533 downwards.
TGCCGGCGCCGATCCGGATTACCGGATGCCCGTCCGTGTTGTGACCGAACTGGCGTGGCACAGCCTGTTCGCGCGCAACCTCTTCGTCCGGCCCGCTGACGAAAGCCACCCGCACGAGGACCCCGGCTTTACCGTCATCGCCGCCCCGCACTGCACCGCCGATCCGGAGCGCCATGACACCCGAAGCTCGACGTTCGTGCTGCTCAACTTTTCCCAGCGCCTGGTGCTCATCGGCGGCACCCACTACGGGGGCGAGATCAAAAAGGCCATCTTTACCGCACTCAACTTCCTGTTGACCGAAGAGAACGTCTTCCCCATGCACTGTTCGGCCAACGTCGGCACGGACGGTGACGTGGCGCTGTTCTTCGGGCTCTCGGGCACGGGCAAGACGACGTTGTCCACCGAGCCCCATCGCAAGCTGATCGGCGACGACGAACACGGCTGGCACGGCGGCGGCGTCTTCAACTTCGAGGGCGGCTGCTACGCGAAAACCATTCGCATCAAACCCGAGGACGAGCCGGAGATCTATCGCGCGGTGACCCAGTTCGGCGCGGTGCTGGAGAACGTGGTGCTCGACCCGGACACGCGCGAGCCGCACTTCGACGCCGACACGTTCACCGAGAACACCCGCGGTGCTTACCCGATCGATCATCTCGAACAAGTCGTGCCTGAGGGCACGGGCGGCATCCCGAGCTCGGTCTTCATGCTGAGCTTCGACGCGTTCGGCGTGCTGCCTCCCATCGCCAAGCTGACCCCCGAGCAGGCCATGAAGTATTTCCTGTTGGGCTACACGGCCAAGGTGGCCGGGACGGAACGGGGCATTGACGAGCCGCAAGTGACGTTCAGCAGCGGCTTCGGCGCGCCGTTCTTGCCGCGGCCGCCGGAAGTCTATGCTCGGATGCTTCGCGACCGCATGGAGCGCCATAACACGAGCGTCTGGTTCGTCAACACCGGCATCACGGGCGGCCCCTACGGCGTCGGCAAGCGGATGCCATTGCCCCAGACGCGCGCACTCATCCACGCGGCGCTCGACGGCACCCTCGAATCGGGCGAGTTCGAAACCGACGACGTCTTCGGGCTCCAGGTGCCGACGGAATGTCCCGGAGTGAGCGAAAAGCTTCTCAATCCGAAGTGGGCCTGGGACGACCCGGAGGCCTACGACGCCAAAGCCCACGACCTCGTCAAACGGTTCGAAAAGCGCTTCAAGGCGTTCGACCTGGAGACATGACCGGCAGCGTTGACCTGAAGGCCCAGGCGGCGGAGCGGGCGCTCCACTTCCTCGACGGCGTGCGGTTGCTCGGACTCGGCACGGGAAGCACGGCCGAACGCTTTACCAAGCGCGTCGGCCAACTCCGTCAATCAGGGGAGCTGAGCGATATCTTGGCCGTGCCGACGTCGATCGAGACGGCCCAATTGGCACGAGATTGGGGGATCCCGCTCACCACGCTGGACGAGCATCCGGAGCTGGATCTGACCGTCGACGGCGCCGACGAGGTCGATCCCGAGTTGAACCTCATCAAGGGCCTCGGCGGGGCCCTAACGCGTGAAAAGATCGTCGCCCACGCCAGTCGGCGCTTCGTCGTCATCGTCGACGAGGGCAAGCGGGTGGATCGACTCGGAACGAACGGCCCGGTCCCGATCGAGGTCCTTGAATTTGCCCGCATCCCCATCGAAAGAGCGCTACAACAGCGGGGCGCTGCCACGTCCTGGCGAATCGACAATGACGATCTCTTCCGGACCGACGAAGGCAACCTGATCCTCGACGCCGCGTTCGCCAGCGGCATCGAGGACCCGGCGGTGCTTAATGGGTGGTTGAACGGGCTGCCCGGCGTCGTCGAGCACGGGCTGTTTCTGGGAATGGCGGATGCGGTCGTTGTGGCAACAGAATCAGGCGTCGAGATCCTGGAGCCCTGATCCGTCGCTCCGAATGGCGGTTATGCCTCGGACTCCGGCGAGGCCATCCGCACGGTCATGACCGGTGCGTGCGAGGTCCGCACGACCTCCTCGGTAACGCTGCCCAATAGCATGCGGTTGATGCCACGCCGGCCGTGGGTGCCCATGACCACGAGGTCGATGTCGTTCGCCTCGGCATACGCCTTGATCTCTTCGGCCGGATGCCCCTGACGAAGCGCGGTTTCCACTGCGGAAAGGCCCCTGTTGCGGAAGCGCTCGGCCGTTTCGTCCAGAATCTGTCGGCCCGACTCCTGCAGCGTCTCCATGATGTTGGTGAGCGCGACGCTGGCGCCGTACTCGTGAAATCTCGGGGGCTCGGCGACAAAGAGAACGTGGATGCGAGCGTCAAACTTCTCGGCGACGGCCACGGCGGCGTCGATCGCTTGGCCCACGCCCTGCGAGCCGTCGGTCGGCAAGAGAATCTGGCGGAACATGGCGACTCCTTTCGCGGCTGGTCCAGAAGCCGCGACGCTATTGTAGCCTCAGTTCGGAAGGACACGCAATCCGGGCCTCGCTCCGCCGACGTGGCATGGATGTTACAATGGCCCTGAATGAGTGAGTCGAACCGGTGCCAGGTCTGTTTCAACGACAAGTGCCTCCTCCTCGATGTGAGCCGGCAGGACGTCGACTTCCATCCCGACGAGTTCGCCACGCTGTTGCGCTATGAGAAGGGCCAGACGCTCTTCCAGGAGAACGAGCCGGCCTACGGCTACTTCGTCGTCTGCCACGGGGCTGTCAAGCTGAGCCATCACCTGGACGACGGCGGGACCCACATCGTCGCCGTGCTCGGCCCCGGCGACTTGATCGGCATGGAGGCCCACTTTACGGGCCGGTTCCGCGTCGAGGCCGAGGCGATGGCCCCGACCCAGGTCGGCTTCGTCGACAGGAACGAGCTCCAGTCGCTGGTGGAGCGGTTCCCAGCGTTCGCGACCTCGCTCCTCGAAAAGCTGACGGAAGAACTGGCCAAGCTCCAGGAACGGATCTGGGCAACGGCCCGCCCAGGCGCCGCCAGTCGATTGGCTTACCTGTTGCTCGATCTGGCCCGAACGCACGGACACAACCGAGCCGACGGCACGGAGATCGACCTGGCGCTCACCCGCGAGGAGCTGGGGGAGATGGCCGGGGTCTCGCGCGAGACGGCCAGCCTGACGCTCAGTCGCTTTGCGGAGCGCGGCTGGATCGACGCCGATCGGCGCCACATCGTCGTCAAGGATGCCGACTCGCTTGAGGCGCTGGTGTAACCGCTGCTGGCCCCAATGACACCGTGTTAGCAATCCAACACCAGTCTGTGGACTCGTTCAACGCGGGCGTCAAATCGGGCTTTTAGAATGGTCCCATCCTGCGGTGATCGCTAACGGTAACCGCTTACGGAGACGGGTGATCACAGGGTGGCCCCCAGCCAAATGGAAGCGACGATTCGCCAGGCGCTTGCGTCGGCGGAGTCGGAGCTGCACACCGAACAACTGGCACAACAACTCGGCATCGCCCGGCACACGGCCTCCAAGTACCTGGCGATCCTACACACGAAGGGCGAGGTTCGCTGTCGGAAAGTCGGCAACGCCAAGCTCTGGCGCAGCGCCCCGACGGCCGAGCCGACGCCGAGCGAGGATCAAGCCCGTGCGGAGCGTGTGTTCACGGAGCTGCATCCGCCGTTGGACGAGGAGGCGGCGGTCGTGGAAGCCGAGCGGTGTCTGGACTGCGGTGGGCCCCTGTCGCCGGCGCCCTGCACCACGGCCTGCCCGACCTCGATCGACGTGCCGCGCTTTATCCAAGAGATTCGCCAAGGACGCCCGCTGGATGCGGCGCGGACGATCTTCAGCGCGAACGTCCTGGGCGGCAGTTGCGCCCGCGTCTGCCCCGTTGAGGAGCTCTGCGAGGGCGCCTGTGTCCTGGAAGCCGAAGGCCGACGGGCCGTTGACATCAGACGCCTGCAGCGCTACGCAACTGACCGTGCCCTGGAGGTCGAGGGTCCATCGTTTGTGACTGACACGACCGATGAGACCGAGGCGTCTGTCCCGAGGACCGACTCGACAAGCGTGGCCGTCGTCGGGGCCGGTCCGGCGGGGCTCGGCTGCGCCGCCGAACTGGCAAGGCTCGGCCACCGCGTCGTGGTCTACGAGCGGAAGCCCCATCCCGGCGGCCTGATCACGGACGCCATCGCCCCCTATAAGCAACTCGTCGACCCGCTTCCCGACGAGGTCGCCCGCATCGAGTCGCTCGGCGTGGCGTTCCGCTTCGGCGTGACCGTCGGCCGCGACATGACGCTGGAGGCGCTCGAGCGACGGTACGACGCCGTCTTTCTCGGCATCGGCCTCGGCCCCGACATTCAGGCCAATCTGCCCGGGGAAGATCTCAACGGCGTCTGGGACTCGCTCGCCTTCATTGAGCGCGTCAAGGAGGGTCGCTTCGCCGAGTTGGATCTGGGCACCCACGTCGCCGTGATCGGCGGCGGCAACACGGCCATCGACGCGGCGCGCGAGGCCAAGCGGCTCGGCGGGGACAACGTCACGGTGCTGTATCGGCGCACCGAGGAGCAGATGCCCGCCTACGACCATGAGATCGAGGAAGCGAAGGCCGAGGGCGTCGACTTCCAATTCCTGACCTCGCCGACGCGCTTCGTGGGCAACGCCGAGCGCGTCGAGGGCGTGGAATGCGTCGAAATGCGGCTCGGCGCCCCGGACGCGTCCGGCCGACCGAAGCCGGAACCGATCGAGGGCTCGGCGTTCATCGTGGAGGCCGATACCGTCGTCAAAGCGATCGGCCAGCGGCCCTGGACGGAGCGGCTGGAGGCGTGGAACGTGGCGCACGACCGCGGCTGGATCGAGACACGGCGCCGGCGCACGAGCCGCGCGAAGGTCTACGCCGGCGGCGACTGCGTCAACGGCGGCGCGACGGTCGTGGAGGCCGTGCGGGACGGCCGCTCGGCGGCTCGTCGCATGCACGAGGCCATCGTCGGCGAGACCCCGCCCCAGCGGATCGCCACGATTCGGGCCACGACCGAACAGACCGACGGGCAGACGCACTACGCGCAGGGATCGGCGTACTACGTCGGCACCGAGCCGCGCCTCTGCAAGGGCTGTGAGCTCTGCGTCAACAGCTGCCCCCAGGGCGTGCTCGACCTCGACGCCAAGGGCAAGATCGTCATGACCGACCCGAGCGAGTGCGTCTTCTGCGGAGTTTGTGAAGCCCGCTGTCCCGACTTTGCGATCTGGGTGGTCAAGGACGCCGACGAGGCCAAAGGCCAACGGAACCCGGCGGAGGTGGCGCTGACATGAGCCAAGCGACCTCGACCAAGCCGACCACGCAGCAGCTCGTCCAGGGCAACGAGGCTTGCGCCTACGGGGCGCTCTACGCGGGCTGCGACTTCTACGCGGGATACCCCATCACGCCCAGCTCCGAGGTCATGGAGATCATGAGCCGCGAGCAGCCCAAGCGCGGCGGGGCGTTCATCCAGATGGAGGACGAGATCGCCTCGATCTCCGCCATCATCGGCGCGGCCTGGACGGGCGCGAAGGCCATGACGGCCACGAGCGGGCCAGGGTTTTCGCTCATGCAGGAAGGGCTCGGCTACGCCTGCATGACCGAGACGCCGTGCGTCATCGTGGATTCTCAGCGCGGTGGCCCGTCGACGGGACAACCGACCAAGCCCGCCCAAGGCGACCTCATGCAGGCGATCTGGGGCACGCACGGCGACCATCCCATCGTCGTTCTGACGGCCTCTGACGTGCGCGCGGCGTTCGAGATGACGGTTCAGGCGTTCAATATCTCGGAACGCTTCCGCATCCCCGTGATTCTTCTGTTGGACGAGGTGCTCTCGCACATGCGCGAGAACATGGCCTGGCCCGAGCCGGGCGAGATCGAGGTCGTCGATCGGGCTCGGCCCAAGTCGTTAGAGAACTTCGAGGCGTTCGGCAGTGCGGAGTTCGTGCCGTTCGGCGAAGGGCTGCGCTACAACGTGACGGGACTGTCGCACGACGGTCAAGGCCAATACATCAAGGGCAGCCAGGCCGAGGCGATGTTCCGGCGTACGATGGAGCGGGTCTACGGCAACGTCGAAGGGATCGCGCTCTACGACGACATTGAGCTTGACGACGCCGAGTACGTCATCGTGAGCTACGGCATCACGTCGCGAGCGGCCATGAGCGCCGTGCAGCGCTTCCGCGCCGAGGGCCAACGGGTCGGCCTGCTCAACCTCAAGACGCTCTGGCCCTTCCCCGACTTCCTCTTTGACGAGTTTTGCGACTGCGTGAGGGGCATCCTCGTGCCGGAGCTGAACCTCGGCCAGGCGGTCCGCGAGGTGAGCCGCGCGGCAGGCGAGCGGATCGGGCGCGAGGTCGCCGTCGAGTCGCTCTCGCGGGTCGACGGCCAACTGATCACGCCCCAGCAGATCATCGATCGGATCCGGACTTGGATCGGCGAAGGAGGGCGCCATGCGTGAGCACTATGGCCAATACCTGCGGGAGGGCGATCTCCCGACGGTCTGGTGCCCCGGCTGCGGCAACGGCGTGGTCGTCAAGTCGATGGCCGACGCCATGGGAGGGATCGGCTGGGACCGCGACAGCACGGTCGTGGTCGGCGGCATCGGCTGCTCCGGGCGAACGCCGTTCTATCTCGACGTCAACACCATGCACACGACCCACGGCCGCGCGCTGGCGTTCGCCACGGGCGTCAAAATGGCCCGGCCTCAGTTCAACGTCGTCGTCACCATGGGCGACGGCGACGCGAGCGGCATTGGCGGCAACCACTTCATCCACGCCTGTCGGCGCAATATCGACCTGACGGCGATTCTCTTCGACAACTCCATTTACGGCCAAACCGGGGGGCAACTCGCCCCGACGACGCCCACGGGCAAAGTGAGCACGACGTCGCCACAGGGCAGCGTCGATCCGTCGTTCGATCTGTGCAAGTTGGCCGAGGGCTCGGGCGCGAGCTTCGTGGCCCGGACCTCGACGTTCGACTTCCAGGAGCTCCAATCGTTGTTGACACGGGCGTTCGAGCACCGCGGGTTCGCGCTCGTCGAGGTCATGACGACCTGCCCGACGTACTACGGGCGCATGAACGGGGTCCGCGATCCCTACGCCATGATGCGCGAGATTGAAGCGACCACCCACGGGAGCAACGGCCATGCGGACGGCGACGGAACCCCCGTCGGAGTGAGCCCGCGCCCTCGAGGCGTCTTCGTCGACGAGACCCGGGACGAGTACACCGACATCTATCAACGGCGTTGCGAGGAGGCGAGGTCGGGATGACGACGCGACGAACGACCGACGACCGCGTGGAGCTACGCCTGAGCGGCGCGGGCGGCCAAGGGCTGATTACGGCCGGCGTCATTCTCTCCGAGGCGGCCGTGCTGGATGGGCTTCAGGTCGTCCAGACCCAGAGCTACGGGCCGGAAGCGCGCCTCGGGGCAAGCCGAGCCGAGGTCATCGTCGCCCGCGAGACGATCGCCTATCCGCAGGTCGTTCAGCCCGATGTCATCCTCTGTCTGTCCCAGGACTCGTTCGACAAATACATCAGCGACGCCGACGACGCCACGCTCGTCATCGTCGACGCCACCAACGTCGAGGTCAACGGGTCGACAAACGGGGCCGGAGTCCATCCGTTCCCCATCACGGAGACGGCGATCGAGGTCGGGCACCAGGTCGTGGCGAACGTCGTCGCGCTCGGCGCGCTGAACGCGCTGGCCGAGGTCGTCTCCGTCCAGAGCCTGACGGAGGCCGTCCTGCGCCGCGTGCCCGACAAGCACCGCGATATGAACAAAAGGGCCCTCGACGCGGGCCACGAACTGGCCGCGGCGTCGGCGGCGACGTCCTAGGCGGCGATCGTGATGGCTATAACAAGACAAAGATATCTCACACGAAAAATTCCAGAACTGTCGCAAAATCCAGAACATGAGCTGATCACGGGCATATCGACCGATGATAAAGATCATTGGTGTCGCCGGGCCGTGTTTGCAGACTCACCTTACCGGAGGGTGGACAATGTTGAAACTGACTGACGAGGAACTTCAAGAGCGACTTCGAGGCCACTACGAGTACGAGCAGCTGCCGGAGCGGAAGGTCCCGCCCGAAAAGCGGATGACGTTCCAGGAGCTGGCGCTCGGCTACGACGAGGACAGCGTCCGCGCGGAAGCGGATCGCTGCATGCAGTGCCAGGACCCGCCGTGCGTCAAGGCCTGTCCGGCCCATCTCAACGTCCCGGGCTACGTCAAAGCGATCGCCGACGGCGACGACAAAGGCGCCCTCCAGACCATCATGGACACGTATCCCCTGCCGGCCAGTTGCGGCCGCGTCTGCTTCCATCCCTGCACCGACGTCTGCCTGCGCGGGGTTCAGGGCGAGCCGGTCAACATCCCGCGGCTGCGGCGCTTCGTGGCCGACCAAGTCAGCCAGTACGAGCTCAACTACGACATTCCGGAATCGACCGGCAAGCAGATCGCCTGTATCGGTTCGGGGCCGGCCAGCCTGGCGTGCGCCTATCACTTGCGACGCCGCGGCCACGACGTCGTCGTCTTTGAGAGCAACGAGAAGCCGGGCGGCGCGCTGAACACCATTCCCGACTACCGATTGCCCAACAACGTGCTCCAAGAGGAAGTCGACGTGCTGCGCTGGCTCGGCGTCGACGTTCGCATGGACGAGGGCGTCGGCGGCGAAGGCTGCATCGACGAGCTATTGAGCGAGTACGACGCCGTCTTCATCGGCGCCGGCGCGGTCAGCTCCTGGAAGCCTGGCATGCCCGGCATCGATCTGCCCGGCAGCATTACGGGGCTCGACTTCCTCCGCGCGGCGGACCGCGGCGAGATGCCCGAGTTCAACCGCGTGGCCGTGGTCGGCGGCGGCGACGTCGCCATGGACGCGCTCCGCACGTCGCTGCGCCACGCCGAGGCCGTCCACTGGGTCTATCGCCGCAGCGCCGAACAGATGCCGAGCACCGAGGACGAGGTCGTCGAACTCGGCGAGGAGGTCGTCCTCCACGACCTGGACGAGATCGAGGACGCCTTCGTGCATCCCTACAAGGACAACGTCCTCCGCGAAGCCCGCGAGAAGCTGCTCCATTTGACATTTGAAAAACGCCAGAAGATCGAAGCCGAGATCGACAAGGGGATCAAGTCGCATGCTGTCGACGTCATCAACCGCGAGGCCGACAAGGACGACGGCAAACTGGTGGTCCAGCTGCTGACCAACCCGACGCAGCTGTTCGGCGAGGACCGCGTCGAGGGCATGGAGCTGCAGCGCATGGAGCTCGGCCCGCCGGACGACAGCGGCCGTCGGAAGCCCCAGCCCGTGGAGGGCTCGGAGTTCGTCGTCGACGTCGACACCGTCATCTGGTGCATCGGCCAGGACGTCGACTCCAGCTGGCTCCCCGAGGACAGCGGCGTTGAGCTGAAGAAGTGGGGCGAGGTCATCGCCGACGAGACCCAGCGGACCAGTCGCGAGCGCGTCTTCGCCGGCGGTGATGCCGTCCGCGGCCCCTCCAGCATGATCGACGCGCTGGCCGACGGCATCCGCGCGGCCGACGAGATCCATGACGAAATCACCGCGGAGGTGCCTGCATGAACGTCCTGGGAGGCTATCTGCCGCTCCTCATGATCAGCGTCGTCGGCATCGGCATCGTCGCCGTCGTGCTCTGGCTCGGCCACAAGCTGACCCCGCCCGACGACAGCGGCGAGAAGGGCGAGACCTACGAGTGCGGCGAGACGCCGATCGGCTCGACCCAGAAGCCCATCGACATCAAGTACTACATCTACGTGCTATTGTTCCTCGTCATCGACGTGGAGATCGCGTTCCTCATTCCCTGGGCGATCGAGTTCCGCTCGTTCGGGCTGCTCGCCTTCATCGAGATCATGGTCTTCGTGGGCATCTTGCTCATGGCCTGGGCCTACGCCTGGAAGGAGGGCTTCCTCAAATGGCTCCGCTAAACGACGACGTCCGCCCGGACGGCCAGAACGGCCCAAACGGTCAAGCCGATGGCCTCGACCGCGGCATCGACGCGCTGGCCCAAGAGAAGGGTGGCCTGAGCGGATTTGCCCTGGCGAAAGCCGACGAGTTCCTCAACTGGGCCCGCAGCAACTCCATGTGGCCGCTCACGTTCGGGCTCGCCTGCTGTGCGCTGGAGATGATGTCGTGTCAGGACTCGCGCTTCGACATGGCGCGGTTCGGCTCGGAAATTTTCCGGCCGTCGCCGCGACAGGCTGATCTCATGATTGTTGCGGGGACGGTCACGAAGCGCATGGCCCCGCGCGTCAAGACGATCTACGACCAGATGGCCGACCCCAAGTACGTCATCGCCATGGGCGCCTGCACCATCAACGGTGGCCCCTATCAGACGACCTACAGCGTCGTCAAGGGCGTCGACAAGATCATCCCCGTCGACGTCCACTGCCCCGGCTGCCCGCCGACGCCGAACGGGCTCCTGCATGCGCTCATGACGCTGCAGGAGAAGATCCGCGACCGCGAGGGCAGCTACCGCGTGCCCCCGCTCGACCGAGAGGAGCTGCAGGCGACATGGCAGAGCAAGAGCTGAGCCGGACGTTGCTGCTCGAGGAGCTCAAGCCCCACGTTGCGGACGCGATCCGGGAGGAGACCCGGCTGTTCGACAAGCCGATGTGGGTCGTCGATGGCGAACGGATCCCCGAGGTCTGCGAGCGGGCCAAGCAGAGCGGCTACATTCATCTGGACTGCATCACGGCGATTGACAAGATCGAAGACGACACCATCGAGGTCGTCTACAACCTCTATGCGTACGAGACGCTGGAGCATCTCGCCCTCAAAGTCCGCATGGATCGTGACGACGCGCGCGTGCCCTCGGTGACGGGCATCTGGAACGCGGCGCGGTTCCTGGAGCGCGAGCAGTATGATCTCGTCGGCGTCGTCTTCGCGGGCCACCCGAACCTGCGGCGCATCCTGCTGCCCGATCCCTGGCAGGGGCATCCCCTCCGGAAGGACTACGACATGACCACCGAACAATACATCAGCAAGGGCCCGCAGGGCGGCGACGTGGTCAGCACGGATCCGGAGAGCGGGTGGTGACGATGAGCACGGAGATCAACCAGGAGATCCAGCCGTACACGCTGGAACAGGCCGAACGTGACGACAAGCTCGTCATGAACATGGGCCCGCACCACCCGGCCACGCACGGCGTGCTGCGGTTGGTGCTGACTCTGGACGGCGAGGTCGTCAAGCGGGTTCAGCCCGTCGTCGGGTATCTGCACCGCAGCTTCGAGAAGATGGCGGAGCTGAACCGCTATCCGCAGTTCATCGTGGAGTGCAACCGGGCGGACTACGTCGCGGCGTCCCATTATGAAGCTGCCTATGTGCGCGCGGTCGAGGAGCTCGCGGGCATTGAGCCCACCCCACGCGGGCAGTACATGCGCGTGATCGTCAACGAGCTCGACCGCATCCAGAGCCACCTGCTGTGGCTCGGTACCTACGGCCTCGACATCGGCGCGCTCAACGCCTTCTTCTACGCGTTCCGGGAGCGCGAGTTCATCCTGGAGCTCTTCCAGGAGCTGACCGGCGCGCGGATGCACTACAACTTCCTGCGCTTCGGCGGCGTCAAGGCCGATTTCCCCGACGGCTTTGAAGCCAAGGTCCGCGAGGCCTGCGACATCGCCGAACAGAAGGTTGACGAGTACGAGGACTTCCTCTCTGGTAGCGACACGTTCCTCATGCGGACCAAGGGCGTCGGCGTGATGACCCAAGAGATGGCCTTCGATTGGGGCATCACCGGCCCCAATCTGCGGGCGGCGGGCATTGACCATGACCTGCGCCGCGACGAGCCCTACTTCGCCTACGGCGACCTCAATGTCGACGTGCCCACACGGACCGACAGCGACGTCTTTGCGCGCTACGAGGTGCGGCTGGACGAGATGCGGGCGTCGGTGAAGCTGATCCGCCAGGCGCTCGACCAGATGCCCGACGGCCCGGTCGTCCCGGACGGCCTCGAAAAGGGCTATCAGTTGCTGGTGAACACCGCGGGCGAGCACTACACGCGCATCGAAGGCGCGCGCGGCCCCATCGGCGTCTATCTGGTCGGCGACGGCACGACGTTCCCCTATCGGGTGAAGCTGCGGTCGCCGTGTTTCGTGAACCTGGGCATCCTTCCGGAACTGTTCCGCGAAAAGATCATTCCCGACCTCGTGGCGATCAACGGCAGCTTCGACGTGATCATGCCCTGCGTGGATCGGTGATGGGGAAGACATTGACATGAGCGCAACCCAGATCGGCATTTACGCGGTCGGATCGGTCGCCCTCATCGGCCTCGTGGCGGGCGCCGGCGGGGTTCTGACCTACGTCTTCCGCAAGCTCTTCGCGGACTTCGGCCAGCGGCTCGGGCCCAATCGGGTCGGCCCCTACGGCGTCATCCAGTTCGTGGCCGACGGGGTCAAGCTGATCTCCAAGGAAGACACCGTTCCGCGGCGCTCGGAGAAGATCGGCTTCCGGCTGGCGCCCTATCTGATGTTCGTGCCCGCCGTGCTGGCCTTCAGTCCGATTCCGTTCGGCCAGGGGCTGCTGATCACCGACGTGCGGCTGGGGCTGGTGCTGCTGTTCGCGCTGGCCGCGTTCGCTCCCTTGGGCGAGCTGCTGGCCGGCTGGGCGTCCAACAACAAGTACTCGCTGATCGGCGCGCTGCGCGCCGGCGCCATGGACGTCAGCTACGAAGTGCCGCTGTTGCTGTCGGCATTGTCGGTCATCATGATGGCCGGCTCGGCCAACACGCAGGCGATCGTCGAGGCCCAACGCGGGCTGTGGTTCTTCCTTCCCCAGATCATCGGCCTGTTCGTCTTCTTCACCGCGCTGGTCGGCAAAGTCGGCATCATCCCCTTCGACCTCGCCGAGGCCGAGAGCGAACTGATCGCCGGGTTCATGACCGAGTACAGCGGCATGCGCTTCGCGTTCTTCTTTTTGACCATCTTCGCCAACGTCTTCTTCATCGCCGCGCTGACCGTGACGCTCTACTTCGGCGGCTGGCTCGGCCCCTTCGGGCTGGACCTGCCCTGGCAGCTGTCGTTCCTCTGGTTCTTCGCCAAGGCGGCCGTGCTCATGTTCGTCGTCTTCTGGGTCTGGAACAGCCTACCGCGCGTGCGCATCGATCAATTTCTCAACATCAACTGGAAGTTCCTCTTTCCGCTCTCGCTCGTCAACCTCGTGTTGACGGCCATTCTCGTTCTTACCGGGGTGATTCAGTAATGATCGTCGGCGCCCTTCGCGGCATGGCCGTGACGCTGGTGAACTTCTTCCGTCGTTCCGTGGTCGTCCAGTATCCCGAAGAGCGCCCCCATCTGCCGGAGCGCTTCCGCGGGCGGCTCTTCCTCGACACCGACATCTGCACGGGCTGTCTCATGTGCGAGCAGGCCTGTCCGAACGGGGCGCTCAAGATGGTTCCCTGGGATCCCATCGACAACACGGCCAACCCGCGGGACCGCGAAGTCAACCTCTATCCCCAAGTCGACGTCGCCATGTGCACCTACTGCGGCTGGTGCGAGGAGGTCTGCCCCACCAGCGCCATCCGCCACACGACCCAGTTCGAGATCTCTAAATACGACCGCGACAACTTCGACTACACCCCGTCAATGCTCGGCCACCGCGAGGAGGAGATCTGGGAGGCCCCGGTTCCGCCCCAGACCCCGCCGCCGGCGCCGAGCGAGGACGAGGAGCCGCTCATCGAGGCGGGAGAACGCTCATGATCGTCTTCGGGATTCTGGCCGTCGCTCTGGTCGTCGCCGCGCTGATGGTCGTCCACACGAACAAGATCACCTACGCCGCGCTCTGCCTCGCGGCCAGCCTCGGCGTCGTGGCGTCGCTGTTTTTGACCCTGAGTGCCGAGTTCCTGGCCGTGGTCCAGTTGCTCGTCTACGCGGGCGCGGTCGTGACGCTCATTCTCTTTGCGATCATGTTCGCCAACCGCGAGATCGAGGAGGAGGAGAGCTGACATGCGACGAGCCCTGGCCGGCGTCGCCGCCGGCCTGTTTGCGACGATCCTGGTCGTCCTGATTCTGGCGCCGGAGGCTTGGCAGAGTGCCCCTCTCGGCGCCGACAACTTTAAGGCGATCGGAGAAGTCCTCTTTGGGCCCTATCTGCTCGCGTTCGAGATCGTGTCGGTGTTGCTCGTGGCCGCCTTGGTCGGGGCGCTCTATCTCGCGTGGAAGGGATCCTCATCATGATGCCGATATCCGCCTACCTCGCGCTCAGCGCGCTGCTGTTCGCCATCGGCACCTATGGACTATTGGTCTCCCGCAACGGGATCAAGATCCTGATGTGCGTGGAGCTGCTCTTGAACGCCGCCAACATCAACCTCGTCGCGTTCGCGGCGTTCCACGATCACGCGCTCGGCTACGTCTTCGCGCTGTTCTCCATCGCCCTCGCCGCGGCCGAAGCCGCCGTGGGACTGTCGATCTTCATCGCGCTGTTCCGGCTGCGCAAGAGCATCGACGTGAGCCTGCTCACGACCTTGAGGGGCTAATGGGATGAGCTATCAACTTGCCTGGCTGATTCCGGCGATTCCCCTGGCGGCGGCGGTCGTCATCGCCGTGTTGGGGCCGCGCCTGCGCGACGGCGGCGGCTGGCTGGCCGTGGCCGCGGGCGGACTCTCCGTGGTCATTGCGCTGCCGCTCGGGTGGCAGGCGCTACACAGCGAGGAAGTTTTTCATCAGACGTTCACCTGGTTCACCGCCGGCGACTTTCAATTGAACGTCGGCATCTACATCGACCACCTGGCGGCACTGCTCACGATGGTCGTCAGCTTCGTCAGCTTCCTCATCCTGATCTACTCCATCAGCTACATGAGCCACGAGGGCAAGCGGCGCCCGCGCTACTTCGCGGAGGTGTCGCTGTTCATCGGCTCGATGCTCGGCGTCGTGCTGGCCGACAACTACCTGGCGGTCTACGTCTTCTGGGAGCTGGTGGGCCTGTGCTCGTATCTCTTGATCGGGTTCTGGTACGAGCGCCCGTCCGCCTCGGCCGCCGCGATCAAAGCCTTCCTCGTGACGCGGGTGGGCGATCTCTTCTTCCTGCTCGGGCTCGTGGTTCTGCTGGTGCAGTTCAAGACGCTGCAGTTCACGGAGCTGTTCAGCATGACCGTCCCGCCCGATCAGATGTGGGCGATCGGCCTCGCCGGCTTGTTCATCTTCGGCGGAGCGGTTGGCAAATCCGCCCAGTTCCCGCTGCATATCTGGCTGCCCGACGCCATGGAGGGCCCGACGACCGTCTCCGCGCTCATCCACGCCGCCGCCATGGTCAAAGCGGGCGTCTACCTCGTCGCGCGCACCATGCCCTTGCTCGTCATGATGAGCGGCAACCTCGTCTTCATCGCGCTCGTCGGCGGCTTCACCGCGATCCTGGCGGCGGTACTGGCCACGATGAAGAACGACATCAAGCGCGTGCTCGCCTACTCCACGATCTCCCAACTCGGCTACATGTTCCTGGGGCTCGGCGTCGGTGGGTTGGCCTACGCCGTTCACCAACATGAAGCGACGGGCTACACAGCTGGTTTGTTCCACCTCATGAACCACGCGTTCTTCAAGGCCCTGCTCTTCCTCTGCGCCGGGTCGGTCATGCACGCCATGAGCGAGCGGACCGACATGCGGCGCATGGGCCAGCTCTGGCCGAAGCTCAAGATCACCGGAACCGCCATGCTCGTGGGCGCGCTCTCCAACGCCGGCATTCCGCCGACGAGCGGCTTCTGGAGCAAGGACGAAATCCTCGCTTCGGCGCTGACGACCGCCAACGGGAGCTTCCTGGTGACGCTGGCGTGGGCCTTCGGCTTCATCACCGTCTTTTTGACCTCGTTCTATCTCTTCCGGCTCTGGTTCATGACGTTCGCGGGCACGAAACGCTGGGATCCCGACGTCCATCCGCACGAGTCACCGCCCTTAATGACCTGGCCCCTCATTGTCCTGGCGATATTCGCGTTCGGTTCGGGCTTCCTCGTCTTTGCTGGCTTTGGGAGCTTCATCGCCTTCGGCGAGCCGCACGCGCTGCCGCCGGGCGAGTACCTGGCGGTGACCTTCGGCAACCCGTGGACGCTCCTGTCGATCGCGATGGCGCTGGCCGGGATCGGCCTGGCCTATCTCATCTATCACCGCGGCATGGACATCTCGCGCTACCGCACGGCCGCGGGCGCCGCGTTCTATCGCGCCCTGGAGCGCAACTACTACCTCGACGACCTCGCCAACGGGCTGGCCGGCCGAGTCACGGTCGGCTTCGCCAAGGGCGTCGACGTCGTCGACCGACGCGGCGTGGACGGGCTCATCAACGGTATAGCGCTGGGCAGCGCGCGGCTCGGCACACGCTTACGGCGTACGGCCACCGGCTTGGTCAGCGACTACGCGGGCTGGGTGCTCGTCGGCGTCGTCGTCCTCATGGTCGTCTTTATCTGGAGGTAACGCCCAATGGGTCTCGTGACATGGATGCTGCTGCTGTCGCTGTTCGGCGCCTCCGTCCTCTGGGTCGTGCGCGGAGACGCCGTCAAGCCGATCGCGCTGGTGCTGTCGGTTGCCATCTTTGGGCTCGCGACGCTGGCCGCCCTCACATTCCAGCCGGGCGCGCCGGGCTATCAGTTTGTCGACGCCGCCTCCTGGGTGCCGCAGATCGGCGTCCAGTATAAAGTCGGCGTCGACGGCATCAGCCTGCCCATGCTCTGGCTGACGGCGCTGTTGACCATGCTGGTGGTGATCTTCTCCTGGAACGTCGCCGACCGGGCGTACTTCTCGCTGTTCTTCCTGCTGCAACTGGCCGTGATCGGCGTCTTCACCGCGCTCGACCTGTTTCTCTTTTATGTCTTCTGGGAGCTGGTGTTGGTGCCGATGTACTTCATCATCCGCGGCTGGGGCGGCGAACGCAAAGAGTACGCCGCGGTCAAGTTCTTCGTCTACACGTTCACCGCCAGCCTGGTGATGCTCGTCGGCGTCATGGCGCTTTACTTCTCCACAGGTGCGCAGACCTTCGACATTACGCAGTTAGCAGGGATGGCGCCCGATTTGGCGCGCAACACGCAGGTCCTTATCTTTGCGGCGCTCTTCATCGGCTTTCTCGTCAAGATGCCGCAAGTCCCCGTCCACACCTGGCTGCCGGACGCCCACGTCCAGGCGCCCACGGGCGGCTCGGTCATCCTGGCCGGCGTCCTGCTGAAGCTGGGCTCCTACGGGCTGATCCGGGTCTCGCTGCCCCTGTTGCCGGAAGGGGCGCAAGCCTTCGTGCCGGTGATGGTCGTCTTGGGCGTGTTGAGCATTCTCTACGCCGCGCTCGTCTGTCTGGCCCAGAGCGACCTGAAGCGCCTGGTGGCCTATTCGAGCATCAGCCACATGGGCATGGTGCTGCTCGGCACGGCGGTACTCGGCCAGGCCGGGGTCACGGCCGCGGTCTACATGATGTTTGCGCATGGACTGATCAGCGGGCTGCTGTTCATGATCGTCGGCGCGATCCATCACGGCGCCGGCACGCGCGAGATCCCCAAGCTGGGCGGCCTGGCGCTGACGGCCCCGAAAGCTGGGTTCATCATCATGGCCGGCTCATTGGCGTCGCTGGGGCTGCCGGGCATGGTCCAGTTCGTCGCCGAGTTCACCGTGTTCGCGTCGGCATTCGTCGCCTTCGGCTGGTGGATCCTGCTGCCCGTGCTGACGGTCGTGCTGACGGCCGGTTACTACTTATGGGCACTCAAACGGAGCATGTTCGGCCAACTGACACCAATAGCGGAAGCGTCGCATGACGTGAAGCCGTATGAATTCTGGCCGATGATGGCCTTGGTGGCGCTGATCATCGTCTTCGGCGTGGTCCCGGCGGTCTGGATGGGGCCGATCGACGCCGCCGTCGCCCAGAACGTCCTTGAGCCGATCTTGACGCTAGGGGTGAAACCGTGACCGCCTATGACCTTCTCGGAATCCTGCCCGAGCTGATCCTCGTCGTCGCCGCATTCGCCATCCTCTTGACCCGCCGCGTGGAGCAGGAGCTGGCGCTGTTCGGGCTGGTCTTGGCGCTGGCGAGCCTGACCGTCATGCCGCAGGAGACGTTCTTCTTCGGCACGATCGCCATCGACGCCTTCGCGCTGGCGTTCATGGCGCTCTTCCTCGGCATGGCGATCCTAGTGGGGCTCGGCTCCACCGAGCGCGTCCACGCCGATCGGGCCAAGGAATACTACGCGCTGCTCTTGTTCGCCACCGTCGGCATGCTCGGCGTCGCGGGCGCCACGGACCTCATTACGCTGTTCGTCAGCTTCGAGCTCTCCAGTCTGTCCACCTACGCCTTGGTCGCTTATCCGAAACAGCGCGAAGCTTCTGTCGAGGCCGCCACCAAATTCTTCGTGATCGGGGCATTCAGCAGCGCGCTCGCGCTCTACGGCATCTCGCTGCTCTACGGCGTCTCGGGGACGACGACGATCAGCGAGCTGGCAACCAACGTCGAGGGGTCTGGCCTTGCGTCGGTCTTCCAGATCGGCGTGGTGCTGGTGCTGGCCGGCTTCGGCTTCAAGATCACGGTGATCCCGTTCCACCTCTGGGCGCCGGACACCTACGAGGGCGCGCCGACCCCGATCACGGCACTCTTGGCCACGGGCTCGAAGAAGATGGGATTCGCGGTCCTGTTGAAGATCTTTTTCCTGGGGCTGATCGCGCTCAAGATGCAGTGGGCACCCGTCTTCGGCGTCTTGGCTGTGCTGACGATGACGATGGGGAACTTCATGGCGCTCACGCAATCGAGCGTCAAGCGCATGCTCGCCTACTCCTCGATTGCCCAAGCCGGCTACATCCTCATTGCCTTCCCGGTCGCCACGCAGTACGGCCTTGCGGGCGGGCTGTTCCACATCGTCACGCACTCGGTCATGACCGTGGGGGCGTTCCTCGTGGTAGCCGCAGTCAGCGGCAATGAGCGCGACGACTTCCCATTGTTTGCTGGATTGTCGCAGCGCCAGCCGTTTTTGGCCGTGTCGATGGCCGTGTTCATGATCTCCTTGGCGGGGATTCCGCCGCTCGTGGGCTTTCAGAGCAAGTTCGTGCTCTTCTCCAGCGCGGTCCAGGCCGGCATCGAGGGCCCGACCTGGCTGATCTGGCTGGCGATCTTCGGCGTGCTCAACTCGGCGCTGTCGCTCGGCTACTACGCCCGCGTGCTGAAAGCCATGTACTTCACCGAGGTGGCCCCGCAGTTCGCCAGCAACCCGCACCCGAAACGCCTGACTGTGCCCGTGCCTTTGCTGGCATCCATCGCCGTGGCCTTGGCGTTCGTGATCGGCTTCGGGCTGTTCCCGGCGCCGATCTTGGATGCGTTGATGAGCGTGGCCAGTACGCTGCTTTAGGTCTGCATGAGCTTTGAGAAGGGGAACGTGCTTTGGAGGGTGTGTTCGTGACAAGCGATCATCAATACGACGTCCCGGCCGCCATTTGCGCTGATCTGTGCCGTCGTTTATCATCAAGCATCCCTGTGGAATCCGCTACATCTGGCAGGAAGGGAGCGCCATGATCGTCGGAGTTCCTCGCGAGACCTACCCCGGCGAGCGACGCGTCGCGCTGATCCCCTCGCTCGCCCAACGTCTCATCCAATCCGAGCACGAGGTCTGGGTCGAGTCCGGTGCCGGCGACGAGGCCGGTCACCCAGACGATGCCTTTGAAAGCCAAGGGGCACAAATTAAGAACCGAGACGAGATCTTCCAAGGCGCCGACATGGTCGCACAGGTGCGCGGGCTCGGCGCCAATCGCGACGCCGGTCGGGAGGACCTGGACCGCTTGCGTGAGGGGCAAGGGCTGGTCGCGATGATGGACCCGCTCAGCGAGCCCGACTCGGCCCGCGAGCTGTCCGAGCAAGGCGTCACGAGCTATGCCATGGAGCTGATGCCGCGCATTTCCCGCGCGCAGAGCATGGACGCGCTCTCCTCCCAGGCCAACATCGGCGGCTACAAGTCCGTCCTGCTGGCGGCCGACGCGCTTCCGAAGATGTTTCCCATGATGATGACGGCGGCGGGCACGATCACGCCCGCCCGTGCCTTCGTCGTCGGTGCGGGCGTGGCCGGCCTCCAGGCGATCGCCACGGCCCGCCGGCTCGGGGCCGTCGTCAAATCCTACGACATTCGCCCCGAGGTCAAGGAGCAAGTGGAAAGCCTCGGCGCGACGTTCGTCGAGCTGGAGCTGGAGACCGACGACGCCTCGGGCGAGGGCGGCTATGCCCAAGCGATGGATGAGGAGTTCTATCGCAAACAGCGGGAGATGATGAACGAGGTCGTCGCCGAGAGCGACGTCGTCGTCACCACGGCCGCGGTCCCCGGCAAGCAAGCGCCCATTCTCGTGACCGAGGAGATGGTGCAGGGGATGGCGCCCGGCTCGGTTCTGGTCGACCTGGCCGCCGAACGGGGCGGAAACTGCGATCTGACCGAACCGGGCCGAAACGTCGAAGCCCACGGAGTGACCGTCATCGGCCCCGAAAACCTGCCGTCGAGCGTCCCGAAGCACGCCAGCCAGATGTACGCGTCCAACGTCGTCAACTTCCTCGAACACCTGCTGGATCACGGGGGCTTGGATGAGCCGGACACCGAGGATCAGATCGTGCACGACACGATGCTGACCCGAGACGGGCGCGTCGTGCACGAGACGGTCCGCGAGCTGCTCGAGGAAGCGCCGGCCGAGACGGCCTCGGCATCGGCCGAGGACGCGCCCACAGATACGGAGGGGGAGAGCTCGTAAGGAGGCCCGAGTCCATGGAATTGATCACGGCGCTCACCATCTTTGTCCTGGCCATTTTCGTCGGGTTCGAGGTGATCACGAAGGTCCCGCCGATCCTGCATACGCCCTTGATGTCGGGGGCCAACGCCATCTCGGGCATTACGCTGATCGGCGCCGTCGTGGCGGCCGGGGCGGAGTCCGAAACGCTGACCACCGTCTTGGGCTTTATGGCCGTCGTCTTCGCCACGACCAACGTGGTCGGCGGGTTCTCCGTGACCCACCGGATGCTGCAGATGTTCCACCGAAAGGACTGACCCAGCGATGTCGCTCGCGCCAGAAATCGTCAACCTCGTCTACCTCCTGGCGGCCGCGCTGTTCATCTTCGGCCTGAAAAACCTTTCGCACCCGCGCACCGCCGTTCGCGGGAACGTGATGGGCGCGCTCGGCATGCTTTTCGCCGTGGTCGTCACGCTCATCAGCCAGGACATCGTCGCCTGGTGGGTCGTGTTGGCCGGACTGGCCGTCGGCGGCGCGCTCGGTGGGACGCTTGCCTTCACCGTCGAGATGACGGCGATGCCGCAATTGGTCGCGATTTTCAACGGATTCGGCGGCGGCGCCTCGGCGCTGGTGGCCGGCGCCGAGCTCGTGCAGCGGATCGCCGAGTCCACGGGCGCTGACGTCGGGCTTATCTTCCTGATTGCCGCCGCTGCGTCGGGATTGATCGGCGCGCTCACGTTCTGGGGCAGCCTGGTCGCGTTCGGCAAACTCCAGGGCGTGGTCAACGAGAACGCCGTCCAGTTTTCGGGCCAGCACGTCATCAACGCCGTGCTGTTCCTCGGGACGCTCGCGCTCGCGATCGCCCTCATCGCAACGCCAACGGTTCCGTGGTTCTATCTCGGCCTCGTCGCCGTGGCGTCGGTCCTCGGCGTCCTGTTGGTTATCCCCATTGGCGGCGCGGACATGCCGGTGGTCGTGTCGCTTCTCAACTCCTATTCGGGGTTGGCAGCCGCGGCGACGGGCTTTGTGCTGTTCAACAACGCGCTCATCATCTCGGGCTCGTTGGTGGGGGCGGCTGGCCTCATCCTGACGAGCCTGATGTGCAAGGCGATGAACCGGTCGCTGCCGAACGTCATCTTCGGCGGCATGGGGGGCGAGCCCGAATCCGCCGTCGAGGGCGAAGAGGAGGACATCTACGAAGGACGCATCAAGTCGAGCTCGCCCGAGGAGGTCGCCATGCTGCTCGACACGGCCAGTCGGGTGGTTGTGGTGCCCGGCTACGGGCTGGCTGTGGCGCAGGCCCAGCACACCGTCCGCGAGTTGACCAGCGTCCTTGAAGGACACGGCGTCGACGTGGAGTACGCGATCCACCCGGTGGCGGGTCGCATGCCGGGCCACATGAACGTATTGTTGGCAGAGGCCGACGTCCCCTACGACCAGCTGAAGGACATGGACGAGATCAACCCGACGTTCAAGCAGACCGACGTCGCCATCGTCGTCGGCGCCAACGACGTCGTCAACCCGGTCGCTCACGAGGTCAACGACCCGTCCAACCCGATCGCCGGGATGCCCATCCTGGAAGTCGACGAGGCCCGAACGGTCGTGGTGATCAAGCGCAGCCTCAGCCCCGGCTTCGCCGGCAT
>JBDGQO010000100.1:0-7200 GCA_042219045.1 Bipolaricaulia bacterium | reverse complement strand
GCGGTCTCATGGGCGTTTATCGCCGTCACTCCTGGCGATCATGTCCCAACTTTCACGTTGCTCCATGCCTGAGCTGTCCGACGCTCGGCCTTACCCCGGGTTGACGGGGAGCGACCCGAAAGCGAGTTGATTGATCGTAACCCCTGAAGTCATCCATGATGAGACTTTGCCGTCATATCGGGAAGGAGGCGAGTTGTTGACGCCCTGTTGACGAAAATGCGCTATCCCATCAGGCCAAGGCGCGGTGACTGTCGCGTCGCCACGCCCCGTACCGGCTCAGACATAGGGGGTGAACATGCACGGCCTGCCTGAGTCGTTCCCGTCGAAAAGCTGGATGATTGACATCATGAAAGGAGGCAAATGTTGCTCAGACTGAGCATTCGATGGCTGCTGCTTGGCGCTGCGCTCGTGGTGCTCTTGGCGACAGCGTTGCTGCAGCCCGGTCGGGCGCAGGAAGACGGATCCGCTTCAAACAGCGAGGTCCCCGCCGAGCTCGTGGCCACCGCGCAGAACGCCGCCGAAACGGCGGCGAACGCGGCCAATCAAGCAAAGGCGAAGGCGACCTCGGTTGCCGAGGCGCAGGACAGCGAGATGGAGCGAGCCCAGGCCCGTGTCGAGAGCTTGGCCGAAGCGCTCGCTCAGGCTCGGTCGTTCGCCGAAGCGGTCAGTCAGGCCCAGGCTGAGGCAAGCTCTCAAGCGGAGGCCTTGGCGCAGGCGGCCGCGCAGTCGGCCAGTCGGGCCGAGGCATCCGTGAAATCGATATCCGAGGCCCAGGCTCAAGTCCAAGCCCAACTGAAGGTGATCGCCGAGGCGGCGTCCCAAGCTCAGGCGGCTGCCGAAACTGCGGCCAGTGCCACGGCGGAGGAAGCCGCATCCGCAAAGTCGACGGCCCAAGCGCAAGCGGAATCGGCAGCCGAGGCGAACGCTCGCGCCAAAAGCCGAGCGAAGTCCGCAGCGCAGGCGTCGTCCGAGGCCCAAGCGTCAGCCAAAGCGGCGGCGAAATCGGTGTCGGCTGCGGAATCCAACGTCACGGCAATCTCGCAGGCTGAGGATCAAGCCAGCTCGGCGGCGGAATCCGTCAAGGAGGCTGAGGCGAGCGCCCAGGACCGGACGCAGCGCTTCCGGGATAAGATCGTCAACGAGTTCCAATGCGGCCAGGTGACGACGAACGTCAAGGGCGTTGCCAACGCCTACGTCGACGCGCTGGCCAGTTCGAGCGCAACGGCGCAGGCGTCCGCGTCGGCCGTGAGCCGGGCGTTGAGCCTCGCCCAAGCGCGGGCCGAGGCAGCCGCGGAAGCCCGATCCCAAGCGAACGCCCACGCGTCGGCCGCGTCCCAAGCGGCGGCACGCGCGCAGTCGCTCGCCCAGGCCGTGGCGGATGCACGCGCCAAGGCGGTGTCTGCAGCCAAAGCCGCGGCCGAAGCTACGGCGGAAGCAAGCAGCCGAGCTGACGCGAAAGCCGAAGCTGCAGCCGAAGCTGCGGCCGAGGCCCAGGCTCAGGCGGAAGCCGCCGCTGAGGCGCTTGCGGAGGCCCGGGCGACCGCCCAATCGGAAGCCGAAGCCGCCGCCAAAGCGCGCTCCAAGGCCCAGTCGGCCGCCCAAGCGGTTGCGAACGCCCTGAGCGAGGCGACTAGCAAGGCGGAAGCATCCGCGGAAGCCATCGCCGAGGCCAAGGCGCAGGCGGAATCCGAGGCCGAGGCGCTCGCCGAGGCGCTCGCGAGTGCCCGTTCGGAGGCGTCGTCGGCTGCGGAAGCAGCGGCGAAGGCCGCTTCCAATGCGGAGTCGGCCGCCCAGGCAGCAGCGGATGCGAAGTCGAACGGCAACCTCCAGAAGGTCGCGACGCAGGTCCAGGCGGCGGTGCAGGCATCGGCCAAGGCTCAGGCCGAAGCCAAGGCAGCGACGCAAGCCCAAGCAGACGCGCAATCATCCGTCTCATCGGCGGCTCAAGCGTTTGCCGAGGCACAAACCAAAGCCCAGACGAACGTCCTGGCAGCTGCTCAGGCGTTCGCCAACGCCCAGGCGAAGGCGAGCAGTCAGGCCCAGGCAGCGGCCAAGGCTCAAGCGAATGCGGCGGCGAGTGCCCATGCAGCAGCCAGTGCTGGCGTGCAAGCTCAAGTTGACGCCAGCGCAGCAGCCCAGGCCGCCGCTCAGGCCCAGGCGAACGCGGCAGCTGGGGCTCGCGCGGCCGCCAATGCGTTGGCCGACGCACGAGCCGAGGTGTCGACGGCCGCGCAAGCGATCGCTCAGGCCGAAGCCGACGCGTCCGCGCAGGCGAGCTCCCTAGCTGCATCGGCCGCCCAAGCTGAGGCCTCCGCCGAGGCCAGCGCCGAGGCCGAAGCCCAAACGGCAGCGTCCGCGGACGTTACGGCGGACGTCGCAAGCCTTGCTCAAGCTCAGGCGCGCGCTGCGACAAGGTCACAAGCGGTCGCGGACGCGTCCGTGGAGATGCTGGGTGATTTTTCGGCGACCACGGAAGCGACGCTCAATCAGGAGTGCCTCCAAGGAAGCTGCGAGCGGCTGCCCATTCTGAACGTCGAGGCCTTCGCGCGGGATCGATCGACGTCGGCGGGAGCTGTGGCATCGAGCATTCGGCCCCTCAACGTCGACGTCTCCGTCCAGGACAACAGCGGCCAGTTCACCCGAACGACGCCGTTTAGCAAGCCATATGCTTCGGGCGTGAGCCTTACGCTCAACGCGCCGTCTTCGCTGACGCGCAACGGGGCGACGTTCCAGTTCGTCGCGTGGGAGCGAAACGGCAATCAGATCGGGTCCAACGCGCGAACGACGCTATCGATGCCCAGTCAGAACACGTCGATCGCGGCCATCTACGAAAGTCAGCGCGAGCAAGTCCAGCAACAGCCGGATCTCGTCATCGAGTCCGTCACGGCGTCGCCAAGCGCCCCGAATCGGGGCGACGTGTTCAACCTCGACGTCGTCGTCCGCAACCAGGGATCGGTGCCCACGGGGAACAACTTCAACGTTCAGGTGGGCGGGTCCAACGAGCAGCGCTCCCAGAGCGTCTCCCAGTTGAACGCGGGACAGACCCGATCGTTGCGGTTTTTCGAATTCCTTTGCGACGAGTCGAGCGTCAACCTGACGGTCCTTGCGGATCCCAATGACCGGATTGCCGAGTCGAATGAGCGCAACAACCAGGCACGCCAGACCGTGTCTTGCCAATCCGAGTCGACGGAGGGCCTCCAGTTGAGGTGGAACTTCGGCACCTTCGATGGCGGCCAGTTCCACGTTGCGGCTCGGGAGATCCCGAGCGATATCATCAATGCGCTTAACAATGCCGGCGTGATCACCGTCAACAAGACCTCCAGCTCGTTGCCATCAGATGTCAGTTTCCAAATCAGCTTCGACAAGCAAGCGGGCCAGTTGAGCGGCTTTATTCCGAATCGCACAGAGACGTATCGTGTCGTCTATGAGCTGTTCGACGTCTCCAACCAATTGGTCGGGGAGTTGACTGTCCGAATCGAGTCAGAAGCCACGGACGGCGAGGGCGGCGACGATTCGCCGGCGCTTCCCACGCTTGAACTGCAGGCTAGCGCTCAACTGAAGGAACTGCTCCGATCGGCGCCAAGCGACATCCTGCCTCGAAACGTCATCGACGGCCTCGCGATCAACCTCCGTGCGGACAGCAGCGTCCCGTACCAGATCTTCGGCGTCTACTTCGCCAACGCCGAACAGTTCAGGAGCGGATTCACGTCGAACTTTTCCGCTCAGCCCGGCGAAAACCGACTTCCGATCACCTGTCCCGCCGAAGGCGAGGCACCAGTTCCGACCTGTCTGACCATCCGAGAGTTCTTGCGCGCTCGGACCGAGACGACCGCTCCGCTCGCCGTCTACGTGCCCGATCCGAACGTCTATGCCAACGCGGCTTACGTGCCAGGGAACGGGGACACGTTCCTCCCGGAGAACATGGCACGCGACCTCCGACGAGCATCTCAACAGGGCACGATCCTGTTCTTGTCCGCGACGCCCCCAGACTTCCAGACACGCGTGGCGGCTAGACCACTCGTCATCGCGCCACAGGGGCTGCAACTCGAAGGGTGGATCCAGCGATGAGCCCTGAATGGATCCGGGTCAAGAAGCCGGCGGCGGTCGTCGCCGCCGGCTTCGGGCTCGTCGCGATGGGCTTGATGGTGGGCCATCTGCCCTCCATCTCAACAACGAGTCCATCGGGAAGCGAGCAAGTCGGCCATGGCCAAGTTGTCCATGGTCCCGAAGGTACCGAGGCGAGCGGATCCGCCACAAAAGCCGACTCGACCGTCAATTCGTCGAACTCGTCTAGTCAAGAGCCCAATACGGGGCCTCGAGTCGGCCAGCTCGCGCCCGACTTCGCGGTCAAGGCGCTCGACGGCGAGGCGGTTCGACTCCATCAATATCGCGGACGCCCGGTCCTCATGAACGTCTGGGCCACATACTGTCCCTTCTGTGAGCACGAGATGCCCATGCTCGACGCGCTCAATGGGGCCCACGACGAATTGCTCGTGCTCGGCCTCAACGTTGGGGAAGCTCAACGAACGGTGCGCGCGTTCGCCGAGCGTGTCGGCGTGACTTATCCCTTGGCGATCGATCGCACGGGTGAGGTTGCCGAGGCGTACCAAGTGACGAACCTGCCTACCACGTTTCTGATCGATGCCGAGGGCGTCATCGTCTGGAAACGAGAGGGATCGGTTTCCCAATCGGAGCTCCAACGGCAGCTCCGCCAAACAACATCGGTCGGCCCCCGTGACGCGACGGAGGGCCACTCAACTTCAAAGGAGGAGGATCAGTCATGACGGATCAACGATCCGGTCGAGGCCGAGGCCTGAAGGTCGGAACGGCGATGTTGGCACTTATCGTCGGCGGATTCCTCGGCCTCGCGCATGCAGGTTTTCCGTTCGAACAGACGGTGTTGGGTCGCAATGCGGCCATCGGCGTTCAAGTCTCCGCCAGCGGCGAGGCCGTTTGCGGGGCCAAGACATCGCATCGGGTGACTGCCGAATGGAGCGTCAGCGATGCGAAAAACCCCAATGTGAGCATCACGCTCGTGCTGCCGGACGGTCGCACGATCACCCAGTCGCGGAATGCCGCCTCCGGCCAAGTCAGCTTCGACCTGACGCTGGAGGGCGGCGGAACGCTGCGGGTTGAGATTGAGGCGTCCTCGGGTGGCGGCACGGCAAGCGCCTCCACGACGGTGACGGTCAGCCCATGCGAGCGCGAGGGGTTCGACCCGGAGGAGAAGTGGAGCGGGCGTGAAACCGAAGATCCGGACTTCAACGCACCGCCGGTGGGCACTGACGGCAAGCCCCTGGGCAAACAGGTCCAGGCCCAAGGCGCAACGAACATTGTCGGCGCCCAATACGAGGAAAATCAGCTCGATTTCCAAGTTCGGGGCTCGCCCGGGCAACAGCAGCAGTACGGGATCAACCAGGACTGTGACAAGGACGGTGTCGGGGAGTCGTGGACCTGGATCTTGCCCGGCGAGAATCGGGCCGTCGAGACGGGGCCCGACCTCGTCGTCAACCATGACGTGCCCGTCCAGCGGCAAGGCCAGGGCTTCCAAGTCCAGATGCGCGCGGACGACTGCGCGTTGATCGTGGCGTCCTTCCAGCGACAACAGTCGCAGACGCAGCAGGCCGGCAAGCTCGGGCCAGACCAGGAACATGGCACGGTCCAAGTCGGCGAGCAGGTTGAGCAAATCGCCCTCAACACGACGGCCCAAGCCATTATGGTCGAAGGGGTCCAACGGCAACGCCAGCGCCAATCGGGCGGCCAAGGCCAACAGCAGCGGCAACAGCAGAGCCTCAAGGACAAGTTCTGCCCAGCTCAAAATCGGGGCACCCGCGATGACGTCAACGGCGACGGCATCGCGGACATCTTCTATCCCGCAAACGTGCGCGAGTTCGAAAACGTCAAGATCGAGGTCTGGTGCGTGAGCAACAACACGTTCGCCAAGCGAGTCACCCATTCGGACGGCACCCAAGGCTGGGTCGGCAAATGCCCCTACATCGGCGGGCAGAATCGCCAGACGGTCATCGATCAGGATGGCGATGGTCAGCCGGATGTGATCCGACGCACGATCGTCGATGGCGGCTCTGATGACGACGGCGACGGCCGAACCGATGCCATGGTCTACGAGTACGACATCAACACCCGCGAGCACACGGCCACGCTCTACGAGGACGGGCAACAAGTCAGATCCCGAACGCATCAAGGCCCGTACTCGAGCGTCGGCGCGTTGCCGTTCTTCCGCAACTGATAGCGAGAATCCATGAGAAGGAGGCATGCCATGAGCCGCGTCCGTTGGATCGTGCTGATCGTCCTCGGATTGGCCATGACGGGTCTAGGCCCTTGGGGGGGCCTGGGCCCGTCGCCTCGGGCCCAATCCGCGGAGGGGTCGGCATCGACGTCGTACGTGCTCGTCACGTTGGAGCAACTGAGCGTTGACGGACTCGACGCAGAGCGATCGCCACGCCTGATGCTCGGGTCCGTCGCGGCCTCGGGACTGCGGGTCCGCACGCAGACCTGGCCCGACGCGATCTGGGCCCGTGACCCTGCCCAACGAGACAGCTTTCTCGACGGGGAGACGGAAGCCGTGCCGCTGTTCGCGCTTCCCGAAGCCGAGATGGGCGAGCGGCTAGCTTTCGGACTGGTCGCGCTGGACAACCGCGTCAGCGAGGGCGCGAATCCTCAGGACTGGCTGAACACGCGGATGCCGGCTCTCGTTGATGCCGCGTCCGGCCCCGTCGCTCGGTGGGGTCGAGCTGAGGCCGATTCGATCTCAGCGTCCCAGGAGCGCGAGCGCCTCGAGGAAGTGATCCGGCCGCACGTCGGCCCGAACCGACAGCTCGGCATTCTGGCGGGCCGGTTCTCGGCGGCCGACGATTGGGGCGTTCGCGAGGCCCCCTACGAGACGAGCGTCGCAAGCGACGGCGTTCGGGTCACGATGCGCTATCGCATCCAGCGCGTGCAGGTCCCCTCGGAGGGCAAGGTCAATGTGGGCCTGCAACGCCTGAGCTGGATGGAGCGCAACACTGCTGAGCTGTTTCTGTGGAGTCAAGCGGCGACGAACTTTTCGGGCGAAGGGCTCAACGCGCTTCCGCGCCGGCTTCCCTTGAGCGGTGCGTTTGACCTCGATGCCAACAGCGTCCGCTCCATGGATACGGTCCTCATCGACGGTCGAGTCGGTCCATTCCTCTATCTGAACGTGGG
>JBDGQO010000010.1:37745-64905 GCA_042219045.1 Bipolaricaulia bacterium | reverse complement strand
TGGAAAACGTCTGGGGATGGCAGGGCCTACTGGAGGCAACATGGGAAGCGGAGGCCAGCTTACCCGGCACCCCAGATACGATCGAATCGTCGCTTATGTTCGCGCCCCCCATTGAGGGCGATCGCCGAATCCCGCCGGGACGGCCGCTGTTGGTGCGGAGTCGGCTCGATGCCGAGCTGCCGCGTGAGGGGGTCGAGTGGGAGCTCGGCGTCATTGTCGACGACGTCGCGTTTGAGGAGGTGGACGCCAGCACCGCGCGCTACGGGGCCAGCCATCAGCGCCTGCGCGCGGGTGCCGTGGCGGACGTTGAGGGAGAGACAACGAGTGGCGTAAAACTGAGCTCACAGACGGGTTGGTGCTACGATCCCGACGCGCGATTCTCCCTCGTCGACGGCTCCATCTCCGGCGAGGTCTGCCCGTCCGGCGAACTGGCATGGAGCAAGACGACCCTCGCCATCGACGATTTCCCCGTAAGCCCTGCCACGAACGCTGAGGCCGAACTCGAGTGCGAAGCTGTCGACATGGACCCGCCGATCGCTTGTGAGCTCGACGCCGAGGCGACCCTGACGCCACCCGCCGGAGGCCCGTTTGCCATCCTGGTCGAGGAAGCGACCGTCGGCGTCGACTACGACGATATCTATCCCGAACGGGAGCTAGACGATGTGGAGATCAAGCTCGTCCATCGTCCCATCGAGATGACCTGGACGCTGGACGAGTCGCTCGCTTGGGATCGGCTCAACGTCGAGGGCAAGTGGGCCATCCGTCGCGACGACGTCGTTCTGACCTGGGATTTTTACTCGACGTTTGAGCCGAACGACGGACTGACGTATCTGCGCCTGGGCGGCGACATGGAGCGCGGCCCCCTCGAGGCAGGCGCCGACGTGCGCATGCGCGAGGCCGACGACGGGGTTCGTGTTGACGAACTGGCCACCTCAATCGTCGTCAAGCCCAGAGCGCTGCCCCTGGAACTCGCCATGGACGCGACGTTCGACGTCGACGGGCTGGACGAGGTCGAGCTCGGCGGTTCGCTGGCGTTCTAATATTGATGGAACCACGTCGGACGCAAGGCCGACAGAAGCGAGCAGGCCGCCGCGACCGGGGCGGCCTGCTCGCTCCACGTTGGGGGAGGGAGCCCTGGGTCTCGCACTGATCTCTGGGAACGTTCGGTCAAGCCAGTTGCCGTCAGCAGGGCCAACATTGCGACCATCGGTTGACGCTAATTCGGCAGCGGTCAGTAATACTCGAGGTAGCGGTCCAGTTCCCAGCGCGTGACGTTGAGCCGATAGGCGGTGATCTCTTCGCGCTTGGCCTCGACGTATTTCTCCACCAGATCGGCTCCGAGCGCATCCCGCACGACCTGATCGGCCTCGAGGGCGGCAATCGATCCGCTGAGGTCGCCCGGCAGCAGATCGATCTGCTTCTCTCGCTTTTGGGCCTCGGTCAGCTCGTAGATGTTCTCCTCGACGGCCGCGGGCGGCGTCAGGCTGCGCCGGATGCCGTCCAAGCCACTCGCCAAGATCGCGGCGTACAACAGATACGGATTGGCCGAGGGATCGGGACTTCGCAGCTCCATGCGCGTGGAGACCTCGGGCGTATTGCTGGCCGGCATGCGGATGAGCGCGGAGCGGTTCCGCCGCGCCCAGCTGATGTTGACCGGAGCCTCGTAACCGGGCACGAGGCGCTTGTAGGAGTTGACCGTCGGATTGGCCAGCGCCGTGATGGCGCTGATGTGCTCAATCAACCCGCCGAGGAAGCCCATGCCGACCTCAGAGAGACCATAGGGTTGCTGCTCGGCATCGTAGAACGCGTTCTGCTCCTCGGAAAAGAGCGACAGGTGCGTGTGCATCCCGCTGCCGTTCTCGCCGAAGAGCGGCTTCGGCATGAACGTGGCATGCAAGCCACGCATCATGGCGATCGTCTTGACCACGAAGCGAAACGTGACGATGTTGTCAGCGGTGTGGAGCACGTCGCCGAAGCGGAAGTCGATCTCGTGCTGACTGGGGGCGACCTCATGATGGGCCGCTTCCACCTCAAAGCCCATGTTTTCCAGCGCCACGACGATGTCTTTGCGCGTTTCCTCGCCGTAGTCGACGGGCAGGAGGTCGAAGTAGCCGCCCTGATCGTGGAGCCCGACCGACGGACGGCCCTGCTCATCGAGGCGGAACAGGAAGAACTCGGCCTCCGCCCCTGCGTACATGTCGTAGCCCATCTCTTCGGACTGCTGGACGACGCTTTTCAGCGTGTAGCGGGGATCGCCCTCAAAGGGCTGATTGTCGGGGCGGACGACGTCGCAGATGAGCCGGGCCGTCTTGCCGTTCTCGCCTTCCGTGCTCCAGGGGAAAATCGCGAAGGTGCTCAGATCCGGCTGCAAGTACATGTCCGACTCGGAGATTCGGACAAACCCTTCAATCGACGATCCATCAAACGCAATCCCTTTTTCTAAAACATCGTCCAATCCCTCAGCCGGTATCTCGACGTTTTTCGGGATGCCCATGATATCAGTGAACTGCAGGCGAATGAACTTGATGCCTTCGTCATGCACATATCGCATCACTTCCTCAGCTGTCGGTCGCATATCATCGCCTCCCAAGATGGATAGAGATACACGTTGGTACCACGTAGCTGAGCGATTGTCAAGCTTTAACATTTATAAAACCTGATCGTCCAAATATTGAACTTATCACTGATCTTTGGTGGTGAGCAATAATCCCACAGTGGACAAATTATGGATCTCTAAGCGGCCATTGCTGGCCCGACGTCGTGGGCTGACAGACGAGCGCGTCGCCGCTCAGTTCACGGTCGGCGGCCGCTGCCATATCCGTCGCTTCCGCCACGCTCGAGGCAAGGGCAAAGTACACAGGGCCGCTGCCGCTCATGCCGAAGGCCACGTCCTTCGCCAGGAGCCAATCCCGATAGGATCCCAGTCGAGGCTCCAGCTGGAGGGCAGCCGCCTCCAGATCGTTGGCGTATGGCGAATTGATCAGCGATGAAGACCGCAACTGATCAAACGTTCGGTAGACCTCGGACGTCGCCAATGGCCAAGGCGGCACCACCAGCACGTATGCCTCGTTGATTGCGTGATTCCCGTCACCCAACGGCTCGATACGGTCGCCGCGGCCGCTCACGCGGCACCGTCCGCCATAGAGGAAAAACGGCACGTCGCTGCCGAGCCGACGCGCGTAAGGTTGGAGCTCAGCTCGACTCAAGCCCAGCCCCCATAGGTGGCTGAGCGCGACAAGCGTGGCCGCCGCGTCGCTGCTGCCGCCGCCCAGTCCCGCGCCAATGGGAATGCGCTTGTCCACCTGGACGGATAACCCGGCATCCCGATCAACACTTTCGTCGAGCAACGCAATCGCGCGGTGCACGAGGTTTGCGTTCGGATCGATCCCGCGATCCGGAACCATCCTCACCTGAGTGCCCGGCGCCTCACGCAGCGTGAGCGTCAGCTGATCGGTCAGATCGATCGTCTGGAAGACGGAGTCGAGCTCGTGATAGCCGTCGGCGCGCAAGCCCGCGACGCGCAAGCCGATGTTCAACTTCGCACAAGCGGCCAATGTAAGCGTGTCCATGCCGTGATTGTCGTTCGGCTAGCGGCTCAGCAATGCCGTCAAGCGGGGTCGGACGATGGGCCGGTGGACGTTTCGGCGTGGGGTCGCCGTTCCTTCCAGAGCCGATCCAGGA
This sequence comes from Bipolaricaulia bacterium, assembly GCA_042219045.1. GTDB lineage: Bacteria > Bipolaricaulota > Bipolaricaulia > RBG-16-55-9 > RBG-16-55-9 > CAZMNF01. The sequence continues at coordinate 61,224 of JBDGQO010000010.1, read as the reverse complement.
TCCCGTTGACGAACGATCCGGACCGCTCGGTTCCGTATGCCTTGGCGAGCTCGACTGCCTCGTCGATGATCACCTGTGGAGGGATGTCCTCGCGATGGAGCATCTCGTAGACGCCCAGGCGGAGCACGTTGCGATCGACTGCGTGGAGGCGTTCCAGGCGCCAACCGGACGCGCGCTCGGCGATCTCGCGGTCCAGCTCGGCTCGCTCGCGGTCGATCCCGGTCAACACCTCTTCCACGTATTCGAGACGATCCGGGCTGATCTCGAGCTCAGGGTGCCGTGCGCGCCACTCCGCGAGCCATTGCTGGTAGAGGCCCCAGAGGTCGGTGCGTCCTCCTTGGAGATCGTGCTGATAGAGCAACTTCAGGATCTGCTGGCGCGCTCGACGTCGCTTCATGGGGAGCCCATCAGCTAGCTCCGCCGAAAGACGACGTCGCTCAGCTCGCGCAGCTTGGCCCGCAGCTCGTCGGACTCCAGCAGCTGGCCGAGCACGGCCCCGATCACCGCCAGCGCCAGAACGAGCAACATGCCGGAGAACGACAGCCAGACCCAAAGCAGCCCAACGAGGCCGCCCAACAGCGCGCCGGTCCAAGCTCGGGACAGGTTAGTCAACGCGATCACGCTCCTCGGGAAGGTCCGTGTGTTGATCGGTCGGTTCCGAGCGTTCCGGAAGCGCCTGCGGCGATTCTGCCTTGAACGCCTGGGCCGTCACGTCGACCCGATCCACGGTCACGCCGATGCGATCCTCGATACGGCCGCGCACGTCGGTCTGAATCCGCTCGCTGATTTCGGGAATCTTTCGGTCCGGCGGAAGGGAGAACCGCACGGCGACGCGCAGGCCCTCGCCCGCGGAGCGGATCCGAACTCGGGCGTCGTCGATGGCGAAGGTGTCCCGAAGGATCTCGTGCACCAAGCTCCTGACGGCCTCCGGAGAGATGGAGATCGAGCCGCCCGACCCGGTCGTCTCGATGGGCGTCCGTGAGCGCGCGGTCTCGGCCACCTGCACGAGAAAATAGACGGCCGTGCTCAAGGCGACAATGCCCAACAGGCCCCGAACGATCGGCGAGAGTGGATCGATCTCCATCTGGCCGGCGACGTTCAACGCAAGCAACACGCCCAGAATGGCCGATCCGAGAAAGGCGACGCCGTATCCGATCTCGCGTAGCCATATCCCGATGCCGGTCATGAGCGTTCGTGAGTTCCCTGGAGCGAGCCGTCAGACGCATCCGAGTCGCTGTCAACTTCGCCAGCGTCCCTGTCGGATTCGGGAGGCGGCTCGGCAGTGCCGGCCTCGTCGAGTTGTTCCTCAGCTCCTTGGGGCCAGGTGCCCTCAGGGAGCGTCAGGTCACTGACGTAGATGTGGACGCCGTCGACGCGGTAGCCCGTCATCTCTTGAATTTCGTGTTTGACGTGCAACTGGAGCGTGCGGGCGACCTCTTGGATGGGATAGCCGTACTGCACCGACACGTAAAGCGTCACGGTGACGACGTCGTCCTCCACATCGGCAAAGACGCCGCGCCGTCCCCGCTCATCCCCGAGAAAGACCTTCAGGTTGTCGGCCACGTTGCCGCGCAGACTGCTGATGCCGTCGACGCCGGCGGCGGCCATGCCGGCGATCGAGGCGATGACCTGCTCGGTGATGCTGACCTTGCGCTGCGGTCGCCGATACTGTTCATCCATCACGCCATCCGTCTCCTTCGTCACGTCAGGCACGCTCGATGTAGCTCCCGTCGCGAGTGTCGACCTTGATCCGTTCGTCCTTATCGATGAACAACGGGACCTTGACCGTCAAGCCGGTCTCCAACGTCGCCGACTTCATGCCGCCCGCTGCGGTATCGCCGCGCACACCGGGCTCCGTGTCCACGACGCGCAGCGGCACCGTCACCGGCAGCGAGATCTTGAGGAACGATCCCTCGTGGAACATGCCCTTGACGTCCATGTTCTCCACGAGGTAGTTCTGCGCGTCGCCGATCTGGTCTGAGTTGAGCGAGTGTTGCTCGTACGTCTCCTGGTCGAGGAAGTAGAAACGTTCGCCGTCGGAGTACATGTAGGTCATGTCTCGCTCATCGAGAAAGGCCTTCTCGATGTCGTCGGCCTCGCCGAAAGTCTCGGAGGCCACCTTGCCGGTCACCAGGTGCTTCAGCTTCGTCTGCACCAACGATCGGCCGCGGCCCTTGACCATATGGGTGGCCTCGACCACCGTGTAGAGCTCGCCCTCGTACTCGACGGTCATGCCCTTTTTCAAGTCATTCAACCCCATGGTCATCGGCCTCCGTGTCGAGATGATCTAGTCGTTCTCGTCGGATTCGGCCTGCTCGCGTGCGCGGCTCGCGAAGTACGTCAATCCCAAGCCGACGATATATAATACAACGATGGACAGGGCCATGGCTAACTGCGTAAACAGATCGGGCGGCGTGAAGAACGCCCCGACGCCGAAGCCCACGACGACGACAATCCGCCACTGTCTCACGAACGTCCCGTGCTCGACCAGCCCCATTTTGACCAGAAAAAACATCGCCAGCGGCAGCTCGAACGCCAGCCCGAACACGAGCATGAACAGCATGGAGAAGGACACGTAGTTGCCGACGCTGAACATCGGGCTGATCAACGGCCGACCGATGCCGACCAGAAACTCCATGCCGAGCGGCAATATGACGACGAAGCTGAAGGCGACGCCGATGTAGAAGAGCGTGCTGCCGGAGGCGAGAAAGCTGACCAGATACGAGCGCTCGTTGCGATAGAGCGCGGGCATGACGAACTTCCAGAGCTGGTAGATGACCGCCGGCATGCCGACGATCAAGCCCGTCAGCGCCGCCAGCTTGAGATAGCTGAAGAACGCCTCGGCCGGATGGAGAAAGACCAGCCCCGTCGGCAGGAGCCGTTCGCGCAGTTGATCGATCATCAAGGCGGCGTTGCGCGACAGCGTCTGCTTGTCCCGACCCTGCTCGACGCCGTAGTCGACCAACATCTCCTTGAACATCGCCAATATCCGATCGAGCGCGTTCGGCTCGATGGGGCTTGTCGTGTCCATCGCGCTCTGGAACGGCCCGAGGAGGAGTTGCAGCAGCGGTTCCTTGAAAATATAGGCCAGCACCGCGATGGCGCCCACGGCCACGATCGCGTAGATGAGCCGAGCGCGCAGCTCATCCAGATGATCGGTCAGGCTCATCTGCTGCGACTCGACTTCGTCGTCTTGGGCATCGTCGTCGTTATGATGAACGGGATCCTCAGATGCCATCGCGAGCCCCCTCTATCGTCGATTCATGTCCGGCCAGGCGGTCAGTCCGACTGTAGCACGGCGCGCGCGGCGTCCACCAACCCATGGCCCTGGGCGGATAGCGCCAACCCGAGATCTTCGGCACTCTGCCGCAATCGACGGCGCACGTCGGGAAGATCGCGCACGCCCGATGACATGAGCAACGCCGCCGTGCCCGTCACAAACGGAACGGAGAACGACGTGCCGTTCTGAACCTGATAGCCCCCGTCCTGGCCGGTCGTGACGAGGTCGGTCCCGGGCGCCGCCAGCTCCACCTCGGAGCCACGGTTGCTGAACCAAGCCCGACGATCCTGGCGGTTCGTGGAGGCCACGGCGACCACCTCCGAATAGGCCGCCGGATAGAGCACGCGCTCGCCCGAGTTGCCGACCGCGGAGACCATTAGGATGCCCTGGTCATGTGCCGCCTCCACGGCGTCGCGCAGCGCGGGGTTATCCTCGTCGGTCCCGAGGCTCATGTTGATGATGTCGGCGCCGTGTTCGGCCGCCCACTCGATGCCACGCACCAGATTGCTGATCGAGCCCTGCTCGTCGTAGCGTAGCATCTTGACGACCCAGAGCCCCACCTCCGGCGCCGCACCGATCAGGCCTCGGCCGTCCTCGGAGGCCGCCAAAATCCCGGCCACTCCGGACCCGTGCCCGTTGTCGTCCGCCGGATCGTCGTCACGGTTGACGAGGTCGACTCCGCCCCGAATGCGATCGTTCAAGTCGGGGTGCGAGAGATCAACGCCCGTGTCAAGGATCGCAACCTGCACGCCGTCGCCCATGGCGCTGTTGTGCGGCATGACGAGCGCCTGCGTGCACCCGGTGAGCACAGGCAGCACCATGAGCCCCAGCCCGAGCAGCATGACCGGGCGGCGCCGGCCGCGACCCATCAACGCCCCCATCATGCCGAGGGCCAGCGCCAGCGCGAGTCCGATCGGCCCGCTTGCTCGCGCCGACTCGGCGTTGTGGACATCGGGAACGCGCACTCGCTGGGAGCCCCAGTTGTAGAACTCGGCCGGCGTCGCTTGGCCCCGGATGTTGGCGTCCCGGGCGTCGGGAAACGCGTCGCCGGCCAGGCGCTCCGGCGTCGCTACGGTGCCGTCCGGAACGACATAGCGGACGTCCGACCGGGCTCGGAGCTTGGCGATCTGTGTCTCGTCCAGTCGGGCCTTGACCGCGTTAATGAGCGGGAGATCTGTCGCGTCCGCACCATGGGCCTCCAATGACTGCGCCAGTGCACGCATCGACGAGTTCGGTTCCGAAGCCGTGGCATCGGGCGACCGCAGTCCGACGATGACCGATCGTTCGGCCGCGCCTGCAACGGACCCGACAAAAAGCAGAACCAAGCAAGCGAATGCCAGGGCACGGATAGCGTTCCTTGACATGGGTGTCGTCTCCTTCCTCCCCCGAGGCTCGGTGATGGCCTGTCCTATGATGTCACCTCGACGACCGTGGCGCCGTCGCCGCCCTCGCTCGGCGGCGCTGCGTAGGAGCGCACGACGCGCGGGTCGTTGTCCAACTGGGCTCGAACCTCGCGGCGCAACGTCCCCGTGCCCTTGCCATGGATAAGGCGCGCTCGCTCCACGTTGCTCAGCACGAGCCGATCGAGATATTGGTCGACCTCGCGCAGCGCTTCGTCCACCGTCATGCCCCGCAAGTTCAATTCCAGCCCGACACCCGTCGTGGAGCTGGCCTCCACCGAGACCTGGGACCGGCGCCGTTCACCCGAGACGGACGGAGGTCGGGGTTCGGCCGGTGACGATCCGGCACGCTCAAGGTCGTCCAGCTCGACCTCGATGCGCATCTCATCAACCTCGACAATGATACGCTGCTCGTTGTCGACATTGCGAACGACGCCTTCTTGCGCAACGGGCCGGACGTAGACGCCCATGCCGACTTCCAGATCCGCCAGGGCTAAGGGGGCGTCGCTCGTCTCAAACGCCTCCTCGGCTGCTTCGCCCATGGCCTCGCCCACGGACTGGAGCCGCTTGAGGCGCTGGCGCAAATCGGCCTCGTCCGCTTCCCGGGCCTCGTGCAGCGCGGTCTCGATCTCGGAGCGGGCCTGCTTCAGCTGGTTCTCCAGCTCGCGAATCTCCTCGCGCAGCTCCGTCGATTTGCCGGCTTCCAGTTCCGTCAGCCGACGCTGATACCGGGCGCGGTCGGATTCGACCGCCTCGCGCTCGCGATCCAGCTGCGCCCGTGCCTCGGAGAGGTCCGCACGCTCTTGCTCGAGCATGCGGATGAGCTCTTCCGCCTTGACGGCACCCTCCGCCATGGAGGCCTTGGCCCCGTCAATGACGTCGGACGGCATCCCGAGTCGCTCGGCGATGACGAACGCGTTGCTGGAGCCGACGCCCTCCATGAGCCGATACGTCGGCTGCAGCGTCGTCACGTCGAACTCCACCGAGCAGGTTTTCAGTTGCTCCGTCTTGTAGGCAAAATGCTTCAACGCGCCGAAGTGGGTCGTGACAACCATGCGGCACTCGGTGTCCAAGAGCCGTTGCAGAATGCCCAGCCCGAGCGCGGCCCCCTCCCGCGGGTCGGTGCCCGCGCCCAGTTCGTCGATCAGCACGAGCGATTGCTCGTCGATCTCGTCGATGAAGCCGATGATGTTTTTCATGTGCGAGGAGAACGTGCTTAGGTTCTGCTGGATGGACTGCTCGTCGCCGACGTCGCTGCGCACGTGGGGGAAGACGTTGATCTCGCTCTCGTCCTCGGCCGGAATCGGCAAGCCGGCTTGGGCCATGAGCGTCAGCAGCCCGACGGTCTTGAGCGTGACGGTCTTGCCGCCGGTGTTCGGGCCCGTGATCAACATCCCGCGCTGGCGGTCGCCGAAGTCCACGCTGATGGGCACAACGGTCTCGGCGTCGAGCAACGGGTGTCGAGCTTCAATCAAGCGGATGCGCCCGTTGGTGTTCAGCTTCGGGATCGTTGCTCCACAATGGAGCGCATAGCGAGCGCGGGCATAGAGCCCATCGAGCTTGGCCAACGCGTGGAGCGTCTCCTCGATCTTGCGGCTCTCGTCCTGGACCTTGGCGGTCAATTGGCGCAGAATGCGAAGCTTCTCGTCGCGGATGTCGCTTTCCAGCTCGCGGATCTCGTTGTTCGTCTCCACGACCGCGCGCGGCTCCACGTAGAGCGTCTGGCCCGAATCCGAGCTGTCGTGGACGACGCAGTCGAGTTCCCGCTTGGCGTGGCTCTTGATCGGCACGACGAGCCGATTGGAGCGGCGCGTAATGATCGCCTCTCGAATGGCGCCGCTGTTCTGTCGGGCATTCAGGAAGGACTTGAGCTTGTCCTCCACGCGCTCCTCCAGGGTCCGCTTGCGGCGCGAGAGCTTTTTCAACTGGGGCGAGGCCGTCTCCAGCATCTGTCCGTCCTCGTCGAAGGTCCGTCGGATGGCGCCCTCCAGCTCGCGGAACACGCCGATACGATCCGCCAACGCGGGCAGATGCTCGTACTCATCCTCCAACGCCTCGACCGCGTCGCGCAGTCGCCGGGCGCTCTCCAGCGTCCGGACGATTTTGAGGAAATCGTCCGCATCGAGCGATGTCGTCTCGCTCGCCCGTTTGAGCACCGACGCGAGGTCGTCCAGCCCCTCGATGGTCAGCCCCTCGGTGCCCACCGCGGCGATCATCTCGCGGGTCCGATCGAGCTCCCATTGGATGGCCGCCAACTCGGATTGGGGCTCGAGCCCCTCCACGGCGTCGCGACCCAACGAGGATGCCGCCCAGCTGCGGACGTCGGCTAGCGCGTGGGAAAACTCCAAGTCTCGGCGTGTTCGATCGTTGACGATGGGCCTCATGTGCGTTGCAGGATAGGCAATGGACGCCCCATTTGCAATTTCGACCGCCCTCTGAGGAGGGACGAGAACCTTGAATGGCAAGCTGAGCCGAGCTTGTCCCAGCTGCAAGCCGGACCGCTACAGTAGCCGATCGGCATCTTGACAGGCTTTTGCGGATGCCATACGCTGATCAAAGCCATGGACGAGCTTTATCTCAGTCGCTCCGAGATCGCCTCGCTGAAGCAGCGCATCGACGACCTGGAAAAGCAGCGCTTGGAGGTCGCCCAGGAGATTCGCGAGGCCAAGGCCCAAGGCGACTTGCGCGAGAACGCCGCTTACCATGCCGCCAAGGAGAAGCAAGCCTTCCTGGAAAGCCAGATCCGCGAGCTCGAACGCCGTCTCGGCCAAGCCAAGCCGCTTGACGACGACGGGCACCCTCAGACCGTCCGCAGTGGCACGATCGTCCAGCTGAGGGACCTCGAACGCGACGAAGAGCTCGAGGTCTACGTCGTGGCGGATCTGAGCCTGGCACCGCCGGACGGGCCCATGCCGGTCTCGTCACAGTCGCCGTTGGGGGCCGCCATCATCGGTTACGCCCGCGACAATGAGGTCACCGTGGACTCGCCGAGCGGGGCGCAACGCTACCGCATTCTGGACATCCAATCAGCCGGGTAACTTGGCTCGGACCGACCTTGCCCGCCTATCGGAAGGAGGCCATCGTGGCACCGCAGCGGACGATCATCATGGGCGCCGCCGGGCGCGACTTCCACAATTTCAACACGTTCTTCCGCGACAATGAGCACTACGACGTTGTCGCGTTTACGGCCGCCCAAATCCCGGACATCGAGGGTCGCCAGTACCCGCCAGAACTGGCGGGAGATCGCTATCCCGACGGCATCCCCATCGAAGCCGAAGAGGATCTCCCTCGGTTGATCCGGAAACATGACGTTGATCTCGTCGTCTTCGCCTACAGCGACGTCAACCATCAGCACGTGATGGACCGCGCCTCGACGGTGATGGCGACCGGGGCCGACTTTGCGCTGCTCGGCCCCTACGCGACGATGCTTTCCTCCTCGAAACCCGTGATTTCGGTGACCGCCGTGCGAACGGGATCGGGGAAAAGCCAGACGACCCGACGCGTCGCCGAAGCCCTCAAGTCCATGGACATGGCGACCGTCGTGATCCGTCATCCCATGCCTTACGGCGACCTCACCAAGCAGATCGTGCAGCGCTTTGCCAGCGACGACGACCTCGACAAGCACGACTGCACCATCGAGGAACGCGAGGAGTACGAACCCCACCTGAACCGCGGCAACCTCGTCTACGCCGGCATCGACTACGAGCGGATTATCCGACAAGCCGAGGGTGAGGGAGACATCGTCCTCTGGGACGGCGGCAACAACGACTTTTCGTTCTACCAATCCGATCTCTCCATCGTCGTCGCCGATCCGCACCGCGCCGGTCATGAACTGGCCTACTATCCGGGCGCGGTCAACCTGCGCATGGCCGACGTGGTCGTCATCAACAAGGTCGACACCGCCGCGCGATCCGATGTTGAATCCGTCAGGCAGAGTATCCAGGAACACAACCCCGACGCGCTCGTCATCGAGGCCGCCTCGCCCATCACGGTCGACGATCCGAGCGTCATCGAGGGCAGGCGCGTCCTCGTGGTTGAGGACGGCCCGACGCTGACCCACGGCGAAATGGCCTACGGCGCGGGCACGGTCGCAGCCGAGCAGCACGGGGCCCAAGCGATCATCTCCCCCTATGAGGCGTCCGTGGGCAGCATCCGCGAGACGTTCGAGCAGCATCCGCAAGTCCGGGAAGTGCTGCCGGCAATGGGCTACAGCGATCAACAGATCCAGGATCTCCAGACGACGATTCGGAACGCCCAGCCCGAGGCCGTCGTCATCGCCACGCCGATCGACCTGACGCGCCTCGTCGACTTTGAGGTCCCGACCACGCGGGTGATGTACGACTTGGACGAGCAGGGCGCGATGCTGCACGAGATCATCCAAGAGCGGCTGGGCAACGCGGTCGACCGCGGTTAGAGCGCGGTTAGACCGGACCCGATTGCCGGCGATAGTTGCGAACCATCATGCCGAATCCGGGCGTGAACCCGAACCGCGCGTAGAACGGTTCCAACTCCGGATCGCACATCACGTCGATCATGTAGAGCCCCTCCAGTTGATCGAGCATTCGCCGGACCAGCTCGCTGCCGATCCCTTGGCCTTGATAAGGTTCCAGCACTTCGAGCAGCGGGATGTAGGCGCTCAGCACCCCATCGCTGATCGCGTTGATGTATCCAACGACGCGCTCCGCCTCGTCGTCATACGCCAAGAATGCATAGTCGCTGTTCTGCAGAATCCTTAGATGGGTTTCCGGGGAGGGCGGATTGGGCCAGCCCCAGTCCATAAAGAAGCCTTGAAGGTCCTCCGCGAAGGTGCCATCCGTTGAACTCTGATAGCGTATCATGACCTTCCGGTCGAAAGGGACCGGCCAACCGTCGTGGTCAGCCGCGACTGTCCGATATGTTATCGTCATCCTCATGAGGACAACAACGACTCGAGCGGTCATGAGGTGCCAGGGGGCCAAGCCGCACCACCCGGAATCATGAACAGATCGTCCCGGACGCTGATACCCGGTAGCGACGCTTTGCGTAAGCTATTTCCGGTCACCGACCGTTACGCCTACCTGAATCACGCCGCGGCCTCGCCGCTCAACCGTCGAACGGCGGATGCTGTCCGTCAATGGATCGCCGATTGGGAGGCCGGGGGCACCCAAGCCGTGCTTCACGAGGACGTCCTCGCCGACTATCGCGTCCGGATGGCTCGGCTGGTCGGCGCACGGCCCGATGAAATTGCCTTCACGCGTAACACGAGCGAAGGGCTATTGTTGGTGGCACTCGGATTGCCTTGGCAAGCGGGCGACGTCCTCGTGACGGCCGAGACGGAGTTCACCGCGAACGTCTACCCCTGGCAGACGCTTCTCGAACGAGGCATCGAGATCCGCCGCGTCCCCACGCGCGATGGCCGTGTCCGCGTCGACGACGTAGCGGCCGTGGTGGACCAGCGGACCCGGCTGCTGGCACTCAGCCATGTGGAGTTCCATACGGGGTTCCGCAACCGCCTCGCCGACTTGGGCCAGCTCTGCCACGAGCGAGAGGTTCGGTTCTGTGTGGACGCCATCCAAGGTGCGGGCGTGCTGCCCATTGACGTCGGCGATATGGGCATCGACTTTCTCTCCGCCGGCGGCGCCAAGTGGCTGCTCGGCCCCATCGGAGCGGGCATGTTCTATTGCCGGCGCGAGTTGCTCGACGAGTTGAATCCGCGGACCTACGGCTGGCTCAGCACCGTCGATCCGGATGACCACTTCAACTACGATCTGCCGCTCAGCGACACGGCCTCGCGCTTTGAAGCCGGAACCCTGTCCTGGCCGAGCCTCGTCGGATTCATGCAGAGCGTGACGCTCCTCCAGGAGGTCGGCATTGCCAACATCGAAAAACACGTCCTCTCGCTCACCGATGGCCTGATCACCTCGCTCGTGGATCGGGGCTACGAGCTGATCACGCCGATCGGCTCCCGCGCTGAACGCAGCGGCATCGTCACCTTCCGCCATCCCGAGCGCGACTCCGCCGAGCTCCACGAACGCCTGCAGCAAGAGTCCGTCATCGTCTCGCAGCGGGGCGATGGGGTTCGCGTGTCGCCGCATCTTTACAACACATGGGACGACATCGAACGGCTCCTCGACGCGCTGCCGTGAACGGATCCCGAGCCGTTGCATCGCCAAGCGAGTCCAGAAAGGCCACGTCATGCGAAAGATAGCCATGATCGCCCATGATCGCAAAAAGGATGACCTCGTTCGGTTTGCTGAACGTCGTCGAGATTTCCTGCTCGAGTGTCGAATTGTGGCGACTGGCCATACGGGAGCCGAGCTCCGCGAGAACGTCGGCCTGGATGTCGACGTCATGCTCTCGGGCCCACACGGCGGAGATGCCCAAATCGCGGCCCAAGTCGCGACGGAAGCGATCGACGCCGTGATTTTTCTGATGGATCCGCTCTATGCCCATCCTCACGAGCCCGACATCCAGATGCTACTGCGCCTGTGCAACGTCCATGACATCCCGTTGGCCACCAACTTGGCCACCGCGGCGCGGCTGCTCGCTTGAGCGGCCCGATGCGCAAGACGGATGCGGCTTGACGGACGAGTGGCAGATCCGTCGTGGGCCCAGTACGCTTGAATCCGGTGATGCCGATCGCACAATACGACGGCGTGCTCTTTGACCTGGACGGCACGCTCTTCGACGCCGACTACGATTGGCCGTGGATCAAGGCCCAACTCGGCATGACCTATCCTGACGGCTCGATCCTCGACTACCTCCAATCACTGGAAGACGGTGAGCGAGCGGAACTCGAGCGCTTCTTGGTGAGCGTTGAGGACGAGGCGACCGACAACGGGTGCCTCCGAGACGGCGTTCCCGCGTTGCTTGAGCGCCTGGCCGACCTCGGCCTCAAGCGGGCGCTCGTCACGAACAACCGGCGCCGCAACGCCGACCTCGTGCTCGATCGCTACAGGCTATGTTTCGAGGCGGTCGTCACCCGCGACGACGGGGTGTATAAGCCCTCGGGCGAGCCGCTTGCCGAAGCCGCGCGACGCATTGATTGTTCTCCCGAACGTCTCGTCTATGTGGGCGACAACGAGCTCGACGTGCGCGCGGCCCGCGATGCGGGCATCGGCCATCTGATCATCATTAGCGACGATCCGGATCAGTTCCGAGGGCGTTGCGATGCCCTTGCTTCCCATGTGGATGAGGTCCATCAGGCCATTGAACGGCTGGTCCAAACGGGAAGAGGGCCGTCATCGATCAACGACCGCTGAGCGGAGATGAGCGCCATGGAGACGGCGCAAATTGGCAATTTGGACCTGCAATCGTCTCGGATCGGCCTGGGAACGTAGGCGATCGGCGTCTGCGACTACGCGCCCGAGCAGATGGACGCCGTCCGCGAGGCCGCGCCGCTGGCGAGTTGCCAGCCGCCGTGCAACCTCTTCGACCGCGAGATCGATGACGACGTACTGCCCTACTGTCAGAACGAGGGCATCGCGCTGCTCACCTACGGCGCGCTCTGCCGCGGGCTTCTGACGGGCAAGATGACGGGCAAGGTGGCGGCCAACAGTCGGCTCACGGGTGACAACCTCCGTCAGTTCGACCCCAAATTCCAAGCGCCTCACACCACGAGCAGGACCTCGAGGCCAACGAGCGGCTCGACCGCTTTGCGCATGATGACGCCGGCAAGCGGGCCATCCACCTGGCCGCCCGCTGGATCCTCGATCGCGGCGTCGAGATCGCACTCTGGAACGCGCTCCGGCCCGAGCAGATCGAACCGATCGCCGACGTCATGGGGTGGTCGCTCGACGACGAGGCCCTCGCCAAGGTCGACCGCATCCTCGACGAGTCCATTGACGATCCGGTCGGGCCGGAGTTCATGTGCCGCCGACGCGGGATCAAGTCGAGACGGCCTGAGTGCCGCGTCAGTCTGACGCAACCTCAAGCGCGATTTTGCCCTGCACGCCCCCTGCTTCGACGCGCCGATGGGCGTCGGCAACCTCGGTCAATGGCACTGTGGAGTCGACGACAGGTCGAAGCTGTTCGCGCTCGACAAGCGCCCGCAGCCCGTCGAGCTTGTAGCGGGCCCGTTCCAGGAACAGAAAGTGGAGCGTGATGTTCTTCAGATAGGCCGGGCCGAGATCGCCCGATGGCCCCAAGATCGTGACGAAGCGACCATGTGGCTTGGTGACGGGGATGCTGGTCGCGAGCGCATCGCCACCAATGGTGTCGAAGACGACGTCGACGCCGGTGCCGGTCGTCTCGGCCTCGACGATCGACGAAAAATCCTCGGACTTGTAGTCGATGGCCCGATCGGCCCCGAGCTCCTGGGCCGTCTGGCGCATGTAGTCGCTGCAGACAGACAGCACGCGTGCGCCGGCGGCTCGGGCGATCTGAATCGCGAGCGAGCCGACGCCGCCCGCGCCGTGGATGAGCACCGTCTCGCCCGGCTGCACGTCGGCGCGAGTGACCAACGCATCCCACGCCGTGCCGCCTGCCAAGGGAAGACTCGCGGCCTCCGCATGCGAGAGGCCCGTCGGCTTGCGCGCCACAATCGCTTGATCGGCCGCGTGATACTCGGCATAGCTGCCCATGCCGCCCCCGAAGATCTCCGGCGTGTAGAAGACCTCATCGCCCGTCTGAAAGTCGGTCACCTCGTCCCCGATAGCTTCGACGACGCCGGAGACGTCGTAGCCGATCACGTCGGGCGGATCCACGGCCCAGGTGCCGGCCTGGCGGATCTTCGTGTCAACGGGGTTGACTGAGCTGGCATGGACGCGCACAAGCACCTCCTGCGCGCCGGGCTCGGGGGGCTCGATGTCCTGGGCCTCGAAGACCTCTGGGCCGCCAAAATCGCGCATAAGGATCGCTTGCATGATAACCCTCCTTTGGTCCGTTTGGTCCGCGGTGCGGTGACAATTTCGCCGCCAGGTTGAACGGCCCTGACTTTAATCGAGACGATCCGCCAAGCCAACCCAGTCATCGCTTGCTCCCTGCGCATATTGGGTTGATCTCACACATTGCCAACGCGCCATGGATCCCCTACGCTGACGACGCCAGAGATCAGCGCTTTGTGGACGCTCATCCGCGAAGACGTTTCGCGATTCGCAAGGAGGGATGCCCCGAATGAGCACGAACGTCGCCATCAACGGTTTCGGCCGCATTGGCCGCCTCGCATTTCGCCAACTGATGGAAAACAGCGACCACGATCTGAACGTCGTGGCGATCAACGACGTCGCCCCGTTGGACAACCTGGCCTATCTGTTGCGGCACGACTCCGTCCAACCCAAGCCGGACGCCCAGGTCGAGGCCCAGGACAGCACGCTCCGCTGGGGCCAGCATGAGGTGGAGTTCTTGAGCGTCAAAGATCCCGCCGAGCTGCCTTGGGCAAACCGCGGCGTGGACCTCGTCATCGAGTCAAGCGGCGTCTTCACGGGACGCGACGACGCGGCCAAGCACCTCCAGGCGGGCGCGGACCGTGTGCTGATCAGCGCGCCGGCCAAGGGCCCCGATGCCACGATCTGCATGGGCATCAACCACGACGACTTCGACCCCGAGCAGCATCAGATCCTCTCCAACGCCTCCTGCACGACGAACTGCCTCGCCCCCGTCGCCAAGGTCCTTCACGATGCCTTCGGCATCGAATCCGGTCTGTTGACGACCGTGCACGCCGTCACGTCCTCCCAAGCCATCGTGGACGCGCCGCACAAAAAGTGGCGTCGCGGCCGCTCCGGCATGCTCAACGTCGTGCCGACGAGCACGGGCGCGGCCGTGGCAACGACGGAGGTGCTTCCCCAACTCGAGGGGAAACTGGACGGCATGGCGATGCGCGTGCCGGTGGGAACGGGCTCGATTGTCGACTTCGTGGCCCACACGGAACGGTCGGTAGCGGACGAGCAGGCGGTCAACGACGCCTTCCGGCGAGCCGCTGAGAGGGACGAACTGCGCGGCATCCTCGGCGTCAGCGACGAGGAGCTCGTCTCCAGCGACGTCATCGGCAGCGGCTACTCCTCGCTCGTCGACGCCGGCATGACGATGGTGCTCGGCGACCGGGCGGTCAAAGTGCTGGCTTGGTACGACAACGAGTGGGGCTACGCCAGGCGCGTGGTCGACTTGGCCCACTACGTCGCCACCAAGACGCCGGAACGGGTTTGATCGGATCGCCCATGGCCAAAAAGACGCTGGACAACATCGACGTCCGTGACCGACGCGTGCTGGTCCGTGTGGACTTCAACGTGCCGCTTTCGGATGGGGCCGTCGCGGACGACACCCGCATCCGGGCGGCCTTGCCGACGATCCAGCACCTGATTGAGGCCGGCGCCCGAGTCGTGCTCTGCTCGCACCTCGGGCGCCCCAAGGGACAACGCGACGCATCCCTGAGCCTCCGGCCTGCCGCCGAGCGCCTCAGCGAGCTGATCGGCCAGGACGTGGCGACGGCCGACGACTGCGTCGGCTCGGACGTGGAAACCCAGGTTGAGGGGCTGCGTTCCGGCCAGGTGCTGCTGTTGGAAAACACGCGCTTCCATGCCGAGGAGAAACGCAACGACGCCAATTTTGCCCAACAATTGGCAAAATTGGCCGACGTCTACGTCAACGACGCGTTCGGGGCGGCCCATCGCGCCGACGCATCCACCGAGGGCGTCGCGCATCACGTCGAGACGGCGGTGATGGGCCGACTGATGGAGGAGGAACTGCACGCCATCGCCCAAGTCACGGCGCAGCCGGAACGCCCGCTGGTGGCCGTGCTCGGTGGCGCCAAGATCAGCGACAAAATGGGCGTTCTCGACCGTCTCCAGGATCGAGCGGACACGATGCTGGTGGGCGGAGGCATGGCCAACACGCTCCTGAAAGCCAAAGGCGTGGACGTGGGCGCGTCCATGGTCGAGAACGACGTGCTCAATGAGGCCGAGCGCCTCATCGATGACCTCGGGGAGGACCTCGTCTTGCCCACGGATGCCGTCGTCGCGCCTGAGGTCGACGCGAACGCCGACCGCCGCACGGTCGCCATCGACGATCTTCCCGATGACTGGCACATTCTCGACATTGGGCCGCAGACGGTCACGACGTTCAATGGCTACCTTCGCGATGCCATGACCGTCGTCTGGAACGGGCCGATGGGCGTGTTCGAACTCGAGCCCTTCGCCGAGGGAACGTTCGCGATCGCCCGCACGATGGCTGAACTGAACGCGATCACCGTCGTGGGCGGCGGCGAGTCCGGCGCGGCCATCTATCGGGCCGACGTCGTCGATCAGCTCACGCACGTCTCCACGGGCGGCGGGGCGTTCCTCACGTTGCTGGAGGGCAGCGAACTGCCCGGCGTCGCCGTGCTCGACGAGCGCCGAGCGGATCCTGCATACTGACGACGTCAGGTTTCCCGACTGGCATCGGCGTCCTCGTGCAGCGTCGGCACGACGAGCACCTGCCGCGTCGCCCGCTCCAAGACCTCGCGGGACACGCTGCCGAGGGCGGCCACACGTCCCAGGCCGTGCAGCCCCTCAAAGCCGATGACGATCAAATCAACCTCGATCTCGTCAGCCAACCCCACGATGCCGCGCGCCGGTTCGCCGACCCAGCCGCGGGACTCGTGCTCGACGCCGTACTCGGCTAGGTGCGAGGCAATGTCGCGCGCGACGTGATGGGCCAAGGAGTGCCCTTCCTCCTCGCCGAACTGGCGCTCGGGGAGGTTCCAACGACGATAGACCTCCTCGTAGTAGGCATCCGAGATGATGTCCTGCGGCATGGTCACCATGTGTTCCTGCTGTTGACGCCGCAGCTCGTCGCGCAGTCTCTCGTATCGCCCCTTGGGCAAAACATGGCAGACGGTGACTTCCGCATCCAACCGCCGGGCCCATTCGCCTGCCGTGCGAATGACCTTCAGCCGGAGCGGGTCCTCGTTGACGGCCGTTAAGATGCGCGTCATGGCATGCCTCCTCTCTCATCGTGTGAACGTTACCGGTTCGTGGCCTTGTCTCCCATCCTAGCATGGGCGCGTCCGCGATCCTGGGGACAGCCCTGAACGCGAGCGATCCCTGCCGCCCGACCGCGATTCGGCCGAACCGAAGTTGATGAGAGCGTGCCCGAGCTGCTTCAATAGGGAAGTCAGCTACCCATCGATCGGGGCGATGATGACGCCGAATGAACTCGGGGAGACTTGTCGACAGAGGTCGAACGCTCCCGCTATCTGACCGACGGGATAAGCGAGCACTTGGCCCGTCAGAGAGCACGGAGGTGACCCGCGTTGAAGGTCGTCCTTTACGAAGTTGAGCCCTGGGAGCAGACGACGTTCGAATCCCTGCAGAGCGAACACGAGCTCGCTTTCGTCGAAGCCCCGTTACGCTCGGACACGCTTGGGGACCAGACCGACGCCGACGTGGTGTCGACGTTCATCTACTCTCGGCTAGGCGCCGATGTCTTGGCGCAATTCCCGAACCTGAAGCTGATCACGACGCGCTCCACGGGATACGATCATGTCGATCTCGACTACTGCCGCGAGCACGGGATCACCGTCTGCAACGTGCCGACATACGGCGACCATACGGTCGCCGAGCACGTCTTCGGATTGCTATTGACGATCAGCCACAACCTCGTCGAGGCCATCGACCGCACCCGCAAGGGCGACTTTTCCATGCGCGGGTTGCGGGGATTTGATCTGTTGGGGAAGACGCTGGGGGTCGTCGGCACCGGCGCGATCGGGCAGCAGGTCGTCCGCATCGCTCGCGGGTTCGACATGGACGTGTTGGCGTACGACGTCGCCCCCAACGACGAGCTGGCCCGAGAGCTCGGCTTCCAATACGCCGACTTTGACGACGTCCTTACGACCTCGGACGTCGTCACGCTCCATGTGCCGGCGACGCCGCAGACGCGGCACTTGATCTCGTCCGAGGAGTTCGCCCGCATGAAACCCGGCGCCGTATTGATCAACACCGCTCGCGGCAACGTCGTCGACACGACGGCGCTGCTGGAGGCCTTGGCGGAGGGCCGGATCGCGGCCGCGGGCCTGGACGTGCTCTCGGAAGAGCCGGCCATCCACGAAGAAGCTGAGCTTTTGCGCAAGGAGTTCCGACGCCAGCATGACATGGAGGCGCTGTTGGCCGACCACGTGCTGTTGCGCCAGCGGAACGTCTTCATCACGCCCCACAGCGCGTTCAACACGCGCGAAGCCGTGCTGCGCATTCTGGAGACCACCCGCGACAACATTGCCGCATTCGCCCAAAGATCTCCCCAAAACACGGTTTAATTCCGGAGGAGGTTCGACGATGAGCATCCATGGCCACCTCATGCATGTGGAAGACTACGAAGCCTTGATCGGCGCCGAAGCCATCGATCGTCTGCAACGCAAGGCCGACGCCCTCAATGGGCTCCACGTCGCCCACGTCAACTCCACGTACTACGGCGGCGGGGTCGCCGAGCTGCTCGACTCGCTGACGCTCTTGATGAACAGCATTGGACTGAAAGCCGGCTGGCGCGTCATCCAAGGCGCGCCAGACTTTTTCGGCATCACCAAGAAGATGCACAACGCGCTCCAGGGCGGCGACCTCCACATGACCGACATGAAGCTGGAGATCTACGAGGGCATCATTCACGAGAACGCCATCCGCAACCACCTGAGCCACCACGACATCGTCGTCGTGCACGATCCCCAGCCGTTGCCGCTCATTACCCATTACAATCGCAAAGGGCCGTGGATTTGGCGCTGCCACATCGACCTGTCGAATCCCCACGACGAGCTCTGGAGCTATCTCAGCAACTTCATCGAGCAGTACAACGCCGTCATTCTGAGCATCCCCGACTACCAACGCGAACTGCGCACCCCGCAAGTCTTTTTCATGCCGGCGATCGATCCCTTCTCCATCAAGAACAAGGACATGAGCGACGCGGAGATCGACGAGCGGCTCCAGCACTACGACATTCCCGACGATCTCCCCTTGGTCGTCCAGATCTCACGCTTTGACCGCTGGAAGGATCCGTTGGGCGTCATTAAGGCGTTCAAGAAAGCGCGTGAGGCGTACGGTTTCGACGCCACGCTAGTGCTGTTGGGCAACGTCGCCACCGATGATCCCGAAGGGGAAGAGGTCTACGAGTCGCTGTTGAGCGAGCGGGACGAGCGGATCATCATCCTCTCCCGCGAGGACACCTCACTCGTCAACGCCCTCCAGCGCCGTGCGGCGGTCGTGCTGCAGAAGTCGCTCAGCGAGGGCTTCGGGTTGACCGTCACCGAGGCAATGTGGAAGGGGCAGCCGGTCATCGGCGGCAACGTCGGGGGCATCCGCTATCAGATCGAGGACGGGGAGAACGGCTTCCTCGTCGACTCGGTCGACGAAGCTGCCCACCGCATCGGGCAACTCGTCCAGGACTCGGACCTACGGGAACAGATGGGCTATCGGGCTCGAGAGAGCGTCCGAGGCAACTTCCTCATGACCCGGTTGCTCGAACAATACCTCGACCTGTTCAACGCGTTCGAGACGACGCATCGGCTGAAAAATTTCCCGAGCGCTTCCATCGCGCGGCCTTGATTCAGACCCCCGCACAAGTCGAGTCAACCTACGGTCGCCACGTTGGCCCCCGCTGACAGCAACTGACTTGACCGGACGTTCGCGGTGATCAGTAAGGGAGGCCGAGCCGGTTGGACGGCCGCTCGGCCCGAGTCCGTCGCTTGAATCGTCCTTGTAGCTCGATCTCCCGTTCGCATCTAAGTTACGATGGATGTCATGGGACTTCTGCTGTTGTACTTGATGCTGGCGCTGGGGGTCTCGTTCCTCTGCTCGCTGCTGGAGGCGTCGCTGTTGAGCGTGCCGCGCTCGCACGTGGCGGTGATGGTCGAGCAGGGCAGCCGAGCGGGCAGGCGGCTCGAGCGGATGAAGGACGACGTGGACCGCCCGTTGGCCGCAATCCTGACGCTCAACACCTTCGCCCACACGCTGGGGGCCGCCGGCGTGGGAGCCCAGGCGACGGTGCTGTGGGGCGAGGCGTGGGTCGGCGTGGTCAGCTTCGTGGTGACGCTGCTGGTGCTCATCTTCTCCGAGATCATCCCCAAGACGCTCGGGGCCGTCCACACCAAGCGCCTGGCGGCGTTCACCGCGTGGACGGTGCACTGGCTCATGGTCCTGCTCCGGCCCGTCGTGGCGGGGTGCAACGGCATCTCCAAGTTCCTCTCGAGCAGGGAGCAGTCGGTGCCTCGGATCGACCGCGACGAGGTGCGCAGCCTCGCCCGGTTGGCCCACGAAGAGGGAGCGATCAACGAGAGCGAGGCCCAGGTGATGCGCAACCTCATCGCCCTGCGCGAGATCCGCGTCGAGCAGGTCATGACGCCGCGCACTGTCGTCTTTACGCTCCGGGCAGACCAGACGGTCAGGGAGGCGACCGAGGGGGAGCAACTGCGTTTCGCTCGCATCCCGATCGTGGACGAGACGCTGGACGAGGTCCAGGGGTTGATCCACCGGCACGACTTGCTCGAGGCCCGAACCGAAGGGCAGATCGGGAAGCGGCTCGGGGAGTTGGCTCGGCCCGTGCACGCGGTGCCATGGGCCGCGAAGCTCCCGACGGTGCTGGAGACGTTCCTCCGACGCCGCGAGCACCTGTTTCTCGTCGTGGACGAGCACGGCGGCACGGCAGGCATCGTCACGCTCGAGGACGTGCTGGAGACGCTGCTGGGCGCGGAGATCGTCGACGAGACCGATTCGGTCGAGGACATGCGCAAGCTCGCGCGGCAGCTGATGAGCGCCTGGCGGCACGGGTGACGACCTCGTCGCTGACGCGGCCGGGGCATCTCGCTCGGCATGAGCCCGCTGCGCCTGGCCCTGGGCCGGTCGGCCCAGGGAACGTATCGCTTCAGGCCTTCCACTTGATGGTGCAGCCGACCGGATCGGTCGTCTGGACCGGCGGCGTGTCGCCGTTGAGCACCGCCTCAAGCGCGTCCTGGAGATATGTCTGCTGCACCGCGCTCGAGTCCTCGTAGTTGTCGTCGATGCGCCCGTGGTATTGCAGCTTGAGGTCGCCGTCGAATAGGAAGACTTCCGGGGTCCGCTCGGCGCCGTAGGCCGTCGCCACCTCCTGGGTGTCGTCTTGGAGATAAGGGAACGGATAGCTTTTCTCGTCGGCGCGCTGGGCCATCGCGTCGAAGTTGTCGTCGGGGTAGTTGACCGGATCGTTGGCGTTGATCAGCGCAAACGGGATGCCCCGTGATTGATATTCATTTGCCAACTCAATCATGCGATCTTCATAGGCCTTGACGTAGGGGCAGTGATTGCAACTGAAGACGACGACAACGCCGCGATCGCCCTTCAAGTCGTTCAAGCTGTACGGATTACCGTCAACGCCCTTCAACGTGAAGCTCGGGGCTTGGGCGCCAAGATTGACCATGAACGTCCTCCTTTATGGTGATGTGAGTCACGTTCATCGTAGGCCCCGGCCCCGGCGACCTCAAGCCGCCTGAGGTTTGGCGCGCACGGACGGATACGCTAGCATGGCAGCGGCGATGGGGTCCGCCAGGGAACGCTCCCGAACCGTCCGCGCGACTGATGACCCCTCCCGAATTCTGAGCACCCGGAGGGATCATCCGTGCGTTGGTGGTTCGTCGCACTTGGCGGCGTGTTGGGCGCGTGGGCCCGCTACGGGCTCGACACGCTGGTCTATCGCTGGCTCAACGAGCCCGTCTTCCCCTACGGGACCGTCGTCGTCAACGGGCTCGGATGCGTCATGATCGGCTTTCTGGCCCAATTGGGCGAGCAGCGCGGGCTGTTCTCCCCGGAGACTCGGGCGCTGGTGTTCATCGGCCTGCTCGGCGCGTTCACCACGTTCTCCACCTTCGGCTACGAGACGGTCGCGCTGCTGCGCGACGGGGACTTCTGGCGCGCCGGGGTCAACCTGGGCACCCATCTCGTTCTGGCGATCGGCGCCGTCTGGGGCGGCATGGCCCTGGCCGACGCGGTCGCGGGAGGTTGATCGACATGCTGCCGGAGTCCGGAAAGCGGCTGCGAATCTACATCGGCGAGAGCGATCGCCACGAAGGAATGCCGTTGTCGGAGTGGCTCGTGCGCCGGGCGCGCGAGGAGGAGCTGGCGGGCGCCACGGTGTTGCGCGGGGTCGAAGGCTTCGGCGCCCACAGCCGCATCCACACCTCGAAGATCCTGCGGCTCTCGGAGGATCTGCCCATCGTGGTGGAGATCATCGACACGGGCGAGAAGATCGAGCATTTCCTCGACGTCATCGACGGCGTCATTGACGAGGGACTGGCCACCGTCGAGTCGCTCGAGGTCCGCTTCTATCGCAGCGGGGACGAGGACTCAGCCGAGTGAACGCGCGTCGCCGTCGACAAGATGAACGAGGCCGGCGACGGCGTGGGCGTAGACGCCCTCGTGCCGCCCCAGCGCGCCGAGCCCTTCAGGTCGAGTCGCCTTCAGGTTGAGGCGCGACGCGTCGATCTCCAGCGTCGCGGCAAGCGCGTGGATCATATCGTCGAGATAGGACGCCAGCTTCGGCGCCTCCGCCACCACGACGGCATCGACGTTCTCGACCCGCCATCCGGCCTCAGCGATCATCTCCTTGACGCGGGCCAGCAGGATCAGACTTGAGATATCGCGAAACGCCTCATCCGTGGCCGGGAAGTGTTCGCCGATGTCGCCCAGTCCGGCCGCGCCGAGCAGCGCGTCGCAGATCGCGTGCGTCAGCGCGTCGGCGTCCGAATGCCCTTCCAATCCCTGATCGTGGGGAATCTCGACGCCGCCCAGTACGAGCGACCGGTCGGGAGTGAAGCGATGCTGATCGACGCCGATGCCGACGCGCATAGGGACGAGCCTAAGCTCGCGCTCCGTCTCGCGCAAGGTGGATCAATGCCCTGGCGTTGCTGGCACCAAGCGTCTAGGCTGAGGGCCATGTCGACGTTCCTGGTTCCCTTGGTCGTGGCGTTCGTTGCCTCGCTAGCTGGCACCCGCGGGTTCATTGAGCGCATGCAGCGCTCCGAGACGGGTCAGCCGATCCGCGACTTCGGCCCCACCATCCATGCCCACAAGGAAGGGACGCCGACCGGCGGCGGGCTGATTCCCCTGGCCGTGCTGGCATTCGGCGCGGTTCTAGCGAGTCAAATGGGGATCTTGGGGGCACACGGGATGCTCTTCATCGCAGCGGCCCTGGCGTTCGGCGCGGTCGGCATGATCGACGACGCCGTCAAGCTCGCCCAGCGACACGCCAAGGGGCTCGCCGCCCGCTACAAGCTGATGATCCAGATCGCCCTAGCGGTCGGATGGGTCGGGCTCGCCCATGCGTTCGTCGGGCTGGATCGGGCGCTGATCGTGCCGTTCGGCGGCACGTGGCAGCCGGACGTTGTGCTCGCTGGCGTCATCGCCGTCTTTGTCCTGGTCGGCACGGTCAATGCGCTCAACATCACCGACGGCCTCGACGGATTGGCCGGGGGCGTCGGCCTTATCGCGCTGGCCGCCTTCATCGGGCTCATCGCTCAGATTTCCGTCGATAGCGGTCTGGTCATGCTGGCCGGGATGCTCGCCACGGCGCTGCTGGGATTCCTCATCTGGAACGTCCACCCAGCGCGAGTGTTCTTGGGGGACTGCGGAGCGATGGGCCTCGGTGGCGCGCTGGCCGCCCTGGCCGTTCTTACGCGCACCGAGCTTCTCTTGCCGCTGATCGCACTGGTACCGCTCTTGGAAACGCTGTCGGTGATGGTCCAAGTCCCCTACTACAAGCTGACGGGGCACCGGATCTTCAAAGTCAGTCCGCTCCACCATCATTTTGAGCGCGCCAAAGGCGTCGAAACCCCCTTTCTGCTGCCCGACGCCGAGTGGCCGGAGGGGCGAATCACGCTGGTCTTCTGGGGCGTTGC
>JBDGQO010000010.1:32184-37645 GCA_042219045.1 Bipolaricaulia bacterium | reverse complement strand
TGGGCGTCTCCCAACGCGCTTCTTGCTCAAGGTCAGCCGGTCCTCGAGGTACAGCCCGCCTCGCTCTCCTTCCAGGCCGAGGCTGGCGGATCCGCCCCGGATGCCCAGACGTTGACCGTCACTAACGACGGCAACGGCCAGATGGATTGGGACATGGCCGACAACGCCGACTGGCTGATCGCGGAAAGCAGCGGCGTGCTCGACAGCGGTCAAAGCGCCGGCGTCAACGTCATTGTGCTAATCAACGACCTTGACGCGGGAACCTACGAAGCGACCATCACGGTCACGGCGGAACAGGCCGACAACAGCCCGGTTGAAGTCCCGGTCACTTTGACCCTGAAGGGGGCCACGGGCAGGGGCGAGCTGACGATCGAGCCGACGCGCCTCGACATGGAAGCGCAAAAAGGCGGAAACCGCCCCACGCAGACGTTGACGATCGAGAACAGCGGCAACGCATCGCTGGATTGGTCGGCACAAACGCAGGCAACTTGGCTCACGCTGCGCCCAGATGAGGGCAGCTTAAGCGCCGGCCAGAGCCGGAACGTGCGCGTCGCCGCGAGCATCGCGAACCTTGAGCCCGGCTCGCACCGGACGACGATCGCGATCAGCTCGCCGAATGCGAGCCGCAGCCCGGTTCGCGTCCAAGTGACGCTGTCATTGAGCGAACGCCCTGACCAACCCGCAGGTCCACAGGCCTGCGAGCGGGGCAATTCGGTCTTCGCCGACGACTTCAGCAATTCCAGCAGCGGCTGGACGCAGGACTCCGGCGGCGGCTTCAATTGGGGCTATGATGAGGGCGAGTACCGCGTCTTCATCACCGAGCCCGGCTTTCTCGCCTGGGCTTGGGCCCCGTTCAACGAGTCCCAGGTGCCGCAAAGCTTCTGCGCCAGCGCCGATGTGAAACACCTCGTTACTGGGAGCCTGACCGACAAGGGCGAGGTCGGCATCATCTTTGCCGGCAACCCCAACAACAACGAGTTCACGTTGTTCAGCATCGCCAACCGTCAATTCTATCGCGTCGTCCGCTGGGACTGCGGCGGCGATGGCTGTTCGGCTGAGACCCTCGTCGAAGCGGTTGAATCCGACGAGATTCAACCGGACGCGTTCAATAAACTGCGCGTCATTGCGGAGGGCCGTGAAGCCCGATTGTTCATCAACGGCACCCAAGTGGAGACGCTATCCACGCAGACCTCGGGCGCGGTCGGTGTCATGTCGCACAGCTTTGACGAACCGAACATGAACGGGCGCTTCGACAACTTCGAGGTCACGGAACTGCCCCAGTAACGATCGCGCTCAGCGACAAAGGAGGCCAAGAGAGCCATGCGAATCGGACTCTGGGTCGTCGTGGTCGGGGTGCTCATCGGTCTCGCGACGCAGTTGATGCCCGGAATCGTCTCGGGACCGACGCAAGCGCCCGATGAACCGACCAAGTCGACGCAACAGCCAACTTCGGACCAGCCGGATCCGGCAGCGAGATTGCAGGACCGACTGGAAGGACTGACGCAAGCCGACGATCCCCAAGCGTACGCGAGCCAGCACAATCTGACCTATGAGAACGGGAAGGTGCAGGTGGTCGTCAAACTCGGGGACCAAGCCGACAAGGCGACGTTCAACTGGGCAGTGAGCGCCTTGGGCGGTCAAGTGGAAACGTCCTACGAGGCCCGCGTCCAAGTGCGAGTTCCGCGATCGGCGCTGATGAAGCTGGCGCGTCATCCGCACGTCACGTTCATCCGCGCCCCGGTCCGGCCCCAGCGATGATGCCTGTGCAATCCGGAAAACCCACAAGGAGGGTTGGCAACGCCATGCATCGAGCGATCGCACGTCACATTGCGTTGACGGCCTTGATACTGCTCATCGCCGGAACCCTGGTGACCCAGGCACAGACGAGCCTGACCTCCTCCTCCGACAAAGAGCCAGAACAAGACTCCCCAAAGATCCAATCGATGGTCGAAAATCTCTTTAATGATTCCGAAGGCCGCACCCTATCGCGGGTACACGCGATGAGCAGCAATAATCGGCTCTTCGCCACCGACATCCAGGGGAACCGGGCCCGCGTCGTCGTGGAAGCAGCGTCCGAAGCTGTCACCTCGACGCTCGTTGAGCGAATCGACGAGGCCGGCGGTCGCGTCGAGACGACCCACAAAAGCTCCATTCAAGCTTATCTCAGCGAATCCACCATCCGTGAGCTGGCCGACACGAACCTCGTGTCGTTCGTGCGGATGCCCGTTCAACAACGGCAACGGACAACGTCGAGGCAAGTCCATCAGGCAACGGAGTCGCGCGGGCGTGTCACGAGCGAGGGCCTGTCCGTGATCGGATCGCGGGCATGGAACGAAGCTGGCTTCAACGGCGAGGGCATCAAAGTCGGCATCAACGATGGCGGATTTGCCGACTATGAGAGCCTGTTGGGGACAGATCTGCCGCCACGCGAGAAAATCGAAACTCGCTCGTTTGCGGAAGACGCGGACATCGAGGCGGACGTCGATCACGGAACGGCCGTCTCGGAGATCGTTCACGACGTGGCACCGAATGCCAGCCTCTACTTGAACAATTCGCGGACGCTGGTGGAGACCCAAAACGCCATCGATTGGATGCTGGAGCAGAACGTTGACGTCATCAACTCGTCATGGGGGTTCCCATCCGGCTGTCTTCGTGGGGGCGGGCTCCTCGAACCTCAAATCCAAAAGGCCCGCGAGCAAGGGGTCACCTGGGTAACCGCCGCCGGGAACAATGCCACGGCTCACTGGCAAGGCGAATGGCAGGATCGCGACAACGACGATCGGCACGACTTCACGTCATCGGACAATACGCTTTCGTTCGACGTCGAGCACTTCGAAGCCACAGTCGACGGCGAACGGGTAGCCGCCATTAACGTTGGATTCGTTCTCAGTTGGAACGGCGACTGCAACGACGCACGGGATGCCTACCGGATTGAGATCTCCTCGGAAGCCTTCGGCTCCCCTCGGGAGGGCGACTGGTTCTGGCAACCCGGCGTGCCTATCAAAGGCGCGGGCGGCTTTCTGTATACGGAGGACACGTCTCTGGTTGGCGAGGAGATTACGATCAACGTCTCCATTGAAAAACGTCGCTCGGATGCGCCGGATCAATTGGATTTGTTAATTCGATCCTGCCGCCGTTGTGTTGACGGCGACTTTGAGCAGCTTAGGACCGAAGGCAGCGTCAGCGTGAGCGAACCGTCCATTTCGCCCAACGCCATGACGGTCGGCGCGGTGCATCACAGCCCGAGCGAATGCGGTGACCGCTGTTCGGAGGGCTCTCTGCTTTTCTTCTCTAGTCGAGGTCCAACCGGTGATGGCCGGATCAAGCCCGACATCGCCGCGCCGACATTAGTGTCGACGACAGCGTTCGGCGAGTGGACCCCGGAGGATGACGATAAGTCCGGCTTTAGCGGCACTTCTTCCTCATCGCCCCACGTGGCCGGAGCCGCGGCCCTCGTGGCCCAAGCCAAACCCGACTTCTCACCGGACGAGATCCAAGCATTCCTGGAGGATCGGGCCGAGGACGTCGGCCCGCCCGGCAAGGACAATCTGTTCGGATCGGGGATCCTGGTGCTCGGCCCTGTACCGCAACGGCAGGAAGCGAAGCCTCAACTCACCGTCAATCCGACGGAGTTGTCGTTCACGGCAACCAAGGGCAAGGGAAATCCCGAGCCCAAGGCGCTCGAGATCGGCAACGACGGCGGCGGGACGCTCGACTGGAGCGCCCAGACGACCGCGGGTTGGCTCCAACTCAGCCGGTCATCGGGCACCGCGCCCGCCAGCGTCGAGGTTTCCGCGAACGTGAGTGACTTGACAGCAGGCACCTATGAAAGACGCATCGTGATCACCGCGTCCGGAGCCCAGGGCAGTCCGGCGACGGTACCTGTGGAGTTGTCGCTGCAAGAAGGGGAAGCGTCGGCGACGCTTGAGGTCAAGCCCCGCGAGTTGACGTTCGAGGCCACCGCGGACAAGAGCGCTCCGCCTGCCCAGTCGTTGAGCGTCGTCAATGGCGGCGATGGCCTGCTCGAGTGGAAGGCCCGGACGACGGTCCCTTGGATCCAGCTCAGCTTGGAGGAAGGCTTCGCCCCTTCGGACGTTGAGGTCTCGGTCAACCCGGGCGACCTGTCGCCGGGCACGCATGAGGGCCGCATCGTCATCACCTCACCGGATGCCGACAACGGCCCCATCCGAGTTGACGTTACCTTGAAACTGTCGGGCAATTCGGCCCAACAGCCCAAGCTCAACGTCCAGCCCGATCCGCCGAACTTGAACTTCGGCGAGCAGGCCCCGGACGGCCAAGCGTCGCTGCAGATGACGATCGGCAACGCCGGCGCCGGCACCCTGAGCTGGCAAGCCACCGTCGATGCAGCCTGGGTGACGGTCGTGCCCAACAGCGGCGACCTGAGCGCCGACGAGGAACAGACGGTCCAGGTCGCCATCGACACCAACTCGCTGGAACCGGGCGAGCACACGACGGACTTGCGGATCACGGCCGAGGACGGCGACCAGTCCGCGACCGGGACCGTCCGCGTCCAGATCGTCGAAGAGGATCAGCAGACGGAGGGCCAGCTCCTGGCACTGGCGTTCCGGGAGTTCCTCTTGATGCAACCGGCCGACTGGACTCGTGAGATCCAGGGCGGCTGCATCGTCTACACCAACGACAGCGACGCCAGTAGCCAGATCCGCGTGACGCAACTGAACGGATCGACTCGCTCGTTCGATATCCCGGCTGGCAATCAAGTCATCGTCTGTGACCGAGTGATCCACGTCGACACGCGGACGTAGGCAGGCCGCCGTGGACGTTGCGAGCAGCGTCCCACATCGAACCGACGGGGCTCGGCCAACTCCGGCCCCGTCGGCTTCTTCGGCGAAGCTTTCATGGGCTCGCGAACGTCGGGAGCTGTCTCGGGTGGCTTCGGTCGAGCGTTGCCATTCGGATCATCGCGTTCGTCACGGGAACGTCCGCATGAGGGCGATGCCGCCTGGGACTGATTTCCATCGCTTACGGAGGTACCGATGATGCTTCGACAAAACGTCTCCGACTGGATCGACTCGATCCGACCGGGGCTGACTGACATTGCCGCTTCCATCGGCGACGCCGTCGATGTCGTGCGGGGCGTGTTCGACGCCCTGCCTACGCTCCCTCTGGGCGTGACCGCCGTGCCCAGTCTGGCCGTGATTGCGCTCGCACTGGTCTGGTGGCGCGCCCATGCGACGGGTCAGTCTTCGACGACGGCTGCCACGTCGGCGATCCTGTCCGCGGTTGCGCTGTGGGCAGTATGGGCGCTCGGCTTCGGACCAGAGCTGGAGATCACGCTCGCGATGACGCTGCTGGGCACGGCAGTCGCGTTGGCGATCGGCTATCCCATCGGCCGCGCATTGGGCCCGTATCGTGAGGGAAGTGACCGAATGCAAGTGCGGCCTTTCGATTTCCTTGCCAAGGTCCCCGAGTTCGTCTTTCT
>JBDGQO010000010.1:21880-32084 GCA_042219045.1 Bipolaricaulia bacterium | reverse complement strand
ATGACGAGGCAGGAGCTCGGTTCGCGAACGCCGAGCGTCTCCAACGCAACCTCGAAGGCGACCGACGAGGGCTTCCCGACGATTTGCTCAGGCGGATGGTCCATGCCCCGCAGGGCCCCGACGATCGCGCCCGCCCCTGGCGTCGGTCCCTCGGGCGTGGGAAACGTCGGGTCCGTGTTGGTGGCGATGTAGCGCGCGCCCCCGTTGAGCGCGCGGAGCCCGTCGGCCAGCTTGTCGTAGGTCAGCTCGCGATCCATGCCGGTAACGACGACGTCAGCATCGTCGGGATCGACGAGCGTGTGGCCCGCCGCGGTCAATTCCTCCCGCAACCCCGATTCGCCGATGATAAAGACCGACGAGGGGCCCAGCGCCTGATGTAGATGCTGGGCGACGATGAACGCGCTGTTGACGACGTTGCTCGGGTCGACGGCGAAGCCGTGCGCTTGGAGGCGCTCGGCAATGGCCCGACGCGAGCGCGTGGCGTTGTTGGACAACAGCACCAGCGGTTCCCGCTCCGCCAGCGCGTGGAGTGCTCTAACTGCGCCTGGGATCACCTTCGAGCCTCGCACCAGCACGCCGTCGATGTCGACGATAAAGCCACGATAGCGATGGGGCGCGATCGACGTCATGGCAGCATGCCTCTTTTTGCCGTAAGATGGCCCATCATGCCCGTCGACAACGAATCCGTCAACCGCCCCAAGGTGAATCGGGCCCCGATCTACCACGATCCGGAGGACTGGCCGCTGATCACGCCAGATCTCGCAGGCATCGGCGGCGACCTGAAGGTCGAGCCGGCGCACTTCGTCGTGGAGGAGATCCCGCTCTATGCGCCCACGGGCGAGGGCGAGCACGTCTACGTCAGCGTGACGCGCGAGGGCTGGACGACCCGAGAGCTGCAGCGCGAAATCGCCGACTTGTTCGATCTCAAGAACAACCACCTGGGCTGTGCTGGATTAAAAGACAAACACGCCCGGGCCACCCAGACGTTTTCCCTCCACCTGCTAGAGGCGGATCCGGACGAGGTGGCCGAGGGTATTCAGACCGAACTGGGCGTCACCGTCGAGTGGGCCACGCGCCATGCCAACAAAATCCGCCGCGGCCACCTGATCGGCAATCGCTTTGCGATCACCCTGTTGAACCCGGATGGGCCCCAGAGTGCTTTGGATCGGGCTCAGTCGATCGCCAGGGCGCTGCGCCAGCGCGGATTGCCCAACTATTTCGGCACCCAGCGGTTGGGCGAGGATTGCGAAAACGCCCGCCATGGGCGCGAGATCCTGCTGGGACAGCGCGAAAAGCGCGGCCGCTGGATTCGGCGGTTCCTCATGTCGGCGTATCAGTCCTGGCTGTTCAATCGGTGGCTGGCCGAGCGGATTCGTCTGGGTTGGTTCGCCGAAATTCACATCGGCGACGTCGCCAAGAAGACGGACACCGGCGGGCTGTTCAACGTCGACGACCTCGACCAGGAGCGGCCCCGATTCGACCGAGACGAGATCACGTACACGGGCCCGATCTACGGGCATAGACTCTGGTGGGCGCGCGGCGACCCGGGCGAGCTTGAGGCCCGCGTGGTGGCCGAGGAGGGCATCACGGATCGGCATTGGGCCCAGGCCCAGCTCAAGGGCACCCGCCGCCGAGCCCGCATCGTCCCGCACGACCTGGAGGTTGAGGCCCATCCCGACGGCCTGCGCTTTTCCTTTGCGCTGCCCAAGGGGGCGTACGCGACGACGGTCCTGCGCGAGTTCCAGCGCCCGTTCGATGGCTGAGAGAGGGACCAACCGCCACCAGGCCTCGTTGTCATGTCGAGCTAAGGCGGGAACTGACCTGAAATTGATCGGCACTTACCCATGACCCAAGGCGCATTCGTGCGCATCGAAGAGCTGAGCAAGTCGTACCGCGAGGGCCAGGTACTGCACACCGTCCTGGACCAGCTCGATCTCGACATCGAGGCCGGCTCGATCGTGGCGATCCTGGGGCGCAGCGGCAGCGGCAAGAGCACGCTGCTCAACCTCGTGAGCGGCATCGATCAGCCCGACAGCGGCGCGATCTGGATCGGGGAACAGCGCGTCACGTCGCTGAGCGAGCGCGCCCGGACCCTGCTCCGTCGGCGCGCCATCGGCTTTCTCTTCCAGTTCTTCAACCTGATCCCGACGCTGACGGTCTGGGAGAACGTCACCTTGCCCGTGGAGCTGAACGGCGGGCTCACTGATGACGCGCAACAGCGCGTCGAGTCGCTGTTGGATGAGGTCGGTCTGCTTGAGCGTCGGACGGCCTATCCGGAACAGCTCTCCGGCGGGGAGCAGCAGCGCATCGCGCTCGCCCGGGCGATGGCCCACGATCCGGACCTCCTGCTCGCGGACGAGCCGACCGGCAACCTCGACGAGGCGACGGGGCGCCGCATGATGGAACTCCTCGAACGCCTCGCCCGCGAGACGGGCCGCACGTGCCTGTTGGCGACCCACAGCCGCGAGGTCGCCACCACGGCCGACCGCGTCCTGCGCCTGGACCACGGCCGGATTAGGCCTGTCTCGATGGCGGAAACCGCCCATGGCGACTGAGACGCGCGCGCTCGGCCGAGCCGCCTGGCGCCACCTGAAGCGACACCCCTGGCAGGGCGTGCTTATGGCGCTCGGCGTGGCGCTCGGCGTGGCGGTCGTGGTGGCCGTCGACTTGGCCAACGCCAGCGCCTCCCGGGCGTTTGAATTGAGCACCGAGGCCGTGGCCGGGCGCGCTACCCACGCCATCCGCGGCGGCCCGGAGGGTCTCGATGATGATCTCTACGCCAAGCTGAAGCGCGACGGCGTCGCCCCGCTGGCGGCGCCGGTGATCAACCAGTACGTCTCCTCGGAGCAACTCGGGGATCGGGCATTCCGCTTGTTGGGCATTGACCCGTTCGCCGACGCGCCGTTTCGCAACTATCTCGTTCCTTCCGGCAATCTGTCCATCCAGGACCTGCGGTCGTTGCTCACCCAACCGGGCGCCGTGCTGCTCTCGTCGGAGGTCGCCGAGCGATACGGCCTGTCCGTCGGGGATTCGCTCACGCTGACCGTAAGCGGCTACGCGCGCAACGCGCACATCGTCGGCTTGCTGCAACCGAATGACACGTTCAGCAAGCGAGCACTGTCGGGGCTCATCATCGCCGACGTCGCCACGGCCCAGGAACTGACGGAGCGGACCGGGCGGCTGGATCGGATTGATCTCATTCTGCCGGAGGCCCCCGACGCGGCAAGTCGAGCCAAACGCCGCATTCGCGACCGATTGCCCGAGGGCGCGCGGCTCCAGCCCGTCGGCACACGCACGGGCGCGATCGAGCAGATGACCGCCGCGTTCCAGACCAATCTGACGGCGCTGAGCCTGCTGGCGCTCGTGGTCGGCGTCTTTCTCATCTACAACACGATGACGTTCGCGGTCGTCCAACGACGGGCGATCTTCGGCACGCTGCGCTCGCTCGGCGCCACCCGCCGCCAGATTTTCCAAATCGTACTGATCGAAGCGGGGATCATCGGCACCGTCAGCTCGGCACTCGGCATCGGCCTCGGGATCGTGCTCGGCCAAGGCGCGGTCGAGCTGGTGACGCGCACGATCAACGACCTCTACTTCGTGCTCACCGTCCAGAACGTCGGGTTGCCCGTGGGGAGCCTGGTCAAGGGCGGGCTCCTCGGCCTCGTCGCCACGCTGACGGCCGCGGCGTTCCCCGCCTGGGAGGCCGCGGCCACCTCGCCGAGCTCGGCGCTCTCGCGGGCCGGATTGGAATCCAAGGCCCGTCGCGTCGCCAGCTGGAGCGCGTGGGGCGGGGTTGGAGGCATTGCGCTTGGCCTGGGCATATTGGCGTGGCCAACGCGCGATTTGACCGTCAGCTTCGTCGGGACGTCGCTGGCCCTGATCGGCGCCGCGATGATCACGCCGTTGGCAACGTCCTACTTGATGAAGGGATTGAGCTGGCTGTTCGGGCGGATCTGGCGACCGATCGGTCCCATGGCCCCACGGGAGGTGAGCGCCTCGCTCAGCCGCACCTCGATCGCCGTGGCGGCGCTCGTGGTCGCCGTCTCCGTGACGATCGGCGTCGGGTTGATGGTCACGAGCTTCCGCACCACCGTCGTCGACTGGCTCGATCAATCCCTCAGCGGCGACGTCTACGTCTGGGCGCCGGGCTTCGGCAACGCCCAGACGTCGGCCACCCTCGATCCCGACATCGTCGACCGCGTCAACGAGCTGGAGGAAGCTAAGCGCGTCGACGCGCTCCGCAGCGTCATGGTCAACTCGCCCCAAGGATCGCTCCAGGTGGACGCCGTGGCGAACCCGAGCGACGGCAAAGAGCATACCTATCTCTGGACCGACGGCCCCGTGGACGAGATCTGGCAAGAGGTGCGCACGAGCAAGGCCGTGATCGCCTCGGAGCCGCTGGCGCGCCGTCTGGGCCTGAGTCGAACGAACGACGAGCTGACGCTGTTTACGGACGAGGGACGCCAGACGTTCGAGGTGGTCGGCGTCTACTACGACTACGGATCAAGCCAAGGCATCGCGACGATGTGGCACGAGATCTATCGCAAGTACTGGAACGACTCCTCGTGGACCGCGTTGTCGATCAACCTGCAAGCCGACGCTGACGCCGACCGGATCACCCGCCAGCTCCAGGCCGAGTTGACCGTGATTCAGAGCGTCCAAGTCCAAGCCAACCGCGAGCTTCGCGCGGAGGTGTTGGCCATCTTCGACCAGACGTTTGCCATCACGAGCGCGCTCCAGCTATTGGCCATCGTGGTGGCGTTTATCGGCGTGTTGAGCGCGCTGTTGTCGTTGCAGTTGGAAAAGACCCGACAACTGGGCATCCTGCGCGCGCTCGGCTTCTCGGTCCGCGAGATCTGGGCCTTGATCACCATGGAAACCGGCCTGATCGGCACGTCAGCTGGCCTGTTGGCGATGCCGACGGGGCTGGGGTTGGCCCTAATCCTCGTCTACATCATCAACCGCCGCGCCTTCGGCTGGACGCTGCTGTTGCAGCTTGACGTGTGGACGTTCGTCCAGGCGCTTGCGGTGGCCGTCGGCGCGGCGTTGCTGGCTGGGCTCTATCCCGCGTATCGCATGAGCCGCATACTGACCGCTGCGGCATTGAGGAACGAGTGATCAAGCCATGACCCGATTCCGACTTGTGGGAAGCGCGATTCTCGTCGTCGCCGTGCTGGCTCTGCTGGGCGGCACGCTCAATCTGGTGCTGCGCGACGATGCCGCACGCCGCGCCCCGACGCTTTCAGCCGGCCGCAGCACCGACATGACCGGATTCGCCCAAGCCGACGCGCCGCGCTCGTTTACGTTCCCGGAGGATCATGCGCCCCATCCCGATTACCGCTCCGAATGGTGGTACTTCACGGGCAACCTTTCCACGGCCGACGGTCGCGCTTTCGGCTACCAGTTGACGCTGTTCCGTCAAGCCCTGGTGCCGCCCGATGAGCGGGCGGATCGTGCCTCCGATTGGGCAACCAATCAGGTCTATATGGGCCACTTTGCCTTGTCGGACGTGGACGGGGGTCGATTCTACGACGCCGAGCAGTTTGCTCGCGGAGCGGCCGGCATCGCAGGGGCCCAAACGTCGCCGCTCGAGATCTGGTTGGAAGACTGGTCGATCGCCTGGCGTGGCGAACGATCGATTGCCATTGAGGCCCATCAACCGTCGTTTAGTCTTGATCTCACGCTCAACCGGGAGAAACCGATCGTCTTCCAAGGCGGCAACGGCTTGAGCCAGAAGGGTCCCGAAGCGGGCAACGCGTCGTACTACTACAGCATGACCCGACTGAGCGCCGATGGCACGGTGCGCACGAACGACCGACGCTTCGAGGTGACGGGCACCAGTTGGCTCGATCGGGAATTCAGCAGCAGCTTCTTGAGCGACAATCAGGTCGGGTGGGACTGGTTTGCGCTCCAATTTGACAACGGCACCGAGCTGATGCTCTATCGGCTCCGCCGGAGCGACGGGACGAAAAGTCCCTATTCGTCCGGGACATTCGTCGCGCCTAACGGCGACACGAGCCATCTTGACGGCGACGAATTCGAACTGACCCCCACGGCCGAGTGGACCAGTCCCCGCTCCGGTGCGACGTATCCCGTCGCTTGGCAGATCGAGGTTCCCCCGTTGGATGCCGAGTTGACGATTGAGCCGAAGCTGCGGGACCAGGAACTGAGCGGCTCGTTCCGCTATTGGGAAGGCGCGATCCGGGTCACGGGTCAGCTGGACGGCCGAGCCGTCAAGGGCGTCGGCTACGCCGAACTGACCGGCTACGCCGAGTCGCTCCAGGGGCGTTTCTAGGCCGCTCCCGCATTCGAGTTCATCAGGCCTCGAGAGATGGGTGCTTGACCCTCTCAAAGGGCTGTGCCATGATGCTTCCGCCATGGGGCTCATGGCCGAAGCGCTGACCCGCATGCGGGCGCTCAGTTGGCGCACCATCCTGCGCGACTACGGCTTTCTGACCGCCGGCGGCCTCCTCATGGCCCTCAGCTTTGACGTCTTTCTCTCGCCGGCCGAGGTGGCCCCCGGAGGCGTGCCCGGTGTGGCGATCATTATCAACCGTTTCACGGGGCTTCCCGAGGGCCTGACCATGCTCGTGCTCAACCTGCCGCTGCTGGTGCCCGGCTTCTTCTACTTGGGGCGGTTCCGCTTCCTTGCGCGGACGTTTTACGCCGTGATTATCTTCAACGTGGGCGTGGACGTGCTTCCGGCCGTTCTGCCGCCGGAGGGTATCACCGACGACATCCTGCTCAACACGCTCTACGGGGCGGTTATCGGCGGCATCGGATCTGGCCTGATCTATCGCGGGCGAGGCACGCCGGGCGGCACGGGCGTCATCAGCCGCATCCTGCAACGTCGAACCGGCATTCCGATTAGCCAGCTCCACATCGCCATCGACGGGGCGGTCATCCTGGCGCTGGGGCTGTTCTTGGGTTGGGAGAAGTCGCTCTACGCGCTGGTGATGCTCTTCCTCTGGGGGCTCGTGACGGACTACGTTTTGGAAGGACCGGGGCTCGTGCGCACGGCGTTCATCGTCACGGAAACGCCGAACGAGGTCGCCACGCATCTGTTTGAGCGCATGGGCGTTGGCGTCACGGCCTGGGAGGCGCGCGGCATGTTCACCGAGCGCGAGCGGACGGTGCTGTTCTGCACGATCAGTCGTCCGGACGTCAACACGATCAAGTGGATCGTCGCCGAAGCGGATCCGTCGGCGTTCGTCGTGATCGGCGAGGGCCACCAAGTGCGCGGCGGCTACCTGGGACGAGCGCCGGAAGATGATTGAATCCCCAAGGGATCCGCCACGTTCGCTGCAACTTCACTGGGTTAACGCCACAATCGAGCGATCAAGTTAATCACCACAGAGAGCACGACGCTCAACGCGACCATCGTGCCCAACGGGACGTAGACCGTCGTGTTGCCCCATTGCCAAACGAAGTCCCCGGGAAGCCGACCGAGCCAGGGCACCCGGCCGACGAGCATCAACACGCCCCCAAGGGCCGCGAGAGCCAAGCCGGCGAACAGA
Source organism: Bipolaricaulia bacterium (assembly GCA_042219045.1). Lineage (GTDB taxonomy): Bacteria > Bipolaricaulota > Bipolaricaulia > RBG-16-55-9 > RBG-16-55-9 > CAZMNF01. The sequence continues at coordinate 24,567 of JBDGQO010000010.1, read as the reverse complement.
ACGTAGCGTCCCAGGTCACTGATCTCCATTGCGACGAGATGATTCTCGCAATCCTGCGTGTGATCCTTGGCGTCAGCGACCCGCCGGCCGCAGGCTGAGGTCGGCGGACGCCTGGAGACACGTCGATTTTCCGTCCAAATGGAGCTGGGCAATCTCCATCGCGCGCGAGCGCGCGTCCTGGCGCTGGCGCCACTTCAGATATTGCGACACGCCCGACATGGCCACCGAGACGAGCGTGGCGCCGACTTGGGCGTTGACAACGATCGGTCCGATCCGGATCTCCAGATCGAGCGCGTTCGTCCCCAATGCCGCTGCGGACGCGAGCCCCAGGACGTTGCCGACGAGACGAACCGACTCGGCGATTTTGAAGCCCTGTTCCACGTCGCGAGCCGCCGCAACGCAGCCCATGGCCTCGAACGTCTGGATCGGCGCGCCGTAGGCCATCCAGCCGAGTTGAGATGGCGTGACGGAGACATCCACGGTTGACTCGGGCGATTCTTGGGCAATCGCCCCCAAGCTCACGAGGACGAGCAACGCGAGCGTCGTCATCAGGATCCGTTGTTGCATGGGAGAACTCCTTTCCGTTGGGCCCTTAACGCCCCAGGATGAGGGGCACGATCACCAACGACAAGGCCGCGATCAACACGACGCTGATCAGGTTGAGGCAGATGCCGGCTCGAGCCATTTCCGGGACCGACAGGTAGCCCGCCCCGAAGACGATCGCATTGGGCGGTGTCGCCACGGGCATCACGATCGCGCAGCTGGGGGGAGAGGGACTAAGGCGCCGGGGACGATGCGCAGATGGGAACTCAAGCCCAAGCCAGGCGTGACGCTCGACAGGATCGGGATAAGCGTCGCAACCGGGCGTCAACGGCCGTGCCGAGGCAGGAATTGGCCCGTGAAGTGGGCCAGCGCTCGTGTGCTCTCGGTTGGCCCCCGCTGCAGAGTGAGGTGTGGAGCTCACGGAGCGAGCGGCTGCCAATTCGGTTCATCGCGCCATTTTGTCCTTCCGTGATTGATGCGGCGAGTTGTATCGGAACCTCCACCAAAGAGCTTATCCTAGTCGTTGTGTTGCGGAAGCAGCAATTGGCGAGGAGAATGCTTAAAGTTTCCCGCATGAGAAGGCATGATATGGATCATGGTACGGGCGCTCGGCTTGGATTATATTACTGAAGCGAAAGAGGCCAACGGCTAAGACATGGAGGCTTTTGGGATGGCATTCATAGAAAACCCTAATGAGATTCACACCCCACCCCTTACCCGGCCGTCCGCGGAGCCCTCGAAGCATGGAGCCGCGACTCCATCGGCTGTCAGGGTTTTGCCCGTGCGGTTTCGCCTCCTTACCGGCGGGATTTTTCCCCAGCAGCTCTCCCCCGTTCGATAACGAGGCTCCGCGGACGGGCCGCATCTCTGTCGGCCCCCTGAACAGCGTCGACGCCGACAGCCGGCTCCCGCCTTTGGCGCGATCGCAAGCCCGCTGGTAGGGTCTGACGAAAAGCTCGGCCCACGCTCAGATCAACGTCAACCGAATCGCCCCGACAATCCGCCCAGACAGATCATCATCGCCGGGCTCAAGTGCCAGGGGAGGGAGACGATGCTAGGGGTATTGTTGAACGTCTCCATGCGTCGATTTGCGAAGGCAGCCGGGATAGGCGCATTGGCATGTGCCGGTCCGCTCTTGGTCGCGATTGGCGATGTCCCGAGGCAAGCCCCAATCGACAGCCATGTCATCCAATCCTCACCACAGCGCACGTTCGGCACCGCGCTGGGCGACGTCAACGGCGACGACCGCTTGGATGCCCTTTTCGCCCACGGCGTCGCGGCCGGCGGGTTTCCCAACGACGTCTGTCTCAATCAATCCGATGATCGACCCTTTCCGACCTGCACGCAACTCAGTTCGGATCGCTTCCTGAGCGGCGAGGTCGAATTGGGCGACGTCGACGGGGACGATCGCCTCGACGCGGTGATTGCCAACAACGGCAAGACCAGCCGCGGTGCGCCCAATCAGGTCTGTTTCAACGACGACGGCTTTCCGAACGACGGGGCTTGCACCGACGTCACCGATCCAAAGGCGACGCTGGACGTCGCACTCGGCGATCTCGACGGCGATGGCGACCTCGACGCCGTCTTCGCCAATTCCGATGAAGGGGCGATCTCCGGCGGCGGCGCGTCCAACGTGGTCTGTCTGAATCGACAATCGGGCGCGGACGTCGAGTGTCACCCCATCAGCAGCGCCAAACGAGAGACGATCGGGGTGGCATTGGGCGATGTGGACGGCGATGGCGATCTGGATGCTGTCTTTGCCAATCGCACCGAACACAACGCCGTCTGTGTCAACGACGACGGGTTCAATTCGGATGAACCCTGCAAGAAGATCGCGTCAGCCGAGAACGGCAGCCGCGGCGTCGCGCTGGGCGATGTCGATGCCGACGGCGATCCGGACGCGGTCTTCGCCAACGGCGAGCCGAACTGGACCAACACGATCTGTCTGAACGACGGCGGCTTCGCGGCGCGCCAGCCGTGTGAGCCCATCGGCACCAACAACAACCAGAGTTTCCGCGTCGCGCTGGGCGACGTCGACGCCGATGGCGACCTCGACGCGGTCTTCGCCAATGGTGGCTTCGCACGGCTGCCGAACACGGTCTGTGCCAACCAGAATGGATCGTTCAATCCCGATCGAGCGTGTG
>JBDGQO010000010.1:0-21780 GCA_042219045.1 Bipolaricaulia bacterium | reverse complement strand
CCGAACACGGTCTGTGCCAACCAGAATGGATCGTTCAATCCCGATCGAGCGTGTGAGGCCATCGGAACGACGCGACGGGACAGTCGGGATGTCGCGCTGGGCGATCTCGATGGAGATGCCCATCTGGATGCGGTCTTTGCCAACGGCGGGCTCCAGTTCGGTGACGAGCGGGTCTGCCTGAACGATGGTGGGCTCGTCGGGGCCGCGTGTCAGGCGATTGGCGAGGCTGGCGAGTGAGTGAGCGCGGCGCTCAATTCCCGAATCAGCCGACGTAACGCTGTAGTATTCGATCCACGCGACCGCCGTAGGCCTCGCCGAACAGGTTCAGATGAACCATTATCGGATAGAGCTGATAGAGCGGTTTGCGATCCTCGTAGTCGGATCGTAGCGGCCAGACCTCCTCGTAACCCTCGTAGAACGCCGACGGGAATCCCCCAAAGAGTTCGGTAAACGCGAGATCCATCTCGCGGTGGCCGTAATAGACGGCCGGGTCGATCAGCGCGACGCCCTCGTCGGTGAGGATGTGATTGCCGCCCCAGAGGTCGCCGTGCAGGAGCGACGGATGCAGCTCGCCTTCGTCAGGTAAAAGTTCATCCATTCGCGCCATCAGCCGCTCGAGCCGCGCGTCGCGCGGGGCGCTCAAGCGGCCGCGCTCGCGAGCCAATTGGCGTTGGACGCCGAGGCGCTGTTCGCGGAAGAAGTCGACCCAACGTCGCGATGCCGCGTTGCGTTGCGGCAACGAGCCAATATAGTTGTCGTGGTCCAGCCCGTAGGCGCTAGTCGTCGTTCGATGGAGTTGTGCCAGCCCTCGGCCGAACGTGCGCATGGCGCTGGCCCCGCGTCGTCCCACATCTGGGATCCATTCCATGAGAATGTAGGCCGGGTGATCGTCGGTCGCGTCCCCGACCGCGTAGACGTCAGGGATTCGCAGGGCATTGGATCGCCGCAGCTCGGCCAGCCCGCGAGCTTCGACGTCGAAGAGCTCCGGCAACGGCGACCGGTTGTGCTTGAGAAAGACCGCACGTCCGTCGGAGAGCGTCAGCCGCGCAGCTTCGTTGATGTCGCCGCCACCGACAGGGGCGCTGTCCTCGATCGACACGCCCTCTCCAAAAACGCGCCGGATTTCGGATTCCAAGGCACCGTGCAGAGCGGCCGTCAGCGTCATGGCGACTCGACGGCGTGCTCGTCCCTCAGGTATTGCAGGAGGCCGCGACAGCCGGCCTCGACTTGATCGTAGGTCTTCTGGAAGTCGCCGTCGTAGTAGGGATCATGGACCCCTCCCGCTCCGTGCTGGGCCCCGTCGGCGAACTCGAGCAACAGGCGTATTCGGTCCTCCGCATCCACGTTCATCCAACGGAGGCGGTCGACGTGCTCGGGGGTCATCCCGATGATCCAGTCATACGTCTCGAGCTCTTCGCCGCTGGTGACCTGCCGGGCGCGGCCGTCCAGCTCAATGCCGTGTTGCTGGGCCAGGTGGACCACGCCGCGGTGCGGCGGTTCGCCGACGTGGAAGCTCGTCGTGCCGGCCGACCCGATCTCAAACATATGAGCGAATCCCTCGTCCTCGACGAGCTTTCCGAACAGGCCCTCAGCCAACGGCGAACGGCAAATGTTGCCCGTGCAGACGAACAGAATGCGAATCGTATCCATCGATGCCTCCTCAAGCCTAGCTTAACCCATGTTCCGTGCCCGTCACCACACCGCGGCCTCCAACCTTGACGTTCAATCATTCCGTCGCCTAGCATCCGGCCATGAGGCGCTTCGTGGGTGTCATCATGGCCCTCGGCTTGGTTGTGGCTCTGGCATGGCCAGGAATGGCTCAACAGCCGCTGTTGGTGGATCTTGGGGCCAACGTCGGAATGATCGAATCCGGCATCGGGCTATACTACGCCGCCGGCGGCTACATCCAATCCGGAGCGCCGGATGGCTTCCAGTTCCGCGTCGGCGGTATGCTCGACGTCAACAACGCCGGCAAGATCGTCACCCAGATCGAATCCCTCGCTTTGACGAACATCCAGTTCGGGGCCCGGATCTATCTCGGCGCCGGCGTCGGAGTCGTCGGCTTGACCGGAGCGCCTGGATCGGGCGCCGGCGTGCCGATCATCGCGCTGGCGGGACTGAAGACGCCGCCCATGGGAAACTTCCGTCTCACCGTGGAAGGGGCATTCTATTACGGCTTCCTGCCCGACGTTTGGGCGTTCCGCTGGGGCGTGGGCGGGGCGCTGTCGTTCTGAGGGGGCGGCTTCTCGTTACGACTGCTTGGTGTGTTCTTTGGCCCGCTTGAATTGGATATAGAGCTGCCGCAGTCGGTCGCGCAGCTCCTCGTAGCTGAGCTGGTCGGCTTCCTCCTCGATGCGCTCCAGCTCCACAGTAAACCAGGGGAAGTTGTCACCCCGGCCCTCCCAGAGCTTGGCGAGTTCGCGGTACGCTCGCCGAATGAGCTCGGCCTTGTCCGCCACGCCGTCCCCACCTCCTGAGGCGGCCGTCGGCATGATCCTTCCACATTGGAGTATATCGTGATGTTCTCGCGGTCACACGTCGGACGGTGACGTTCAGGCCTTAAGCCAGTCGTTCTCGAGGCCACGGAAACTACGAGGTGGGCCGAAGCTCCTGGACGAGCGGCCTCACTCGGTAGAGCCAACCGGCCGCAATCCCCGCAAGGAATCCGCCGATGTGAGCCCAAACGGCCACGTGCTGGGTGCCCATCGCGGCGATGAGCAGATTGAGTCCTACCCAGAGACCGAGATACCAGAGTATGCCGAGACGAAAGCGGATGAAGAGGATCACTTGGAAGACCTTGACGCGCGGGAACAGCATCAGATAGGCCCCCATCATCCCGGCCACCGCATCCGAGGCCCCGACAACCGGGACCGTCGGATCGCCCTGCAAGCCGACTTGGAGCAGCGATCCCGCCAGCGCCGCGACAACGAACAACCCGGCAAAGCGTACGGCCCCCAATGCGTCCTCCACGTTCGCCCCAAAGACGTAGAGGAAGTAGGCATTGGCCAACATGTGGCCCCAGCCCCCGTGGAGGAACGAGCCCGTCAACAACGTCCAGAGGCGCTGTCCGTCTTGGATGTCGGCCGGGATCATGGCATAGGTTTTCACGAGCTGCTGGGGCTGGGACGCCAAAAGCGTCAAAACAAAGATCCCGCCCAACAGGCCGATCATTGCCAACGTCAAGGTTGGACGTCGATGGCGAGGGTTCCAGACCTCAATGGGAAGCCCACTCAGCAGCTGGAAGAGATACGTCCCGATGCCCGGACTCGACGCGAACTCCGACAGATGCGTCTCCTTCTGTTGGCCGGCCGACATGACGATCTCGCGGAGTCGCTTTCCCTCCTTGGGCTCGAACCACATGCCGGCACATGATGGGCATAAGTCGATCTCGACCGACTCGCGTTGGTCGCGCCCGAGGCGTCGCTCAGCCGTCAAGCCGACCCGATACGTGTCGAAGGGGTGACCGTCCGCGGGACAGTGATACCTGCCGGATCGGATGTGTTCGGTGTCCTTGGCTTGTTTCCACGTCGACGGAGAGACATACGGGCCGAAGATCTCGGGCGCTTCGCCGGATTCGAGGAACGTGCCGCCGCACGATGCGCAGTGATCCAGCTGGACCTCGTGACGCTCGACGACCGAGCAGGGACGGTCACACCGTGGACAGTCTCGACCGCCGCTCGATCCGCGCTCAGCGGCCATGCTCGGTTCCTTCGGAGCAGGTCAGGATCGTGTGGATGCTCGTCGCTCCGTGGCGAATGGGCGGCTCAGCCCTCACTCGTTGCTGCTCTGGGACGAACCGCCTTGTTGCGCCTGGCTTGAGCTTGCCCTCGGGTTCGACGCCGATCCCGGCCGCGGATACGAACTCTGGACGTCCCCGTCCGCACCGTTCAAGCTCGTGGCGCCTTCGAGGACCGAGGCGAGGCCGCCGAGCACGCCGCTGGCTTCCAACGGCATGAAGATCTTCGTGGCCTGACCGTTCGCGACCTGCCCGAGCGCTTCCAAGTACTTGATCGTGATCAGTTCGCTCGTGGGCTCACCAGCATGAATCGCCTCATACACCTGATTGATGGCCTGGGCCTCACCCTCGGCGCTGACGACCTGCTGGTAGCGCTCCGCGTCGGCCTTCTTCTGCAGGGCTTCCGCTTCACCTTCGGCCTCCAACACGGCCGCCTGCTTGGAGCCCTCCGCCCGTTCGACCTCGCTCTGGCGATCGCCCTCGGCTTCGAGGATCTTCGCCCGCTTGACGCGCTCGGCCTTCATCTGCTGGCTCATGGAATCGAGAATGTCTTGGGGTGGGTCGATGCGCTGGATCTCCACGCGCGTCACCTTGACGCCCCATTTGTCGGTCGCCTCGTCGAGGATCTCGCCCAACGCCGCGTTGATGCGATCCCGCGAGGTCAGCGTATCGTCCAGGTTCAGGTCACCGATCTGGTTTCGCAGGTTGGTCTGGGCCAGCTTGACCGTCGCGACCTCGAAATCGCTCACGTTGTAGGAGACCTTGACGGGATCGATGACGCGGTTGTAGATGACCGCGTCAACGGCCACGCCGACGTTATCAGCCGTGATGACGTTCTGCTCCGGGACGTCGATGACGCGCTCGCGCATGTCCACTTTGATCATCCGGTCGATGACGGGCAAGATGAAGCGCACGCCCGGATCCAGCGTCCGATGGTACTTCCCGAGGCGTTCCACCAGGCCGCGCTGATACGGACGGAGAATTCGGATGGACGCGCCGATCACCGCGGCGACCGCGCCCGCAATGACGACATAGACAATCCAGCTCATGACGAACCCCCTTCTGTCGATTTGTCGTATGTGTTAGTCGAGGTAAAACGGTATCATCGTTGGCGTCGAGTGAACAAACGCGACAGCGCCCGTCAGCACCGACGCCGACGGGCACCGCGGCGTTTGCTCGCGTCGCCTCATGCGCATGTTAAAATGACTGGGACGTCACGCGCGGACGACAGCAACAAAGGAGCAATGGCCCAATGCTTGCAATTCTGACGATCCTTGGCCTAATCGCCGCCTACCTCTTGCTGTGGCGCAAGGAAGACCAGACCTGGGTCGTGATGCACGAGTCCCCGGCCCACCGTCCCGAGAGCACGACGTGGCTGCACATGCGATTGCGCCATCAGGGCCTCCGCTGCAAGCTCAAGGTGATCGGGTCCGGCATCGGTAGCCAATCGACGACGTTCCTCGGGGACCGCTCACTGGGACAGTCGTATCGCTTGCTCGTCCACAAGGACGACGTCGAGGAGGCTCAGGCGTTCATCGATCACGCCAAGGGCGAGAACGCACCCGTCACCTGAGTCATGATCGGGCGGCGAACGATGCATCGGCGAGGGCGGTGGATCCTGATCTGCCTGACGCTGGCCCTGATGAGCGTTTCACCCGCGGACGGCCAGGATGCGCAAGCGCCGACCGCGCCCGTGATCTATCAGCTCTCCCTCGACGCGTCCATCAATCCCGCGACCGCCGACTACCTCTTGCGGGCCGTGGATCGCGCGGAAGCGGACAACGCCCGTCTTTTGCTGGTCCAGCTTGACACGCCGGGCGGCCTGGTGACGTCCACGCGCGAGATCGTCGATCGGTTCCTCAACGCCGAGGTGCCCATTGCCGTTTGGGTCGGCCCCGCCGGAGCCTGGGCCGCGTCGGCCGGCACGTTCATCACCATGAGCGCCAACGTGGCCGCTATGGCCGAGGGCGCCAGCATCGGCGCGGCGCATCCCGTCAACATCGGCGGCGGCTCCAACGGCGGCGCCAACGACGGCGAGGGCGAGACCGATCCGAAGACGGAGAAAACCGTCAACTTCCTGGCCCAGTGGGCCCGCGAGATCGCTAACGCCCGCAACCGCAACGCCGACTGGGCCGAGTTGGCGGTGCGACAGAGCGTCACGGCCGGCGCCAAGACGGCCAAAGCGAAGAACATCATCGATCGGATCGCTGCCAGCAGCGACGCGCTGCTAACTCAGCTGGACGGCGTCCAGTTGGCCGACGGCCGCACGCTGCAAACCTCAGATGCGCGCGTGGAGTCGCTGTCCATGAACTGGAGCGAGACGCTGCGCAATCAGCTATCCGATCCGAACATCGTCTATGTGCTGCTGCTGGTGGGGCTGTTTGCGTTTGTCTTGGAGATCCTCTCAGCGGGGATCGGCCTCGGCCTCATCGTCGGCGGGCTATCGCTGGCTCTCGCCATCCTCGGTCTCAACGTCCTGCCCGTCAATCTGGTAGGGATCGTGTTGCTCGGGTTCGGCATGGCGCTCATGATCGGCGACGTTTTCTACGCCCAAACCAATGGAGTTTTAACGGCCGGCGGCGTCATCGCGCTCGCCATCGGGTCGGTGACGCTGTTTGACTTCCAGGACATCGAGCAGCCGGCGCTCAACCTGAACTGGTGGGTCATCGTGCTCACGATCGGCACGATCAGCGGCCTGTTCGGCCTCGTCGTCGTGAAGGGCATCTTCTCCCAGCGCGAACAGCCGGACTTGGGCGCCCAGCAACTGGTCGGCTCCATCGGCTTCGTGACGCGACCCCCGGAGACCGATCAGGACGGACTGGCGTCCGTGGAGGGCGAATACTGGCGCATCCGCTCCGACGATGTGCTGCATGCCGACGACGAGATCGAGGTGACCGACATGAAGGAAGGTCGCCTCATCGTGCGGCGGACCGAGACCTCCTGACGCTGCCGCATGCATCTCCCTGTCCGAGATCAACGGGGCGGGCTTGTCGACGATGGCGGGATGAGTCGCCATAATGGGCCATCCACCGCCGGAGGTTAGCGCGTTCAGCATGGGGCACCTTTCCAGTAACCAGGCGACCATTCTCGTTACGGGGACCACGGGCATGATCGGCGCGGAAGCGATGGCGACCCTGCTCGACGGCGGCTGGCACGTCCAGGCCCTCGTGCGGGCGACAACACCCGAAGAGGCCGCGCAGCGGCTCCGGGATCGCCTGTACGAAGCCGATCGGGCCGATCTCATTCCGCACCTTGGAGGCCCCCGGCTGACGGCCCTCCCTGGCGACGTCACCCAGGAACAGCTCGGGCTCTCGATGGCCGACCTCCACGGCGTTTCCGCCATCGTCCATTGTGCCGCCGAGACGTCGTTCAAGCCCGAGGCGCCGACCCAACGCGTCAACGTTGGCGGCACGCAGAACGTCATCGATGCGGCCCACGCGATGACGCCTTCGCCTCGAGTGATCCATATCAGTACGGCCTACGTCCAGATGGGCCCGTTCCATGCCGAGATCGCCGAGGACGAGCCATCCGAGACGCGCTACGACAACCACTACGTCCGCTCCAAGCGCGAAGCGGAGCGTCGGGTGCGCGAGAGCGACCTCGATGCGATCGCGTTGCGGCCGAGCATCGTGCTGAACCGGACCCACAAGGACCGCCGTATGCGGCGGTCGATCCTTTGGGTCATTCCGGCCATGGCCCAGCTCGGCGAAGTCCCGGTCGAGCCGGACGCGCGCCTCGACATCGTACCGGCCCATTACCTGGCGGAAGTGATCGAGATCCTCCTACGTCGAACACGCGTGGGGCATCGCTGCTATCACGTCACGGCCGGACCGCAGGCATCGCGCACCATTGCCGGGATCTGTGAGGCGGCCGCGCCGGTCCTGCCAGCCGCCGGTCAGATCCGGTTCCTTGGCTCCCAACTCGCCGCACCGAGCGAGAACGGCGACCGCCACGTGCAGCGTCTGATGGGCCAACTTGCCCCCTATCTTCCGTTCATCGGGGCGGACATCGTCTATTCCCGGGAGCGGCTTCGTCACGAGCTGGGCGAGGAAATGCCGGCTTGCCCGCCGTTCACCGAGTACCTGCCCGATATCTTGTCCGAAGCCTCGTTTGCCTAGGTTTTCGGGCTTGACGCCTATGATAAGTGGGGTCAAGCTCCCGTCGACTGAGCCCCCTCTACGGATCAGTCTGAAGGTGTAGTCGCCATCGGAAGGCGCACGGACGAGACAGCCCGCTCCGTCGTGTTCCCAGCCCAATGCGCCCGGCGGACGGAGGCCAGGAACGCTAGCTCGGACGGCGAGAACAGGTTGAGCGCGGATACGGCCACAAGCCAACCGACGGTCTGATTGCCGACGTCGATCGGCGTGCCGGCTGCGTGGCGCGCGTCGGCGATAGTCGTCCGATCGCCCGAGGTGCCGACGGAATCGACAAGCACGTTCCCTTTCGGATCCGTCTAGATCAAATGCTGCAGGCGCATCGGCATGCCCGGCATCATGGCAGGGGCCATCTGTTCGGGGTCCCTCATGGAATGGGGGCCCCATCATGGGACCGCGGTCGCCCGAGACCTCCCATGGAAAGGCCTCGGCCACGGATCGCTCAGCGCTCCGGCTCCCTCGGCCGACGGGTCGCCGCCAGAGAGCCGCCGACGATCCCGAGGACACTGGCGAGGAAGCCGCCAAGCCCAATAAACAGGTTGACAACGGCCGCCACGATGACGATCAGTCCCCAAGTCTGAGCCGTCGCCGGGCGCGTGTATAGCCCGATGGCGCCTCCGAGGACGGCCCCACCCGCCGCAACGCCGATCCAGGGTGTCCATCCAGCGCTGAGCCCCATGGCTCCGCGTCCGCCCATCCAGCTGCCGCCCATCATGCCCACGCCCGGTACGTTGGAAGGTCCCCAGCTCCACCAGGAAACGGCCATGGCCAGGATCCAGACCCCCGCGATCAGGGCGAACATGAACGCAGCCGTCGGGCGCTCTGTGGGTTCAGGCATTCTCAATCCCTTGTGAGCCCTATTCAGCTTAGCGACCTTCCAGTACTTGTAGCCAGAAGGGTTTGGCCTCCAGCGGAATGCGCTCGACGACGTCGAGCGACTCGGTATCAAGCACAGCCAGCTCAGGGGCGCGGGTGACAACGACATAGAGATAGCGGCCCCCTGGGCCAAATTCCAGGGAATGCGGGCCATCGCCGACGCCTATGGTCCGAGGCGCATCGAGCGTTGCGGCGTCGATGATGTCCACACGGTTGCTACCAAGGCTGGAGGCGTAGACGCGTTCGCCATCCGGGGCCACCGCCACGGCCTGCGGATTGTCGCCGACGACGACGTGCCAGATGACCGCCCCCCGCTCCATGTCGACGACCGCCACGTCGCCCCGCTTACGGGCTGTCACATAGAGTCGCCCGCCGTCAGGCGCCACGGCGATCCCATGCGGGGTTCCGCTTACGGGAATGGTCGTGTCGACCCCCATGTGGGCCAAGTCCAGCACGGCCACCCGATTTTCCCCGGAGACGGTGACGTAGGCCCGGCGGCCGTCCGGAGCAAAGGCCACGCTTTGTGGGGATTGGCCGACACGTATGTGTTCGGTGGGCGTCTGGATGGTGCCGTCGCTTATGGGGACCACGGTCACCGTGTTGGAGGCCCGATTGGCCACGAGCGCGCGCGTCGCATTCGGTCCGATCCTCACGCCTTGCGGGTCGTCGCCGACGCCAACGCGGCTTCGTACCTCGCCCGTGGCGCCGTTGAGCGCGTAGAGGGTATCGGTCGCGGCGCTGGTGGCAAGCGTCAAGGAGCCATCGTCTGTGGCATCCATGTAGCGCAGTGGGGCGTCCAGGCGCCACCGGGCCTCAACCTCACCTTCGACCGACAGGATCGACGGCTGACGCGGCAGGCTCACCAAGAGCTGATGTGCGGGCAGCTCATTTACTGATTCGGACGACGTCTGTGTCGGTCGAGGTTCAGACGTTGCGGGCGACGGCGGCGTCGTCTCGCTCTCAGGGGCTTTTGGAGAGTCGCCAGATGACGGAGATAGGGTGGGCGGGTCGAATGTCGTCCATGCCAACAACCCCACCCCAGCCACGGCAGCGAGGATCACCCAGACCGGCAGGCGCAGGGTCAATGATGGTGACATATCAATCCCGAGCCCTCAGCCTCAGCCACGCTGGCTTGAATCTGGGCTGTCTCTTGCCGCCATTGATCAGACACGTGCGCGTCCATGTCGTCACGCATTGGCGCCATGCGAACACCTCCGCCTTGATTCTATGGCGGCTCCGTACGAAGCAAAAGGGCGGAGCTCATGTCGGCTCCGCCCTCGCGCCCGTCTCTGGCACTGTCGATAATCGTCACTCGCTGTCGACCGTCGCTTACGAGGACTGATCCGGGAGCCGATCCAGCTTCTCCCCGATCACCTGCTGCCATGTTTCCATGTGCTCCATGAAGATGGGGCCGATGCCGGCACGGATCCCCGCTGACGGGCCTCGCTGAGCCCCCCATCTGGCCGGAGTTCGTCAGGGGGTCGTTGCCGTGCATGCCGCCGCCTTGGCCAGACGGGTTGTCGCGGCCCGGCATGCGATCGCCCATCATCGGGCCTTATTGAGGGCTTGTTCACAGGATGTCATATCAGCTCCCAATGCTTCGGGGTTGCCCTGCCAACCGCAGAGGAAGCCGTGCAGCTCCCGTTGACGTTGCAAGAGCGTCTGCCCGGCTGACTGGACCTTACCGAGCATCATCTGGATCTCCATTTGAACGGACATGGCACCATTGCCCCGAGCTGGAGGTCCCGGCTAACGAGTTCTCAGACGCTGCGCAGGTACTTGAGCGTCTCCATCAGCTCTTCGATCCTCTCGTCGCCGTGGCCCTCGTCAATGGCCTCTCGTACGCAGTGCTTCATGTGGCTTTCGCTGACCTCGTCGGCCAGCCTGGAGAGCATCCCGCGCACGGCGGCGATCTGCTTTAAAATATCGATGCAGTAACGTTCTTCGGTGATCATCGTCTCGATGCCGTGGATATGTCCGGAGACGGTGCGAGCGAGCCGATGCGCCTCGTGCTTCGTTTGAGGCGCTTCGGCAAGGCTGCCCTTATCCGGCGTTGAGTCGGGATGGGTCTGGACGGTCGCGTCGAGCTCAGGCATGGGAGCCCTCCTTATGGACCGGGGTCGGCTGTGGAGCGTCTTCGCCGGCCGATGTCGACGGCTGTCGCGGGCGTGGCATGGCGATGCGGACGCGCCGTAGCGTATTGGCATTGGTCACGACGGTGACCGAACTCGTCGCCATGGCGATCTCGGCCAAGACAGGGTGCATCCAACCGATAATCGCGAGCGGCACCATGACGAGGTTGTAGGCGAACGCCCAGAACAGGTTCTGCTGAATTTTTCGGAACGTCGCCCGGGAGAGGTTGATCGCTTCCACCACACTCGACAGCTCCCCGCGCACCAGCGTCACGTCGCTGGCTTCAATCGCAATGTCGGTGCCCGTGCCGATGGCGAGGCCGACGTCGGCCTGGGTCAGCGCGGGCGCATCGTTGATGCCGTCGCCGACAAACGCCACGCGGCCAAACTCGTCCTGGAGCGACTTGACCTCGTCGACTTTTCCATCGGGCAACACGTTGGCCACGATGTGATCGATGCCGACCTGTTCGGCAATGGCGTCCGCCGTCCGCTCGTTGTCGCCCGTGATCATCGCGGTCCGCACGCCCAAGCGATGGAGCGCATCGATGCTTGCCTTGGCGTCGTCCTTGAGCGTGTCGGCCACGGCGATCACGCCGTAAGCTTGCCCATCGACGGCGACGAGCATGGCCGTCTTGGCCGCGTCCTCGAACTCGGCCCGCGTCTCGTCCAGGTCGGCCACGTCCACATCGTGGGAGCGCATGAGCTGCTGCGAGCCGACGAGGACCTCGCGGCCCTCGATCGTGGCCGTGATGCCTCGGCCGCGCACGGCATTGAAGGCCGCTGGATCGGCCAACTCGGCGCCCGATGCTTGGGCCCGCGCGACGATGGCTTGGCCCAGCGGATGCTCGCTGCCGCGCTCAGCGGAAGCGGCCAACCTCAGCAGCTCCTCAGCATCGACGCCGTCGATCGGTTGCACGTTGGTGACTTCCGGGTGGCCCTTGGTAATCGTCCCCGTCTTGTCGAAGACGACCGTGCCAATGTCCTTGAGCGTCTGGATCGCTTCCCCCGAGCGGATGAGAATCCCGTTCTCCGCGCCGAGGCCGCTGCCGACCATCAACGCCGTCGGCGTGGCCAGCCCGAGCGCACACGGACAAGCAATGACCAGAACGGCCACCATCGCCGCAATGGCCAAGGTCAACACGCCCAAGTCGGGCACGACCCAGGGCAGGAAGGAGCCGGCTTGCAGCAAGGGGGTCATGGCGTCGGGAACCAGCAGCCAGAGGAGAAACGTCACGGCCGCGGTCCCCATGACGATGGGCACGAAGACGCCCGTGATCCGGTCCGCCACGCCCTGGATGGGCACTCGTGTCCCTTGGGCCTCTTCGACGAGCTTGATCACTTGGCTCAGGAACGTGTCCGTCCCGACGCGGGTTGCCTCGACCTTCAAGAGGCCTTCTTGGTTCACGGTCGCGCCGATGACCTCGTCGTCGCCCGTCTTCGTCACCGGCATGGACTCGCCCGTCGCCATCGACTCGTCAATGGCGCTTTCGCCCTCCAGAACGACGCCGTCGGTGGGAATCTTTTCGCCCGGCCGCACGACCATGACGTCGCCGACCTCGACTTGGCCAACGGGCACGTCCACCTCGTCGCCATCGCGCTCGACGCGGGCGGTCTTGGCGCCCATCTCCAACAGCTTCCGAATGGCCTGCGAGGCGCGACCCTTGGCGGACTCCTCGACGTAGCGCCCCGTCAGATGGAACGCCATGATCATCGCGGCCACGCCCGCGTAGTTCGCAATCGGCATGACGAGCGATAGCGGCCCCGTCACGAACGACGCCGCCGTGCCGAGCACGATCAGCGTGTCCATGTTGGCCGCGCCGTGGCGCAACGAGCGGATCCCACTGGAATACGTCGCCTGGCCGGCCCAGGCGAGCACGGGCAACGCCAGCGCAATCATGCCGAGCTGGTAAGCCAGCAGGCTCGGCCATGCGAGGCCGAAGACCATCTCCGGGATCATCCAGGCGACGATGGGGATCGTGAACGCCCACGCGGTCCACATTTTGCGACGGGCGTCTTGGACCTTGCGCTCGGTTTTGTCCGCTTGGGATTCGGCCGCTTGATCCTCAGGCAAGGAAGTGACCTCGTAGCCGGCGTTCCCGACGGCCTGCTTCAGTTCGTCGACCGCAGCCTCGCCAGGGACGAGCGTCACTTGGGCGCTCTCGGTTGCCAGATTGACGTTGGCCGAGAGCACGCCGGGCACGCTTGTCAGCGCCTTATCGACGTGATTGACGCAGGCGCCGCAGTTCATGCCGCCGATGCCGAGCGTCCACTGCTCGGTCGAGATGTCATAGCCAGCGTCCTGAACAGCCTTTTGCAGCGCCTCAAGCGAGACGGCCCCATGGGACAACTCAACAGCGGCTTTCTCGGTGCTGAGGTTGACCTGCACATCGCTCACGCCGTCGACGCTTGCCAATGCCTTGTCGACGTGGTTGACGCAGGCGCCGCAGTTCATGCCCTCGATGGGCAGTTCAAGCTTCTGTGGGGTGTCGCTCCGCTCCGTCATGCCGACCCTCCCTGACTCCAAATCGAGCAGCTTATCCCACCCCCGGTGGGGTGGACTCTCAACGTATCGATGCGCCACAGCCACGTCAAGGGTCGCCGCGCGGAAGCCGTAAGCCACCTTACGGATGGCGGCCAACGCGCGCGGCATGCTGGTCGCGACAGACGTAACCCTTATCCTGGCGTCCACAAAGGAGTCCGCCATGACAACCGACACGTCAACGCCGAGCCGACTGGACACCGGCGTCCTGTTTGAACCGTTCGAGCTGAAGCGTCTCTCGCTGCGCAATCGGATCGTCATGGCCCCCATGACCCGGACGAGCGCGGGCGACTACGGCGTGCCGACTGAGGCGATGGCGGAATACTATGCCCGTCGAGCGCGCGGCGGCACGGGGCTCGTTCTCACCGAGGGAACGTACACCGACGACGCGTTCAGCAAGGGGTATTTCAACGAGCCCGGCATCGTGACCGAGGCCCAGATCACGGGGTGGCAGAACGTCGTGGAGCGCGTCCACGACGAAGGCGCCCAGATCGCGTTGCAGCTCTTCCATGCGGGGCGACTGTCCGATCCCGACGTCTTGGGCACGACGCCGCGCGCGCCATCCGCTATTCCCTCCGAGGGCCAACACCAGCAGACCGGCACCCCCATGGCCACGCCGCAGGCAATGACCCGAGCCGAGATCGATCAAGCCACCGAAGGGTTTGCGCAAGCGGCGAGCAACGCCAGGGAAGCCGGCTTCGACGCCGTGGAGATCCACGGCGCACACGGGTATCTGCTCGATCAGTTCCTCTGGGAGGAGGCCAATCAACGGACCGACGCCTACGGCGGATCGCTCGCGAATCGCCTCCGCCTGCCGACCGAGGTCACGCGCGCCGTTCGCCAGGCTGTCGGCGACGATTTTGCGGTCCTCTATCGCTTCTCCATGTGGAAGCTCGACGACTTCGAGCATGTCTTCCCAGGCGGCATCGACGAGCTGCGCGAGATCGTGACGACGTTGCGCGACGCGGGCGTGGACATGTTCCACGTCTCCACCTACGACGCGCTGGCGCCGGCGCTGGGAACCGACCGGACGTTGGCGAGCCTGACACGTGGCATTGCGGGCCTGCCCGTGATCGCCGTCGGCAAGCTTCAGGATCCCGACCGCGCTGCCGGACTCATTCGGGCGGATGATGCCGATCTGATTGCCCTTGGCAAGGGCCAGATCGCCAACCCCGATTGGGCCTTGCAAATACAGCATGGACGAGCGGCCGAGCTCCAGGATTTCGACCCGGCCATGCTCGCGACGTTGCTCTGAACGGCGGCCTCAGAGCCGCCCGATTAAGCACGAGGACCGAATGGAAGCGGATCCTCAGTCGCCGAGAAAGCGGGACAAGGCGGCCTTGGCATCCTCGGACGGCTCATGCTCACGAGCAGGCTCGATCGCGCCCAGCGCTCGCTGGAGGCTCGCTTCGACGTCCCCGCGCGCGACCTCAATGGGGACGTGCAGGCGCAAGTACTCGTCGAACAGATCCAGCGCCAGAAGTTGGGAGCCGCGCGACTTGAGGTCGGCCTTGAGCACGGGCACGATCTGCTGGCGCGTGCCCGACGGCGGACGGTCCGAGAGCGCGTACGTGACAACCAGCCAAGCGCCGCCGTCGTGATCGACGCCGACGCGGCTGCGCTCGGGCAAGAGGTCATAGGACAGGTCCAACGGGGATCACTCCCTCTCCAACGACGGATCCGCATTCGACACGAGCCCCCAGCGCGCCGACTTGTGCGACCACGGCCGAGCGCGACCTTCCTCACTCGGGCTGCAGAGCGAGCTCGTGCCGCAGGCGGGCGAGGCATACAGGTCGTCGTTGAGCACCTTCTTGATGGTGCGCTCCAGGTCCTGACGCGTCTTAGCGTCGATCTCCACGCCGTCGCGCTCCAGGGTGCGCGACGTCGCCTGCGTCAAGTGCGTGAGCAGGTCTTCGATGCCGATCTTATCCCAGAGGCGGAATCCAGCCATGACTCCCTCCTAACGAGGGATCGGCGTGTCCGGATCGCGGCCCGGAGCCACGCGCCAATCCCTCCGGCCATCTTAGGGGGGCAGTCTCCCCAGCTTTATGACCCAGATCATTTGCGCGATTGATCCGCGTCGATCAGGGTTGTGTTACCATGGGATCTCAAACTCTTGAATCGGTCTTCGAGCCGTTTGCGGGCGAGCCGACGGAGATCATCCCGCTGCTGCAGGCCGTCCAACGCCAGGAAGGCTATTTGCCCGAGGACGCCATCCACGCGGTCGCCGACTTCACCCGAACGTCGCCGAGCCGGGTCTACGGCGTGGCGACGTTCTACGCGCAGTTCTACTTGACGCCCCAAGGCCGCCAACGCGTCCAGGTCTGCCGCGGCACGGCATGCCACGTGAGCGGCGGCGCGCGCGTCCTGGTCGAGGCCAAGAAGCAGCTCGGCCTGGACGAGGGCGAGACGTCCGACGATTACGAATACACCTTGGAGACGGTCGCCTGCATCGGCGCGTGCGCGCTCGCGCCCTGCATGACGGTCAACGATGAAGTTCACGGCCATCTCAACTCGGCCAAGGTGTCGGCCATTCTGAGCGAACACGGGAGTGACTGAGATGGGGTGCGACGGCGACTGTACGGTCCGAATCTGCCAGGGGACGGGATGCGTGTCGGCCGGCTCACGCAAGCTGACCGAGGCCCTCCAGACGGAAATTGCCGCGCGCGGGCGCGACGACGTCGAGATCAAGCGGACGGGCTGTCACGGCTTCTGCGAGCGAGGCCCGATCGTCGTCACGGATCCCGAGGGAATTTTCTACTCGGCGGTCCAACCGGACGACGCCCCGGACGTCGCCGACGCCTTGGCAGACGAGGGCCGCGTCGAGCGGCTGTTGTATCGCGATCCAACCAGCGAGGAGCCGATCCCGCACTACGACGACATTCCCTTCTACAAGAACCAGCAACGGCTGATCCTGCGCAACTGTGGGATCATTGACCCGGAGAACATCGACGAAGCTATTGAACGGGAAGCGTATCAAGCACTTCAAAGTGTTTTAGACAACAAATCGCCCGACGACGTCATCGAGGACGTGACCCAATCCGGCCTCCGGGGTCGCGGCGGCGCGGGGTTCCCCACGGGCGTCAAATGGGGCTTCGCCCGCCAAGCCGAAAGCGACGAGAAATACATTATCTGCAATGCTGACGAGGGCGACCCCGGCGCGTTCATGGATCGCTCCATTTTGGAGGCCGATCCGCACGCGGTCATCGAGGGGATGGCCATTGCGGCCTACGCCATCGGCGCCGAACAGGGCTACGTCTACGTGCGGGCCGAGTATCCCCTGGCCGTCCATCGACTCCGAACCGCGCTGGAGCAAGCCCGTGAGCGCGGCTTGCTCGGCGAGGGCATTCTGGGTAGCGACTTCAGCTTCGACGTGGAGGTTTTCGAGGGCGCGGGCGCGTTCGTCTGCGGCGAGGAGACGGCGCTCATCAAGTCGATCGAGGGCCACCGCGGCATGCCGGATCCCCGTCCGCCGTTCCCGGCCAATTCGGGCCTGTGGGGCAAGCCGACCAACATCAACAACGTCAAGAGCTACGCCACCGTGCCGGCGATATTGCGCAAGGGCGCAGACTGGTACAGCGCCATCGGGACCGAGAACAGCAAGGGGACAGCTGTTTTCAGCGTCACGGGGAAAGTCGTCAACTCCGGGCTCATCGAGGTTCCCATGGGGACGACGCTGGCCGATATCATCTACGAGATCGGCGGCGGCATCCCCGGCGAGAAGAAGTTCAAGGCGGTCCAGATCGGCGGGCCGTCCGGCGGCTGTCTGCCGGCGGGCATGCTGAACACGCCCGTCGACTTCGACTCGCTCACCGACGCCGGGGCGATGATGGGCTCGGGCGGCATGGTCGTCATGGACGAGGACACCTGCGCCGTCGACCTCGCGCGCTACTTCCTCGACTTTACGCAGAAGGAATCGTGCGGGAAGTGTGCACCGTGTCGACTGGGCACGAAGGATCTTCTTGATCGCTTAACCCAGATCAGTCGGGGCGAGGGCACGCTTGAGGACCTCGATGAACTGGAGTCGCGGGCGAAGTCGGTGACGGTCGGCTCGCTGTGCGGGCTGGGCCAGACCGCGCCCAACCCCGTCTTGACCACGCTGCGCTACTTCCGCGACGAGTATGAAGAACATCTGCGCATGGAGCGCTGCCGCGCCGCGGCCTGTTCCGGGCTGGTGAGCGCCCCGTGCAAGCACTCCTGTCCGGCGGGCATCGACGTGCCGCGCTACGTGCGCCTGGTCGCCGCCGGCAAGTACGCCGACGCATTGGCCGTGGTGCGCGAGCGGATCCCGTTCCCCTCAGTCTGCGGCCTGGTCTGCTTCCACCCCTGCGAGGCCAAGTGCCGCCGCGCGCTCATCGACGACGCCATCGCCATTCGGGCGCTCAAGCGCACGGCCGCCGAGCACGACGACGGGCGTTGGAAGGAGGGCGTCCGGACCGAGCCCTCGACGGGCAAGCGCGTGGCGATCGTCGGCTCCGGCCCGGCAGGATTGACGGCCGGCTACTATCTCGCCCGCAAGGGCCACGATGTGACGGTCTTTGAAGAGTTTCCCGACCCCGGCGGCATGATGCGCTACGGCATCCCCGACTACCGGCTGCCCAAGGACGTGCTCACTGACGAGATCGACGAGATCACGGACGCCGGCGTCAAGGTGGAGACCCAACGGAAAGTCCAGTCGACCCAGGAGCTGTTCGACGCGGGCTACGATTCGGTCTTCCTCTCGCTCGGCGCCCACCGCGGCGTCCACCTCGGCATCGAGGGCGAGGAGGACGTCGGCGTGCTCGACTGCATCGAGTTCCTGCGACGCGTCAAGCTCGGCTTCGAGGTCGATTTGGGCGAGCGCGTGGCCGTGATCGGCGGCGGCAACTCCGCGATCGACGCCGCGCGCACGGCGCTGCGTCTCGCGGGCGGGGCGGATCCGTCCGCGCCCGACCCGGATCAGCCCGTCCTGGACGCCTCCCGAACCGCCAAGCGGCTGGGCGCCCAGAAGGTAACCATCCTATATCGGCGCACGCGCGGCGAGATGCCGGCCGACGCCGAGGAGGTTGAAGCCGCCATGGAGGAGGGCATCGACATGGAGTTCTTGACGATGCCCACGCGAATCGCCACCGAGAATGGTGACATTCGGATCGACTGCACGCGCATGGAGCTGGGCGAGTTCGACGCCAGCGGCCGGCGCCGGCCGCAGCCGATCCCCGATAGTGAATTCTCCATGTACTTCGACCACATCATCTCCGCCATCGGCGAGACGCCCGACATCCCCGAGGGTTTCCAGTTGGCCACGACCAAGTGGAACACGCTGCAGCCGGACCCATTGACATTGGAAACCGAGCAGGAGGGCGTCTACGCGGGCGGCGACGTGGCCAGCGGCCCGGCGTCGGTGATTGAAGCCATTGCCGCCGGGCGCCGCGCGGCCTGGTCCATCGACCAGTATCTGGGCGGCGACGGCGACATCGGCGAGACGCTCATCGACCCAGCCATCGACCATCCCTTTGAGACCGAAGAGGGCGAGCACCCGCGCGTGCCGATCCCGACGCGGACGCTGGATGAGCGCGTGGGCGGCTTCCGCGAGGTGGAGCTCGGCTACAGCGATGAGGACGCCCAACGCGAGGCGCTGCGCTGCCTCAACTGCGACCTGGAGGAGGACTGACCCATGGGTGTGGGGACGGTTTTGACGGAACAGCAGACGCTGCAGCTGACGATCGACGGCATGTCGGTGGAGGCCGCACCGGGCAAGACGGTGCTGGAAGCTGCCCTCGACGCGGACATCTACATCCCCACGCTCTGCTATCACCCGGATGTTTCGCCCTACGGCGGCTGCCGGCTCTGTCTGGTCGAGATAGAAGGCCAGCGGGGGCTCATCTCGGCGTGCACGCGCGAGGCCGAGGACGGCATGGTCGTGCGGACCGACTCGGGCGAGATCCATTCGGTGCGTCGCGACACCTTGGAGCTGATCCTGGCCGACCACGAGGGCGGCTGCCTCAACTGTAAGCTGGACGGGCACTGCCAGCTCCAGGACGTCTCGCGCTATCTCGGCCTGGACTGCGGCGCGGGCGGCATGCTCAGCGAGCCCCAACCCGTCGACGACAGCAATCCCTTCTTCACCTTCAACCCGAACAAGTGCATCCGCTGCGGTATCTGCGTCCGGACCTGCGACGAGTACGTCGGCGTCCACGCCATCGACTTCGCCTACCGCGGCTTCCAGGAGCAGATCGTTCCCTCCACGGGCACGCTCTGGGTGGAGTCCAACTGCACCTCCTGCGGCGAGTGCGTCGTCCGGTGTCCGACGGGCGCGCTGACGCCCAAGGTCGCGCACCAGGGCTCGCGCACGGTGGATAGCGTCTGCCCCTACTGCGGCACCGGCTGCCGCGTGACGCTCCATCTTCGTGGCGACCGAATAGTCGGGGTTGAAGCCGATGGAAAGGCCCAGCCGAACGAGGGCCGCCTCTGCGTCAAGGGCCGCTTCGGCATGGATTTTCAAGCGTCCGAGGAGCGACTCACGACCCCGCTCATCCGACAGAACGGAGAACTCGTCGAGGCGAGCTGGGACGAGGCGCTGGATCTCGTTGCGTCGCGCTTCAGCGAGATCAAGGATCAATACGGCCCGAACAGCCTTGCGGTCATGTCCTCCAGTCGCTCCACGAACGAGACGAGCTTCGTGGCGCAAAAGCTCGCGCGCGCTGTCTTCGGCACCAACAATGTGGACAACTGCGCCCGCATCTGCCACTCGCCCAGCGTCCACGGCCTGACGCGCTCCTTCGGCAGCGGTGCGATGACCAACTCCATCCGCGAGGTGGACGGCGCCGAGTGCATCCTGCTCATCGGCTCCAACCCGACCGAGGCTCACCCCGTCATCGGCGACCGCATCCGACGGGCAGTTCAGAACGGCACCAAGCTGGTCGTGATCGACCCGCGCGACACGGAGATGGCCCAGATGGCCGACCTCCATCTGCAAGTGCGACCGGGCAGCGACGTGGCGCTCGCCAACGCCATCGGCCACCACATCGTCACTCAGGGCTGGACCAACGACGCGTTTATGGACGAGCGCACGGAGAACTACGACGCGTTCTGGTCGGTCGTGCGCGACGACGCGCCCGAATCCGTCGCAGACCTCACGGGCGTGCCGGCCGAGGACATCAAGCGCGCGGCGGAGATGTACGCCACGAGCGAGCCATCGATGATCCTCTACTGCCTCGGCATCACCGAGCACCGCAACGGCGTGGAGACTGTCGTCTCGGTGGCCAACCTCTCACTGCTCACCGGTCATGTCGGCAAACCGAGCTCGGGCGTGAGCCCCATCCGCGGGCAGAACAACGTCCAAGGGGCTTGTGACATGGCGGCGATGCCCGAAGTGCTTCCGGGCTACCAAAGCTGGGAGGATCCCGAGGTGATTGAAAAATTTGAGAACGCCTGGGGCGTGACGATGCCCGATCACGGCCAGGGGCTCTTCTGCACCGGCCTCTGGGACAAGATCCACGCGGGCGGCATCCGCGGGCTCTACTGCATCGGCGAGGACCCGGCGATGAGCGAGCCGAACTCGGGATCGGTGCGCCAGGCGCTGGAGGACATCGACTTCCTCGTCGTCCAGGAGCTGTTCATGACGCCGACGGCCGAGCGGGCCGACGTCGTGCTTCCGGCTACCAGCTTCGCGGAGATGGACGGGACCTACACCAACACCGAGCGCCGCGTGCAGCGTATCCGCAAGGCCGTTGAGCCGCTCGGCCAGTCGCGCCCGGACTGGGCGATCACGGCGGAAATATCCAACCGCATGGGTTATTCTATGAACTACGAAAGCGCTTCCGACGTCTTCGAGGAATTGAGAAACCTGATGCCGAGCTACGGCGGCATGACCTACGCTCGCTTGGACGAGAACGACGGGCTCCAGTGGCCCTGCCCCACGGAGGACCACCCGGGCACGATGTATCTGCACGGCGACAAGTTTGCCCGCGGCCTGGGCCGCTTGCACGGCATCAAGCAGCAGGGCCCGCAGGAGGAACCCGATGAGGAATACCCGTTCCTCATGTCGACGGGCCGCGTGCGCGAGCACTACAACGTTGGGACGATGTCGCGACGCACGGATGGGCTGAACGAGCTCGTGCCGCGCTCCTACGTGGAGATGAACCCGGCCGACGCCGAGCGTCTCGGCCTGGAGGCGGGCGACGCGGTCAAGGTCTCAAGCCGGCGTGGGGAAGTCGACGCGGAGGTCCACCTGCGCGAGATCAAGGAGGGCGTCGTCTGGATGCCGTTCCACTTCGACGAGGCGCCGACAAACCTGCTCACCAACGACGCGCTCGACCCGATCTGCGGGACGCCGGAGTACAAGGCGTGTGCGGTGAGGATTGA
>JBDGQO010000001.1:25003-37748 GCA_042219045.1 Bipolaricaulia bacterium | reverse complement strand
TCCGGGAACGCGGGCTCGTCATAGCGATCGGCCGTCAGGTAGTCGAGGATGTCGCGTTGGCAGATGCGCATGTGCTCCACGACCTGCCACGGGGTGCGAGCGAGCTGCGCTGTCCCCTTCCCCGCTAGCTCGGAATCAATGTCGCGGACGGCACCGTCGAAGCCAACGTGCGCGTTGCCGCCGCGGAGCAGCTTGACGAGATGGGGCTTCAGCTCTCGTTGCTCATCCGTCGACATGCCTCGCCGGCTCACGAGGCGCTACGTTCAGAGGTCTGCTGAGCGCTTGTCGCTTGTCGGTCGGTCTCCTCGTCCTCGGACGCCTCCGTCTCATCCGAGGCATCCGTTTCCGCGTCGACTTCGCGTTGCATCTTGTTGGCCTCTTGCTTGAAGGAGCGCATCGCTTGGCCCATGGATTGGGCCACTTCTGGGAGCTTGTTGCCCCCGAACAGCAAGAGCACGATGGCCAACACGACTAGAAGTTCCGGTCCGCCAAGTCCGCCGAGCATATGCATTCCTCCTCTCACAAACCCTATCGGGTCATGGCGCGCAACGCCACCAATGCCCAGGCATTCTCATCCCGATGGAAACAAACCGCGGTTCGGAATGGCGAGGCCTCTTGGTAAAATGAACCGATGCCCGTCGGATGACATGCACCTGAGCGAGGAGGCGAGACGGTGGACCGGGACGCCGAACTGATCGCCGGAGTCGAGGTGGGCGACGAGAACGCGTTCGCCGAGCTTTACGAACGCTATCACCGGCGCCTGCTCTCGTTCTTCCTGCGCAAGACCCGAGATCACGACGCCGCCGAGGAGCTCATCCAGGACACCATGATGCTCGTCTGGGAAAAGGCCGGCCAGTTCAACGGCACCTCGCGCGCCTCCACGTGGATCTTCGGCATCGGCTATCGCAAGCTGCTCGAATGGAACCGTGCCAAGAACCGCCAACAGGCGGTCTTTGAGTCCGGCGACCGCGAGGACGGCGAGCCCGTGCAAGAGACGACCAGTCGGCCGGAGCACGCCGTCGAGCACGCCGTGGGGCAGGACTCGCTCGTGAGTCATGTGCAGAGTGCGCTCGGAGATCTGTCCGACGAGCATCGCGACGTCGTGACGATGACGTTCCAAGAGGGCATGAGCTACAGGGAGATTGCCGACACGTTAGGCATCGAACCCGGCACCGTCAAAAGCCGCATGTATTACGCCAAAAGGCAGCTCAAGCATCGCCTTGACCAACGGGGCCTGAAAGGAGATGAGCTATGGCAGATCGCCAAGGGCCTTTGACGCCGGAAGACGAAGGCCGCAATCGCCACGAGGCGATCCAGGAGCTTCTGCCGTGGTATCTCAACGACACCCTGGAGGCCGACGAGCGCACTGACGTCGAGCGTCACCTCCAGAGCTGCGCGGAGTGCCGCGACGAGCTCGAGGAATTGAAGGGGCTGCAGTTTGCCACCCTGCTGGAGCCGGAGACCTCCCGAGAGTCGCTCGACGAGGACGCGCGGGAGCGCCTCCCGAATCGCCAATCAAGCGCGCCACAGCCGTCAAGCCCATCGCGGCGTCCCTCGAGGTCGCCTTCGGAACCGGACCGTCCCAGCTTCCTGGAGTGGCTCAGGGGCCTCATGAGGCCGCGTCGGCTCGTGGCCATGCCGGCGTTCGCGGTTCTGTTTATCGCGGTCGGCGTCGTCCTGAGCACCCAGCTCGGCTTGGAGCGGACGATCATCGGCGACTTTACGGGGGCCGAGCAGAAAGCCTATCGGACCACGGATAAGTACTTCGCGTTTGCGCGTGAAGTCCTCCTGGACGGCGAGTTCACCATGCGGATCGGCGGGCAGACGAAGGAGACCGAGTCGTTCACGCTGGAGCGCTCCGCCGAGACAGAGAACCAACTCCTGCTGACGTCGAACATCCAAGCCGACGAGCTGTCCGCGAGCCAGCGCATGCAGCTGACGTCCGATTTCCAACCGCTGTCCTACAGCCTTCAGGGCCCGTTGGTCTATCAGGGGAGCCGCGCGGAAGCCGAGTTCCAGGACAACCAGGCGATCATGCGCGTCTGTTGCAGGATGACGCCGGAGGGCCAGCGGCTCAATCGGCGCATCGTCCAACTCGGCAACGAGGGCACCCCCGTGCTCTACGACTTCAGCGTCATGAGCCACTTCGCGCTCATGCACCAGCTCATTTCCAGTCAGCTGTCGACGGAAGAGGTGGAGCCGCCCGATTTGAAGCTGACCGCGCTGACGCCTCAGGCGCTGCGCATGGAGACGATGACGATCCAGAGCGTGGAGCCCGTAACGCTGTCGAGCGACGATCAGCGGATCCCGACGACGCGCTATCACCTGACCAGCGGCAAGGACGATAGCAACCTGTCGATCTACCTTTACGAGATGAAAGACGAAAATACCCTATTGGCCGCCTACATGCCGACGCAGCCACGGCTGGCTTCGTCGTCCTCAATCTTCATTTACCGTAGCGATATCTACCCGGACGGGCTGCAACTCCCCGACGCGCGGACCTCAAGGAGTTCCCCATGACCATCCCCATCGCCTCGCGTCGCCTGCTGACCGTTCTCCTCGGCTTGGCAGTCATGACGGTAGCCGCCGGTTGCGAGCTGGAGGAGATCGCCCTCGACCAGCTCAACGTCTCCGCCAACGTCGACATGGCTAACCCAGACGCGAGCGAGACGGTCAAGTTGGACATCCCATTCTCCGGGCAACGATTGGTGGTGCACAATCCGATCGGCGAAATAGAGATCAAGACCACTGAAGATCCCGGCTACGTCGCCGTTCGGCCCAAGATCCGGGTCGATGCCGCCAAGAACGTCAAGGCCATGGAGCTGGATGACCTCCAGATCAAGACCAGCTCGACCTCGGACGAAATTCGGATTCGCGTGACGACGGCAATCGATTCGGTCCGCAACGCCCCCGACAGGAATTGGCAGCAGTTGGATGGCCGACCGGTCGGCTGGGTCGATTTCCAGATTCAGCTTCCCCAGGAAGCGGCCGTCAATCTGAAGCAGAACTTGGGATCGATCGTCGTCAACGACTTCCGCGGCGACCTCACCGCCACAACGAATGTGGGCGGGATCGAGGTTCGCAACGCGGACACCACCTCGCTGAGCCTGCGCAGCGAGGTGGGCACGCTCGCGGTTGTCGAGTCCTCCGTGGGCAACGAGCTGGCCTTGCACTCGAGCGCGGGCCAAGCCCGTGTCGCCGACGTCCAGTTCGGTCAGGCCGAGATCAACACTCAGGCCGGCGAGGTCAACGTCAAGGACGTCCAGGGGCAGAGCCTCGACGTCTCCACCCAGCTGGGCGAGATCGACGTCATAAGAGCCGACGTCAGGGAGCTCGATTTGTCGTCCCAGATGGGCGAGATCGACCTGCAGGCCAATCGAGTCTTTCAGGCCGACGTTCGCAACCAATGGGGCGAGATCGAAGTGAGGCTGCCATCGGGCAATGTACCCCGTATTCGGGCTTCCACTCAAGCCGGTCGTGTCGACGTCCTTCGATTGCCGCAGCCGTACCGTTCGTCCTTGCAACGAGGCGGATCGTGGCTCGGCGAGTCGATCGACCTCAATCCGAGCGGCGCCCAAGCCATGCTCAACTTGAAGACACAACTGGGCGACATCCAGATCGTGTTTCCCGACACGGCTTCGCAGTAGGGCCACGGATGGCGACGACGCGCTCGGGTCGTCATTCTCAGAACACTGGAAACTCAGCACATCATTGATGAGGAGGAGCCCCAAAATGCGCCTGGCAAAAATGCGCGGATGGACGTTTGCGACAATTTTCGCTGGTACGCTTGTGTTCGCGGCGGTTTCCGGCTCCGCCGAAACCGACACTGCCAAGTCGATCCGTTGGGCTGCCCAGGAGACCCCGGATGACGTTCAGACGGAATCGTTCCAGGTAGATATCCCGGAGATCGACACGAGCAGTCGCGCCTACATCGGTGGCGGTGGACCGAGCTTCTGGATGGCGTTCTTCAAGCTAGACGAGCTGGAACAGGCCTTGAACGGCGTTGGCGAGTTTGACAGCGACCTGCAGCTCGGGGATCGCTCGGTCTATCTGCTCCAAGGCGGCAGCGGCTTCGGCGGTCGGCCATTCCGGACGGGCGGCGCCGGAGGCGGCGGAAGCTGGACCGCCCCCGCCAGCGAGAACTCCGCCTTCGACCAGGCGAAACTCGAACTCGGCATGGGCGGGCTCCAGATTGAAAGTCTGGTCGCCGAGGACAAGGGCTTCGGCGTGAGCCTAGGCGCACTCCTCGGCCGCGGCAGCTGGACGCTGACGCTGTCACGCAACGTGAACGGCTCGTTCAGCGAGGTCGCAACCGAACCCACGACCCTAGAGATGGAGCGCCCGTTCTGGCTGGGCATGCCGTACGCGAGCGTCGAGTATAAGCTGTTGCCCTTCGCCGGCATCAAGCTGAGCGGCGGCGTGGGGGCCACGCTCAGCTTCAGCGACTGGAGGATCAGCGAAGGCACCGTGACGCCGGGCGGGCCGCTGCAGAACAAGCTTTTCCCCGTAGCACGAGTCACGCTGATCTTCGGCAACTGACAACTGACCGCGCCGTGACCGACCCTTTTAACTCCAAGCCAACGTCAATGGGCACGGCCTGAGGCCGTGCCCGTGCTCTCCTCTGGCAATTCCAACTCTGACGGGTGATGGGAAAGACGACGGGCCGTCCCCGAGTGAGGGGCCGACCCATCGCCCAACCGATTTGCAGAGGCTCAGTAAGGAGGTGGACTTAAGCGAGAACCGCGCTTAGGGCATGCCGAACGCCGTGCACCCATCGGGCGACCGCGGAAGCTCGGCGCTCATGAAGCATCTGCTTGCCCAGGCGATAGGCCTGCGCGTCGTTACGCAATTCGTCTATCTTGGCTTGGGCACACACACGATCGACGGAACAATGACCAAACATGCGCATCTCCTTTGCGTTTCAGGGGTGTCGTCCGAGTGCGTGACGAAACGGCTGAAACGGTTCACTCGACCCCGACGAAGTTGGGAGATGGGCAAATGGTTCGTAGCTGTGGGAGTCAGTTGGAGGACGCGGTGGCCTGAGGGCGGCTCAAGCCACCGCGTCCGTTATCGGGGCATTCAGATGGGTTGATCGTCGGTTGAATGCGTCGCCGATGGGGCGGTCGGATGGGCGGTTCAGCTTTCGCTTTCGCTTTCCTCGCCCTCGGCCCCGTCTTCGCCCTCGGCGGAGAGTTGATAGGCGATCAGTTGATCGCATTCGATCTCGTTCGCCTCGAGGATTTCACGCGCGTTGTCGGCGTACTCCTCGGGGACAACAAGCAGGAACGTGGAATCGAGGGCGGCATAGTCCTGCCACTGCTCGACGGCGTCCTCGTGGACGGTCGTCGGCGTTTCGACCTCGCAGATGGCCGTGACCTCTTCGCCGTCCACGGCAAAGAGATCGGGGCATAGCTCCGTCTCCTCCTCCACTTCGATGACGTTGGCCTGGTTGTCACCAGGGTTGGTGCGCACGTCCTCGAAGCCGTTCGACTGCAGTTGTTCGACGAGCACCTCGATGATGTGATCGTGGAGCTCTTGTTCTTGATCCGACCGGGTCGGATGGTTGGGATAACCGTTGTCGGAGTCCGTCACGGTATCGCTCCCTTAGAAAGTTGCGGGATGGGTCCGAAAGTCGGAGCTATCGCTTCTGGACGTTAGCCGCCCGAGGTCCCTTCTCGTCTTGTTCGACCTCGAACTCGACGCGCTGGCCTTCGGTCAGCGACTTGTAGCCTTCCTCGTCGATCGCTGAGAAGTGGACGAAGACGTCCTCGCCCCCGTCGTCCTGTTCGATGAAACCGAACCCCTTGTCATCGTTGAACCACTTGACCGTTCCGGTCGCCATGATCCAATGCGTCCTGCCTTTCTGCTTGTGATTTGGCTACTCCGTGGAGTCTGCTTGGACGGTTGCACCGGGTAGGTTACCAACGCTTGCCCATGATCCAGCTGGAACAGCCTTAAGCTTTGACGGTGTTTGTTTACACCATCTATAGCAATCTACCACATTCGCGCATGCGGGTCAATCTCCGTATCGCGAGGCCTTGGACGTCCTTGCCCATGGGCATCAAAGCCAGCCTGCCATCGACTGCTTAACGACGCGCTCCACGGACAACAGCGAAGCGTTCCCAGATCGCGAGCGCAGATCAGCTCGATCGAAACCCTGGTGGATACGGACCGCGGTGCCTATAATTGGGGAGCAATGGCTTCACGAGGATTTATTCGATACGCCTGGGGAACGCTCGTCTATACCGTCGCCGTTATCCTATGGGGAGCCCTCGTGCGCGCAACCGGCTCCGGCGCAGGCTGTGCCAACGACTGGCCCTTGTGTAACAACGAGGTCGTCCCCCGGCCCGAGCGGATCGAGACGCTCATCGAGTTTGCCCATCGCGCCAGCAGCGGCGTTGCGTTCCTCTTGGTGCTCGGCCTCGCGATCTGGGCCTTCCGGCGATTCGCGCGCGGCCACCGCCTGCGATGGACATCGGGGTTGGCTGTGGTCTTCATGATCACGGAGTCGCTTGTGGGGGCCGGACTCGTCCTCTTTGAGCTGGTCGCTGACAACGCCTCCATCGCGCGCGCCTATTGGATGGCCGGACACCTGCTCAACACGTTCCTGCTCCTCGCGACGCTGACCCTCACGGCGTGGTGGAGTTCCCACACGGCCCCGCTGCGCGTTCGCCAAGCCGGCGCATGGACGCTCGCCATGGGCGCTGCGCTGTTCGGCGTGATTCTCATCAGCGTCAGCGGCGCCGTGACCGCCCTGGGCGACACGCTCTATCGGCTCGGCGGGACCGAGCCGTCCGCGACGGCTGAACTGCTGATCGGGCTGCGCACCATCCATCCCATCTTCTCCATCGGCGCCAGCGTCGGGGTGCTCTTGCTCGTCCTGACGATCGCGCAAGCTCGGCCGTCGCCTCGAGGGCGGTTGCTCAGCCGCTGGCTCTCGGGCGGGCTCGTTGGCCAACTCGGCATCGGCGCGCTCAACGTTGCGCTAAGCGCGCCCGTCTGGATGCAGCT
This sequence comes from Bipolaricaulia bacterium, assembly GCA_042219045.1. Lineage (GTDB taxonomy): Bacteria > Bipolaricaulota > Bipolaricaulia > RBG-16-55-9 > RBG-16-55-9 > CAZMNF01. The sequence continues at coordinate 30,737 of JBDGQO010000001.1, read as the reverse complement.
GGTGCATCTCCTCGTTGCCGATCTGATCTGGATCGGGCTGATCGTCTTCTCGGCCGTGGCCCTGTCCGAGACCAGCGAAACCGACGCTGCTGAGACCATGGCGGCCGACACGAGCCGCACGAGCCAAGCGGGATTCGCGCAACGCTAACTCGGGCTAGCCATCCGGACCCCATGAGCTTCGTCTGTGACGTTCAATGTTGACGTCGGTTCCAGTATCCGCTTATCGTTCGCACTGAGGGCAACCACAAAGGAGGTCCGATCCATGATCCGTGCCGCCCGCACGGCGGCCGCGGTGATGCTGGTGGGCGGATTGCTCGGTCTCGCCGTCGCCGCACCGGCACAGAGTCCGCTGAACGACGTCGCCAAGAAAAAGCTAAGCGAGCAATCTGGCATCCCACTGGACATGTTGGCGACTCTGGTCGTTAACGATGGGCCTGATCGGTTTATCTTGGCCTTCGTCGCCACTAAGGAAGCGATACTCGATAGCGAGCTCAAAGCCGAATTGAAGGACGGCGTTCGTCCGTTTGTCGACACGCCTGCGTTACTGACGCTCGTCTATCCCACACAGGCGTCGCGATTCGATCCACACCAGATCACATTCTCGCAGGACAACGCGCGCTTTCTCACCGAATCGAGCGATATCAACCCATTGACCGACAACTTCCGGACCGGCCAACTGCCGGCCGAAGCACTCAGCGCCGGCGTCATTCAGCTCCCTACCGAATTGGACCCGACCCGCGTGTTCGATATCGTGTTCCGAGGCGCATTTTCAACGACGTTCCAGCCGAACGTGAACAACTCCTCCGACAGATCCACCCGTCAGACGAACGCTGTCATTCGCCAGGAGGGGCAGACATGGACGCTCGCGCCTTTGAAGACGTCCCGAGGTCTCGATGGGATATATCAATACGAGGACTTCCGAAGCCGAAGCTCGCTCATCCGCGAAGACGCCAGCATCCTCTTTCTCCATGAAGAGTCCGACGGGACACTCTCGGTGGTGATCAGCCATCAATCACAACGGCCCGCCGAGGTCAAATTTACGCTATGGGGTGTCCCCCAGAACGCAACATTTGCGATCCAGGATGACTCGGACGACGCCTACTGGCTGAGTCCACCGTCGGCCAAAGCGACGTGGCGCTGGTCAAGCGGACAAACCGACGGGGCCGCATTAAGCGGCCTTTCCGATGGCACGTCGCTGTCTTTGCGTCCCGAATTCAACGGGAGCGTTAACACATGGTATCTTGTGCGCGGCAGCTTGGCCGATCCCGAGTATGTGGCCCTCCCGTCGACATCGTCACCGCTCCAGCTGGAGATTTCCAAGATCGACTCCTCCTCATCCGCCTCCGATGACGATGAGGACAGTTCCGCCAGCGACGAACGCGACGGCACAACGAGCGACCTGAGTGCGGAAATCGACGTCAGCCCGTCACAACCCGTCGTCGGACAGACCATCACGCTCGACGCGAGCGCGTCTGAAGCACCTTCGAGCGAGATCGTGTCGTACGCCTGGGACGTCGATGGCGACGGCGACTTCGAGAAACGGAGCTCAAGTGCCTCCACATCGCATGAGTACCGAACGACGGGGACCTATCAAATTCAAGTGAAGGTGACCGACAACCGGGATCGAACGGCCACGGCCTCGCAGACCGTCGACGTCCAGCAGGCCTCGCACCCCGCCCGCGTTGAACGGGTCATCGGCTCGTATTTGCCCAACTCTCAGGCCTTACCGGGCAGTTCCTTCCACGTCCGGCTCAAAGTCAAAGCGCGGCGCCGCATCGTCGGCCTCGGCGTTCGAGAGCGACCCCCTGAAAATTGGCAGCTGACGCCCGTGGAAAACGCCGGCGCTAAGTTCAATCGCGAACTGACCGAGTGGCTCTTCACCGACCCGCTCAACGCTGGGCAGACGCGAACGATCCTCTACCGCGTTGACGTTCCCGACCAAGCCCAGCCGGACAAAGTCCGCTTCTTCGGCCAAGCATTCAGCGGCGTTCCGTCAATGCAGACTGATGTGCGTGGCGACAAGGTCGTCGACGTTGTGCTTGCGCTTCCCGTCAAAGTTGCCGTTTCTCGACTAACCGAGAACGGCACTCTTGACCTCCGTTTGTCCAACTTCATTACCTTTAACCAGATGCTGCAGGCAACCGCCTTGTGGAAAGAACAGGCCCGCGTCCCGGGAACCGATGGACGCCGAATCGACCTCTCCACGATGGTGACGCTCGTCGCTTACTGGCGAACAGGCACGCCTATTGACCAACGGCTCCCTGACGACGCCCGTTGAATGTGACACTGAGCACAGCTTGGCGGGTGTGACCTTTGCTACACTCATGCCAAAGGCTAGCAAAGCACTTGCCGCAGGAGGGGAATCACATGGCCGGTGTCGAGGCGACATCCGCACTGTTCTTCGCGATCTTCATGATCGTCTTTTTCCGCTTTCTTAGCTCCATTCTGGCTAACTGAATTCCGCATGCCTGCCGGACTTCCTCATTTCCCGTTGGGGGATTGGCGCAGTTGACGAAGCGACTTGTGCCGGTTAGCCTCCCTTCCTGATCGCGCCGTAGAATACACAAGCGACGGGCCACCATGAGCGTGGACATCCGCCCCACAACAACATCGTCGGACCTTCGCCGGTTTATCGACCTTCCATGGGACCTTTATCGGAACGATCCCTACTGGGTGGCGCCATTACGCTCCGACGAGGCCAAGAAGTTCGATCGCGATCAGAACCCGTTCTTTAATCACGCCGAAGCCCAGTTCTTTGTGGCTTACGACGGCAACCGCCCCGTCGGCCGGATCTGTGCCCACGTCGACCACCTCCACAACGAGTTCCACGAGGAGCAAACGGGCTTGTTCGGCTTTTTTGAGTCCGTGGAGCGGCCCGAGGTGGCAGCGGGACTCTTCGAGGCCGCGGCCGACTGGCTGCGCCAACGGGACATGCACCGGATCCGCGGGCCCTTCGGCTACAACACGAACGGCGAAAGCGGATTGCTGATCGCGGGCTTCAACGACCCGCCGGCGGTGATGATGCCCTACAACCCGGAATACTATGCCGACTACATCGAGCGGAACGGGTTCCGTAAGGCCAAGGACCTCGTCGCCTATCTCATCCGTTTGGAGGCGGAGGCGTTCCAGTCGGCGATGGCTTCCCTGATCCCGCGCGTGGAGAAGCTCAGCCAACGTGCCCAAGAGGACGGCTACACGGCCCGCCGCGTCAACTTGAAGGACTTCGATGCGGAAGTTGCCCGGCTGCGCGAGATCTACAACGAGGCGTGGGAAGCCAACTGGGGCTTCGTCCCGCTCACCGAACGGGAGTTTCGCGACATGGCTCACGATCTCAAGCAGGTCGTCGATCCCGACCTCGGCGTGGTCATCGAGCGCGGCGACGAGCCGGTCGCCTTCGGCCTGGCGCTTCCCGACTTCAACCAGGCGCTCCAACCGATCAACGGGCGACTCTTCCCGTTCGGATTGTTCAAGCTGCTCTGGCACAAGCGCAAGATCGATCGCATGCGCCTGATGACGCTCGGCATCAAGGCCCAGCACCGGGGACGCGGCGTGGACGCGCTGTTGTATCTGCGCATGATCCGGTCCATCATGGCCAGCTCCTACGAACGGTGCGAGTGCTCTTGGGTTCTGGAGGATAACCGCAAAATGCAGCAGACCATGGAGCGAGCGAAAGCCGACATTTACAAGCGCTATCGCATCTACGAGCGCGCCCTCTAGCGTCCATCCAAGATCTTTGAGGAGGAACCATGCCCAACCGCGCCTTGACCAAGGAAGACTTGTTGTCGCTCACCTTTGCGGGCGATCCCCAAATGAGCCCGGACGGCGACTGCATCGTTCTGACGGCCAAGACGATCGACGCGGAGGCGAACCGTTATCTGTCGCATCTGTGGTTCTACGACGTCGCTTCGGAAGCGCTGCGTCCGTTCACCTTCGGCGAGGTGAGCGACGCGAGCCCGCGCTGGTCGCCCAACGGCGACCGCATCGCGTTCATTCGAACCGTCGACCAACGCACCCAGATCTGGACGATGCGCGTCGACGGCGGGGAAGCCCGTCAACTGACCGAGCTGCCCGAGGGCGGCGTCAGTCAGATCGCCTGGTCCCCCGATGGCGATCGCCTGGCGTTGGCGTTCCGGCCGCTTGCGGAGGAACGGACCCAGGAAGCCCGCAAGCAACGCGAAGAGTCGGGCGCGTCGACGCCGCCGCGCGTCGTGACCCGCATGCTCTATCGGCTCGACGGCGCGGGGTACCTCGACGAGCGCCAGCACATCTGGGTCTGTGACGCCGAGACGGGCGCGGCGCAGCAGATCACCGACGGCGACTACGACGACAACGCCCCGACGTGGGATCCCGACGGCGACCGCATCGCGTTTTTGTCCAATCGAAGCGAACGCCCCGAGGTCACGCCCTACGCGATCGACCTTTGGCTCGTCGACGCCGATGGAGACAGCGCCCCCGAGCGCGTCGAGACGCCCGTCGGCGCCAAGGCCAGCCTCAGTTGGTCCCCGGACGGCGCGTTGCTTGCCTACACGGGCACCGAAGCCGGCGAGGACCCCTGGCGCCCCGACCACGATCGGCTCTGGGTCGTCTCGCCCGAGGGCGGGAATGCCCGCTCGCTGACCGAATCGCTCGATCGCCCCGTCGGCAACACCATTCTGAGCGATACCCGTGAAGCGTTTGCCGGCGGCAGCCCGCCGCTGTGGAGCGGGGACAGCTCACGGCTCTTCGTGCCCGTCAGCAGCCACGGCGACTGTCACGTCTACGAGGTCCCGCTCGACGGCGAGCCGCGCCCGCTCACCGAGGGCCCCCTCGACGTCGGCGGCCTCAGCGTCGACCGAGAGGGAACGCGGTTTGCGCTGTTGGCCTCGCGGCCTACCCAGCCGAGCGAGGTCGCGCTCGGCACGCGCCGCGACGGCGAGCTGGCCTGGCAGTGGGTCACCGACTTCAACGGGGAGTGGCGCGACGCCGTCGAGCTGAGCCCCCCTGACGAGCTCTGGGTCGACACGGACGACGGGAACCGGGTCCACGGCTGGCTGCTCACGCCGCCGGATTTCGACGCGCAGACCCAGTACCCGCTCCTGCTCTACGTCCACGGCGGCCCGCACGCCCAATACGGCCACTCCTTTTTCCACGAGCTCCAATGGCACGCGGCCCGGGGCTACGCCGTGCTCTACACCAACCCCCGAGGCAGCAGCGGCTATGCCGAAGACTTCATGGCCGAGATCCGGGGAGATTGGGGCAACCGAGACCACGACGACATCATGGCCGCGCTCGATCACGTCGTCTCGCTGCCCTACATCGACGAGGATCGGCTGGCCGTCGCCGGCGGCAGCTACGGCGGCTACATGACCAACTGGATCGTCGGCCATTCGAATCGCTTCAACTGCGCAGTCACCGACCGCTGTGTCGCCAACCTGCAAAGCATGGCCGGCACGACCGACATTCCCCACACGCTGCTGCATCCCGATGGCTACTGGGCCGGGACGCCATGGGAGGACCCCGCAACGCTGCAACAACAGTCCCCGCTGCGGTACCTGGAAAACGCCGAGACGCCGACGCTGATTATCCATAGCGAGGGCGACCTGCGCTGTCCCATTGAACAGGCCGAACAGCTCTTCACGACGCTCAAGTGGCTCGGCGTCGAGACCGTCTTCGTGCGCTACCCGGCGGAGTCGAGCCATGGCATGAGCCGCAACGGACCACCCGACCTTCGGCTGGATCGGCTGGAGCGGATCGG
>JBDGQO010000001.1:20635-24903 GCA_042219045.1 Bipolaricaulia bacterium | reverse complement strand
GCATGAGCCGCAACGGACCACCCGACCTTCGGCTGGATCGGCTGGAGCGGATCGGCAACTGGCTGGAGCGGTTTCTGACACACTAAGCCGTATTCTCCCTCCCCTGGCGGGAGGGAGTTAGAGGGAGGGGGATCGATTGGCTCAGCAAAGCCATACGGAGCGGGCTCGTCGTCTCCGCCAGGACCAAACGGAGGCGGAGCGAGCCCTCTGGCAACGTCTTCGCCGCCAACAGCTAAAGGGCATCAAGTTCCGTCGACAACAGCCGGTCGGCCCGTACATCGTCGACTTCGTCAGCTTCGAGGCCCGGTTGATCATCGAGGTGGATGGTGGGCAACACAATGACGCCAACGTCAAGCATCGCGACCAAGCACGGACGGATTGGCTCGAATCGAATGGCTATCGGGTGGTGCGCTTCTGGAACCATGAGGTCTTAGAGAACGAAGACGCCGTCATCGAGCAGATTCGACAGGTCGTGTCGTCACCCTCTCCCTAACCCTCTCCCATCAAGGGAGAGGGAAATCTCTTGACGAACTGATGGAAGAGGTGAGTTCTCCCTCCCCTGGCGGGAGGGAGTTAGAGGGAGGGGGAGACCTCTTCCAGGCAAGCGACGACGCAGTTGACAGAGATATCGCAGCGCATAATCTGATTTTGAGATGACCATGACCCAACGCCCTGACGCGCTCAACGACAAACTGACGACACTGCCGTCTGACCCTGGCGTCTACCTCATGAAGGACGACGCCGGCGACATCCTCTACGTCGGCAAGGCCTCGTCATTGCGCAGCCGGGTCCGGTCTTATTTCCAATCGCCGCGGAACCTCGATTCCAAGACCCAGCGCCTCGTGCCGCGCATTGGGGACCTGGAGACGATCGTGACCGCCACGGAGCGCGAGGCGCTCATCCTGGAAGACACGCTCATCAAAAAGCACAAGCCGCCGTTCAACGTGCGGCTCCGCGACGACAAGCGCTATCCCTATCTCAAGCTGACGGCCGAGCCCTTCCCGAGGTTGGAAATCACCCGAGAGCTCGGCACCGACGCCAAGCGCGGCGCCCGCTACTTCGGGCCCTACACCGACGCGCACTCGCTCCGCGAAGCCCGCAAGGCCCTGCAGAAAATTTTCCGCATCCGGACGTGTTCGCTTGATATCCAGGACGAGCCCGTGCGCGAGCGGCCGTGCCTCGACCATTATCTGGGCCTGTGCGACGCGCCCTGCGTGCAGGCGATCGACCGCCAGCGCTACAACGAGAAAGTCGATCAAGCGGCCCTCTTTCTGGAGGGCCGCCACGACGACCTTCTCCAAACTCTCCGTGGCCAGATGGATGGGGCTGCCGAGCAGCTGGATTACGAGCGGGCAGCAGCCGTACGCGACCGGCTCCACGCGCTCCAGAGGCTCGTCCAGGCCCAGAAGGTCGTCGATCCCAAGGGCCACGATCGCGACGCCATCGCGCTCGCCCAACGGAACGGGACCTGCTCGGCCCAGATCTTCTTCATCCGCAACGGCAAGCTGGTCGGCCGGGAGCGCTTCACCATGGACGCCGACGACGAGACCGATCCGGGCGAGATCCTGACGGCGTTCGTGAAGCAGTTCTATCGCCGCACGGCCACGGTGCCCCCGGAAATCCTCGTCCAGCATGAGCTCGACGAGCCTGAGACGATCGAGGCCTGGCTGAGCGAGCGGCGCGGCCGGCGCGTGCACCTGAAACGCCCGCAACGCGGGCCCAAAGCCCGCCTCATGGCGACCGTCGCGCGCAACGCCGAACTGACCCTGAGCGAATCCCAGGACCACGCCGAACGCCGCCAGACGGCCAACCGCGACGGACTGGCTGAACTCCAAGCGAACTTGGGGCTCGAAGCGGTGCCCGCTCGCATCGAGGGCTTCGACGTCTCCAACATTCAGGGCCTCGACGCCGTGGTCTCGATGGTCGTCTTCGAGGACGGGTCGGCCAACAAGCGCCATTACCGGCATTTCGCCATCCGCGAAACCGAGGGGCCGGACGACTACGCCATGCTGGCGGAAGCCGTCCGTCGGCGCTTGCAACGCGCCGTCGACGGCGACGAGGCGTTCCTCCCCCTGCCCGATCTCATCCTGATCGACGGCGGCAAGGGCCAACTGAGTACCGTTCGGTGGGCGATGAAGCAACTCGGATTTGCCAACATTCCGACATTGGCGCTCGCCAAGGAGGAGGAAGCCGTCTTCCAGGAAGGCCGGTCCGAACCGCACGACTGGCGTGTGGACAGCCCGGCCGCGCAGCTCTTGCAGCGGGTTCGCGATGAGGCCCATCGGTTTGCGCTCGACCGGCACCGTCAGCGTCGCCAACGGCGCACGCTCCAGTCCAGCCTGGACGAGATCCCGGGCGTCGGCCCGGCACGCAAACAGGCCCTGTTGACGCACTTCGGGTCGATGGCGCGCCTGCGCCAAGCCTCGCTCGACGAGCTGCTGGCCATGCCGAACCTCCCGACGACCATCGCCCAGCGGGTCCACCGAGCTCTTCAGCTTGAACGCCCGCGCTGAGAGTAAGGAAGCCGGTTGTTGACGCATCGTTGACGGCGATACGTTAACATGCGTGAAACCACCCTAACGTCAAAGGAGGCCCATCAATGCATCAGATGACACAATCGCTCGGTCGGCTGCTGTTGGGAATCAGTCTGATTACGATGCTTGCTGCCCCTCTGGCCACAGCCCAGGGATTCGGGGGCAGTCCGGATCTGACCATCACCGGCGTCCAGATCTCACCGGAGTCGCCGCAGCCGGGCGAGCAAGCCAAGATCACGCTCACCATCACGAACCAGGGCGAGGGCGACGTCGCCAGATCAGCCCGCCCCGGCGTGGAATTCCTCGTCAGCTTCGGGCCCAAGGAGCTCTCCAACCTCGGGCTGGGATTGTTGACCGGCGTTCGCATCGCCAAGAAGACGATCCGAACGGACCTTGAGGCCGGTGATTCCACCCAATTGACGTTCAACTGGACCGTCGTTCAGCTGCCGAAGCTGCAGTTTATCTTCAAGGTCGACTCCCCCTTCAACAACGTCGACGAGGCCAATGAGGACAACAACCGCTTGGATCAGACGCTGACGATCCAAGAAAAGGCCCTCAATCAGTGGTGGCTCAAGGACGTCAAAGCGCGAGGCGCATGGGAAACGACCAAGGGATCTGACGAGACCGTGGTTGCCGTCATCGACTCCGGCATGGACATCGACCATCAGGAGTTCCAGGGCAACCTCTGGACGAATCCGGAGGACGGCACGCACGGCTGGGACATCGTCGACGACCGCGCCCCCAGCAACCGCCGCACGCCGATCGGCGTCCACGGCACCTCCGTGGCTGGCCTCGTTGCGGCTCGCGACGACGGCCAAGGCGTCACCGGCGTCGCGCCGGACGTCCAGCTCATGGACCTGCGCGTGTTCCCCACGTTCCGCGTGGGCGGACGAGCAGTGGCCTCGGGCGCGGCCACCGAAGACGTGATCGAGGCGATCAACTTCGCCGTCGAGCACGGCGCGGACGTGATCAACCTGAGCTTGGGCTCTCTGTGCAGCGTGGAACAGATCCCCCCTCGCTTCCAGCAATTCCGCGACGACTTCAAGGCGGCGATCGAGGCCGAGCACAAGGCGATCCAGAACGCCGTCAGTCAGGGCGTGACGGTGGTGGCTGCGGCCGGCAATAACGGCACGTGCGTGACGTATCCGGCCAAGTTCCCGGAGGTCATCGCCGTGAGCGCCACGACCAAAGCCGACGAGGTCGCCGGCTACAGCAGCCGCGGCTCCCCGGTGTGGGTGGGCGCGCCCGGCGGTTCGCTGTCGTTTGAGGAGTTCGTCTCGCAGCTGGAGCTCGGCTTCCAGCAGCTCGTGCCGAAGCTGGACACGCTGCTCATCAGCCCATACCTGCGCGACAACTACGGCTGGTTCAACGGCACGTCGGCGGCGGCGCCGATCGTCTCCGGCGTCGTCGCGCTCATGAAGTCCGTCGATGGCGATCTGACGCCGCAGCAGATCCGCGAGGTGCTGGCTGCTACGGCTCAAGACATGGGCGAGTCCGGCCGCGATGCGCTGTTCGGCCACGGGCGCGTGGACGCCCAAGCCGCCGTTGAGTGCGTCGCCAACGGCCTCGCGTGCATCCAGTAGCCCAGCACATCGAGAGAATCCGGGCGGGGATATACGCAACCTCCCCGCCCTTCTCATTGATCCGTCTGTCAGGTGGCGAGCTGCCTCACGCCGACAATCTCGATCACGCCCAGCGTGCTCAGCGTGACGACGACGCCGGCAATCGCAACCC
>JBDGQO010000001.1:18138-20535 GCA_042219045.1 Bipolaricaulia bacterium | reverse complement strand
ATCTCGATCACGCCCAGCGTGCTCAGCGTGACGACGACGCCGGCAATCGCAACCCCCACTGTGATAAGCGGAAACGCCTGCCGAAAGGGAATGCCGAACAGGAACGCGATCAGCGACCCCGTCCACGCGCCCGTCACGGGCAACGGCACGGCCACGACGGCCACCAGGGCTGCCGCGCCCAGCCTGGCCACGGTCGATGAGAACCGCCGCCGCGTCCGGGCAAAGACCCACTGGACGAGTCGCCGGACCAGATCTACGCGGCTGAAGATGGCCACGACCGGTTCCAACAGCAACAAAATGGCAACCACGGGGATGAGGTTGCCAAGGACCCCCAACAGATACGCCAGCGGCCAGGCCATGTCGTAGCCGGCGATCGCGATCGGAATCGCGCCGCGCAGCTCGCTGACCGGCAACGCGGCCACACCCAGCGTCACCAGGACGGCTTCGAGCGAAGGCATGCTCACAGCGTTGCGATTCTAGATCCCGTGGCCTATACTTCCAAGCACGCCAACCACGAGGAGCCGGCCATGAAGCTTTACAACACGCTGACGCGCCAACTCGAAGCGTTTGAACCGCTTGATGACGATCGGGTCCGCATGTACGTCTGCGGCCCGACCGTCTACGACTACATCCACATCGGCAACGCGCGCCCGTTCATCGTCTTCGACGCCTTCCATCGCTATCTGGAATATCTCGGGTATGAGGTGACGTTCGTGCAGAACATCACCGACGTCGACGACAAGATCATCGACAAGGCCGTGGCCGAAGGCGTCCCCTCCCAGGAGATCGCCGAGCGCTTCACGCAAGCCTATTGGGACGACCTCGCCCGGCTGAACGTCAAGCGTGCCGACCACGAACCGAAGGCGACCGAGACGATCCCGGAGATGATCGAGTTCGTCGAGCACCTCATCGACGGAGGCTATGCCTACGAGCTGGACGGCGACGTCTACTTCCGCGTCCGCCAGTTCGAGCCCTATGGCAAGCTATCGGGCCGCTCCGTCGACGAGCTGGAGGCCGGCGCCCGCGTCGAGGTCGACGAGCGCAAGGAAGATCCCCTCGACTTTGCCGTCTGGAAGGCCGCCAAGGCGGGCGAGCCGGCCTGGGACTCGCCGTGGGGCAAGGGCCGTCCCGGCTGGCACCTGGAGTGCTCCGTCATGGCCACGAGCTATTTGGGCGAGACGATCGACATCCATTGCGGCGGCCTTGACCTCGTCTTTCCGCACCACGAGAACGAGACCGCTCAGAGCGAGGCGGCCACGGGCCGGACGTTCGCTCGCTTCTGGATGCACAACGGGCTGCTCCAGTTCGAGGGCGAGAAGATGAGCAAGTCACTGGGGAACTTCGAGTTCACCCGTGACGTCGTCGACATGTACGGCGCGGAAGCGGTGCGCTATTTCTACCTGACGAAACACTACCGCTCCCCCGTCAACTTCACCTACGACGCGATGAACGACGCCCAGCAGGCGGTGGAGCGGGTCTACCATCTCCTGGAAGAGATCGAGCACACGCTTCAGGGGCGCGAGGATCTCGAGCTCGACGAGGACCGCTTGAGCGAAGGCGGCGGGCGGTTTTTACACACCCTGCGCGAGACGAAAGCGCAGTACCGCGCTCACATGGACGACGACTTTAATACGGCCGGGGCCATCGGGGCGATCTTCGAGCTCGTCCATGAGGCGAATCGCTTCCGTCAAAGCGTTGAGGCATCCGATCTTCCCCTGTTGGCCGAGACGCGCGACTTGATCCGCGAACTGGGCGAACCGCTCGGCATGTTCCAAGCCGCGCCGTGGCGCGAGGCCAAGGGCGAGCTGACGGGCGACCTCGTGGCGTTGCTCATCGACGTGCGCCGCCAGCTGCGCGAGCAGAAGGATTTCCAATTGGCCGATCAAATTCGGGATCAGTTACACGAGATGGGCATCGAACTGAAGGACAAGGGCGAGGAGACCGTCTGGAGCTATCGGTAGCGCAGCCAGCGTGCGCTACGCTGTCTCCTCCACCAGCTCCACCAGCACCCCGTTGAAACTCTTCGGATGCAGAAACGCCACGCGATTGCCGCGGAAGCCGGTCCGGGGCGTCTCGTCGACCAATTGAACGCCTTGGGCTTCCATCTCCCGGAGGCTAGCCTCAATATCCGGAACGGCCAAGGCGACGTGATGCATGCCCTCGCCGGCATTGTCGAGGTATTTCTGGATGGACCCCTCGCCGAGCGGCTGGATGTATTCCAGCTCGACCTCGCCCACGGGCACCATGCTGACCTCCACGTTGAAGTCCTCCACGGCGCGCCGGTCGTCTTCCTCCAATCCGAGCAGCCGCCACTGTTCCAGCGCTCGATCCAAATCTTGAACCGCAATGCCGATGTGGTGAAGGTTCATCGTCAAATTCCCTTTCTGGCGCACGGAT
>JBDGQO010000001.1:13408-18038 GCA_042219045.1 Bipolaricaulia bacterium | reverse complement strand
TAGCAGTTGACGCCGACGATCGGCCGCTCGCCCGAGTCGGCCTCCCGTTGTTTTCGGTAAGCACTCTCCGCAATCTCCTGCTGCACGTGGCCGGCGTCGATGGCCGCCGTCATGCCGCCCATGTCGTCGACGCGCTTGATGATCGCCTCGGCTTCGGCCTCGAGCTCGTCGGTCAACGTCTCGATGGCGTAGGAGCCGCCGAGCGGATCGACCGTGTCGCCTGCGCCGGACTCCTCCGCGATGATCTGCTGTGTCCGGAGCGCCAAGGTCACCGCGCGCTCGCTCGGCAGGGCCCAGGCTTCGTCGTAGGAGTTCGTGTGCAGCGACTGGGTGCCGCCGAGCACCGCCGACAGCGCCTCCACGGCCGTCCGGATCACGTTGTTGAGCGGCTGCTGGGCGGTCAACGAGGACCCGGCCGTCTGCGTGTGGAAGCGCAGCCGCCGGGATTTCTCCTTCTCGGCGCCGAACCGCTCCCCCATCAGCCGCGCCCACAGCCGTCGGGCCGCTCGGAATTTCGCGACTTCCTCCAAGAGATGCCGATCCGCCGAGAAGAAGAACGACAGCTGCGGCGCGAACGCATCAACGCCCATGCCGCGCGCTTGAACGGCCTCGACGTAGCTGATCGCGTTGGCAAACGTGAAGCCGAGCTCCTGCGCGGCCGTCGCGCCGGCCTCGCGCAGGTGATAGCCGCTGATGGAGATCGGGTTCCACTTCGGCAGATGCTCGGCCGCGTAGGTGATCAAGTCCGTGGCGAGCCGCATGGAGAACGCGGGCGGGAAGATGTAGGTCTTGCGGGCGATGTACTCTTTCAGAATATCGTTTTGCGTGGTGCCCGCTATGCCGTCGAACGGCACGCCTTGATCTTCCCCGACCGCGAGATACATGGCCAGCAATATCGCCGCCGGCGCGTTGATCGTCATCGACGTCGAAATCTTGTCGATGGGGATCTCATGGAAAAGCCGCTCCATGTCGGCCAATGAGGGCACGGCCACGCCGGCCTTGCCGACCTCGCCTTCGGCCAGCGGGTGATCGGAGTCGTAGCCCATCTGCGTCGGCAAGTCGAACGCCACCGACAGCCCCGTCTGGCCCTGATCGATGAGGTAGCGATAGCGCTGGTTGGTCTCCTCGGCCGTGCCGAAGCCGGCGTACTGGCGCATCGTCCAGGTCCGCCCGCGATACATCGTGGGATAGATCCCGCGCGTAAACGGCGGCTCGCCGGGGAACCCCAGGTCGCGGTCGTGGTCGAGATCCGCGACATGATCGGGATCGTAGTGGCGCTCCAGCTCGATCTCGGAGTCCGTCTTGAACGCGCGCTTGCGTTCGGTCCGGTTGGCCTCATTCGCCATCGGCGTCACCTCCATCCGCGGATTCGGGCGGCTGGATGAGGCAGAGCCGCTGGCCGCGCTGGACCTCTTGGTTCGCCTCCACGGCGAGATCGCTGATCACCCCGCCGGCCGGCGCGCGGATCTCGTTCTCCATCTTCATCGCGTCGACGACGACCAGCCCGTCCTCGGCCTCAACCGCCTGGCCCTCTTCGACCATGACCTCGGTGACGACGCCGGGCATGACGGCCTCAACGGGGACGTCCGCGCCCGTCGTTGCCCCATGTTCGTGGAGCCAACGGCGCAGCTCGTGGACGTGGGCCGTCTCGGCCTGGACGTCGAACGTGCGCCCGTTCCAGTGGATCTGGAGCCCGCCGTCTCGGCGCCCCATCCAGATCGTTTCGCGACGGTTTCCGATCTCGAGCGTGTAGAGGTCGCTGTTCGGATGCGGATGGAGGTCGATCGGGAACCGCTCCTCGTCTCCCCAACTCGCCCACAGTTGGCCGTCGATCTCGTCCAACGCGACCTCGAGCGTCCGGTCCTCGATCTCCACAACCCAGCTCATCGTCTCGACCTCCAGGCGGTCTCCCGATCGCGATGGTCGCCGAGCGCCTGCAGAAATCGAGCCCGATTGGTGCGGCGCTCCCACGCCGCAGCCGCAGCCAAGCGCCGCAGCTCATCGGTCGACGGCTCAGCCTCCTCCATTTCGTCGATGAAGTCCGTCGTGTAACTCCCGTCGCGAAACGAGGCGTCGGTCAACGCCCGGCGATGGAAGCCGACCGTCGTCGTCACCCCGGCGATGAGCGTCTCCGCCAACGCCCCGTCCATGCGCCGGATGGCGCTTTCGCGGTCCGGCCCCCAGGCGATCAGTTTGGCGACCATGGGATCGTAATAGGGCAGGACGTCGTCGCCGCGGCCCACGCCCGCGTCCAGCCGCACCCCCGGCCCGGCCGGCCATATCAACTCCTCGATTCGCCCCGTGGACGGGATGAAGTCCATGCGCGGGTCTTCGGCGTAAATGCGACATTCGATGGCGGCGCCACGCGGGGCGATCTCGGCCTGCCGGAGCCGCAACGGTTGCCCGGCGGCGACGTCAAGCTGCTCGCCGACGAGGTCGATGCCTGTGGTTTCTTCCGTGATCGGGTGCTCGACCTGGATGCGCGTGTTCATCTCCAGAAAATAGTACTGATCCGCGTCGACGTCGTAGATGAACTCCACGGTGCCGGCGCTGCGGTAGTCGCACCCTTCGGCCACAGCAACCGCAGATTGGCCCATCTCCTGACGGGTGGCATCGTCCAACGACGACGCGGGGGTCTCCTCGATCAGCTTCTGATAGCGCCGTTGCACCGAGCACTCGCGCTCGAACAGATGGATCGCGTTGCCGTCGTTGTCCGCCAGGACTTGAACCTCGATGTGCTTCGACCGCGGAATAAACTTCTCCAGATAGACCGACGGATCGCCGAAGCTCTTCGCCACCTCCGAGACAGCCCGCTCAAAGGAGTTTTCCAATTGATCTTCGCTGTTGACGCGGCGCATGCCCTTTCCGCCGCCGCCGGCTGCGGCCTTGATGAGCAACGGGTAGCCGATCTCGCGCGCGGCGTCGCGGGCGGTGGCCACGTCGGCGATCGGGTCATACGCCCCGGGCACCGTCGGCACGCCCTGGCGCTTGGCCGTCTGGCGGGCCGAGAGCTTGTCGCCCATCCGGCGCATCGATTCGCCGCGCGGCCCGATGAAGATCAGCCCATGGTCTTCGACCCCATCGGCAAATTCGGCGTTCTCCGAGAGGAACCCGTACCCGGGATGAATCGCGTCGCATCCGGTCTCCTGGGCGAGTTCAACGAGGCGATCCGTGCGGAGGTAGCTCTCCGCGGCCGCTGCCGGGCCGAGGCGATGGGCCTCGTCGGCCAAGCGCGTGTGCAGGGCCCAACGGTCAGGATCGGAATAGACGGCAACGGTCGCGATCCCGCGCTCGCGACAGGCGCGGATCACGCGGACGGCAATCTCGCCGCGGTTAGCGACTAACACTTTGCCAAGCATGAGCACCGTCATCATAGCAGGAGCGAAGTCAGCGCCTCAATGGAATTTATCAGGTTGCCCGTGAGCAGCACCGCTCGTATAGTTGACGCGATGAGCGTCCTCAAAAGCCACATCCGGACATCGTCGGACGAATTCCGGGCCAACGCCGAGCACCATCGCCACCTGGCCGATCAGCTCAAGGCCTACCATCGGGAAATTTCCCAGGGCGGGTCGGCCAAGGCTCATGAACGACACCGCGAACGCGGCAAGCTGACTGCGCGCGAGCGCATTGAGCGTTTGTTGGACCCCGACACCCCGTTCCTGGAGCTGAGCCCGCTCGCGGCGTTCGAGATGTACGAGGGCGAGGTTCCCGCTGCCGGCATCGTCACGGGCATCGGCGTGATTTCCGGTCGAGAATGCGTCGTCGTCGCCAACGACGCGACCGTCAAGGGCGGCACGTACTATCCGGAGACGATCAAGAAACACCTCCGCGCCCAAGAAGTCGCCCTGCAGAATCAGCTCCCCATCATCTACATGGTGGACTCCGGCGGCGTGTATCTGCCCATGCAGGCCGACGTCTTTCCCGATAAAGAGCACTTCGGGCGGATCTTCCACAATCAGGCGCTGATGTCGTCGTTGGGCATCCCGCAAATTGCCCTCGTCATGGGGATGTGCACGGCCGGTGGGGCGTACGTGCCCGCCATGAGCGACGAGAACGTCATCGTGCGCGGCACGGGGACGATCTATCTCGGCGGGCCGCCCTTGGTGAAGGCCGCCACGGGCGAGGACGTCACGCCCGAGGAGCTCGGCGGCGGTGAGCTCCACTCGCGAACGTCCGGCGTGACGGACCATCTGGCGGAGAACGACGAGCACGCGCTCGCCATCTGCCGCTCCATCGTCGAGCACCTGAACACGCGCAAGCGGGTTGAGCTCGACGTCCGCGAGCCCGAGGATCCCCTCTATGACCCGGAAGAGATCTATGGCATCCTCCCTCAAGATTTGAAAGAACCCTACGACGTCCGCGAGATCCTGGCGCGATTGGTGGACGGGAGTCGCTTCCACGAGTTCAAGGCCAACTACGGCCCGACGCTCGTCTGCGGCTTTGCCCATTGGATGGGCTATCCCGTGGGGATCCTCGCGAACAACGGGGTGCTGTTCTCCGAGTCCGCGCAGAAGGGGGCCCACTTCATCGAGCTCTGCTCGCAGCGCGGGATCCCCCTTCTCTTCCTGCAGAATATCACCGGCTTCATGGTCGGCAAGCGCTACGAGGAGGGCGGCATCACCAAGGACGG
>JBDGQO010000001.1:0-13308 GCA_042219045.1 Bipolaricaulia bacterium | reverse complement strand
TCACCGGCTTCATGGTCGGCAAGCGCTACGAGGAGGGCGGCATCACCAAGGACGGCGCCAAGATGGTCCAGGCTGTCGCGACAGCGCGGGTTCCCAAATTGACGGTCGTGATCGGGGCTTCGCACGGCGCGGGCAACTACGCCATGTGCGGGCGCTCCTACGGCCCGCGCTTCATGTTCACCTGGCCGAACTCCCGCATCTCCGTGATGGGCGCCGAGCAGGCCGCCCAAGTGATGGTCACGATCCGCCAGCAGAAGCTGGAACGCGAGGGCCAAGAACTGTCCAACGACGAAGCCGAGGAGATCGCGCAGCCGCTGCGCGAGAAATACGAGCACGAGGGCAATCCCTACTACGCCACGGCCCGGCTCTGGGACGACGGCATCGTCGATCCGGCGCAGACTCGGGACGTGGTGGGGCTCTCGCTGTCGGCGGCGTTCAACGCCCCGATCGAGACGACCCACTGGCCGGTCTTTCGGATGTAATTGGCAAGCCTTCCATGTCCATGATCGTCAAGGCGTTCGTGGTCGGGCAGGGCCCCTCGCGCAGCGCGTAGTCGAATTGCATCGCCCCGTCCTCCACGTGCTCGCGGAAGTGCATGTTCCGAATGCTGGCCGATTCGTCCTCGAGCTGGGCCAGCTCCAAGTCGTGCGTGGAGATGGCGCCCACGCCGTGCTTGTCGATGAGGTGTTGTACATAAGCCCGACTGCCGATGAGCCGCTCGCGGTTGTTCGTCGCGCTGAAGATCTCGTCAATCAGAAAGAAGACGGGATGCGGATGCTCGCGCTCCAACTCATCCAATAGCGTCCGAAGGCGCTTGACTTCGGCGTAGAAATGGGAGATGCCGTCGGCGATGGAGTCGCTGGGACGGATGCACGTATAAAGCCGAAACGGCACCGTCGTCAGCGAGCGCGCCGCGACCGGCCCGCCCGCGAAGGCCAATCGCAGATTGATCCCGATCGTGCGTAAGAACGTGCTCTTGCCCGCCATGTTGGATCCTGTGATGATCGCGATCGAGCCGAGTCGGTCCATGGCGAAATCGTTGCCCACGCGCTGATCGTCCGGAATGAGCGGATGGCCGAGCGCGCTCGCCTCGAACGGCATTCGGTTATCGCCGGACGGGGACTGGAATTGGGGGAACGCGTAGTCGGGATGGAGATCGGCGAAGTTGGCCAGCCCGATCACGGCCTCCAGATCGAACCAGCGCTCCAGCCAGAGGCTGAGCTCCTCGGCGAGCGAGGCCTTCAACGAGCGCAGCCGATGCGCGAAATACAGATCCCAGGGAACGAGGAGATTGAGCGGCAGCCAGAGGGGGTGACGCTGCATGCTGGCCGCGCCCGCGACCCGGCCCACTCGTGCTAGCTCGGCGGATGGCTGCCGCTCGGGATCGCGGAACGGCATGCAGTGCTGGGCCAACTCGGGACAGTCGGCATAGCTGACCGTTTCGAGCTCGCGGAAGATCGACCGCAGCCGACCCAGCAGGCTCTCCAGCGTCGATGCCTCGGCAAACAACGTCCCGACGTGTCGGGCCTGGCGATAGTACAGCACGACGTAGAGAGACAGCGATCCCAGCCATATCGGGGGCAGGGCGCCCCAGAGCCATCCCACAACGAGCCCGACGTTCAGCAACGCCAGACCGCCCAGCACGGCCAGCATCGAGCGCAGCCCTTCTTCAGCGGGGTCGGCCTCCAACCACTCCACCACGCGCTGAGCGCCGTGATGGGTTGCTTGGGCCGCCTCGTCGCGTCGTGCAGCGAAGCAGAGCTTATCGCGGAAACGGGAGCGCGGCACGAGCTCGCGCACGATTCGCTGGCGGCGCCGCGTCTGCCCAGGATTCGGATCCGTCTCGAGCAGCCAGTCACGAAGCCGCGCGCTGCCGCCGTCGGTGACCGCCACGTCGAGCAGCTGGTGGAGCGATTCCTTGCCGACCAGATGCAGGTCGGCAAACGGATGACGCGCGTCCACCGCCTCCGAGCGCGGCTCGGGCAACTCGTCCCAATGCTGGGTCTGGCGCGCGAGGTGCGTGCGCTTGATGGCCCGCCACTGTTCGGCCCGCGCGATCGCCCGCTGGACGCGCCCATGGATGAGCACGCTGCCGACGAACGCGACGGCCGCGAGCAGAATGGCGCCGTTCAAGACCCACGTGCTCTCCATGACGAACGAAACCAACAAGCCCACGGCAACGGCGCTCGCAGATCCGACTCGAGCGCGCGTCCAGCGCATGCTCTGTCGAGCCAAGCCGTCGAGGCGGCGATCGAGCCGTTCGACGTAGCGGGTCAACTGCGCGCCACGGTCACGGGCCGCGGGAGCCGACTCAGGCGCCATGCAGCGTTACTTCCAGACCTGCCAGAACGGGCGGCTGGAGAGCTCAGCGGTCAGGTCCGTGCCGTCAAAGCGGACGTTGAGATCCATCATGTACTCTCGCCCGTTGTCCCGTTCGACGCGCAGGGTCAAGTGCGCTTCGCCCTGGAAGCCGCCGTCGCTGATCTGGAAGTCGACATTGGCCGAGGTCGGTTTGACCAGCGTGATGACCGCGTCGGGGTTCTCGCTTTCGCTGACAACTCGGATTTTTCGGTCATTCAGGGCAATTTCGAGGCCCTCCACCAGGTCACCCGGCAGGTTGCCCTTGCCCTTGACGGCGACCGTCTCCACGCCCTGAAGCGGCTGCGGGGCCGGCCACAAGAACACGATCGCGCCCGTGAGCGCCAGCACCCCCAGCGCCATCAACAGCGTCCGTTTCACGTTTGTCACCCCTTCCATAGCGATCGCCCCAGTATAGCAAGCGAAGGGCGGGTACGAATCCCGGAAGAGAAGTTGACAGTGGATTTGCCACGGATTGACGCTTTGCAAGGATAGGGGAGGGCCCGACCTGGGAACCGTGCACCTCAACCCCTCACCCCGCGCTCGCTGCCGGAGGTCGTAGCAGCGGCCAGATGGCGTGCGATGGCCGGGCCCCCAGTTTATCCTAGCAGGCCCGCGTTAACACAGCGTTAACAACCGGGAAGCCCCATTTGTTGCGGGAGAAATACTTGAGCTACGTGTCAGCTAAGGGGGCCGACGCCGATGCGCGTCCGGATGTCGCGGGCGGTCTGTCGAGCGACGGAGCTGGCGCGCTCGGCCCCCAGCTTGAGGACGTCTTTGGCGTCGCCCTCGGAGAGCTGCCGACGGCGCTCGCGGACGGGGCGGAGCGTCTCCATGAGGTGCTCGAACAGCGTCTCTTTCAGATCGACGTACTTGAGGGAGCCGCTGTCGTAATCGCCGTGGAGGCGGTCGTGGACGTCCGACGGCGCGGTCAGTTTCAACAGTCGGAACAGGTTCTCCACGCCCGGGCTCATCGCCTCGCCCTGCGGGCCGACGTCGGTGACGGCCGACTTGACCTTCTGCTGGATGCTCTCCTCGGACTCCATCAGGCCAATGACGTGTTTGTCGCCGTAGCTCTTGCTCATCTTCTTGTCGGGATCCGCCAAGGAGCGGATCCGGGGCGCCTCGCTCAGCCACCACTCCGGCTCGGCGAAATAGTCGCCGAGATGGCTGTTGAAGCGTCGCGCGATGCGCCGGGTCAGCTCGACGTGCTGGACCTGGTCCTCGCCCACGGGGACGGCCTCGGCGTGATACATCAGGATGTCGGCGGCCTGAAGGACGGGATAGTCAAAAAGCCCGGCACTGACGAACTCTTCGTTCTCTTCGGCCTCGTCGCGGACCTCCTTGAACTGGGTCATGCGGGTCAGGTCGCCGTAGCTGGCGAACGCGTTGAGCGCCCAGCACAGCTCCATGTGTTCGGGGACGTGCGATTGGGCGAAGAGCACGACCCGCTCCGGATCGAGGCCACAGGCCATCAGATCGAGCACCATATCGATCGTGTCTTGACGGAGCTCGGCGGGGTCCCAGTCCACGGTGATGGCATGGTAGTCGGCAATGAAGAAGTAGCACTCGTAGCGCTCGTCCTCCTGAAGCTCGACCCACGGCCGATTGGCCCCGAAGTAGTTGCCGATATGGGGGCGACCTGTGGGCTTTTGCCCGGACACAATGCGCGTTTGGGCCATCAAATTGCCTCCTCTGTCGGGACGGGAACGCCCGAAGCGTAGCACGAGCCGCGCATGGCCCGCAAGCCCTGCAGTTGCGACGGGGCGTGACGGCCAGCTACAATACCCTGATCATGCCCGTCTCCAATTCGTTCGATTATTGCTCTCCCATGGGGCCGACGCCATGAGCGCCGCCTCTCCCAACGACTTGCTGATTCGCGACGTCACGGCGATCACGCTCGGCGACCCGCCGGTTCGCGAGGGGGTTTCGATCGTCGTGCGCGGTGGCGACATCGAGACAATCCTCGACACCGACGAGACGCCGCCGTCGAGCGACGTTGAGCACGTCATCGACGGCCGCAACAAGCTTGCAACGCCCGGCCTCGTCAACGCCCACACGCATCTGGCCATGGTGCTGATGCGCGGCTACGCCGACGACCTGCCCTTGATGCGCTGGCTCGAGGAGGAGATCTGGCCGCTCGAAGCCGAGCTGACCGAAGAGGACGTCTACTGGGGCACGCTCCATGCCATGGCCGAGCTGATCCGCTCGGGCACGACGTGCCTCGCCGACATGTACGTCCACATGGACCAAGTCGCTCGAGCGGTTGCGGAGAGCGGCCTGCGCGGCACGTTGGCCTACGGGATGATCGCCCCGAACGGCGGCCAGAAGGCCCGTGACGAGATCGCGGCCACGCGCGATTTCCTGAACGAGCATAACCAGACCGCGGATGGACGGATTCGCGCCGCGATTGCGCCGCACGCGCCCTACACATGCGATCCCGTCGTTTGGGAGGGCGCCGTCGACCTGGCCGACGAGCACGACACGCTGATCCATACCCATCTGGCGGAGACGCGCGGCGAGGTCGAGGCCGCCCGCGAAACCTGGGGCCGGACGCCCATCGAGCGCGTGGCCGACCTCGGGGTCCTCGAGGCTCCCGTGCTTGCCGCGCACTGCGTTCACCTCGACGAGGGCGATTTCGATCTGTTGGCCGAGCACGACGTCCAGGTTGCCCACAACCCCGCGAGCAACCTGAAGTTGGCCTCGGGATTTGCGCCCGTCCAACGCCAGCTCGATCGGGGCATCAACGTCGCCGTGGCGACCGACGGGGCCTCGTCCAACAACAACCTCGATCTGCTCGAGGAGATCCGGTTGGCATCGTACTGTCAGAAGGCTATACTGGAGGATGCCACTGCGCTCCCGGCGTTGGAGGCGTTCCGACTCGGCACGGAGCGCGGCGCGCGCGCGTTAAAATGGGACGAGATCGGCACACTTCAACCGGACACGTCGGCGGACATCGTCTTGTGGGACATGGAAGGGCCGCACTGGGTCCCGACCTACGACCCGGTCGCCAATCTGGTCTATTCGGCCCAGTCGTCGGATGTGACGTCCGTGATCGTCAACGGCAAGCCGATTATGGAAGACCGCGAGATCATGACGTTTGACGAGACCCAAGCCCGAGCCCACGTACGCGCATACCAGGAGAAACACAGGAGGAGATAGGATATGGCTGTCCTCAGCCCCGAGGAAAAGAGCAACGTCATCGCCGAATACCAACGGGACCCCAACGACACCGGGTCCCCGGAAGTCCAGATTGCCGTTTTGACCCACGAAATTCGCGAACTCACCGAGCATCTCAAGATCCACAAGCACGACTTCCATTCCCAGCGCGGCCTGATGAAAAAGGTCGGCCGCCGCAAGCGCTTGATGAAGTATCTCCTGCGCGAGGACCCGGACGCATATCGGCAGCTGATTGACCGACTCCAGATCCGCGGCTGAGTCCGTTCCAATCGTCCATATGCCTTCCGACGCATCGGTGGCGACCAACCGTATCTGTATAGAGAAGTGAGGGAATACCCATGGGAGATTTCTCCATTGTCCAACTCGTGAAAAACGATTTTACGCTCGAATCCGGCCGCATGGCGCGACAGTCTGACGGGGCCGTCGTCGTCAACTTCGGCGACACCCGCGTGCTTGCGACGGCCAACCGTGACCCGCTCGACGAGCCGCTGCCGTTCTTTCCGCTGACCGTCGACTACGAGGAGAAGTTCTACGCGGGCGGCAAAATTCCTGGCGGCTTCTTCAAGCGCGAGGGCAAGCCCTCGGAGGAGGCCGTCCTGAACGCCCGCATGATCGATCGGCCCATTCGGCCGCTCTTCCCCGACAACTACCAGGAGCGCGTCCACGTCGTCCTGACGGTCTTGTCCGCCGATCGCGACTACTCCCCGAAGGTGGCGGCGATGCTCGGGGCGTCCGCGGCGCTGACGATCAGCTCGATCCCCTTTGAGGGCCCGATCGCCGGGGTCCGCATGGGCCTCGTCGAGGACGAGCTCGTCGTCAACCCGACCTACGATCAGCTCGAGGCCAGCGCCATGGACATCGTCATCGCCGGCACGGAAGAGACCGTGACGATGGTCGAGGGCGAGATGGACGAGGTGCCGGAATCCAAAGTCGTGGAAGCGGTCCAGATGGGCCACGAGGAGATTCAGCGCCTCGTGGGCTTCCAGCGCGAGTTCGCCCAGAAGGCCGGCCCCACGACCAAGGTCGCGGTCCCCGAGACGGACCCGACGCTGGAGACGCTGAAGGGCGAACTCGAGCAGGCCCTCGGCTCGTCCCTGGAGCGCCTGTGGGAGCCCATGCCCAAGATCGAGCGCGAGGCCCTGGCCGACGAGATCCGCGACGAGGCGATCGAGCACCTGGTCGCCCAAAAAGCCGAGTCCCAAGGGCTCTCCGACGACGAGCAATCCGAGCTTCGGGAGACGCTGAAGGGCCTCTTCGACGACGTGCTCAAAAAGCACGTCCGGCTGGAGTCGCTCAGGCGCGGCACGCGCATGGACGGGCGCAAGCCGGAGGACGTCCGCTCCGTCAGCGTGGAAGCCGGGATCCTGCCGCGCGTCCACGGCTCGTCGCTGTTCACCCGCGGCGAGACCCAGAGCATCGGCACGTGCACGCTCGGCACCACGCGCCAGGACGAGCAGATCGTCGACCTCATGATGGAAGAGGGCCGCAAGCGCTTCATGCTCCACTACAATTTCCCCCCGTACTGCGTGGGCGAAGCCGGGCGCCTCGGCCCGCCGAAGCGCCGCGAGATCGGCCACGGCAACCTCGCCGAGACCGCCATCCAGCCGATGCTCCCAGACGAGGAGGAGTTCCCCTACAGCATTCGGCTCGTCTCCGAGATCACCGAGTCGAACGGCTCGAGCTCCATGGCATCGGTGTGTAGCGGCACCCTGGCGCTCATGGACGCGGGCGTGCCCATCAAGAAGCCAGTGGCCGGCATCGCCATGGGCCTGATCGAAGAGGGCGGCGAAGCAGCCATACTGACCGACATCGCCGGGTTTGAAGACGCCTTTGGCGACATGGACTTCAAGGTCGCCGGGACGCGTGACGGCATCACGGCGTTCCAGCTCGACGTCAAGGTGAGCGGCATCACCGGCGATCTCATGTCGCGGGCAATGGAGCAGGCCAAGGCGGCGCGGCTGCAGATCCTCGACCGCATGACGGAAACGCTTCCCGCGCCGCGAGCGGAGCTGAGCAAGTACGCGCCCGTCATCGAGATCATCGAGATCGACCCGGAAAAGATCGGGCTCGTCATCGGCCCCGGCGGCAAGACGATCCGCAACATCATCGAGGAGACCGAGGCCGAGGTCGACATCGAGGACGACGGCAGCGTCAAGATCTCCGGCCCGGGCCGGGACTCCGTGGAGGCCGCCAAGAAGCACATCTATGACCTGACGGAGGACCCGGAGGTCGGCGATCGCTTCGCGGGCACGGTCAAGCGCATCGAGAAGTTCGGCGCGTTCGTGGAGATCAAGCCCGGCGTCCAAGGGCTCGTCCACGTCTCCGACCTCTCCGAGGAGTACGTCAACAACGTTCGGGACGTCGTCGACATCGGCGACGAGATGGAGGTCGAGGTGAGCGAGATCGACGCCATGGGGCGCTTCAACCTGAAGCCCGTGGCCTCCGGATCGACGACCAGCGCCGACGGCGGCGGCCACGAGGACGCCAAGCCGAAGCGCGAGCCGATCCAAGAGGGCCATCGCTACGAGGGCATCGTCGACGGCATCGCTGATTACGGCGCCTTCGTCAAGTTCGAGGACGTCTCCGGCCTGATCCACATCTCCAACCTGGCCGAAGGCCACGTCGACAACGTCGAGGACGTCGTCCAGGTCGGCGATCGCGTCACCATTGAAGTTGCCCGCATCGACGACAAGGGGCGCTACTCCCTCAAGCTGATCAAGGTGCTCGACGGCAGCGGCAAGGGGGCGTCTCCCAACGGCGAGGACGCCGCAACGAGCCGCGAGGGCTCCGGCCCGAATCGCGAGGGAGCATGAGCGCCCCCAACGCTCACCCCTCGATGGAGACGCTCTATCCGGGCTGCCACAGGACGACGCTCGGCAACGGATTGACGGTGCTGGTGGAACCGCGCCCGGACCGCCCCCTGTCCATGGGCGTCTGGGCGCGGCTCGGCAGCCGCGACGAAGCCGACGCCCAAGCCGGCATCACCCACTTCCTGGAGCACATGGTCTTCAAGGGGACCGAGACCCGCTCGGCGTTCCAGATCTCGGAGGAGATCGACGCCATCGGCGGGGCCATCAACGCCATGACCTCGCGGGAGTACACGGCGTACCACGTCGACGTGCTCCCCCAGCACCTGGAGCGCGCCATGGACATCCTGAGCGATCTGGTGCGCCGTCCCCGCTTCCATCCCGAACACGTGACCCGCGAGAAGGGCGTCATCCTCGAAGAGATCCGCATGCAGGAGGACACGCCCTCGGACGTCGCCTTCGAGCGCTTTGACCAGCAGCTCTGGGCCGATCAACACCCCCTGACGCGGCCCATTTCCGGCTTTGTCGAGACGGTCAACGGCCTCACGCGCGAGGGCCTCATGGAGCAGTTCGGCCTCTACGACACGGCCCAGCTCTTCCTCGTCGCCGTGGGCGACGTCGACACCGAGGAGCTCAGGCGAATGGCGGAAGCCAAGTTCGGGCCCATCGGCCAGGCCGACGAAGCGGCCGCGCCGCGCCACGCCCCGAGCCTCCAAGGCGGCTTCCACCTCGAGGACCGCGACGTGCAGCAGGCCCACCTCTGCCTCGGCACGGCCAGCCTCGCCCGCGACGACGACCGGCGCTACGGGCTCGAGCTCATGAACACGATCCTCGGCGGCGGGATGAGCTCGCGGCTGTTCAAGCGCGTCCGCGAGGAGCTCGGGCTGGCGTATGCCGTTTTCAGCGCCTCCAGTCCCTACAGCGACAGCGGCGCGTTCAACATCTACGTCGGCACCGAGCCGGGCAACGCCTCGCAGGCGCTCGACATCTGCTTCGAGGAGGTCGAGCGGATTCGGACCGAGCCCGTGTCCGAGGACGCGCTCCGGCTCGCCAAGGAGAAGCTCAAGGGCAACCTCGTGTTGGGGCTGGACAGCAGCCAGGCCCGCATGGCGCGCTTGGGGCTCGCCGAGATCCACGGCACGCATCGCTCCGTGGACGAGATCATCCAGCGCGTCGAGGCCGTCACCGTCGACGACGTCCAGACGATCGCGCGGACGCTCTTCGAGCAACCGTGGACGCTGAGCGTCGTGGGGCCCGGAGAGGCATTGGCAAGTTTGGAAGGGAAGCTCGCCGCGTCGTCGGTTCAGTAGCGACTTGCAGACGCGGGAGCGCTTGATTTACAAGTCTTGGATCCGGCGAACCGTCCCGCCGAGATCCTGCAGCCCATCGCGAGTGGCCGGATCCACGGTGAAGGCGATCACTTGCCAACCGTCGGCGAGGAACGGCTCCAGCAGCCCAATCGCTCGCTGCTTGCGGGCCGGCGCGTACGTCAAGAACGGATCGTCCAGGATCAGGAAGCCGGGCGCCTCATCGAACAGTCGGCGGAGGACGCTCAAGCGGCACACGAAGTAGAGATGGGTCAATGCCCCCGTGCTCAGCGCGCGTTCCCCGATCACCTGCCCATCCCGCTCGACTTCAAACGTCAAGCTGTCGCCGTTGAAGCGAACTTCTTGACCTTGGCCCATGGCTTCGCGATAGAGCCGGTTGAGGTCGCCGCCCTCCAGGAGCCGCTTGATCTGCGTCTGATAATCCCGTTGAACCTGATCCAGGACGCTACAGGCCAGCGTCGCGGCAAGGCGATCCCGAACGCCCTCCGCCAGCTCGGCCTTCCACCGGCGGCGCGTCTCGAAGAGCTTCTCCGGGGCGTCGACCGCGATCCCGAGCTCAGCAAACGCTTGACGGATGCCGTGGCGCTCCTGCTTGATCTCGTCCAGTCGGCGCTCGAGCTGATCCAGCTGTTGCCGGACCTCGTCGTCCGACTGGCGAACCTTGGCGAGCTCGGCATCGGGGTCATCGACCTCGCCCAACTCGGCCGGCACCTCGAGCATGGCCCATCGCTGCTCGATCTGCGTGGCCACCGCATCGAGATCGAGGTCTTCCTCGGGCACATCCAGGGCCTGCGAGAGCCGAGTGCGCAGACGGGATAACTCGGATTCCGCACGGCGGCGCGCCTCAAGTTGGGTCTGGAACGTCTCGAGATCTGGGCACCCCGTCTTGCGGCGCAGGTCGTCCTCGCGCTTTTCCAGATCGTCAACGCAGCGCTGACAGAACTGCGTCGGATCCTGATCGGATGCGTCCGCCGGCAGCACCTCCAACAGCTGCTCTCGCTTCATGGCTCGCTCGGTCTCAAGCCGATGGACGCTTGCTTGGAGCTGGTCAACCGGGTCCTCCCCGTCCGGATACACCAACGCCAGAATGTCAGCGGTCAGCACCTCATGGGCCCGGTCCAGCGCCTGAGCGGCCGAGACCGACGCATGCAGCTGGTCACTGAGCAGGCCCGCCAGTTGCTCGCGAGCCAACTCATAGCCCTTCCTCGTCTGCGGGACACGCGCGACGAGGCCCGCGCCGCTGCCCAGCAGCAGCGCGCCCGGACCGATGCCGACCCACGGGCTGAGTCCCTCCCCAAGCAAGCCAGCCAGGGCAAGCCCCACGCCGACAACGCCCATGCCGATGCCCAGGGGGGCCGACTTTCTGGCCGACTGGAACGCGGCTTGTCGGTTCTCGACGCGCTGCGCAAGCGGACGAAGCCGGTTCTCCCGCCAGTCCCGCCACTGAGCGCGCTGGCGTTCTCGTTCCTCGCGCGCCTCGTCGATTTGAGCTTCCCGCTGCTGGAGCGCGTCATCGATCCGCTGAAGCTCGGCGGATAGCGACTCGCTTTGCTCGAGCCGCTCGCGAGCGTCGGCAAGCTCCTCAGCCAACGACGACCACTCGTCCCCCAATTGGACCGTAATCCGCTCGCCGAACTCGTCCGCGATCTTGCGGCGGAGCGTCAAGGCCCGGTCGAGCAAGTCCCGTGCCTGCTCCAACGCGTGTCGTCTCTTCAGGGTCTCCAGGCCATGACGTCGCTCCTGCAGCGCCTGGCGTTTGGCCTCAAGCTCGGATTGGACGGAGGCCGTCTCTTGCTCTTCCTGGTTGAGCGCCATCAACCGGCGGACGGTTTCCTCGGCGTCGCGGGCTCGCTCCAGCTGAGGCACCAGCCGCTGGACGTATCGCTCGCGAACCTTCTGATGCCCTTGATTTGACCACTGGAAGGTGCTGGTGACGGACGCCTGATTCTGGATCCGCTTCTTCACCCGCTCCACGCGGTTCCCCTCAAGCCCGGAGAGCAAGCCGCTCAGCAGCTGCCACATTTCCTCTCGCTTGCGCCCGCCGCCGTGGATGGCCATCTCGCCCGCCCGCACGCAGAGCAAGCGGTGCAGCTCCGGCATGTTCCAGCCGAGCAGCTCGCTCAACCGCGCGCTGGGACGCTCCGATCCGAACGTGTAGGTCTCGCCCCGGCGTTCGACGGTGATGGCCGTGTCGGGGTAGGCGGCATAGCGATCCTCGCCCTCGAACAGCCGCTTGGTGCCTTCTTTGAAAAGGTAATGGATGAGGACGTCGATGAGCGTGGTCTTGCCCTGCTGATTGTCGTCGTAGACCACCTCACAGTCCTCGAGCGCCCAGTCCAGAGCGGGCAGCGGCCCCAGCGGGCCGGTGCGAACCCGAGCGATCCTCATCCCATCAACTCCTCGTAGAGGGCCTGCATCAGGAATCGCTTCGCTCGGCTCCGCACGTCGTCCGGGGCATCGCGCAGCGTCGCCTCCATCCATGCGCGCACCAGCGCCGGATCCTGCGTCAAGCGAACCTCTTCCATGAGACGCTCGTCGAGCTCGACGCCCTCCAGCTCGGCCAGGGTCCGCTCAACCAGCGGATGGTCGAACTGATCGGCTTGGGCAAGCTCCGCATCATCAATAGTCAGCCGGAGCAACCGCTCCTCGAACGGGGCCAGCCTCTCGCGAATTCGGCGGCGGAGCTCCTCGATGGGGTGGCGAGAATATCCCCGGATCGTCAGATGAAGCACACAGCCGGGCGACGCCGCATCGGCGACAAGCTGGCTCAACTCCTCGACGTTGGCTTCTTCATCGAGCGGAAGCCAATCGTACGTCCGGGACGCGTAGAACCAGCCGGGCGGCTGCTCGACCGGCAAGGGGGCGATCTGCACGCCGTCACGGGAGACCGTGAGATCCAGGACGTGTCGCGGTCCCTCCTCCCGACGACTGTTGGGGATAGCAGAGCCGACGTAGGTGACCGGCGGTTCGCCCCCCAAGGGTTGCTGGCGGTGCCAGTGTCCCAGCAGAACGTGATCGACCGGAACGCCCTGCAGGTCTGACTCGTAGAGCAGGCATTCGTTCGCCTCGCCATGCTCCTCGATCGCCTCGACGATGTGCGGATGCTTCGGGCTGAGATACGAGGCATGCCCCAGCAGGATATGAACAGGCCCGTCGTCCAGGGCCAAACGTTGACGCAGATCGTCAAGCACCGCACCTCGCTGGTACGGCAGCCCGTGGATCCGGACGTCCAGATCGCCCTCGGGGTCGGATAGGTCGACGGTCGCGTTCGGCTGAAGCACATGGATGGGAAGCCCCCAGCCGAGCGACGCCAGTCCCGAATCGTGGTTGCCCGCGATCATCACCACCGGCGTATTCGGGGGAAGCATCTCGGCCGTCAGCCGCTTCACATCGTCGGCTGATCGGGCGGCATCGCCATCGCTGTCGAAGAGATCGCCGGCAACCAGCAACCCATCCGCGTGGCGATCCACGACCTGCTGCAGAATCCAGGCCCAGACGTCGAGTCGCTCGGGCTCGCGTTCCTTCACATGCAGGTCCGCGGCGGCGATCAGCTTCATCCTAAATTCGCCCCCTTCCAGGCACTAGCGCCATCATCGTGCGGCCCGGTGCCCTCATTCACTCGGCCCATGGTCCCC